>JAFDZU010000020.1:0-14767 GCA_018266765.1 Bacteroidota bacterium
TTGTGCTTCTAATGAACTTTAGTAATAAATTGAAACTTTGTGCTACGAAACCCGCCCGAACGCAAAGCCCGAAAACGTTATGTGCCACTTTAAGACGACCACAGCAAAATGATAATGCCATCTGACAAAGAGTATACACAGACTAAGAGAATAATCCTTGGGACAGAAAAAGTTGAAGCCCGAGTTTGTTCCTCTTGCACAGTGGATAGACAAAGCGTATGACGTCAAAACTATTAATATTATTTACGACACGTTAGACAACAAAACACCAAGAATTCAAATTTGCTTTGAATATGAGAAAGAGAAAAATAAATTCTTAACTCACGACATTTCATATTTTGATAAATCGAAACAAAAAGAAATAGGAGAAAAATTTGCTGAGATAATTAAGCAACAGGTACTTTCAAGAAGTAACAGTTCCATTTCAAACATATTCGGACTTAATAAAAACGGCATTTATTTAACGGATAATGTTTTTGTAATTTATGGTGCATTTGAGCCAGTTGCAAAGCTTGAAGCGACATATAAAATAACTCAAAAGCAGACAGAAGAATTTATTAAGTCGTTTGATTACAAAGACATTTGGACAATATCCATAGGTTTTACTATCCCAACATTTTTTATGTTCACAGACGAGAAAGTTAAAGGATATGACAAACCAGAAATAAAATCAATGTGGGCAGACAAATATTACGACTTTGTAAAACCATTTGACGAGTTTAATTATTTCAAAAGAGCCGACATTCAGGAATATATCGACAGCAAAGAAAATTTTGAAAATAACTACGAAAGCAATTGGTATTACTATTACAAATGACAAGAAAAGCGGCACATAACACGGGTTTGGTAAAAGTGGCGGTTCAGTGCTCCGCAGACACATTTGTGGTTAATCAAAGTTTGGTTCTCCGCATCAACATTTGTAGTGAAAATCGCAACCTCTGCCAAGCCCGAAAACGTTAGTAGTTCCCCAACAAGCCGATTTAATAATCGGCTTTCCCCATTCCTCCCACATCCAAAGACCACACAGAAGCCGACGATCACTACTACACACCTTCTGTAACTGCAAAACCAATGTCTGCTTATTCGAGAGGATTTTTTTATTGAATGAATCTAATTGAAAATAATGTAAATATTTCTTAGTTGAAATCCGCGATAACTTCAACAAACAGCTTTTTTGATTTCCAAAAGAACCTAAAGTCATCAAAAAGGTAAAAAACTCGTTTATGGTTGAAATTTCAACATGGGAAACGAAAACTTACTCATCGGAAACCAAATTTTACTCATCAGAAGGGTATTGAAGGTATCTACACTACTTCTGAAATAATAAAAACCCGTTTCAAAGCCCATTTTTTTCGCCTATTTGTTGGATTACTATGTATTTACTTTTTCTATTTCAAAGTCCGGACAGTTATTACATCTCTCTTCATTTATTTACCAACGATTAAGTTATGAAGAAGGTTGGTTGGAAACAACCGACCGAACCGGAAAAGAAAAGTTTAAATTATTCCTTCGGATTATCATACTTTTTCGTTCCGGCGTAGAGTTCGTATTCGAGAAGGCGGCAGTCAATGTCAGCATTAAAGAATTCAAACTTACGTTTAGCGCGCAAACCGACTTTTTTAGCTAAGTCCAAATTTCCTGTAAAGATATATCCTATATATCCACTACATTTCTGCTTAAAGAAATCACCTATTTCTTTATAGACTTCTTCGAGTTCTTCTTCATTACCGAGACGGTCGCCGTATTCGGGATTCAGCACAACTACTCCCCCACCTTGTGGAATATATGTTTCCCGAAAGTCTGTAAGTTCTGATTTAATTATATCACTCACACCTGCTAATCGTGCATTTTCCATAACCGAAAAGATTGCTTTTGCATCGTGGTCTGTGGCTATAATTTCAGATTTGAAATGAATGACAGCAGATTGTGCGGCTTTCACCAATGATTGCCAAATACTTTCATCATACTCTTTAACGTGCATGAATCCGAAGTTCTCGCGAAGAAGTCCTGGTGCACGATTCGTAGCTATAAGTGCGGCTTCGATAGCAAGCGTTCCACTTCCACACATTGGATTCACAAAGTTTGACTGTTTATCCCAACGAGTAGCCATAATCACTGCTGCAGCTAATGTTTCACGCATAGGTGCTGCATGAGGAAGTTTGCGGTAGCCACGTTTCGAAAGAGATTCACCCGAAGTATCAATATACACACAGCAATCATTCCCTTTCCAATAGAGAAATACAACTGTTTTATCGGTGTCCGAACCTGAATTAGGACGATTTCCTGTTTTCGTGCGAATTCTATCTACAATTGCATCTTTAAGCTTCACATTCGCAAACTGTGTATTATTAATACTTGGCGTTTCAACTGCTGAGACTATACTAACGTAACCGTTTTCGGGAACTATAGTTTCCCATGCTATACGCGAGGCATGATAATATAAATCAGCGGGAGTGACCGCGCGAAAATCTCTAAGTGAAAACAAAACACGATGTGCAGTTCGCAGATGAAGATTTAACTTCATGGTATCAGCAAGAGTGCCTTCGGTGGTTATTCCGGCGAATGCCTCACCGATAATTGGAAATCCAAGTGAGATAATTTCTTGTTTGAGGAAAACTGTCATTCGTTTCGGGCACGTAACGAGAATTCGGGATTTAATCATTGATTATTTTGAATAGAATATGACAATAATTGTTGATGTGTTATTATGAGTGTAACTTCAAAAGAAATGAAACTCTGTAGGTAACTATTCATGGAAAAGTCCCCACAGAGTTTCAAATATTGCTGAGTATCAGTACAGCAGTTATTTACTATTTATATGATTGTTGAAATTTATATCTTACTATTTAACAATATACAATTTATGAACTACTTTTTGAGTTGGAGATTGTAAGACTATAAAGTATAATCCATTGGGAATATCCACAAGCGAATTAGTTATTACTTGACTTACGCTAATTGAATTATTATATAATTCAGCTACTTCTTCTCCTAACGTATTGGTAAGAGTTATTCGATGTCGTCCGGCTTCAGCCACAGTTACATCAAGATTCAATACATCATTTGCAGGATTAGGATATGTAAATAACGATAGAACAGCACCGGATTTATAAAGTCGGGTACTACCTTCTTTACAGATTCCTGTAAGATGAAATTCACCATCTTTGGTTGTAACTTGTGCCTTTCCACTTTGGAAAACCATTGATTTCAATATAATAGGTGAAGTTTCTATTTCTCCGAGTCCAGCTTTCATTTCGATAATCGCTAACGTATCATTACCATCTTTTCGAGTACCCGAAATAGCAACTACTCTTCTGTTTAAATTATCAATTGTCGAAGTGCCGTTATTTTGAACCAAAACCGATTGGTCAACCGATACTTCCGCTGTAAAGTTTGATGCAGTAGCTTGAGTAAGGTTTTTAGAGGAAGTAATAACTAATGGAATTTTTACTGTCTCACCCGCTGATGCCGATATCATTGAAGGAGAAATTGCAACTGTTAAAACAGCAGAACTCGGCTTTAGATAAGTAAAAGGTTGGGATATATTCTTACAGCCATTTGCGTTTGTTACTTCGACAGTATAACTACCATCAGTTGAAGCAAATATTACATTCGAAGATAAACCAATATCAGCTCCATTTAATTTCCATGCATAAGTACTATTTACATCGAATGGACTAACAACTAAAGAATCGTCTCCTTTTTGTGATATAATTGGAATTAACGGTAGTGGATTTACCGTTACAACTACATCAGCTGAAGTACCTACACAGCCACTTGAATTTGTTACGGTTACTGAATATTTTCCCGCTGTATTCACTGTGATATTCTTAGAAGTAGCACCATTCGACCAGAGATATGAACTGAAGACTCCTGCGATTAAATCAACGCTTTCACCTTCGCACAATGTAGTTTTGCCTAATACAGTAATCGTTGGAACTGGCAATGGACTAACAGTTATTACGATTGGTTGTGAAGAACCTTTGCATCCTCCGGCATCTTCAATATCAACGGTATAACTTCCGGCTTTTGTAACTGTAATCGTGCGAGAAGTTTCACCGGTTGACCATGTATATTTTGCAAAATTACCGGCATCTAAAACGACGCTTTCGCCCTCACATAAAGCTGTTTTACCAATTGCTGTAATAGTTGTTGAAAGCGAAGTACTGATTGTCACAGCCATTGTATTTGCTGTAGAACAATTCGTTGAACTTTCAGTAACTTTTACCCAACCGGAACCTGCTGATGTCCAATTTACAGTAATTGATGAACTTCCCTGCCCCGAAGCAATTGTTCCTTCAGGAGAAACTTCCCAAGTATAAGAATTTATTGCTATTGGCGTTACGGAATATTGAAGAGGGTTTCCATTAACACATGTCGATTTCTGCCCGACGATTTGTGGGTCAGGTCGTGGACTGAGTGTTACTGTTACTTTATTAGAATTACCTTTACAACCTCCTGCATCTTGAACGGCAACTGAAAATTCACCTGCTGTTTTTACAGTTATAGTTTGCGAAGTTTCACCGTTTGACCATTTATAGCTCGTATATCCGGCACCTGCATCTAACACAACACTATCTCCGGTACAGAGTTTCGTACTTCCAATTTCTGCAATTGTCGAGGATAATTCATTGCTTACCGTAACGTTATAAGTTACGTCTTTTGAACAACCCGACGTCAAGTCTTTTTCCTTGAGAGAAATAATTCCTGCACCAACAGCATTCCAACTAACAGTTATTTGATTTGTTCCTAAGCCACCTGTAATTGTTCCGTTGGGAGTTATCGTCCATGTGTATTCTCTTTTGGGATTTGATGCAACAGCATAAACAAGCCCTGTTGTATTAACACAAGCAGCGTTTTGACCAAGTATCATAGGATTAGGCGAAGGAAGAACAGTAACTGTTACTGCCGTTCGTTTTGCACTGATACAATTGGTAGTTGTGTCCAATGATTCAATATAAAATATTGTAGTCTTTAATACTTTTGGAGTTGTGAATGTGCGTCCAACTTGTAATAGTTTTCCGCCCGTAAGTGAATCATACCATTTGAAATTTACATCAGATGGAAATATTGCCGTTAGGGTTGCAGAATTATCAGCACACAAGGATGCATTATCCAAAAAAGGTGCATTGGGTGGAGGTATCACAGTAATTTTTATTGGCTTACGTCCACTTGTACATTTAGTGGAAGTATCGGTTGATTCTACATATAATACGACCGAATTTTTAAGTGGAGCAGTAGAATACGTATTTCCTTTTCCGATTGATATAGTTGCATCTATTGCATCATACCATTCAATCGTTGAAGATGGGTCGGCTGTAGCAGATAAATTCAAACTTGTTCCGACACACGTTTTTCTCTCTTCTATGGTACTAATGGTTGGTAACGGTTTCGTAGTTACGGTATAACTGATTGTTTTTGAACAATTATCGTCCGTTACGGTTAATGAATAAACATTTGGTGCATCAGGAATAACAGTTACTGAAGCTTCTGTACCAACAGTAACTCCTTTTACAACATCAACCCAATTATATCTAACATTTCCTGTTCCGGTTGCATTATTCGTTAATGTAAGAGGCTTCCCGGGACATACAAGGGTATCTTTTGGAGATTGAAGGTTTACAGAGCATGTATTTATAACTGTTACAAATGCATCTACTGAACCGTTAAATTCTTTAAACTTTGCATTAGCTGTTGTCGGAAAATTTGAAGAATATGTATTTCCTGTTATATAGACATTTCCAATGTTACTTACTGCCATCCCAAATATAAGATCATCGGTAGCTCCACCTACATACGCAGAATAATTGCATAAATTACCTGCACTGTTAAGTTGTATAATAAATCCTTCTTTTCCACCGTGATAATTAAAATCCATTATTTTTCCGGTAGGGAAATCAGTTGATAATGTATAACCGGATACAACAACCGCACCGGTTGCATCATAATATTTAATACAATTAGGTACATCTTCATCTGCACTTCCACCCAAATAACTCGAGTAATACATTCCACCTGTAGTACCTAAGCGCATAACAAAACCTTCAGAACCACCGCCAAACGATTGGTCAAAAACAGTTGGATTAAAGTCTGTGTTTGATGTTGTAATTCCACAAACTGCTGCTATTCCTTGTTTATCCACATCCACACTTAAACAAATATCATTTCCTCCACCGCCTATTAGTGTAGAATATTCAATAGTATTACCGCCAATACCTAATTTTGCCAAAAAACCATCGATCGTTGTCAAGTT
This sequence comes from Bacteroidota bacterium, assembly GCA_018266765.1. GTDB lineage: Bacteria > Bacteroidota > Ignavibacteria > Kapaibacteriales > UBA961 > JADJXV01. The sequence continues at coordinate 6,254 of JAFDZU010000020.1, forward strand.
ATTGTTTGTCTTACGAAAAGCAGAACCTGAAGTTGGAAATGAATTTTTTGCTCTTGTCAGAGGAGGAAACCCAGAAAGAGTAAATTCATCATTGTATGTTGACCCAACAACAATAGCATTGCCATTTCTATCTAAAGCAACTCCATTACATTCATCTGCAGTAGAATCTCTTCCAAGAAGAGTAGAAAAAACCAAACCCGACCCACTTACATTTACTTTAGTTACGAATCCATCATTTATCTGCTTGTTTGTACTATTGTTAGTTGTTTTAAATGCTCCGGCTGAAGTAGGAAAATTACTAGAATTTGTTGTACCTACTACAATTGCATCAGCAGCAAATGGAGTGAGAACTACATCATTAATGGCGTCTGCACCTGTTCCACCTAAATATGTACCGTAGACCAAAGCCGCACCCGAATATGATATTTTGGCGATAAACCCATCACCACCACCGTTATAGGTAGGATCATAATCAGGAGTATTACATGGAAGATTATTTGAAAACGTATAACCGCAAACTACCACATATCCTGCTTCATCTACCGCACAAGACTTGACAAAATCATCGCGAGTACCACCATAATAAGTGCAAAAAATTAAATCACTTAAATCCGGATTGAATTTTGCTACATACGCATCACGTTCGCCATCTATTGTTCTATCATAACTCCCGATTTGTGTCGGAAAATTCGCAGAACGAGTATGCCCGGTTGCTATGACATTACTCGCTAAATCAAGCACTACTTTAATTCCATAGTCAGTGTCCGCACCCCCAAGGAAAGTTGAATATACGAGTGGGTCTATCGTTAATGGTTTTGAATGGTCATAATTCTCTAATGTAAAGCCAATCTTACCTCCGGGTTTTGATATAAATGAACATTCTACTTGTTTTTTCTCATTTCCAATTACTTGATAAGCAAATAATTTTTGCTGAACGACATCGCCAATTGATGTTTTTATTACAAGTTCTCCGTCTGAATTTATGTTTATTCCTTTCGAACCATTGAAACTCAATTGAATATCAAGTGGATTTCCGTTTGGTGCTATTATATAATCATATCGTAAATAATTACCATCAAAATACAGACGCTCATCTATGCCATTATACACTTCTTTTCGGATGATTTCATTATACACAGGTACATTGCTCGCCCATTTTGATTTATCTTGTCCAATGATATAATTATAATATGTTTTTTGTAAGCCATTGGGATTATCGTTAGAAACATTACCACCGACACATTTCATATCAATAACACTGCCACGAACTCTACCTTCGTGTTTTGAATTTTCATTTGATAATAAGGTTGGTAATTTACTGCTTGGTTTATATGTTACTGTATGAAAATCATAACGGATACCTTGTTTTGTAATCCAAGCATTCATTCCTTTTGTCCTGGCAAGGAATAATACATCACTATTCCATTGTCCATTATTCTGAATAAAACCTGTTTGAGTTTTAGTCTGTTTTAATTCGGTAGCTTGTAGAGTACAAGTACTAACCAAAACAAGAAATAGAAAGAAAAGATTTTTCATAAGAGCTCCTTTAGGAGATAATTAATATGTATGGGAATTCAAATGTGCCAAGTGGAATGATGCACAGATTTTCAACTATATTTTCATGCAATTTACGAATTTTTACTTTGTTTTTAAGTAGGATTTCTAACTTTTTAATTTATTAAAGTTTGAAGGTATTTATTTTAGTTAAATAGTCTTTATTTGAGGGCACGAAATTCTACTCTTCGGTTTTCTGCGCGTGCTTCGTCTGTTTTTGCTTTATTGATTGGTTTCCGTTTGCCATAACCAATAGCTGTTATATTCTTTTCAATAATACCTGACTTAATGAGGTACTCACGAACGGCATTTGCACGGTTTTTGGATAGTATCAGATTTGTTTTATCATTACCGACATCATCTGTATGTCCCGATATTTCAATACGTAAACCTTGATTCTCTTTTAGAAAACGAGCCAAACGCTCAAGTTCGGGGAATGATTCTTCTTGTAATTCATATTCATTGGTATTAAAGAAGATATTATTAATCGGAATCGCAATTTTACTGGTAAGTAATTCTTTCATTGGTGTGAGAATAATATTCTGAGTTATGTGAGTGTTGTCTTTCTTTTTACGAAGATCTATACTTTTAGAAACAGAGTAATATCCTTCTTTTTCTGCAAAATACCCGTAATTTTTTCCTAAAGGTAGAGCAACGAAATATGTTCCGTCTCGAGGGTTTGTTTTTAATTGGCCCACGACTTTCTTAGTACTCAGATTTTCCCAACGAATTTCAGCTTCCAATGGATTTCCCTTAGGGTCAATAACTTTACCGCGAACAGTTGCTATATTTTCCGGTTTTGCATTTTTGTCAATTGTTGCCGAATAAATATCCCAATCTCCTTTTCCACCTTCTCTATTAAATGCCGCAAAATAGGCGGTGTCACCGGTTACGTTTGGCTTATATCCCCAATCATCATTCGGTGAATTGATTTGTTTCCCTATATTTACAGGTTCGCTCCATTCAGTCCAGGAAGAATCAGAAAGTCGAGTAGCTTTAAATACATCCATTCCACCAAGTCCATATTGTCCATCCGTCGAAAAATATAAAGTTTTACCGTCAGGGTGTAAAAATGCTGAACGTTCAGCATACGGCGTATTAATAGTAGCGCCAAGATTTATTGGTGCTGACCATCCATTCTTAGTTTTAAGAGATACATATACATCCAAATTCCCTTGTACACCTCCATGATAAATATATCTTCCACGGGGAACATATTCGCCAATACCTCCGGGACGATCAGATGTAAATATAAGAGCATTACCATCGGAAGTTAGTCCTGCACTTTCATCGTGATACGGTGAATTTACTGGCATAGGAAGTTGTTTAAGTGATTCCCATCCGGTTGCAGTACGCTCGGCTGTATAAATATCAAACTCTCCAAAAGTACCGGGAAATGAACCAGATAAATAGAGAGTATTTCCATCAGTAGAAACATTGTCAATAGTTTCATTAAACTGTGCATTAATAGCACTACCAATATTTTTGGCTTTTCCCCATTTGCCATTAATCCTTTCAGAATAGAAGACGTCTTCACCACCACTACCATCTGGTTTTCCATTTACTGTCATATAAAGAGTAGAACCATCAGGTGTTGGATTGGGGTCCCATTCTCCGGCAGAAGTATTAATCGAATCGCCGAGATTTGTAATTACAATCGGTTGGTCTTTAAGAGTCAGAAGTTCAATCGTTTTAGGAATTCTTCTCATCTCGTCTTTGACAAATAATGGTGCGTACATTTCAAATGTATCTACTGCAATTGCCCATTTTTTTTCTTTTATTGCGTTATAAGCCAGCCGTTGAACTGCTACATACGCATCAGCAGATGGTGCGTTTCGTTCTATATATCGTCTATAGAACTCTGCAGTTTCATTATTTGGTACTTGAGAAATATCAATTACTTGGGTAACAACTTCCTGTTGTTTTTGAGCTGAATATACATCATTTAAGGGTTGTTTTATTGTTAATCCTGTTATTCTAAACCCTTCTTTCCACCTATTTTCTATTTCACCTTTCGTTGCTTCTTTTTCTTGAAGTATAATTTGATTCGGATATTGAGAATATGAATTAAAAGATATTGCCCACATTTCTTCGGAGTGAGAAATGGAATTAATAGTAGCACCATCACGATAATATTTGGCTATTGTGTCTAAAGGGAATTCAGATGCAATAGTATGATATTGTAATGTAATAAAAAACGATTGGGTATTCATAACAACTACCCACTTTCCATTCCCTTTTATCATTGCACCGATACGAAACCGTGCTTTATCATAACGGTTAATAAATCCAGATGGAAATGAATCTGTTACTGAAATTGCTTGAAAGGCAAACTGAGTTCTTTGTGATAAAACAACCGTCCATTTATTATTCCCATAGGTCATGGAAGTTATACGAAATCCTTTGTCCCATTGTTCTTCTATTTTTTGTATCGGGAAAGTATCATCTATGATATATTGTTGAGCAGTATATCCCGTATTATTAGTCATGACAGCCGACCAAAAACCATTACCTTGTGCTACTTCAGTAATTGAAAACCCTGCCTCCCATTTTTTTCTAATTTCTTCAGCAGGGAAACTGCCTTGTAACAAATATGTTTGTGCGTTTTGTCCGAATGTATTATTCATTACAACAGAACTAAATGGCAATGGCTGTGCTTCTACTTTATTAGTAATTAAGATTGTTATAAATACTATTGCAAAATAGAAACGATAATTTTTTGGTTTAAGTGAATCTGACATTGTATTAATTGTTTCCTTGTTGAAGTATTTCTGCTCGTTCGGCAATTTGGAGCTGTTCGATAATATCTCCAAGCCCGCCGTCCATAATTTCACGAAGTGTATAATTTTTAGTATCTCCTTCTAGACGGTGGTCGGTCACTCGATTTTGAGGATAATTATATGTTCGGATTTTTTCTGAACGGTCGCCTGATTTAACCATCGAACGACGAACATCTGCAATACTTCCCTGTTGCTTTTCTAATTCATAATCATAGAGTTTAGCTCGTAGGAATTTCATTGCTTTTACTCGGTTTTGAAGCTGGGAACGTTCGTCTTGACATTGAACGACTATTCCCGTAGGGAGGTGAACAATCCGAACAGCAGTTTCTACTTTATTAACATTTTGACCCCCCTTACCACCGGAACGAAAAATGTCTATTCTAATTTCAGTATCTGCAATTTGAATATCAACTTCTTCAGGTTCAGCCAAAATTGCGACGGTAGCCGCAGATGTATGAACCCTACCATTTGCTTCAGTCTGTGGGATACGTTGCACACGATGAACTCCACTTTCAAACTTCATTGTTCCGAAAACATCGTCACCACTCAGCGAAAATATTATTTCTTTATAACCTCCTCGTTCAGATTCGTTTACATCAATAATATCGGGTTTAAATCCTTTGTTTTCAGCATATTTGATATACATGTGAAATAAGTCTCCGGCAAAAATAGCGGCTTCGTCTCCACCTGTTCCTGCTCGAATTTCAACAATACAGTTTTTGAGATCATTTGGATCTTTAGGAATAAGTAGAATTTTTAATTCTTCTTCCATTGCTTCTAATTGTTCTTGAAGTTCATTTTGCTCTTCATAAGCGAGTTCGCGAAGTTCACGGTCAAGCCCTGATATTTCGAGTAATTCTTTATTATCATCGAGTTGTTTTGATAAATCAATATAATGAGCGGCGGCTTTTGCTATAGGTTCAAGTTGCTTGTATTCGCGAGAAGCATCACGAAAACGTTTTGCATCTTGAACAATAGTTGGGTTGTGCAGTTCGTTCTCAACGGCTTGATACCGGTCAATTATGGATTGAAGTTTGTCGTTCATAGTTGTCTTTTGTCTAAAAATATATAACTTTGGGTGCAAAAATAACGTTATTTTATACTTTACTAAGGTTAGTTGTTAATTTTACCGCTCCACTATTGAGGGAAATTTCGATGACGTTTCATAATTTATCTTCTATTTCAACTACAAAGAAGCAAGCTGTATTCTTTATAGTTTTTGGAATACTAATACTTGGAATAAGTACACTTTGGACGGGATGTGCCGGAGAAAACCCTAATTTAGTAAATCCTCCCGGCGGCTTAGATAGTGTTTATATTCGTTTTATCAACTTCGCCTCAGACGGCAATAGTCGAATACTATCATTGGATAAGACTATTGAAACTTCTCTTGTATTGCAAAATGCATCTTCTTCAATCATTAATTCACCGTCTGATTCAGCTATTACAACTGTAATCAGTGGCGGAGTTGATGAATACAAACCTAAAAATAATTTTCATTTTTCTCGAAGTTCCTTTCAAACTTTAATTGCACTTCCTACCATTTCATCTGCTTCGATTCAACGCCCAGTTGATACATTGATGGCATTATATACACCATATTCTTATTCTTCAAATTTGGCTACGGTCAGAATGATGAATTGCAACGCAGATTCGACCAAAAAATATTCCCTGCGGTTGGGCTGTCCGAACGGAATCGAAATTGCATATGACAATGGATTCAGAACGCAAAGTTTGCCTCAAGAATTACCCGGTGGAAGAATTGGAGTTACACTTGTTGAACGTTCAACAGACTCTAATAAAGCAATAGATTTATTTGAGTGTAACCTTGAAGACAAAGGATCTTATACCTTTTTTGTAGTAAACTATGGAACGGGCAAACCTTCGCTCTATCTTTTGAACGAAAGAACGTTTGATGCGAATTCTTTGACTCAACTTGTAGCAATTCCACAACGAACTGCTTCAATCAGAACAGTAAATTTATCAAAGACTGCAATTGATATTGAACGAATCGACGGCAAGACTACTCAAAGTGTATCCAAAGGAGTTTCTGCTAACACAGTAACTGATTATATCCCTATAACAGCATGCAGTTCATTTGCTTCCGATTCTTTTTCGGTGAATTATTCCGGTAGTGCTGAATCTGCAATACTTTCAACATCGCTTGAAGCACTAAAAAGCTACACTCTACTTACCTTTGATTATTCACATCCGATACCTGCTTTAATAATACCCGAACAACAAAAATCAGTTACTTCGGGAACTGCTTCTATTAGAGTAGTTAATGCTTTATATAGTGAAGCACCGATTACTGTTTCACTCGGTGCAATGACCGATACTAAACAGCCGAGTGGTTTTGCTTCTGGAACAATACTTTCATCAAACTTAACTATTGGTAATTACTCTCCGGCAGTATCTATTACCGAAGGTGAAATTCCTATAACAGTATTTACTGCAAACTCACCTTCACGTTTACTACTCGGTACTGTAGCACAAATTGTTTCGGGAAACAAATACCTATTAGTAATTACAAGTGGAGCCAATGACATAACGACCGCATCACTTATTCAAGAAACACAAACAAGCGGAAATGCTGTTGGATTACCCAAAGGATCCTTTGTCCAAATTGTTCATGCAATCGGAACCAAAGAATTAATTACTTGTAGTTTTGACAGAGTTCTATCCGGAGCTAAACTTTACTACAGTAATTCTATTTCTACAATAATTCCTTCCGGCGATAGAATATTATCAATATCAGGAATAGGTTCAATCCCAACAACGGTTTCTGCTGATAGTTCTTTACTTGCTATAGTTACAGGTATGGATGTTTCAGATGTTTTATTATTTAATGCTCGTATAGGTACAATATTACCTACTACTTCGCGAAGAAGATTTATCAATGCGTGTAAGGAAGTACCTTCGGTAGTAATTACTCAGGATTCGTTGAATGGTTCGGTAATTTCATCCGGTCTACAATACCAAAATAGTATTGAAATTCCAGTTTCATTTGAACAACGCATCACATTAGTTTTTTCAGATCCGGTGACAAAAAAAGTTTATAGTAGGATAGAAAATGTTTCTTTTCCACTTGGTAAGAATTACTCAATAATATTTATTGGTTCAAGCGAAAATTTCAGTGCAATTATTGAACAAGAGTTTTAAAGTGAGATAGCATTCTCATTTTATTTTACGTATATTAGCACTTAATCAAAAAGTTTATTTCTTCTTTTGCGGATTGCCCTGACTATATGGAAACTACGACATCGCCAATAGATATTGAAGCGCTTAAACAGCAATTTACTGATTATCTAAAACGAAAACAATACCGCAATACCCAAGAACGATATAGAGTTCTCGACCGACTTACCGAATTAGACAAGCATTTCAGTGCAGATGAATTGTATTTTTATATGAATTCTAAAGGCGACCGAATTTCACGAGCGACAATTTATTCAACTTTAGATTTACTGACTAAATGTACTATATTAATGAAGCATCGCTTTCAAGGTGAGAGTGCGCATTTTGAACTTGCTTCCCGTATGCCGGATCACGACCATTTAATATGTGTTGAGTGCGGTCATATAATTGAATTTCGAGAGAGAGAGATTGATTCTCTCCAAAAAAAAGTTTGTGCTGAATTTGGATTTAAACCGATGAAACATTCATTACAGATATTTGCGATTTGTCCAAATACTGCTCAATGCGAACACAACAAACAATAATTATTTATTATTTTTCATATCTCTTACTTATAATATTATTTACCGTTTAGTTTGGAATTTATGTCTAAAAATTTAGTGATAGTTGAGTCTCCGGCAAAAGCAAAAACCATTGAAGGTTTTTTAGGGAAAGAATTTACTGTTAAAGCGTCGTATGGTCATATTCGTGATTTAGCCAAAGGTGACATGGCAATTGATACTGAAAATGGGTTTATGCCCGTTTATGAAATTTCTGAAGACAAGCATAAACTTGTGGCTGAATTACGGAAACTTGCCGCAAATGCAGATGTTGTTTGGCTTGCTACAGACGAAGACCGTGAAGGTGAGGCAATTGCATGGCATCTTTATGAGGCACTTAATCTCAAGAAAAAAGAAACCAAGCGTTTTGTTTATCATGAGGTTACCAAACCTGCTATTCTTTCGGCTATTGCATCTCCTCGTGAGATAGATTATAATTTAGT
>JAFDZU010000020.1:14819-28127 GCA_018266765.1 Bacteroidota bacterium
TTGTGGAAAAAAATCAGACCATCATTATCAGCAGGAAGAGTCCAATCTGTTGCTGTTCGACTTATTGTCGAAAGAGAAAGAGAAATCAATAATTTCGAAAGTTCTTATAATTATAGAGTTACAGCAGATTTTATAGTTGCCGGAGATAATACGAAAATATTAAGTGCTGAATTACCTAAACGATATGATAGTTTTGAAGAAGCTGAACAGTTTTTAAACCGCTGTATTAACGCCACGTTCAAAATTAAAAATTTAGAAAAGAAACCCGGTAAAAAATCACCGGCTCCCCCATTCACTACATCTACTCTCCAACAAGAGGCTAGTCGTAAACTTGGATTTTCAATCCTTCAGACAATGACTATTGCCCAAAAACTGTATGAAGCAGGACACATTACATATATGAGAACGGATTCTGTGAATTTATCTGAAATGGCATTAAATCTTGCTAAGGATGAAATTACAACGGCTTTTGGAGCAAAATATTCTCAAACTCGTAAATATACAACGAAATCATCAGGTGCTCAAGAAGCACACGAAGCAATTAGACCAACCTATTTTAATCACAAAACAATCGAAGGTGATTCTAATGCAAAAAGATTATATGACTTGATTTGGAAGCGAGCAATTGCTTCGCAAATGGCAGAGGCACAACTCGAAAAAACAATAGCAACTATAGAAATATCAACAACCCCAGAAGAACTTACTGCAACCGGAGAAGTTTTAAAGTTTGACGGATTTCTAAAAGTGTACTTAGAATCTACCGACGACGATTCAGAATCTGACGAATCAAAAATGCTTCCTCCGTTAAAAATTGGGGAAATTGTTGATTTGAATATTATGCTTGCTACTCAAAAATTTGCTAAACCATCTGCTCGATATACAGAAGCAAGTTTAGTTAAAAAGCTCGAAGAGCTTGGTATCGGACGACCTTCGACATATGCACCGACTATTTCTACAATTCAAAAACGTGAGTATGTGGTTAAGGAAGACAGAGAAGGAAAAACTCGAGATATTCAAATTATCACATTGAAAAACAACAACATTAGTTCAATAACTAAAAGTGAAAATTATGGTGCTGAAAAATCAAAGTTGTTTCCGACAGATATTGGGAATGTAGTTACAGACTTTTTGTTACTTCATTTTAAACAGATTATGGATTACAACTTTACAGCTTCTGTTGAAGAGGAGTTTGACTTAATAGCTGACGGAACAAGGGTATGGAACGAAGTTATAAAAGATTTCTATACTCCATTTCACAAAATTGTTGTTGAAACAATCGGAACTGCTGCTCGTTCTACTGGTGCAAGAGAACTTGGTCAAGACCCCAAAACCGGGCTTACAGTAACAGCAAAAGTTGGCAGATTTGGTCCTATGATTCAAATTGGTGAAGGCAAAGAAGCTACATTTGCAAGTTTACTCGCCGAACAGTCCATAGAATCTATTGAATTGCAACAAGCATTAGACTTATTCAGATTGCCACGAATAGTTGGCGAGTTTGAAAACAAACCTATAAAAGTAGCTATAGGACGCTACGGCCCGTATATTCAACACGATTCAAAATTTACATCTCTCGAAGCAGATGACGACCCATATTTAATTACTAAAGAACGTGCAATAGAATTGATTAAAGCCAAAAGAACAACAGACTCAAAGCGAATAATCAAAGAGTTTTCTATAAATCCTGATGTAAAAATTTTAAATGGAAAGTATGGGCCTTACATTGTTGTGGGAAAACAAAATGTAAAAATTCCAAAAGATAAAATTCCAACCGACTTAACGTTAGAAGAATGTTTGAAACTCGCAGGAGTAGATTCCCCAAAAAGTTCCGCTTCCGGTAAAACAAGCACAAAGCGTTCATCAAGCAAACGAACGGTATAAGTAATATATCTTACAAGACTATCATTAAAAAAGGCGCAATGAGTATTTAACATCTCATTGCGCCTTTTTCATGTAAATTATTTTTATCCACCAAGTAACTGTTTCTTGAGTTTTTGCCATTTGCTTGTTGGAGTTGCGTCTACTTCAACTTCTTGAACCTTTTTCTCTCTTATTTTTTTAGGTTTTGGTGTCTTCTGTTGAATTGGCTGAGGAATAAATTCCTGTAATTCCACCGCATCTCCCATTAGCTCTTTAATTTCCTGTAAATTAAGTTGTCTCCATGATCCTGAATGTAAAGTTTCTGTAGTCATTAAAGATGCAAATCTATGACGGTCAAAACTCATAATTTCAAGTTCTTGCTTTTTAATTGCAGTACGGATTTGCTTTGGAGTAGAATTTACTACAGCAATTGAAATTACTGTATTTCGTGTATTGGCGCTTGCCAAATCAATTTTGACAGTTTCATTTAAGCTTTTACATAGAGTACGTTCAAGTTGGGCTATTTGTTTAGCTGTTAATACTTTATGAACTTTTACCCAATATTCTTTTTCTAACAAGCTAAAAGGAGAGGTTGATGCATCTTTATGCGAAGGATCATTAGTTATAATAACTATTCCTCCCGAAGATTTATCTAAACACCCTATTGGGAAATACCACCCTTTATTATGCCGCAACATTTGAAAAATAGAATGACTTTTATCAATGGAACCAGAAATTCCACGTGGTTTATGCATAATGATATAAACATTCTTTTGCTTTTGCTGAACAACGATACCATCGACTACTATTTTTTCTTTGTAGGGTACAATCGGTACATTTTGGTCTTTGGCTAATACATCATTAACGTAAACCTTTCCACTTTGTATCAATTGTAAACACTGTATTGGAGAGCCATAATCAAGGCGAGTTAATGCCTTAATAAGAGTTATCGTCCTTACTTTTGGTTTCGGTTGTAATGGCTCATTTTTCTGCTTATACGACTTTTTACCCGAAGAATAACGATCTCTGCTTCCTCTATCGGGTTGGTTACGATTATCGTAACCTCTACGGTCATTCGAGCTGCCGCCACCGCCAACTCGTCTATAATTATTCGACCGATTATCATACGAGCGATTTTGGGAAGTAAAACCATCCTGTCGTGGCGGATAGCCACTATTGCCTGAACGGTTCTCGTTGGGGCTACTACCATATGTCCGATTTTCATTTCCTCCGCCATAGCGTGGTTGTCGGTCTTGATAGTTGCCTCTATGTGAGAACGGTCTGTCAGATGGTTGTCTATTTCCACCGGGAGCATTCCCTCTGTTTTGAGAATAATTACCTCCGCCATACACTTGATTAGAGCGTTGATAATTTCCGCGCGGATATCCGCCGGAATATGGAGAATGAGCTAACAAACGGTCAGACTCATTGCTTTCGGGTTGTTTTTCATCTTCTTCTTGCATAGGATTAAATTGCAGAAGTGGTGTATAAATAATTAATTAGAGTAATAATATTTTTATTTTTTTTGATAATATTAATTTTCGCGCTGTATCAACGACTTTATACTTCGACGCAAATTAGCCGGAACTAAACTAAACATCAGAGACCTAAGGAGTTTGAATTTCCAAATGATTGATTCTGTAAACGTCATTTTTCTTCGTTTTGAATAATCAATCGAAATATTGAGAGTTATCATTTTTTTTACCGCTGATGTTTCCCAAACACGTTTGATTATACTATTGACAATCGGAAAATTATTTTTGTAAGTTGAGTAAAATTTGTCATATACATCAGAACGTATTGAACCATATTTTTCAAACTCCCAAGCATTCTCACCGGTTTTCAAAAGATTAAGCAAAATTTCTTTTTTCCATAAGCAAACTACGACCGAAGCCCTGTATATAGTACCTTTCGATACAATGCCAACATAATCGTTATATTGCAAATCAGGTTTTGTTGATGGATTAAGCCGAAGATAATTAACATTATTACTAACAGCCCAATCAAACATATTTTCTACTTCGGTAGTATTTACAGTATTTTCTAATAGTAAATCTTCCAGAAATAGAAATACAAATTCTTCTTCAATAGAATGTAATGCTTTTGATAAATTATCAGACCATGAAATATCATCACCAACGTTAATCACACTTACATTTTCAATGTTCGGTTTAAGATGATTTGTAAGCAGATAAACTGAATACGGACAATTTCCCCAAAATCGTCTAAACAACTCAAAAAATGGTTCCCAAACATCGGCATAGTTATCGCAAGAAACCACAAGTACAGCACATTTATTTCGTGAATCCCCTTGACTTGCCTTCGAATTGTGCATTGTTTCACGCAGCTTTAAGTGATGAACTTCAATACGAATTTACACAATCTCTCTGAATCTACAGCCCAATTATATTTTTTTTTTGCAAATTTTTGACCATTTTCTCTCATTTCTGCAATATTTGATGAAAAAATCTTCTGAATTGCCTTAGAAATTGACTCAGGGGTAGAACAATCAGCACAAATTCCGGCACCTGTTTCTTCAATAATTCGCCGCATTGGTGATGCTTCAGAAACGATTACCGGCTTTCCACATGCGATATAGTCAAATAATTTATTGGCAATTGTTGTACTGATATGTGCATTCGGAATATACGGCAAAACTCCAATATCAGAGTTTTGATAAATTTCTGCAATTTTAGATAAACTGTATTCTCCATTTAATTCAATTCTATCTTTAAAAGAGGAATTTGATATTATATTTTCAACATCTAGGTATGTTTCACCTGTTCCATGCAGACTAAGTTGAATTTCTGGTAATACAGAAGCTGCTAATTCAAAACCTAATACAAAATTTTCTAGTCCCCTTTCTAGGGTAAAATAACCATGATGACCAAAGACTTTAGGAGGAGTACTACTTCCTTTTTTTACAGAATCAAAAATTTGTAGTTCGGGAGTATTATGAACAACCACAATATTATCATGCGGATAGTTATAATTCTTCACTAACCTTTGAACTTGTTCATCACAAACAACAATAATCCCATCGGCCCCCGAAACTGCATGTTTTTCTAACAGAGACGGTAATTTAAGCGTATTAACTGCAAAGCGGGATAGAAATCGAGATTGATACTTTTTCCAACCACGCATTGCAGCCGGATAATTCTCTGCCATATCAATTAACGATGGAATAGAATTTTGCCGTGCTATTTGATTTGAAGCTCCGGCCAAAAGAATTTCACGAGTGATAATAATATCCGGTGAAAATCTTTGTACTTCTTGTTTAATTGCCTTTTTCCAATTTGGATTTACAGAAACAGGTGAACTTTGCCAAGATTTGAGATTTTTTCCGAATCGAGCTACAGTATAACCATGATATACTTCACGCTCTGCCATAGAAGGATACCACCTTGATAAAACAGTTACTGTATGTCCGTCGGCAACTAATGAACGACAGATTTTCTCTGCACGTACTTCATCTGGAAGTTTTACACCGAGTACATATAATATGTTTGCCATTATAATACCTTCGGTAGAAGATGTATTAACTTATCGTTTCCCAAACACCCATTGCTGCAAACTTTTCGCGTCGCAATCTGACCAATTCTTTTATGGGTATTTTCTTAAGTTCTTGTAATTCTTCTATTAAAACACTTTTGAGAATTTCGCTCATCAAATCTGTATTACGATGTGCCCCACCGATAGGTTCTGGAATTATTCGGTCTATAATACCATTTGCTTTCAAATCTTCAGCCGTAAGTTGCAGTGATTCGGCTGCTTGCTCTTTATAATCCCAGCTCCTCCATAAAATGCTGGAACATGATTCTGGTGCAATCACAGAATACCAAGAATTTTCGAGCATTAGAATTCTATCACCAATTCCAATACCCAAAGCACCACCGGAAGCACCTTCGCCTATCACAATAACTATAATTGGTACAGGTAACCGAGACATTTTCAAAAGATTAGCAGCAATAGCTTGTGCTTGCCCTCTGTCTTCTGCCTCGATTCCCGGAAAAGCCCCCGGAGTATCTAACAAACAAATAATCGGCTTGTCGAATTTCTCGGCTAAATCAAACATTCTGCTTGCCTTCCGATACCCTTCGGGATTAGGCATACCAAAATTTCGATATACGTTTGATTTGGTATCTCTGCCTTTTTGATGCCCCACTACAATTACTGATTCTCCATTTAAATCAGCAAGCCCACAAACTATAGCTGGGTCATCACGAAAAGAGCGGTCTCCATGAAGTTCAATAAAATTACCAAACGTAGAGTTAAAATAATCTGATGAATACGGACGGTCTGGATGACGAGCAATTTGTACTCGTTGCCACCTAGTTAGATTATTATAAATATCAGCCCGTAACTCCTCAACTTTGAGTTGTAACTCTGCTATCTGGGGTTCAATATCTAATGTTCCGGCAAGAGAACGCATTTCTTCAATTTTTTTCTCAAGCTCGAGCACAGGTTTTTCGAATTCTAAGGTAAAGTTTGATGCCACTATTTCCGCCAATAATATTTGAGACAAATATCTAAATCAAGAGATAACGTATAATTTTCTTCGTAATAACTGTTTAATTCTTGAATTGCATGTTCTGATAGTTGGTATGGATTATTCAAATGAACCAAGCTGATAATACCAATTTTTCCAAACGTAGCTCCTGAATTTTCAATAGGATAGATTCCAATTAAACTTTGATTTCCTATTAACACTTTTAGGATGTTTTTCAACATTTCTTTTACATTCTTTGCAAACAAAGATACGAGAGGCAATCCAACTGTCAAAAGAAAAATACTAATTAATAAATCTAAGCCACGTTTTGCAATCCGATTTCTAAAGGTTTTTATTTGTAATTTGGGTATTAATACATCTGTTCCTGTTACTTCAGTCAGAATCCTTGAGACTATAACTTTTTCGTAGCTTTCGGCATAATAGAATTTTACTGAAGGCAAAGAATTTGCAACGGATACTAATTTTAATTTATTTTCAATTGGTTCCGTTACGATTATTTCGTTTATACTATTTTCACTAATGATTTTAGCGAGATATTCTACATTTCCAAGTATTCGCTGTTTACAAAACTCAATTGTATCTCCATAAGATTCTGTCGCTATAATACCTACAATATTATTAGAAATTTGCTCAGAATTGAGTAAACTTGTAACAATAGATTTTGTTTGACTATTCATTCCTATAATGGCAAGTCGACGAGTAGATTTATGTCCAAATAGTTTATTGACAACCGTAAGCCCCAATCGAATTAAGGATGACAGCACTAATGTAAACATAATCATCATTAGAATCACACCACGACTGAATGCATATTCCTTGAAAAAATAGGTAAAAGATGACAAAACAAAAAATGTCACCATCAAGCCCGATATTAATTTCCTTACCGGAGCTCTTTTTTCAAAATACCCTTCAACTGCGAGCATCGAAACAAGAAACAACAATGTAATCGCAATAAATACAGCAGGATACGCAAACGTAGGGAATCCTAAATAATTCCCGAACCTAATTTTAGTTGCAACTAATAAAGAAGCATTGAGTACAAGACAATCCCATATAATAATCAGGGTGATTTGTTTATGCTTTATTAAATATGCGAGCATTGAACGCAACCAAATTCCTAAACGTAGTAAATTAAGAAATATCAGCGAATTACCATAATGTTTTTGGGCGAATATTTCCATTGCATTATAAAAAACCTTGACTTCATTCATAGAACTACGTTTTGTGCTTTCTCCTTTAAAATGAATAGTTGTCGTTTCGTGATAATAACTAATTTTCTTGCCGGTTAATGACACTCTATAACATAAATCTATGTCTTCACCATACATAAAATAATCAGGGTCAAATCCTCCAACTTTTTGCAATACTTCAGTATCACAAAACATAAAAGCACCTATTACTGCATCTACGTAATATGTTTCATTCTCTGGCCGAAAGGTTTGATTATAACGAGCAAATAGTGGAGATTTGGGAAATAATCTTTGTAACCCAAATAATTTACAAAAAGAAGCCCAAGGTGTTGGGAATCCTCTTCTGCATGCGACTTGAAATGTACCATCGGAATTAAGAACTTTACATCCGGCAATCCCAACTTCCGGATGGTATTCCATATAATTACACATCATTGTTAGAGTATCGTCTGCAAGAATCGTATCGGGATTCAGTAACAAAGTGTATTTTCCGAGTGCCTTTAGTATACCAACATTATTTCCACGTCCAAATCCAATATTTTCCGATAATTCAATAAATTCAACTGTCGGGAAAAGTGGTCGTAAATATGATAACGAACCATCGTTTGAACGATTATCAACAACAATAACTTCTACATCTATTTGGTGCGATGCCCTTTCAATTGAACGAAGACATTGAAGCAAAAAATCCTTCACATTGTAGTTTACAATGATGATAGTAAGCGTCGGCTTCGTATTTTTGCTTGAAACAATCATAGAATTATTGAGAAAACAACTTTTTCATAATCTTGAAAATGGTCGGACTTCATTCGACAAAATTACCGTATTAAACTCGAACTGCCAACTTAATGAACTATGAAGAGTACGACAACATAATGAAAAAACTAATTCTTTTTGATATAGACAGCACTCTCATTACTATGAATCGAACTGCTCAACGAGCAATTATGGATTTTGCTTGTGAATATGCCTTAGGGTACAGGGTTCCTTTAGAAGTAATTCCTCCACTTGCAGGCAAGACAGATTTGCAAATAATTTCTGAAATATTTGACAATCTCCAACTACCTAAAAACAACAGAGATATTATCACTGAAAATTTTATGAAAGGTTTACAACTTGCTACACCAGAACATAGTAGTTCAGAAACAATAAGTGCACTTGTCGGGGCAAAAGAATTAGTAACTTTTCTCTATCAGAACTCGGATATTACACTCGGATTACTAACTGGAAATAATCGTGATTGTGCTTATTTTAAACTCAAACCAACAGGATTAGATGAATATTTTTCTTTTGGAGCATTTGGTTGTGATCACCATGACAGACGCAAATTGCCACCGATAGCAATTCAACGTGCAAATATATTGGTAGGCAAATCGCATTTTACAAATACGAATACGCTTATTATTGGAGATGCACCCGGCGACGTTGCTTGTGCGAAAGCGAATAATATACCTATACTTGCTGTTGCAAGCGGACAGTTTTCTCCTGAAGATCTCTCTTATGAAGGCGCAAACGCAATACTAAATAATTTTTCTGACATACAAAATTCTGCAAATATCATCTATAACTTACTGGGATTATAAATATGATTATTTTGTATTTCATTCACCTCAATAATTGAGAAAATTGTGGGAATTATAATAGCAATTGACGGCCCTGCCGGTTCTGGAAAATCTACAACTGCTCGTTTGGTAGCAGACCAACTTGGATATGTCTATATTGATACAGGTGCAATGTATCGTGCAGTAACACTTGCAGCAATTCGTCGTGGCATTGCTTTTACGAATCGAGCTTTGGGTGTTTTAGTCAAAACAATCAATATTCAGTTAGAACAATCTCCGAACGGTCAACGAACACTTTTAGATGGCATTGATGTTAGCAAAGAGATACGAATGCCTGAAATTACAAAACATGTTAGCGAAGTCAGTGCTTCTCCCGAAGTTAGAGAAGCTATGGTACATGAACAAAGACGAATCGGCAAAAAAGGCGGAGTTGTAATGGATGGACGAGATATTGGTACAGTTGTCTTTCCTCATGCTGACTTAAAAGTTTTTATGACAGCTTCAATTGACATAAGAGCAGAACGAAGAGCTGAAGAACTTCAAAGTAAAGGAATAGTAACTTCGGCTTCTGATATTGCTATTGAAATAGAAGAACGTGATAATCTCGATAGCAACCGAGCTACTTCGCCTTTAATTAAAGCACCTGATGCAAGAATTTTGGACACAACTTCCCTCTCATTGCAGGAACAATCTGATATGATAAAGAATTGGGCGATGGAGATAATTAATAAAACAAGTAATAACAAGGATATTTAATTAAATAACAACTATGGTTCGTTTTAAAAATCCGATTAAAAATTTTGGTTACCTATGTTATCGTTGGATAAGTGCGTTCTTAGATCCAATAAAATTTATGAAAGCTGTTCCTAATTTGATTAGTTTTCTTTTTGAATGGATGCGATACAAACAGTTACCACATGCCGAAAAAACTCGTTTAATAGATTCATATCCCAATATTCATGATAAAACCTCCACAACTCCTTTTTTACGTCATTATTTTTATCAAGATATATGGGCTTTTAGAAATGTAGTCAATTCTCATACAGAATGGCATGTTGATGTAGCTTCACGTATAGATTTTGTAGGAATGCTAACAACAGTTACTCATGTTACTTTTATAGACATACGTCCACTTTTAGCAGATTTGATAAATTTTGACTCTCGAGCAGGAAGTATTCTTGCTATGCCTTTTGACGATAATTCAGTACCATCACTTTCTTGTTTACATGTCGCAGAACATATTGGTTTGGGGAGATACGGCGACCCACTTGACCCTGAAGGTACAAAAAAAGCATGTAAGGAACTTGCAAGAGTATTGGCTGTTGGTGGGAATTTATACTTTTCTTTGCCTGTGGGCAAACCGCGACTTTGTTTCAATGCACATAGGATTCATTCGCCTTCACAGATTTTAGAGTATTTTTCAGACTTAACATTAGTTCAATTGTCCGGAATTGATGATGACAATCATTTTTTTCAAACTATTGACCAAACTATTCTGGATAATTCAGATTACGCCTGCGGGTTATTTCATTTTACGAAAGATAAATAATTAATGTCTGTATCAATTGCCGCTATAATCGTAACATATAATCGACTTGAATTACTGAAAGAAACACTTTCTTCAATTCAAAGTCAATCTCTTCCACTAACTGAGATAGTTGTAATCAATAATTCAAGCACCGATGGAACGCTCGAATGGCTAAATACTCAAAAGAATATTACTGTAATTACACAAAGGAATGTTGGCGGAGCAGGAGGATTTGCAACAGGAATTGACTATGCGTATTCTCACGGACATGACTGGATTTGGTGCATGGACGACGATGTTGTTCCTATGCACGATTGTTTGGAAAACCTGATAAAATTACAATCTGATATATTAATTCGGACTCCACTACGACATGAAGTAGGAAGTTCGACAGAACCACAAGATACAATAGAATTCAACTTTAGTAATCCGTTCAAAAGTTTGTGGCAACGAATGTTTTCATCCAAAGAAATAACAAATCGAAGTTATATTGAAGCCGAAGGAATTACATTTGAAGGGCCACTTATTCACAGGAAAGTTGTAGAAACAATTGGATTACCGGATACCGGGTTCTTTATTTTTGCAGATGACTCAGATTACTTTATAAGGGCAAAAAAACATGGTTTTGTTTCTATTATAGTTTTTTCTGCGAAAATGGAACGGAAAATTCACTATTCTTTAGACAGACCAACATCATGGAAACTCTATTACGGATTAAGGAATATGATACTATTAGACATGAGATATGGTAATTTAGCAGTTAAATTTTTTAGACCTACTCTCTATTTTTTAAAGATGTTTTTCACAGCAAGAAGTAATTCGGAAAGACTTCTTATTTTCAAAGGTTATTGGCATGGCATTTTTCAAAAAACCGGTAAACTTTGAAACATTAAAAAAGCGATTAAAGGGTGGAAATTTCAGGCAAATAACCGAAAACTTTCTATCTCTATCTACTGTTCAGGTATTAGGTTATATATTCCCACTCATTATACTTCCATATTTGGTTCGTACTATAGGCGCTGAAAAATTTGGGCTAACTGAAACTGCAGTTTCGTTTCTCGGAGTTTTTATGATGCTGACTAATTATGGATTTCCTTATTCTGCTTCTCGCCAAATATCAATTGCACGCAACGACAAAGATAAAGTTTCAGAAATATTTAGTGCTGTTTTACTACTAAGAATCATATTATGTTTTATAGGTTTTTTAGTGGTAGTAGTTCTTACACAAACTGTAAGTAAATTCAATCAAGAACAAATCTTATATATATGGAGTTTTGGTGCAGTGATAGGCGATGTACTCTTCCCTATTTGGTTATTTCAAGGATTAGAGCAAATGAAGTACATTTCCCTTTTAAATTTAACAGCTCGAACTGTAATTCTCATTCTAACAATTTCGTTAGTTCGCACTCCTCAAGACTATATTTATGTTCCACTGGTAAATGCTATTGGTCAAATATGTATAGGTTTAACCAGTATTGTCATTCTCCACTATAAACTTCATGTTCGATTTAAAATTCCAACGAAACAAAATCTCCGCTATCAATTACAAGAAGGATGGAACACCTTTGTTTCAGGCATTGCAATTAATCTTTATACTCAACCTCGAGTCTTTATTTTCAGTTTATTTGCATCAGAGCAATTGGTTGGTTATTATTCTATTGCACAAAAAGCTGCCGGTATTTTTCAAGTATTCCCGCTTGCTACACTTTTAAATGCTACTCTTCCACGACTGAATCATTTATATTCAACCAATAAGAAGCGAAGTATAGAACTTTTGAGAATGATGCAGAGATATTCGAGCTATTATACTCTCATCGCTTCACCACTTTGTTTTATATTTGCTCCTGAAATAATACGAGTGATTTCTCATGAGTTTATCAGTGAAAGTATCATTACACTTCGAATACTACTGGTATCGGTTACAATAGTTAACATGAATATTTTTCGAGTTCATTACTTTATTATATCGGGAAATTTTTCTTTGTTTTCAAAATTACATACTATTGCAAGTTTTTTAGGATTAGTATTGATGTTAATATTAACAAGTTTATTGCTTCATATTGGAATTGCAATCTCTGCTGTACTTTTAGAATTAGGAATTTTTATTACTACCTACTATCTTACCAGAACATATTTTATTCAAGAAACAGAATAAACAATGCAAACAATAAGAAAAATGTATAGACTCTTACAAGAATTAGTAAATTCAAAACCATTGTCATTTTGGTTAGCAGGTTTTCTAATACTAGTATTTTCTAGTCTTACATCTTTTTTATTTTTGAATGGGTTAGATTTATTTCTTTGGGTAATTATTGCTTCAATAACTGCAATTGGAATATACCTTATCTCTCCTAGAATGTGGATTTATTCAGTTTTGCTGTCCAGTTATTTCTTTTATACAAAAGGTGGAGCGGCAGGTGAAGAAACTTCTTCTCAACCAATTATATTTGCTATGGCTTACCACCTCTCACTTGGAATTTGGATATTTAGTCATATTTTTCTTCAAAGGAAACGTATAATCAAGCATTGGATAGACCTCCTTTTTTTTATATATCTTTGTTTTGCAGCTTTAAATTGCATGTTAGCAATTTCTAATGGAGTAGAATTTTTAGATTGGCTCAAAGGGTGGCAGTTATTTTTAGTTATACTCTATTATCTCCC
>JAFDZU010000020.1:28152-73896 GCA_018266765.1 Bacteroidota bacterium
CAAGGTATTTGGAATGTGTATCAATACAAATTGGCACTCTCAAATTTCAAATGGGCTACTCAATTATTTTATGCCGGTATCCGACAAGGTGCGGCTATATTTTCAGTAGCATGTTTAGCAACGCTTGCCGGAGTACTGTACACTCATAAATTTAAATGGAAAATACTGCTTCTTATTTTTCATATATTCTGTTTTACAGTTTTGATTATTTCATTATCTCGAGCATCTTGGGTTGGTTATGCGTTTGGATTAATCTTGATTGGAATATTTGCTAAAGGTAAATATTTTTATCAATTTATTTTTGGCTTTACTCTGACAGCTGTTTTTGTGATTACTTTTGGATTTTTATTTTTCGAAAAATATGCAGATGTAGCTGTAAACATAGCAGTTGCAAGATTTAGTTCAAGTGCAAGCTACTCAAGCGATCCTTCATATTTGAGTAGAGTTTATGAGAATGAATCGCTTCTACGAGGAATTAAAAGTTACCCAATTGGTGGAGTTGGTCTGCAAAAAGTACATAATAGATATGACGCAATCACTCGTTCAACAGTTATAAATACTTATGCACATAATAATTACATCGGAATGATACAAAAGTTAGGGATACCCATTGCCCTACTTTATTTCTTCATTATTGGTGGATTTGCTTTTCGAAGTATAGTAATTGCCCGACAGGTTCGAGATCCTTTTTATATATTTTTAGCAACGAGCTCCTTTTCAGGTATTGCCTCAATGGCTGTAATCAACTTTGTCGGAAGTGTTTTCGACTTACGAGAAGGAATGTTCTTACTTATAATTGTTTTTGCTTTTTCATTCTTTGCAGAACAAGAATTACAGAAACAAAAAGCAATTCAACCATATAATTACTAACTATAATCG
The DNA here is from genome assembly GCA_018266765.1 of Bacteroidota bacterium. Lineage (GTDB taxonomy): Bacteria > Bacteroidota > Ignavibacteria > Kapaibacteriales > UBA961 > JADJXV01. The sequence continues at coordinate 29,032 of JAFDZU010000020.1, forward strand.
ATTGTTTATTTCACCACGGTCATTGTCCTCGAATCAAAAAACAATCCTGCTTGAAGTACGTAATAATAAACACCGGCATTCAATTCTTCTGCTGATAAATCAATACTATATGTTCCACCAATAAGTGTTTGTGAGCCATCTAAAACTGTTCTCACAAGTGAACCTGTCATCGAATAAACTTTAAGTGTTACAGGAGTAGTTTCTTGTGTTGTAAATTCAATTGAAGTCGAATTATTAAACGGATTTGGTCTATTTTGAGATAAAGATGGATTAGCTGTTGAATATTTAAGAGTTGTAATTGTACATTTACCACTTGCTATAAATGGAGATCGTCCTGCAAGCGGAATAATATCAATAAATTGCAATGAATCCGTATGAAAATTACTTGCTACAACCCTCATCGGAGAAATGAGTGTATCAGGCACCGTAACTAAGAATTTGAGTGATGCAATCTCTCCTGCTTTTACATCGTCCATATTCGTATAATTCAACTGAACAGATCCAAGTGTTGGAGCAACTCCAAGATTTTGAGTAATTGGAGAGCTTGCAGATAAAAATTTTAGCATTCGTGCATTATAATTGATATTTACATCAAAATTCATAGCTTTCAGCCAATACGTAGTTCCTTTATATGTAGCTGAAAAATCTTTTTCAATGAAAACCGGGATTGTTACCGTGTCACCAAGAGTCCCGGCAAGGGAATCCGGGAAAATAAAGTTTTTAGAAAACGCTAAACCCATAGGAACATCAGGAGCATATCCCATACCTGCAACCGAAGTAGAGTCAAACACAGTACATGGAACAATTGAACGAGCTTTCAATTGAGGAGGAGCTGGTAATTCACGTGATGGGCAGAAACGAACTGTAAACACAATCGAATCTCCAACATTCAACGGCTGATTGCTTGGAGGAACACTACCGACTATTGACATGTCTTTTCCAAGTCCGGGCAGTGAGTCAACAACTACTGGAACATCTCCCGTGTTTTTTACTGTAATTGTTCTATCAGCACAATCTAAAACACGAACACTATCAAAATTAACAGTATCAATAATAGTAATTTCAGTTTTCTGGACTATCACTCTTCCTTCATCCGCACCGGCGAGAATCTGAAACAAAATCGTTTGTTCAGTGTCAAATGAGATACTATCAACTGTAATTTTTTTGTCGGCTCGCTGTCCTGTAATTGATATGAATTTTGCAATTAAAAATGGTTGTAAAGAATCAACAGCACAGAAATTTTTGAGAATAAATTCAGTTCCTACTGTTGGAGAAGATTTTGCAATTATAGAGGGTGTGTACTGCGGGAAACATTTTGTATTCAAATAGTTGGATGTAGCACCTACATAACGAAATTCGGTAGTATCATACCCCAAACGGCAGAAAATATCAACTAAATTTGCAGGAATTTGCCGAGTACTAAATATAGGAACAAACAAAGTATCGCACGTAGTAATTTTAAAAGTATCAATCTCAATTCGTTTATTATCAAAATTGAAATCTAAGCCAAAAGCCGGTGCAAAACCATTTCCGGAAACCAAAACCGTTGTATCAATATCTTTGCAGGGATTACTTACATACAATAACATTTTTGCTGAATATGTTCTATGGGCACGAGGTTTGAAATCAACCCTAATTCTAAGAGTATCTCCCGGATTCAACGTAATTGGGAACGGTCTTCCCTTTGTGTCAGAATACGTAAATACTCGTTCGTCCGGCTTGAAACTAACTGAATCAATTATAACAGGATATTGGTCAGGGTTTGTCAAAATCGAAGGAATTATTACAGTAATAATTCGAGGTGTACTAATTGTATCCACACGAGCGGGAACAAACACATTCGCTGGAGGTGACGGTTTATAAAGCAATGAACGTTTTCCTAATAAATATACTTCATACGCTGCGTTCCAACCACTTCCACTTGCATTTAAGTGCATTCGAGCTGCACAATCAACATATTTATCCTCGGCAGGTGTTCTAGGGCAGAACGTTATTCTTACTGTATCTCGAGTATCAGGTGGTATTGAAAACGGGAATGTTCCTTTAGGAGAAAATGCAGAAGTCCATGTCCAAAATTGAGGTGTTCCTCCGGGTATATTCAGACTGTCAATCCATAATGAATCTACACTCATTGGATGAACAAGTGATTGATTCACAAGTGGTAGTTCACGGGTAATACAATCACAAGGTTTTACAAAACCCCAGTTTATGAGAGAAAGTGGAGCTTCAAGTTTTAAAATAATTCCTCGCGCTTTTAAATTTCCGGTTGAACTTATCGAAGGGCAAGGCGATTCAGAGAAAACTTTAACTTGACCATCATATGTCTGAGCAGCAGTTGGAGCAAACTCTAACACAACTTGAATAGAATCACGTGGTTGAAGTATAGTTTTCATCGGACGACTTGCAGAAATCATTGTAAACCCCGGGGGTATATACAAACTGTCCACTCGTACTGGTAATATCGAAATATTCTCAATAGTTATGGAATCTCTTTTTTTATCACCGACTTCTAATGTACCAAATACAGTTAGTGTAGTAATACTTAATTTGGGTGTGGCTGATGTGCCAAATAAAGGAGCTGCCCACTGTACATTTTGTGATATATATTTTAAATATGCTCGGTCAGCTCGGTCTTGAGTTACATCATTCGGAGTATATCGGAAAATAAAACGAGCGGACTTCCCTACCGGAACGGTTATAGAAGCCGGGATTGATATAGGATCTATAATAGTATATCTTCCTGATGGATCGCTTAATTGAATTTGAGATAGAATTTGATCTGTATTCACGATATTAATAATATCGAGAGTATCAAGTGCTGATTGACAACCTACTACGTTTTCAGTTCGCATTACAATAGGGTCATATCTAAACGTTTCGATAACCCCGCGTCCTTGAATTGGAATACAAGCCGAAGTAAAACACCTCTGCTCAAACAAACAAAGCTGATCTACATACAATGAATCTGTTATAGGACGGAAAGTAATTGGAATTGAAACCGTTTCGCCAGTTTTAATTGTAACAGATTTAGCTCCTGTCAGAAAAAATACTTCTCCTGATTTTGGATAAAACGAAACTCGTAAATCATCGGGTGCAGAGTTTTTGCACGTTACTGTCATAGTTTTTTCTTGTCCTACTATTACATTTCCAAAATCTGCAAGTTTAGTTGACCATTCTACTTTTGCTTCATACCCTCGCCCGCTCACATAAATTTTACGGATAATTGAACAATTCGAACCTTGAATCCTAGCAATAATAGTTATTGAATCTTTAAATAATCCTGAACGATTAGGGAAAAATCTGATAACATTTTGTTGATATCCTGTATTGGGTAATAACGAAAATGGAAATCGTAAACTCCTTCCTGTGAATCCGTTTGGAATAATTATAGTATCAACAGTAACGGGTCGTGACGTTAAATTTTTCCAAGTCCAAAGAATTGGATTACTTAATTGTCCTATGCACTCAGTTCCAAATTTTGCTGAATCAAGACGTTTCGTTCCACCGGCATCAAAAACACCCACTACATCCCTAACAACTCCTCGCAATGGGATAACGACAATGCCCGGACATTTATCATCCGATAACGTTTTGAGTGTATCATAATACAATCCTGATGTGTCTTTGGAATAAAATCGTACAGTAATATCAATACATTTTCCAATGCCAATTGTTTGCGGAAATGTTGCTGGACTAACTACTTGAAAAAGCTGAGGATATCGAACAGTAAAACCATTGAGGGTGAGTGGTCGAGCCGCCCCTACACTATCGCTTTGATTACAAATTCTAAATGTAGTGTCTTTATATAACTGTTCCTTACACCCGGCAAAGAGAGTGTCAAAATTAATGGTATTAATAGTATACCGTAGTTCTGTAAGTCGAGTTAATCTAATTGGAATAAGAATTTGAGTACCGCATGAATTGGTTGGTATAATTTTTAAATCTGCAATTATATTTCCAATGAGTGAAGAGTTGAATCGAACTTGAAAAGTGAAGGGCACTTGAGGATTTAGTGTTGCTGAATTTTGAGATAAACTAAAAGCCGAGGCATCTCGATTATCAATTCTCATTGTAACAGAACTTCCACAAATTGAAGTATCCATTATTGTTATGTTGTAAACATCTGTATTTACACATTTAATAGTTCCTGAAATACTCGTTGGAGAAGCCACTACTGTTTGGGGAACTGTCCGAGTAGATTTTTGGCAACTTGCACCCGATTTCATTTCTCCTACATATCCCTTACCAGTTGCATCGCAGAGATTTATAACTCCTGCCGCTTCATTACAACGGTAATATACCAACAGTCCGGCTTCGTTGCCATTTAATTCTTTATCTTTTTGACAAATGATTTCTGTAGGTGTAAGTACGCGAGTCCATATTCTGATTTCATCCATTTGACCTTTGAAATTCTGAAACTGTGATTTATTATCTGAAAGTCCATTACAACTACCAATTTGTAACGGTACTTTTGACTGTTGTTTTTCATCAGTTGGACGAAGATAACTTGTAGGATATAGAGGATTATTTGCAGCAGCTACTTGAATTCCGTTAATGTATAAATAGCATGTTTTTCCAGCCCCATCAAAAACAGCCGAAAAATGTGTCCATTTACCGAAATATGCTCCAAAAGGATACCGAACGATGGTATTATCGGTACTTTTAAGTTTAGTTCCATCTCCATTAACTTCAAAAACAAGCTCATCATTCGGAGAAATATACACTACCCAAACATCATTTACATCAAATGAAGGTCCCCACAAACCACCGATAAATTGCTGTTTTCCGGCTACTCGCGTAAGATTTAACCAACCTTCAAATGTCAGTGCGGTTTGAGTTTTATCTTTAATTGAATATTTAGTAACATCAACATAATGCGTACCTTTATCACTGAATACTGTCAAAGTAAGTGCCGGTGAATTATTGCACGATTTATCTTTATCACAAGATGCAGGAAATTGTGCTTTTAAACCTGTGAATGTAAATAAAAATAAGATAAGAAAGCGCGTAATTGTAGAAATTTTCATAAGAGTAAAATCCTTCCTATCTCGATAAATAAATTCGGCGATACAATTTTGAGTAAAAAATCAAATAGCAATTTAGATAAAGATTTAGATTGTAATCAACGTTCTATAATAATATTTCCAACTAAATATCTTCCACTTATTTTAACAGTACAAATATAACTTCCATTTGGAGATGTTAGTTCCACCGGAATACGCTGAGAACCAACTTCTAATAAACCGGTAAATAAAACTTCATTCGTTCTTCCGAGAATATCAGTTATAGAAATTTCTACTTCTGATTGTTTTTTAAGTTCAAATGAAATTTCAGTTTTACCCGATGTTGGATTGGGAGTTATCAAGAGTTCTTGAGTAGGAAAATCTGGCATTTCTGTTACACCGGTTATCGGAGATTGCAGTACAGGAAGAGCAACAAGTGAAGGATCATTTAACAAAGATCGAGTCTCTTCTTTGCTTGCTCCAAACCAAGTTTGAAGTACATCAGCGTAGACTTTCCGATAATCATATTGATATTGTACATCATTATTATTATTGAGGTCAGATAAATTAGGATTATTTCCAAATACACCACCATTTACACGCGTTCCAAAAACAAATTGTACAGAAGCAGCTCCGTGGTCTGTTCCTCTACTTCCATTTTCGCTCGGACGACGACCAAATTCAGAAACTGTAAGTCCAACAACTCGATTGGCAAATCCTTGTTGCAAGGCATCTCCGATAAATTGGCTAATTCCACTTGACAGTGCATTCAATAAACTTGGATGATTTCCACCTAAACTAACATCTTGTTGCTGAACATGAGTATCAAATCCTCCCATAGAACACATAAATACTTTAGAACGTATTCCACCGGAAATAAGCCGAGCAATCAGTTTCATTTGCTGTGCAAATCCTTGTGAATAGTTAATGGTGTTCTTTCCTTGATCGAAAGCACTTTTCACTATTTGAGAATATTTATCAGACTGTAATGCTATAGTACGTATATAGTTAAATTCATTAGCAAAAGCACTATTCCCATCCATTGCTTGTTCATCGGGAGATAGTCCTTGTCCAAGTTTAAAAAACGAATCGGGGTCAGTCAGGGCAATTCCCATATCACCTTTTTGGCTCTGGAATGCTAATGAAAGTGTTCCACCAATTTGAACACACAGAGGATGTTCAGGAATTTCAGTTGGGAAATTAGTAAGACGATTTGAGAAATATCGTCCAATCCATCCATCAGTTAGTCGAACATTCGGATCAGAATTATTAAAACCTGATAGCCAAATATCCGTTGAACGAAAGTGAGATAGATTTGGATTCTCATAACCAATACCTTGTATAACAGCAAGCCGGCCTGAATCTAAAAGCCCCATAAATCCATTACCATAAACATTATCAACCAATGCCGGATGCAAATAAAAATTTGAATTTGCATATCTTTTAGCTTTGTCTTTCGGAACTGAAATTTCCGGACGAAGTCTGTAATAATTATCATCTTCTGCGGGAATAACTGTATTAAGACCGTCATTACCTCCAAAAAGTTGAATAATAATTAAAATTGCATCATTCTCTTCGGCTTGTGCACCTAAAATTCCAACCGGAGATTTAGCATAAACAGGCATTCCGCCTAACATTTGAGGAGCAAGTGCGGCACTAGCGGCAATTGCAGCTGATGACTGAATAAAATTTCTACGTTTCATAATTATTGTTCCTTCAAAATATTAGCATAAATGAAAATCGGGAGCTTTAATAAATGCCATCAATACAGCTTTAATTCCTCGTGCTGCTGATGTTCCGTTTGTTAACATTGCTTGCCATTCATAGCTTGGCTGTTTTTGCAGAAGTGCTTCTTCGAGATAATACTTGTGTCGCGAACCGGCAACAGATTTTGGCAAGAAAAACATTTCGAGGGCAGTTGTTAACTTATCTGCATCTGTATAATCGGGAAATCGTTTCGCCAAATCCAATAATTCTTGGTCAGTCATAGCAGATACAATTGCACTTGCAAATTGTCGACGATTCGGGTATGTTTTTGTACTGATCCACCTACGATATCCTTCCCATCCGGATACATTTGGTGGATCTATAAGTGTTTGTTCCATTGATGTCATAGAACTTCCTGCAGCAGTAATAAATGGCTTGGAAAGTTGACGAGCAAATCCTACGACATATTCGACTGGTGTTTTAATTTGAATACCAATGTTCGCTTCATCAAAGAAATGAGCACTTTTTAGAAGTATAGCAATCAGTGGTCTTATTTCAAAATTATTTTGCTTGAATACAGTTGCCATTTCTTCGATAACATTTTCATCTGAAGCAGTAGGACTGCTATACACAAAATATCTATAAACTTTACGAGAAATAAAACGTGCGATAGCATCTCCTCTGATATCAAAAATAATATCAATAAGTTTATTGATTTCTTGCGTTTTTACCAAATGTTCAGTATTTGTATCGGCATCTCGGGCTACTATACTCGACCCAAGAACTTGCTTTGAACCTGTATCATGGTCAAGTGGGCTAAAATACGTTTCATAATCACCATTAGGCCTAGGTTCGTCGTTGAATTGCCCTACGCGCCATCCAGTTAAAACTCGTGCGGCTTCTTTTACATCACCTTCAGAGTATTGACCTAAGCCACATGTAAATAGTTCCATTAACTCACGACCATAATTTTCATTCGGTCTTTTTCTTGTATTCAATATTCCACCAAGATAAACAAGCATAGCACCGTCTACGGTAATATCTTTTGCAAATTGACGAAAATTACCAAGGCGATGTTCTCGAATTAATTTATTCTGACGATAAAGTAATTGTGGAGGAATATATCCGCCATCAATAGAAAATTCAGTCGTAAAATGGCTACTCCAGAATTGTGTTAATTTTTCGACGAACGAACCACTTTCAGTTCGCATAAGTTCTGCCCACCATTTCACCAAATCGCCATAATATGAACTCCATTGTCCTTCGATAGAATTGCGTGTAAATATATCTGCTCCTTGTGGGTTTTCTGTGATTTTATCAACCCAATTGGGTGCAACAGGTGGTATATCATTACCATTACCTAACATAAGTTCCACTGCTTCTTCGGCTGTTTTTCCAACGAGTTGATTAGCCATAAACACAGTAGGTGCAAATGTTATTCTTCGTAAAAGATGATAGACTTGAGCCAATGTAAGCGGCGTGGTTATTGGTTCTAATCCGGTTGAAAGAGCAGTTCTTTCTGGATTTGAGTGTTCGGCAGATTGCAACATCTCTTTGTTTTCATTTTTTAAAAAAGAGAAAAAGGAACGTCTGTCCATAGTGACCTCCACGATATTAAAAAAAAGAAAAATACACTTTTCACATTAACAATTCATCATTAAAAGTAACAGTATTTAACTATAAAAAGTTACGAAATGAGTCGTTTTATTTATTTAAAGGCGTTTTTACTTCAAGTGATACCGTACGGCAATAATAACGCCCTTCAGGTAAGTTATTGTCATACGGTAGCGAAGAAGCACCAAGCCCTACTACTGAAGAAATATTTGCTTGCGGTTTTATTGAAAGCAAAAAGTCATTTACACTCTTTGCACGAGCAGTTGAAAGTTGTTGATTATACTCTATTTCGCCTAATTTATCGGTTGAACCGGTAATTGAACTAACTGAAGTTGGCTTCATTGCTTCATTTACAAATTTATTCATCATTTCTTTGTTTTGGTCTGAAATATCTGAACGATTGAAATCAAATACAATTAGACTTAGTCGGCTTACTTCAAATTGATTACGAGATTTTATTATTGGAAAATAACATTCTGCCGTTACAACCGATCCATCGTTCTGTGTAATGGACATTTGTCCATATAATGAATCTTTTACACTGATATCATTTCCAATCTTAGAGGTTTCTTCATTTGTAATTTCTAAAGGCAAAGAAGTTGGAGGTGCACCGTTTCCGGTTGCTTTTTTGAGAAGTGTCCCTTTGTATGACATCTCCATATTCCAAGAATTTGCATTTTCTGGATGGAGCATACTAACAGAAAAAATCTGCTTGTTTTGTACCGGAGCAAATTCTAAAAACCTTGAATGAACAACAGGCGAAAGCATGAATGCATCTTCAGAGGATAATTCAGCACGCCTATTTTCTTCATTGCCTTCTTTATATTTTTGATTCGACGGTAATTCAGGAATATCTCGTGTTTGAAGTATAATTTGACTATTTGAGATTCCCCACGTTTGTGTTAAAAAATTAGCAATTGCTTGAGCGCGTTCTTTTGCAAGTACTGTTCTTTGAGCGGAAGTTGACATTTCTCTACCATCAGTAGTACCTGTAATTATTATTTTTCTTTTGGGATTGCTCGTTAGTCGTTTTCCCAATAAATTGAGCATTGTATAATAAGTAGGCAATGTTTCTTTCGGTAAACTACTTTCAGAAAAAGTTGTTTTATCTTTGATAGTTACAAAATATCGTTCTCGAACTACAGCACTCGCACTATCAAAGAAAATATATGGCAATAATGGAAAAGTTTGAGTTACAATGGTTTCCTGAACTTGCAAAGGAACTGTACTCACAGATTGAAGCACTACTTGAGGTGGAAGTGGTTTTGGAATTTCTACGATAACCGGTGGAGGTGGAGGAGGTGGTTCAGGAGCCGGCGGTGGTGGTAGTTTTACTTTTTCTTCTCCAAATTCATACCGTACACCAACACCAATATTCAGTACATTTACATTCCAATCTGATGTTGAAACGATAGAACCAATTCCATATTGAAAACTAATTTCAGGATAAATAAAAATATTGGGTTGCATTTCGAGATTAACACCAATTCCTATTATACCTGAATATGCAGTAGATATTCCCGGTACTGAACCATTAAACAAAGTATGCTTACGTACTCCTTCGGGAAAAAGCACACCAGATGGTGATAATATTTCTTCAGTTTGTGTATAGTCTTTCCCTACGAGGGCATTTCCTACATTAAATCCAATCCGTGAATAGAATGGAATATCTTCGAGGGGATAAATTTTTGCACCAATATCAAGAAGAATATACTGTAAGTTTGCTGTATAAACATGTTGCAGAACTAACGGAACATATTGATTATTCTGGGTATTGAGAACTTGGTACGGTGATGTTTCAGTGGTAAGCAACGCTGGTCGAGAACTAAATATCAGTCGTCCGGATGCTTCTATAAAATTATGAATTAATTTATAATCAAATGTAATTCCAGCAAAATAACCAGAAGATTGTCCTTTAGTAAAAACTCCACAATCTTCCGAACCTAACAATACAGGAAGTGACGTTGAATTCCAGATACGAGAATAACCTCCAATTGCTCCCACAAAATATTCTCCACGAGCTTTTGGCATCGAATCAGTGAGAATTTCCTTAGAGTAACTGTCAGATATGCTAAGCAGTAATATCAACAAGACAACAACTGTATAAAATACTTTCATAAGCAAATTAGAACGATGAATGAGTCGTATATTGAGCAAACATAACGAAATTTATGGTAGATAAAAGTATCCGAATTGAATAATAATACAATCCTACACTTTATAAACAGAATCTTTGTATTGAGTTACATTAATTATGATAAATTTACTCACTTTTTCAAAGATTTTTGCGATTTCATCTGTTCAATAAATCTATAAATTCAGTTTCATTTAAAATTGTAACACCAAGCTGTTGCGCTTTGTCGAATTTACTTCCAGGATTTGCTCCTACAACAACATAACTTGTTTTTTTACTGACAGAACCGGATACTTTGCCTCCGCGTTGTTCTACTTGCTCACCTGCTTCTTTTCGCGACATTGTTTCTAATTCTCCTGTAATAACAAACGTATTTCCTTCAAATACTTTGCTGATAGAGGCACGTTCATTTTCACTCAGTTCAAATTGAAGTCCGGCTAATTGTAATCGTTTGACAATATTTAGTTCGCTTTCATCATGGAAAAAATCTACTACCGATGCTGCAATTCGCCCTCCAATTTCAGGTACAGCGATTAATTCCTCAATTGTTGCTTCCTTCAGTAAATCAATTGTTAGAAATGACTTGGCAAGTATTTTAGCTCCACCTTCCCCAACAAAACGTATTCCTATAGAATATAAAACACGAGAAAATGGTTGTTGTTTGCTCTTTTCAATTGCGGCAAGTAAATTATCGACACTTCGCTCTCCCCATCTTTCAAGCGCAAGTAATGTTTCACGGTGTGATTTTAAGTCATAAATATCGGCTATTGTACCAAGTAACTTTAGTTCTACTAACTGCTCAACGACTTTCTCTCCTAACCCTTCAATATCCATTGCATCTCGAGAAGCAAAATGCGTGATTTTTCGACGGATTTGCCACGGACATTCTGCATGATTGCAATAATAATTTGCTTCACCATCAGGGCGATGTAACTCACTATGATGTGGGCAAGGACATTGAGTCGGGAAAATAAATGGTAATGATGATTCATTTCTTAATTCAGGAATATAACCCGAAATTTTAGGTATCACATCTCCCCCTTTTTCTACAATAACAGTATCTTCAACTCGAATATCGAGCTTAGTAATGTAATCACTGTTATGAAGAGTTGCACGGCTAACCGTAGAACCTGCAAGTAGAACAGGATCAAGTTCAGCTACAGGAGTAACAACACCTGTTCTTCCGACTTGAAATGAAATACTTTTGAGAAGAGTTTTCGCTTTAGCAGCTTCATATTTGTAAGCGATTGCCCATTTGGGAGAACGAGCAATTGCCCCCAACATATCTTGCTGTCGCATAGAATTTACTTTTAAAACAATTCCATCAATAAAGAAAGGCAATGATTCACGATTCGATTCCCATTTGTCAATAAAACTAAATACTTCGTCTAGTGTTTTACATTCAGTAGTTTCTTTACTAACAGGAAATCCCATTTTACGAAGTAATTTTAAATTTTCTAAGTGTGAAGTTAGTTTCACATCCTCAGTGTAAAGATAATAGCAAACAATTGAAAGTGGTCTTTTGGCAACTTCTCTGGAATCAAGTTGTTTTAAAGTTCCTGCAGTAAGATTACGTGGATTTGCATACAATTTTTCTCCACGTTCTTCTCGGTCTGAATTAATCGCTAAAAAATCATCTTTAAGCATATACACTTCACCGCGAACCTCAAAATTTTGGAGTTTTACGCCATTAATTTCAATTGGAGTAACTTTCAAAGGAATTGTTCGAATAGTCCGGACATTATTTGTAATATCATCACCCGTTATACCGTCACCGCGCGTTGCACCAATAGTAAAAACCTCGTTTTCATATCGTAAGCTGATTGCTACACCATCGTATTTTAATTCAGCAACAACTGAATGTGTTTCATCTTCGAGTCCTTCACGTACTCTGCGATCAAAGTCTTGAATCTCCTCGCGTGTATATGTATTAGCAAGCGAGAGCATTTGTATTTCATGACGTATATTCGAGAACACTTTTAATGGCTCACCTCCAACGCGGTGAGTTGGAGAATCTGAAGTAATGAGTTCTGGATGTTGTTGTTCTATTGTTATTAATTCTTGAAGAAGCGCATCATATTCACGGTCTGATATTTCGGGCTGTGCTTCAACATAATAGAGATAATCATGTTTTCTAATTATTTCTCTGAGTTCTTGAGCTCGCTGTAACGGAGCAGTTTCATTAAACATTGAATCTTGAATCATAGCTTGATAATTAAAGTCGAGGTTAAAATAATTACTGCCAAATTAAGTGGAAATCATGAAATAAAAAACAGATTTGATGTTCAGTATCAATATTTGAAACATTACTTCCCTTTTGCCATTCGAAAGTAATTTGGTAAGTTGCAGATATTGATACTTTTCTTACTTTTATTTATAAATTTTCAAATGAATTGCATACTTGAAATCCAAAATCTTGAAAAAATATATCCAAACGGCACTCATGCACTTAAAGGTGTTTCATTTTCAGTCCATCAAGGAGAATTTTTGGTGATAATCGGGCTGAGCGGAAGTGGAAAATCAACACTTTTGAGATGCATTAATCGACTTATCGAACCGACAGCAGGAAAAATTATTTACAACGAGATGGACGTAACCCATATTAAAGGTAAAGAGTTGAGAAATTACAGAAAACGAATCGGAATGATTTTTCAGCACTTTAATTTAATTAAAAGACGTTCAGTTTTGGATAATGTACTCGCCGGAAATCTTGGCTCAATTGCAGTTTGGAAATCAATTCTTGGAAAATTTCCAGTTTCAACTCGAAATGAAGCATTGAAGAATCTTGAAATTGTAGGAATTGAAACGAAAGCAAATCACCGCGCAGATGCTTTAAGCGGTGGACAACAACAACGAGTAGCTATTGCTCGGTCTTTGATGCAAAGACCAGAAATACTCCTTGCAGACGAACCGGTTGCAAGTTTAGACCCCGCAACTTCTCATTCTGTAATGCAATATTTAGGGAGAATAAATAAAGAGCTTGGTACAACAGTAGTTTGTAACCTTCATTTTTTGAGTTTAGTACGGCAATATGCCACAAGTGTTATTGCACTTAAAGCAGGTGAAATTGTTTTTGAAGGAATGCCAACAGAAATTGATGAAGAATGGTTTAAAAAGATTTATGGTGAAGATGCTGTTGAAGTTGAAATTCGGTAGATTTTTCAATTTTAACAGTAAAAATAAACGGGTAATTCTTTTTTCAAGAACTACCCGTTTTAATAAAATCAAATCGAGTTATTCAGAATGAGATAAATTGAAAATATAACTAAGTCCAATTGCAAGTGATGCTGCAGATGGATTACTTTCTGATGGAAGTGGACTATAATTACTATATATTGTAGATAAATTATATGCACCCATAATCGTAAAATTTAGTTGACCGGTTGCGTCCTTAGCAATTGGTACTAAAGCACCCATTCTAAATTCAAATAATGAAGACAAATTATCGGTATTTGGTGCATCAACACTAACACTATTTGACTTATTGCTCGAATTAGCTGAAAGTGGAATTCCATAATTTATACCGATAACAAATCCACCAATATGGAAATTAGGTGCAAAATTCAAGTAATGAATACTTGTAATTAAAGTATTATCATCAGTTGCACCGGATTCAGGTTTACTTAATACTGCTTGAGTATTATATCCAACATCAAAAGTAATCGCCGCAGATGTTTTTTTTGCATCAAATGGCTGGTATAACGTAATCCCAAAATCAGGAGGCATATTGATGGTCATTCCTGTTTTCGTTCCTGTTTGAATTTTTGAAGTATTGATACCTGCTTTTCCGGCAACGAATGGACCTATTTTCATTTCTGCGAGAGTTTGTGACATTGCATTAAAATGACTGCTACAAGCAAGAACACAAACAGTAAGTAGTGCTTTTTTCAACATAAATCTTTCCTTTAAGGATTAAATAAATAATGTAATAGACTGAATTTAATATTCATCTGTATTTGGCTGTTGGAGCGTAAAGAGGAAATTCACACCTATCGAAACCGAAAACATACTTGGATTTGTATCACTAAATCCTGCAATTTTATAATATTCAGTTTTTAACATACTTGACATCATATATCCTGCTTTTGCAAAGACATTCAAACGACCTAACGTAGTTTTAACAATAGGAATCATTGCACCTACACGTATTTCAAGTGTTGGTTGCAGATTATCTTTTACATCTGATGGAATTTTTTCATTCACACCATTTTTTACAATAGGAAAAGAATCTATTGTCGAGACTTCCGTTCCGCTTCCATTTTTTCGAGTTGTAGACATTGGTAAACCAAGATTAAACCCAAAAGTTATATAGCTTGCTGTAAAACTCGGAGCGATTGAAAAATAGTTAAATTTGCTTGTGATTGTTGTTTCGTCGGTTGGGTTTGTTGTTGGAGTTTCTTTATAAGAATACGATGATAAACCAACATCTAGTAAAACACCCATGTTTTTCCTTTTTGAGACGGGAATATACCCTGTAATTCCAAAATCTGAGACTGGAGTTACTACAAATCCATTCTCTAAATTTGCTTTTGCTTTTGAAACATTGGAACTTCCTTTACCGGCTACGAACACTCCAACTGCAATTGGATCAACTTCTTGAGAAAATGACACTGCCATATAACTTAAAAACAATATTGCACAAAGAAACATTTTTTTCATTATGAAAACTCCGAATAAATTAAAGATTGAGACATTCTGTACTCCAAGTTTAACAAGTTTTTTTCGATGCACCAAGAAAAAACTAATAAAAAGCAAAAATTGTCGTTTTTTGATGGAAAATATCAGAAAAATTACAAAAAATAAATAATTTGGTTTGGTCATAAAAAATCCCTTTTGTAAGTTAGTAGTGCAAAATGTGTGTAATTATTTTCACAGTTTGCATTCGAGAGCCGTTAGCTTCGATATTTTGCTACGCTTCTTCACTCATAAAAAAAGTATTTTATGTTGTTATCTCTACTAATTGGTGCTATAGTCGGATTTGTGCTTGCTGTTGCCCCTGGCCCTGTCGGTGTTACGGTTTTAAAAGCCGGACTTCGTGGTGACCGTCGTGGAGGTGCTCTCATAAGTCTTGGTGCATCTGTATTAGATTTCATTTACAGTTTGCTTGCAATGCTTACTGCTTCAATATTTTTTAGTTCTTTACAGTCATTATTTATCAATCACCCGATTGTGATGTTGATTTTTCAAGTTGTTTGTGGCGGATCAATGATTATTTATGGTGTTTTTCAGTTTAGAAACACCAAACCGGACAAAGATTTTTCAGACTCCACTACTTCTACGCTACGGCTATTGATTTCTAATCTTCAAAAAAACGGTCCATTTTTATTTGGGGTAGGAATTGCACTTGCTAATGTAGCAAATCCTACCTTCCTCCCTTCGCTTACTTCCACAGTATTACTTGTTCAGCACTATTCTCTGGTTGAAACCACCCTCATAGGAAGTGTAATGTATTCAATTGGTTTTGGGATTGGAAATTTTGGTTGGCTTTATAGTTTGCTACGGGTAGTAATTCACTATAAAGAACGATTTTCTCCTGCATTTACCCAGACTATTCATAGATTTGCAGGAGCTACTATGATTGGTGCCGGAGCACTCTTGGGTTATCGAGTTCTACTTTTTACCAAATGGACAGAACTTCTTCGAGTTGTATTGGCAATCTGAATTCCAATTTTACTACTAAAATACTTTGCTAATATATATTCATCAAAGAGGATGAAAATATTGAAATATTAATGGTTTTATTGTGATTAAGTATTTTCAGAATAACAATTTCTGTTGCTTCCAAAATACATCAAAATCACTTTAATTACTTTTCATTTTAGCGTTTAAATTAAATTGTTAATATTGATAAATACTAAATTGTTAATATTGGTAAATAATAGTATTAAATTGATGTTATTTTTGTTTGGCTATAACAACTCTTTTCTGTAATTTTGACCGTCATTTTATTTATTATTTACATTATTTTATGAGGTACTTTATGTACAAAATGCGTTTTCTTTCGATTGTTGGTGCAGCAGTAATTATTATTGCTGGGTTGTCGTCTTGTGCTATGACAGTTCCTGTTTCTGCTACAAGCAATCCATTGGGAAGTAAAGTTGGTACTTCTACCGGAATGGGAATATTGATGGGAATCAGATTATCTCCTGATACCGGAATTCATCAAGCTGCGAAAAATGGCGGTATTACCAAAATTTCAACAGTTGATTTTAAAATGACCGATATTTTAGGAATTTATCAGACATATACTTGTACGGTTACTGGTGAATAAACACATTGAGTAGTATAATGAAGGGGAATGATATTAAATATATATCATTCTCTTTTTTTTTAACTTTTTTTCAATATAATGGTCTTTTTTGATACGAATTTTTCTGTAATTTACAACTTTTAATAGATTGCTACTATTATGATTTTCTTGATTTCAACGCGATTATTCAAACTATTTTTCAATGATTCAGTTAATAGAATTTGTATCATAATGGGATTGGTTACTTTACTTATATTAAGCTGTACATCAAAATCTTTACAACATAAAATACACTTTGGACTTAATTCATGTTTTGAATTAGAATCTGGAGAGAAGGAAGTATATGCTGATCAATATTCAGAAAAATATTACAAAACTAACTTTGAAAGTAAAGGATTACACTTAGCATTTAATAAAATTATTCGTAAATCTGACGATGAATACATTTTTATTTGTATAGCAATAGATAAAAATGTAGATGAGGTCAGTTTAATTATAAATTCCGATTCTACAATATCTAACAAGTTAAATTTAAACAATGGTTTAAATATTGGTAATGTTAGTGACTATTCAGTTACAATTGGAAGTAGAAACAATTATTGGTTATACTATTTTGTTTATTTTGATAATCAGTTAAAGCAACCAATTGTTATTATACATTGTTCTAAAGACAAAGATTACATCATAAATTATTTTTCTTCAAACATAAATATTTCAAAAAGGTTAAACTGTGAAACAAACTAAAATTATACTTTTTTTTACTTTCATTCTAGGTGCTATTGCATTCATTACCTCATGTGGTAGTGGATTAAGGGCTGTTGAATTAATGTATGCGGGAAAAAATACTACCCAATATTTTATTTCGCCTTTTACTATGAAGGGTTCTGCAGGAGAAGTAGAAATAGATATGACATATCGCCACTTTGCTGATATTGATACTACTAAAATTGTTAGTTGTAAATTTACTTTTTATTCTAATAAATCAGGTATTGAAAAAGTATCTCATGCATATTTTACAACTGACACCGATACTAATAAAATTTTCCTTACCCAATTAGACAGATTTTTCGTAGAACGTGACAATAATAAAGCACGATATGAAGGAAAAATTTTATATTCAGATTTAAAGAAAATTTTCGTCGCAAACTCTTGTTTATTTTCAATTGTAATACCCAATACTAAGTTGATTTACGGCCCCGACGGAAGTATAACCAAAACACGTATTGCAGTCCGAAGAGAAATGATTGAATTGATAGAAGATTAGTTTTAATAAAAGTAAAAGTAAAAGTAAAATTATCTACTTCTATTCTCTGCGTATTAAACAATTTCTAACACAACAAAGCCCTTATCATTTATCATGATAAGGGCTTTGTATGTAATTGAGAAATACTAAATGAACTTTATTTAGTATCTGAGATAGTTACAGGAATCGAAAGTACTTTTCCACCTGTTTCTAACTTTATGAAGTACATGCCGGAAGCCATTCCAACTGAATTCCACTGTGATGTATGACTACCTGCTTCTAGTATTCCATTAAGTAACTCCAACGTTTCAACACCTAAGAGTGATATAACCGAAACTCTTACATTTGCACGTTGTTTTAAATTTAGTTCAAGAGTTCCAATTCCGTTATTCATTGGGTTAGGATAGCTTGAAAGTGACAGTCCTAAATCAGGGGATTCAGCTACTCCAACTTCTTTATCAGTCGTAAAATTCCACGTTTCAGACCATGCACCATCACCTGCAACATTGGAAGCCATTACTCTCCAGTAATATTCAGTTTCATATTTTAACTTACTAACTGTAAATATAGGAGCTGTTATCGTTTTATCATCTACAACTTTTGTGCTAAAATCAGATTTTTCTGAAACTTGCACTGTATAGGTTTCTGCATCTTGAACTGCATTCCATTTAAGGGATAATGCAATTGTTTGATTTTTAGCATTATTAGCAGGAAGCAATAAACTTACGGTAGCAGGAGCGGCGACTATTACTGTGAAACTCCAAGGGTCAGACCAACCGCTTGCGCCAGAAGTATTAACACTTTGTACACGCCAATAATAGGTTTCTTTAGCCGCTAAACCAGTAGATTTATATGAAGTAGTTGTTAAACCGGATTGATTCACAAGTACATTTTTGAAATCTGCAGTCCTTGAAATTTGTAGTTCATAGGTTGCAGCTCCCACAGCATCTTTCCATGTAAATTCAACATCTGTTGGGACGTTTTTAGCTTTATCTTCGGGTAAACTCAATGCCGGGATAGTAGCTGCTTGAACACCTGTTCCAAAACTCCATACTTCAGACCAATCACCGGAGCCATTGTCTGTACTTGTTGATTTCATTCTCCAGTAATATCTAGTATCTGTCTCCAAAAATATAGTTTTGGATGTTCCAATTAATCCAACTAGGTCGATAACTTTATCAACAAATTTATTATCTCTCGCTACTTGAAGCATATATGAAGATGCACCATCAGTATTTGCCCAAGTAAAATTAATTGCTTTATCAAGATTACTTTGTCCATTTTTAGGAGCAATAAGTGTAGTTGCTGACAACATTGTTTTAAACTTCCATGTAGCAGTCCAAGGAATTTCAACACCAGAGATACTAAGCGGTTGTACTCTCCAATAATATTCAGTATTGTTTTTTAAACCTTTAAACGCACCATATTGGATAGATGAGCCACCCAATTTATCTTCATCTATAACAATTGATTTAAAATCAACGTCAGTCGCTATCTGAATACGATATGTTGCTTTAGCTCCTACAGAGTTCCATTGAAGTAATAATGGAATCGGCTGATTTTTTGATTGGTCAGTAGGGCTAACCAATGTTGTTACAGCATAAATCGTTGTAAATGTTTGAATTTCAGACCATAAGCTCTTTCCAGATGTTGGGCTAACAGCTCGAACTCTCCAATAATAAAATGTATTGTTCGAGAGACTGCTTGCAAAGACAGAAGTTCCAGAAGCTACGGTACTATCAAATGTTACAGTTCCCGGCAAAAAGACGACAGTTGTAGAAATTTGAACTTGATATCCCGGCTGACCGCCGACAGGATTCCAAGAAACAGTTAATTTTGGATTGACATCTCCTGCTCCCGGAGCAGGTAACGCTAAAATTGGCGTTGCAATTATAGTTGTAAAGTTCCAAGAAACTGACCAGTCGCTTTCTTCACCACCGGTTCCAATACACTTTACACGCCAATAATATTTAGTGTTATTCAATAAATTTGGTACACTAAAAGTAGAAGTTGTTATTGTAGCATTATCATAAGCAATCGTGGAAAAATTTGCAGCAGTTGATAGTTGCAATCTATAACCTGTTAATCCTGGAACATTTACCCATGAAAGTGTAGAGGGTATTTGTATCTCCATAGTAGAAGTTACAGGATTTGATAATGCAGTTGATGCAATTAAGGTGCGGAAATTCCAAACAGTTGAATAAGCACTTGTACCACTAACATTTGTTGCATTGACTCTCCAATAATAAACCGTGTAGTTTTGTAATTTAGATAAAGTTAAAGATGTACCAGTTAATGAACTATCTACAAGTAATCCAATAAATGATGCATTTGTAGAAACTTGAACATTGTAAGAAGCTGCACCTAGAGCGGGTAGCCAGTTTAATACAGTAGAAAGTGATTGTGCTGTTGCATTATTTGTGGGTAATGAAAGTACCGGAGGTGGTGGAGGTGGAAACAGTGTTGTAAATGTACGGGTTGGTGTCCAATTACTTACTATTGCTCCTCTTGTAGCACGTACTCTCCAATAATGAACAGTACTACCTGCTAAAGGACCAACAGCAACTGAAGTTCCAACGTTTCCGGCAATATTTGCAACTAGTGTAGTAAATGCAGGGTCAGTTGCTACTTGAACATCATATCCGCTGGCACAAGTTGACGCATTCCAAGACAATGTCGGGGAAATTGCTACTCCTATTGCAAAATCAGCCGGGGATACCAATGTAGGTGTTGTAAGAGTTGCACCAGCGAGGTTGATATTTACTAAGTCAATACCTATACCACCGTATGCTACCGAAGAATCACTTGTTAATCTAATACGAATCATAACACTTGATTTACCTGCCATACCCGTAAGCACATGGCTGGCAGTTACCCATGCACGATTACCATTCCAACCACTTGCTGTTTGATACCAATTGGTACCACCTGATGATGTTGATCCTAATGTAGTCCAAGTTGTACCGCCATCAGTAGATAATTGAACAACCCCATAATCATAATTTGATTCTAAATAATGGGCTATCATAAATGTTAAGGTCGGATCTGCAGTCAAACATGAAAAGTCAAATATAGGAGATGTCATATATGATGTCTCACTATTATTATAATTTCCATTTAAGTTTGTTTTCCAACATTTTGTACCCGAACCGGCTGTAGTAATACTATTCCCTACGGGAGTACCCCAAGCCCATGTAGAATTTGTTCCGCTTGCAGACCATCCTCCATTTGAAGATTCGAAATCCTCGGTATAAGATGGGAAAACCACTATTTGTGCCGTAGCAGAAAATTGCAAGGCAAATATGGCAATTAAAGCCATTGAAAATAAGTAACGCAGTTTCATATCCTACTCTCCTTTAAATAAATAATGAAAATTAATTAAAATATTGAAATCATACATTTGAATTGATTACTTTGCTTGGTTTAAGCTAAAAATTTCAAGTGACTCCTTAGTTTTATTATGTTGCAAAATATAGAAGTTTTATATTATATCCAAAAGATAAATTGCAACAATTGGTTTGAACAAAAAAAAACACCTTGTTTCAGTTGAAACAAGGTGTTTTTTGACAATTAAGTATGCTAATAGTTAATTAAACTTTGACTTTTGTAGAAAGTGCTTGTGTAACTTTTTGTGCTGCATCTTGCAAGTTCCCAGCTACTAAAAATTCCATACCTGAATTTTGTAGAATTTCTTGAGCTTCTTTAGCATTTGTTCCTTCAAGACGAACAATGACAGGTACATTCACTTCTACTTGTTGCAATGCTTGTAATATACCGTTTGCCACTCTATCGCAACGAACAATTCCACCAAAAATATTAACTAACACTGCTTTTACATTTGTGTCGCTCATCATAATTCGAAAAGCATTTGCAATTCTTTCTACATTTGCTCCACCCCCTACATCCAAAAAGTTAGCAGGAGAACCTCCGGCAATTTGAATAATATCCATAGTTGCCATTGCCAGTCCGGCACCATTGACCATACAGCCAACATTTCCATCAAGTTTTATATAATTAAGATTATATTTTGATGCTTCTACTTCAAGTGGTGCTTCTTCAGCCAAATCACGTAAATCATTAAATTCAGAATGGCGATAAAGTGCATTATCATCAAAATCAACTTTTGCATCCAACGCAATTATTTTATTGTCTGTTGTTAATACTAACGGATTTACTTCAAGCATACTGCAATCCATATCTTCATACGCAGAGACAAGTTTAGTTATAAACGATAAAAAACTCTTGAAACCATCACCACTTAAACCTAACCCAAATGCTAATCTTCTTGCTTGAAACTGCTGGAATCCGGTAGTAGGATTAATAATTTCTTTTATAATCTTCTCAGGAGTCTCATCAGCTACTTTTTCAATTTCAACTCCACCTTCAGTAGATGCCATAATGATATTTTTACCGGTTTGTCTATCAAGAACTATACTAATATACATTTCAGTTCCTATTGAACAACCTTCCTCGATAAACATACGATTTACTATTTTACCCTCTGCTCCGGTTTGAATAGTAACAAGTTTGTTGCCAAACGTTGCTTTTGCAAGTTGATACGCTTTATCGGCTACATTTCCTTCACGGATAACTGTCACTCCATGTACCTGTTTAGCAGCTACTTCTACTGGTTGGTTAGTTGCAGCGTGGACAACAATTCCTTTGCCTCTTCCACCCGCATGAATTTGAGATTTAAGAACAATTGTAGAAATACCTCTCAATACAAAATCACGGAATGCAACCGTACCTGTCTCTTCAGCACTCATCACTGCTTTGCCAAAAGGTACCGGTACGCCATATCGGCGTAACAGTTCTTTGGCTTGATACTCATGAATATTCATTCGACTCTCTTAATTATGAAAAATATGGAAAGAAATTCTGCAAAAACTTAATTATTATATTGACTAACGAACCCATCGGAAATACTTTTTATTTGATGATTCAAATAGATTACCGTAAATTCGAGTGCAGTTTGCAGTATTTTTATTTACAAAATTACCGAAACTTGGTGTTACTACCAAAGACAAGGGCTTTTATCTGATGAAGTTTGCTAAATTTTACATTCCTCTCTTAAGTATAGTACTAATCTATATTTCGGTAAAACCACTTTTTGAAAGTTCTGCTCTTGGCTCGAAAGGTAATCCGATTCGTATTCTACTCACGCCTTCTGTAGATGCTCAAAAAGTTTCTAATAGTGCTGAACAACTCGTTGATTTTCTTCAAAAAGCAACGGGCTATTCAATAACAGCTTCACTTCCAACGAGCTATATCGCAGTAGTTGAAGCATTCGGAAGTGGGAAAGCAGATATTGCAGCTATGAACACATTTAGTTATGTTTTGGCTAATCAAAAATATGGAGTTGAAGCGGTATTAAAAGTAGTTAGACGAGACGGAGAAACGTCCTATAAAGGACAGTTTATAACAAGAATTGACAGCGGAATAGACTCACTGTATGAGATAAACGGGCGAAAAATAGCGTTTGTTGATGCAGCCTCCACTTCAGGTTATATTCTTCCAAAAGCACTTTTAGGTAAAAAAGGAATTAAACCTTCAGAAGAAGTTTTTGCAATGAAACATGATAATGTTGTTACGATGGTTTATCAAAAACAAGTAGATGTTGGAGCTACCTATTACTCCCCTCCCGATAAGAATACTGGTGAATTTTTAGATGCTCGTGCCAGAGTTTCAAAACAATATCCTGATATATTCCAAAAAGTAAAAATAATTGGGTTTACTGAAAATATCCCGAACGACCCATTCGTTTTCCGAAAAGATTTGCCGGAAAATATCAAGCAAAAGATGATAAGAGCATTAATTGACTTTCAATCTACTTCTGTTGGAAAGAAAGCATTATATGAAACCTATTCAGTAGAAGGACTTGCACCAGCGCATGATAGTGATTATGATGGTCTAAGAAAAATGATTCAGGTATTCGGTGGGAATGTGGAAGAAACTATAAAAAAACAAACAAAAAAGAAGTAACTATTATAATAACAAAAATTATTTATGAAAATATCGCAAACTTGGCTCAAAGAATTTATTGATTTCCCTCACTCACCCGAAGAACTTTCGGCCGCACTTACAATGCTTGGTATCGAAGTAGAAGCAATTCATTATGAAGGTAAAAAATTCAAAGGGTTCTATATTGGAAAAGTTCTTTCGAAAGAAAAACACCCAAATGCAGATAAGTTATCATTATGCACCGTCACACTCGGAGAAGGTGAACAAACTATCATTTGTGGAGCTCCAAATGTAGAAACAGGACAAACTGTTGTCGTTGCAACTCAAGGTGCAATAATTCCATCTGCGGGATTTGAAATTGCTCTTCGCAAAATTAGAGGAATTGAATCAAATGGCATGATCTGCAGTAAAATCGAACTTGGAATCGGTGATGATGATGGAGGAATCTGGGTATTACCTGATTCAGCAAAAGTTGGAACACCACTTTCTGAGTATCTTGGAGTTAATGATGTAATTTATGAAATCGGGATTACTCCAAATCGAGCGGACTGTCTTTCTCATATAGGAATTGCTCGTGAAATTGCTTCAATTCTCAATTCTAAACTTAAAACTCAATATTCATTGATTGAATCAAATCTTAATCCACTTTCTTCAATTACAATTTCAATCGAAGACACAGAGAAATGTCCACGGTATGCCGCTCGAATAGTACGTAATATACATATACAAGAGTCGCCTCTTTGGCTCAAAAATAGATTGTTAGCTCTTGGTTTAAGACCTCGAAACGCTGTAGTTGATGTTACAAATTTGGTATTAATGGAATGCGGTCAACCACTTCATGCATTCGATGCTGACACAATTGAAGGTAATCATATTATCGTTAGAACTGCTGATAACGGCGAAAAATTCACGACATTAGACAGTAAAATTAGAACCTTAGACGACCAGATGCTGATGATTTGTGATGCTTACAAGCCAATAGCAATCGGAGGAGTTATGGGAGGTGAAAATAGTGAAATAACAGACAAAACGACTTCAGTTCTTATTGAATCTGCTTATTTTAATCCTACTTCCATTCGCAGAACAGGAAAGAAACTCGGCATTTCGAGCGATGCTTCATATCGATTTGAACGTGGAGTTGATATTGATAATTTGCTTGGTGCTTTAGACCGTGCGGCTACAATGATTGCTGAACTTACAGGTGGAACTATCGAAAATGGTGTTACCGATATTTATCCGTATCCTTTTTTGGAGAAACATGTTACGTTGCGATTTGACCATTCTCGGAAAATAATAGGCGTAAATATCTCAAATGAAGAAATGAGCTTACTATTGTCTCAAATTGGTTGTTCAATTTCTGCTCAAACCTCAGAGGTAATCACTGTAATCCCTCCGAGTTACCGAGTAGATATTTCGGAAGAAATTGACCTTATTGAAGAAATTGCTCGCATGTATAATTATGATAATATTTCGCCTGATTTATCTTCAAAATTTCCTTCTAACATTGATTTACCAAAAGAATTTACAAAGCCAGAAACAAGAGATAATATTCGTACTTTTTTTGTTCAACGTGGGTTTAATGAAATTCTTACATATTCATTCATGGATAAACCACGCGCAAAAGTTTTTACTGAGCATCCAATAGAAATTGCAAACCCCTTAGGTGAAGATTTTTCCGTAATGCGCCCTGCAATGTTGCCTGCTATGTTACGAACGATTGAGCATAATTTAAGGCATGGACAAACAATGCTTCAACTTTTTGATATTGGTAAAACATTTCATAAAAGTAATAGTTCTCAATTTATCAAAGGAATTGAAGAGCAAGAGCATTTATGTTTTGCTGTCAGCGGAATCGCACAACCGGAACATTGGAGCAGAAAATCAAAGGAAACTGATTTTTATGATGCAAAAGGTATAGTGGAAGACTTTTTATCTGTTTTAAATATAACTACAGCGATGCTAAAAGCAAATAATCTAACAAGAATTTTCAGTTCTAATGCTCTTGATTTGTGGGTTAATGGCAAAGTCATTGGAACAATTGGCGAAATTTTTGAAGATTATCGTTTGTCCTATGGAATAGAATCTTCTGTTTTTGGCGCAGAAATAAATCTCACAGAACTCTACAGAACAAAGACAATCGATAAAAAATATAAACAGGCAGCTCAGTTTCCGGCTGTAAAACGGGATGTTGCATTTTTAGTTGATAGTTCGATCGAAGTAAATACAATTCAAAAATCTTTGAAAAAGGCCGGAGGGATGTTGCTACAATCCATAAGAGTTTTCGATGTTTTTGAAGGGAAATCACTTGGTGAAGGCAAAAAATCTATAGCTTTCTCACTTACTTTTCAATCTTCAGAAAGAACTCTTATAGAACAAGAGGTTAATGAAGCTGTTGCCGCGATGATTGCTGAGGTGAAGAGTAAAGTTGGTGGAGAATTGAGAGTGTAATACAAGTATTTTAGGTGATAAATGAGATGTCTCTGATAAAACTATATTGTTTAATTTACAGACAGTTGTGACAATGTTGAATAAAAAGTGGTTGCGGTCTCGAGAGGACTCGAACCTCCGACACCCAGTTTAGGAAACTGGTGTTCTGTCCAGCTGAACTACGAGACCTAAGAACAATAAATCAATTGACAGTTTCGTTTCCCGTAAGGAGAATATTACCCAGAAACAAATTATTACCTACATTTGTAAACTGCATTGCAATCATACGTTTAAGCGTTTGAGAAGTAAGTTTTCCTATTCCTGATATCATCGTTCGATTGATTATATCTTCAATTTGAGCATTTGAAATTAATCCAAGCGATTGATATTCTATTATATCTCCCCAAACATCTTGAGGTATTAATTCATTTTCAATAGAATGCAAAACTCTGTACGATAAAGTTGAAGAATAATCTTCTGTTAGAGAAACAGTAGGAAAAAGTGCAAATTTATCTGCAATCCAACTAAATGCTGTTGAGATTTCGGCAGTTGTATAACCACGTCGGCTTAATTCTTCAGTATCTATAGAATTAAGAGAATTAGTTCGTTTTAATTCTGCAAGCATAAGTGCTATTATTTCTATGATTCGTTCTTGCATAATATTCAGGAATTGAAATAAGAATCATTTACTTTCATGAAGTAATTTTATTGTTTATATAATATGTTTCAAGCTCATTCATCCGTTCTTTATCTATATCTGTACTATCATCATAACCTGTAAGATGTAATGCCCCATGGACAGCAAGCCGAGTTAAAACATCAGATAAGGATTCAGCGTATTCAACTGCTTGTATTTTAGCTATATCTACACTTATATAAATCTCACCTTCTAAAGGACGTTCTTCAAGTGGAAATGTTATGACATCAGTCGTATAATCATGTCCTAGATACTCTCTATTGAGAGTATGAATTACTTCATCGTTTTCAAAAATAATCCTAACTTCTCCCTCATTACACTTTTCTTCGACAAATACTGCTTGAACAGCTTTTTCTAACTTTTGACGAGGTATCCGCTTTAGATTAGAATTGTTATATATAAGTATCGTAACCATTCAGGAAAGTATTGATTCCGTAAGCGAGAGTTGCATAGCTGACATCAGTATTGCTGGGTCAAGTTCTGAAAAATCAGCTGTCAACATTTCTCGTCGTATCGGCGAAAACATTGAACACGTACACCCGCTTCCAACTACCATGCACGAAATTTTATCATTTGATTCGCTCACAAAAATTACTTCATCCGGTTCAAAAACAACATAACCACTGCAATCATGCAATTCAAAATACCCATGTTTAGTTTGAACGACGACTAAAGCTCCTTTGTGCTCCTCACCAAAATTAACATTATTATGGATTACAACAACTTGAGCTTGGCGAGATTCGAGATTTGCCATATTCCATGTCCAATGTTCTTCTAATTCAATAGGTTTTGAACCGAAAATCTTTGCAATATTTTTGATGTCTAATGCTTGAAAAGAAAAACTCATTTTATTTTTAATGGATTGTTTCTATTATATCAAATACTTCCGATTTTTCTCGAATTATTTCTTAGTTTTAGACAAAAATACAATAAACTTTGATTTTTTAGTGCCATAAAATTGAAAGTGCAAAGATTGACGAGTAAATAATGGAAAAACCACATCAATTATCGTACTTTTACTACGCCATAAAACTATTTTCGGCAATTTCTTCCGGTTACTTAAAAAATATTCTGATAATAAGTTATTGTAGTTCAATAAAATCATTTTGGTTACTTGGGAAAATAGCCGTATTTTTGTGTCTTCATTTTTTAGTCTATCAAGAGAAAAGTCATGAATAAGATTGATGTTATAGAACAAATACATATTGCACGGGCACTTGAAGTACGTAAAAGCAAAAGTGAGTCTGGTACTTCCGCGATTCCTTCATTTCGTCCGGGCGACACAGTAGTTGTTGCTGTACGTGTTATTGAAGGTGAAAAAGAACGAGTTCAAAATTATCAAGGAATTGTAATTGCTCGTCGTGGTTCGGGTATTAATGCTACTTTCCGCGTTCGTAAAGTATCCAATGGTGTAGGTGTAGAGCGTATTTTTCCGCTGTATTCTCCTATTATCCAAAGTATTGAAGTGGTTCGTCAAGGAAATGCTCGCCGTTCAAAACTTTATTATTTACGTGGAATGTCTGAAAAGAAAATCAGAGCGAAACTCAGCTAATTTTCTTTCTGTACATAGAATAGATTCTTTACGGCAGACAAATGTATTTGTTTGCCGTTTTTTATTTTAATTCCAATGAAAATATCCGGTTTTTCATTTGTTCGTAATGCTGAAATTTTTGATTATCCTATATTGGAATCAATTACTTCCCTACTTCCAATTTGTGATGAAGTAATTATTGCAGTAGGAGAATCTGAAGATAACACCCTCAAACTCATCCAATCGATACAATCACCTAAACTTAAAATAATTGAAACTGTGTGGGATGATACTCTTCGTCAAGGTGGAAAAATTCTTGCTGATCAAACTAATTTAGCGTTACAATATTGTTCGGGTGATTGGTGTATATATTTACAAGCTGACGAAATTCTCCATGAAGAAGACTACCAGAGTATTCTTGATGAAATAACAACAGCAGATTGTAATTCTATTGATTCACTACTCTTTTCATATCTTCATTTTTACGGTAGTTATGATTTTATTGGCGCAGGGCGACAATGGTATCGTCAAGAAATTCGTGCTTTTAGGAACAGCGGAAAAGTAATATCGTGGGGAGACGCTCAAGGGTTCCGGAAAATCGAACAAACTAATCCGATTAAACTGACTGCTCGTCGAATTCCTGCTCGGATTTTTCATTATGGTTGGGTAAAACATCCTCGTATCCAGCAACGCAAGCAGATGACTTTTCATAAATTATGGCATTCTGATGAGTGGATGAAAGACAATATTCCTAATGTAGATGAATTTGAATATCAATGTTATCAACTTGAAAAGTTTGTTGAATCTCATCCAAAGGTAATGAAAGAAAGAATAAAACGAGCAAAGGAATGGACTCAACTTTTTGATAATACTCGTCTTAAACCAAAGCCATTCAACATGAAAATTACAGATTTCATAGAACGCATCTCAGGTTGGAGAATAGGTGAATATAAAAATTTTATAGAAGTATAGTCATGGCAAAACTTCCAATATCAGTAGCAATCATATCTTTTAATGAAGAAAAGAATATAAGCAGAACATTAGCAAGTGTAGTTGAACTTGCCTCGGAAATTATCATTGTTGATTCTCATTCAACTGATCAAACACAAGCTATTGCAGAAGAATTTGGAGCAAAAGTATTTACGGAAGATTGGAAAGGACATATTGCACAGAAAAACTCTGCTATTCAAAAATGTACTCAAGAATGGATTCTTTGTTTAGATTGCGACGAAGTAGTTACCCCTTTACTTTTAAGGGAACTTACTTCAGCTATTTTAGATTTGGGAACAAAAGGTTGGAAAATCAATAGACGAACTGTTTATCTGAATAAAGTACTGAAATATGCTTGGCAACCGGATAGAAAACTTCGACTTGTCAGGCGAAATGCTAATCCGACTTGGGGTGGATATAATCCACATGACGTACTTTTTATTGACGGTAAAACTAGTGAATTAAAAGGCGAACTGCTTCACTATTCATACCGAGATATTCGCCAACATTTTGAGAAAACAATATATTATGCGTATCACACCGCTGTTTCGTACCATGAGAACGGCAAGAAACCAAGTGTAGGAAAATTACTTTTTAATCCTACTATTTCATTTATTCGCAATTACATTTTTCAGCGTGGATTTCTTGATGGAATTCGCGGATTTATTGCCGCCATAAGTGCATTTGTGTATGTATTCCTCAAATATGCTTTTTTGTGGGAAATGAAGATTACTAATAAAGAATAGAATTTACTCAATTACCGTAACCATCACATTAACTCGCTTAACACCTTGCTCCGCTGAGAGATAATACACTCCACTCAAAAGCCCACCAAGCGAAATTGAAAAAGATTCTTCGCTCGTAGTAAATTTCCTAACAATTGAACCTGTAACTGTTGAGATTGTATAATTTACCGGAATTAGATTATTGAACTGCGAGGAAGTTCTGACAATTACGAAGGTGTTAGAAGCAGGATTTGGATAACAATTCAGACCTGCAACACCCTGTTTTTCATTTACTTCCACACCAGTTGTAAAAGTATGTCTCCAAACTCCTGAACCGAGGGTACCTGAATATGCAATTGAGTTCGTTGCATCCAAGGACAGAATTGTTTGATTATTTAGTTCTTTCGTAGGAATTTGCCATGAAGTTCCATTAGTAAGAGTTTCGTACACACCTCCATTTGTTCCTGCAAAAACAGTATTTCCTCCATTAGCAATCGAATAAACCTTTGCACCTGAAATACTTGCTTCTTCCCAAGTATCGCCATAATCTGCACTGCGAAAAACAACTCCCGACTTGGTAGCAGTAAATAACATTTTATTATTCACAGCAAGTTTACTTGTTTGGAAATCCGAAAGCCCTGAGTTAATTTCACTCCAAGTATCGCCATCATTTGTGCTACGAAATACTCCTGAATCTACAGTTGCGGCAATTAATATATAATCATCCAATACTGCAATATCGGAAATAATCTTTCCTTTCAAACTCCTATTGGCTTCTGACCAACGTATGTCCTTAACTGAACTTCGATATACACCTCCTGAATCTGTTCCAGCGAATATTGTTTCTCCTATTATAGCAAGGGTTAATACCTTTTGGTTTCCCAATCCCCCATTTACTTCTGTCCAGTTTCGTCCATCGTTTATACTTCGAAATACTCCACCACCATACGTTGCGACAAATACCCCTTCTGTGCTTTTTACAAAATCTCGTGCATCAATGGATGTTAGTCCAGAATTAACAGAAGTCCAAGTAAAACCGTTATCCGTAGTACGAAACAAACCACCTTCTGTTCCCAATAATAAAGTACCATTGTTTATAAATACAGTATTTACATCTCTGAATGTAAGTCCGCCATTCATTGCCGACCAAGTTTCTCCATTGTTTGAACTGAGAAACATACCACCACCAAAAGTTCCGGCATACAAAATAGAATTTATAACCGTAATACAGTAAACATGTTGATTATCTAATCCGGTACTAACTTCTGTCCAGCTATCCCCATTATTACTTGTGCGATAAATACCGTTACCACCATCTGTCCCAACATACACAAATGAATCTTTTACTGCGAAAGAAAGAATATTATAATTACTCAAGCCGTTATTTATTTGTGTCCAATTGTTGCCGTCATCCTTACTGCGAAACACACCACCTGCTAATGTTCCCGCAAAAATTTCAGAATTACTGACCACCATTGCATAAATATACTGGAAAGTCAACCCCATATTTACTTCTGTCCAGCTAACGCCTTTATCAATACTTCTAAATACACCGCCATCTGTACCTGCAAAGAGAATTGAATCTCTGACTGCAAGACTACGAACATTTAGATTCAACAACCCTAAATTTGCTTCTCCCCATGTAATTCCATTATCTGTAGAACGATAGATTCCATTACCGCGCGTACCTGCAAACAGTATATTACTGCTTAAAACAGCAAAAGAAGAAAAAAACTTGCTTGACAATCCCGAACCTACTTGATTTAAAGTAACTCCATTGTCTACGCTTCTATATAATCCACTTCCTGTTCCGACTAAAAATATAGAACCATTATCAAACATTGCATAAACAGCTTTACCGCTCAATTCAAAATTTATAGCAGTCCATCGTTTACCATAATCTGTGCTTGCAAAAAGTCCGTTGCGTTCTGTCCCGAAATAAACATTCGTACCGCTAACAGCACATGACCGAACATACCCTGCAACAGGACTCGTTAATTTTGTCCATTGAGCCGTTGATGTTGAAAGGAAAATAAGAGTGAAAACGATATAGGTACCAATTATTTTCATAAAAACACCTTAAGGAAAGTGTGAGAATATATAATAAATATCATTTTAGCGCAAACTACAAATAAACTATTTAAACAACAATAAAAAAAGCCACATTCGTATTAAAGTGGCTTTATCTAATCTTATTAGCTTTAAAATAAATTACATTATTACTCTTTTTATAGAATACTATATATATTGACAATAGCTTAAAGTTTTTGTCAGAGATTCCAATACTTTTTACATTATTTCTATCACTACTTTCCGATTCTCTTTGCGTAGTTCATCTGTTGGAGTAGTATTTTTAAGGAGATTTTCTCCTTCTGCATTCACTTTAATATTTCCAATAGATTTCTTTTTCAGAAACTTACCAACCGAAATTGCTCGTCGTTTAGAAAGAATCAAATTATAGCTATCTGAACCAATATCATCGGCATATCCTGTTATAATGATTTCTTTTGCATGTTTTAATGATGGAATTATTTTCTCTAATTGTGCTTGATTTTCTTTTGAAAGTGAGCTTTCATTCGATTCGAAATATAACGTTGGGCTGGGAAAACATTGGTGGGGAGAATCCAAAATTAATTTCTCCAAATTAACTTTCTGTGGTCGAACTTCGGAAGGCAAACAAACAAAATAAATGCCTTCGAGTTCGTTTACCGAATCACTCGAAACTATACAAGCAGTATCACCAGCGGCATTGA
Organism: Bacteroidota bacterium; assembly: GCA_018266765.1. Taxonomy (GTDB): domain Bacteria; phylum Bacteroidota; class Ignavibacteria; order Kapaibacteriales; family UBA961; genus JADJXV01. Next base: position 62,067 of record JAFDZU010000020.1, read on the forward strand.
GTGAAATAGAGTGTTCGTCTGCTTCGGTATTAATTGCCGAACCAAGGTTTACGGGGAAAGACCAGTTTTGCCATGTATCATCTAATCTTCGAGTCATAAATAAATCAGCTTTGCCATAACCACCAAGTCCATCAGACGAATAATACAGCGTCTTTCCATCCAACGCCAAATAAGGAGAAACATCGAATCCGGGAGAATTCACAATATTTCCTAAAGTTTTAGGAGGAGACCATGCACCGTTATTATCTTTTAATGAAAAGTATAAATCTAAACTTCCTTTTGTATCGTCTCGTTCTAACCCCATCAATAAGACATTCCCGTCTGCACTTAGATTTGCATAAAAATAACCGGAACGATTATAAAAATTTGGGATAAATATCTTTTGTGGCGTACTCCATTCTGTTCCATTCCAATTAGTAATTGAAAACCCGGGACGTTTTACACTATACTCGTATTCACCTCCAACTAAAGCAGTTCGTCCATCCGGTGAAATTGAAAATAATACATCACAATCGGGAGTATTGAGTGGCGGTCCCACATTAACAGGTTCCCCCCAACTCCCATCTGAATTACGGTCTGAATACCAAATATCATCACAATCTTTATTCATACCGACATTTAAAGGATGATATTTTCTATCAAAATACAAACGTTTTCCGTCGGGAGTAAGAAGCGGTTGAATGGTTGGGCGATATGAGTTTATTACTGCGGGCAGTCGAACTTTACAGTTGAATTCAGGAGGAATTATTGCTTGTTTTTTCGTCTGTGCCGAAAGTGAGGAAACAGATACAAACAAGAAAAATATCGAATATTTAAGCATATTATTTATAAAGTGTTGGGAAGGAATATTTACAAATCAATTACTAAATTTCGCCTTTAATAATGACCAAGTTGCATTAATACTGTCCGGTTGAGACGGGCTTGAATCTGTCCATCTGATAATACTCCATAATCCACCAGTTTGGACAGCAATCGAAAGGCGCATATACCCTGCAACTGCAGTTGGAACTGTTTGTACTGAATGCCGTACTGTTAGTGTATAATCTGCAACATAAACAGCAGAATCAGGCGTGGTAATATCAAATCGTGCATTAGTTAGTTGTAGTATCGGATTAACGTCGGTCGGCAACTTTCCAATCAATGAAAGAAACGATTGCCTCTCCGAACTATTATTCCATGTTTGAAATAATCCAGCATATTGTGCATTAACAGCCGCACTTGGTTCAAAAATAAAGACTGACTTCCCTCCACGAATTGTATCGGAAAGACAAGAAATGAAGTTCTCTGTATTTTTTTCGGTAATTGAACTTTTGAAGTTAGAAATAACTATTGAAGGTGAAGTTGGCGGAACAAATGAAGAACGGCTTGAAGTCGGTTCTTCCGGATTTCGAGTCGAAAATAAATTACAAGCAAATAATATTGAAGACAAAGTAGCAATAAATATATAATTTACAACATATGTATAATATTTTTTTTTCATCTATGTATTCTTACATTTTTGCAAATTCTTTGTACTTATAAATTAAAGCATTGGTCTTGAAAATAATATCAATCGTGATGAATCAGACGCATTAAATTCTTCTCCGAGATAATTACCAAAACATTCCTGAATTTGGAGTTTATTTGATTCATGTAAATGTTTCAATTCCTGAAAAGTATAAAGCCGAACTCGTTCTTGAAACACCATAACTTCTTTTTTTCCTTCTACTTCTATTTCAATATCTTTAATAACAAATTTATTATCTATTCTTCTTCTCTCTGTTATAATTGCACCTGAAAGTTCTTTCACACTTATTGGAACTAACGTTTGGCGGACAAATTCTTCATTCAGAAAATCGAGCATAAACCAACCATCTTCAGTGAGTGCTTGCCTGACTCTCAGTAGAACAAGTCCATTTTCTTCATCATCATCAAAATAACCAAAACTTGTGAAAAAATTAACAATAGCTTTATAGGGAACAGCTGGATATTCATCGCGCATATCACAATGTTCATAATGCAAATTTTCTAATGTGTTTTCTTGGTTTGCCTTATCAATAAAAAAATGAGAATAGTCAATTCCCATTACATCATAGCCAATTTCGGCAAGTGAGCGAGCGTGGCGGCCTGTACCACAGCATAAATCCAACACCTTAGTGCCTTTATTAATGCGTGTTACTTTCTCAAATAATTCAATTGCTTTTCCGGCTTCGGCAGATGTGCGGTGACTGTACAATTCTAAATACCAAGGACTTTCAAACCATTCATCGAACCATTCATGTTTTGTAATCATAGAATTTATAGCGATATTCTACCTTCTATTGCACGAGACAAAGTAGCTTCATCGGCAAACTCAAGGTCACTTCCAATTGGTACACCACGGGCGATACGAGTCACTCGAACTCCAAGTGGTTTTAGGAGCTTACTGAGATACTGAGTTGTTACTTCCCCTTCCACATTGGGGTCGAGAGCCAAAATCACTTCATCGACTTCGTCAGTTATTCTCATAATCAGCTCACGAATTTTTAAATCATTCGGGCCAATTCCTTCGAGTGGATTCATTGCTCCGTGTAAAACATGATATTTACCATAGAAATCATTTGTTTTCTCAATTGCAAGTACATCACTTGGTTCTTCGACTACACAAATTACTTTTCTACTCCGCTTTTCAGATGAGCATATCGGGCAAGGATTTTTCTCGGTAAAATTATAACACGTTGAACAAAAACGTATGTTTTTCTTCATAGTTAGCAAAGCTGACGAAAACTTGTCAACAGTTTCAGCTGGTTGTTTAAGAAGATAATATGTCAAACGCTGTGCTGTTTTTCGTCCAATTGAGGGTAACGAACTGAACAATTCAACGACTGTTTCGATAGATTCTGAAGTGTGTAGCATGAGCTTTCATATTTATTTTGTGAGTATTGAGCACAAATTTACTCAATCTGATTATAAAATTATGATGATTTATTTTGTGAATACAGAATGATATGCTAAATTGCTATTATAACTCACGATATTAATTATATACTTCTCTAAGGAAAATACTATGGGAATATTTGATAGAATTTCGGATATATTCAAAGCAAATGTCAATGATACTTTGGATAAAGCCGAAGACCCCGAAAAAATGCTCAAACAAATGGTAATTGAAATGGAGGAATCCGTCAATAAAACCACACTTGCGGTCGCATCTGCTATTGCAAACGAAAAAACTCTCGAACGTAAGCTTATTAAAGCAAAGGCAGAATCAACCGATTGGCAACAAAAAGCGATGCAAGCTGTGAACGCAAACCGTGAAGACCTTGCTAAAGCAGCACTTCAGAAAAAAGCAGTTGTTGAACGTAATATCGCAGACTTAGACCCGATTTATATTTCAGCAAAAGTTACTTCGGATAAAATGCGTAGTCAGCTCGACGCTCTCAGAAGTAAACTTGATGAAGCACGTAGCCGACAAAGCACTCTTATCGCACGTTCACAAGCCGCAAAAGCCCAAAAACAAATTGCACAATCTTTCAGTGGAATTGGCTCTGACGCGTTCAGTAAGTTTGATAAATTCGAAGGAAAAATTGAAAAATTAGAAGGAGAAGCCGAAGCTTTCGAACAATTGGGTGGTACTAACACTAAATTAGAAGATGAATTTAAAACACTTTCGACTTCTGCAAGTGTTGACGAAGAATTATTACTTCTCAAAGCAAGTATGGGTAAATTACCTCCTGCATCTGAATAATTCCCTTATCCATAATTAGGTAACATATTTTTAATTTTTATTTAAAAGGTACAATTAATGGAAACACCCATCGAACTTGTCAATCAAACAGTTGAAAAAGTACAAAATATTCTAAAAAATTCATTTCCCGATTTTCTTTCTTTTGAAAATGGTTCTTTTACGATTTCTCGTGGTTCTACGCAGATAATGCTTGTTGTTCGTCCGTTTAACGAAACTGATACATGTATTGAATGTATGGCAACTGTTGTTTCTGGTGCTGAAATAAGTCATGAATTACTTCATTATCTTTTACGAAAAAATGCTGAGCTTCATTTTGGAGCTTTCGGATTATTATTCGATGGAACCATTATATTCTCTCATTCAATCACGGGTGCAAATCTCGATGCAAATGAATTAATTACATCCGTTCATTCTGTAGCAATAATATCAGATTATTACGACGATGAAATTGTTAAAATGGCCGGAGGAAAACGAGCACTGGATTCTTAATTAACATAGAATTTTGTGTTAGTTCACTATAAATAGTTAAAGCGTAGAGCACATGTGTTCTACGCTTTTTTTATGGTTAAAATTGAATTCAGTTTCTATTTTCTTTTCATTTAGTTAATTCAGATTTTTTTAATCATTTGATTAAAATATTTGCTTAAATCAATTTTTTACAGTATTTTTACAAAAAAAAACAAACAATAAATTCACTATGAAATCACAAAAAGAATTATCAAAAACCGATCATTCTACTGAAGATAAAATAAAGAATGCAGCTCGGTTAATTTTTCATAAAAAAGGGTATGCCGCAACTCGAACACGCGACATTGCAGAAGAAGCAGGTATTAATCTTGCACTTTTAAATTATTATTTCCGTAGTAAAGAAAAGCTGTTTGACATAATTATGTTAGAAAGTTTACAAGGATTTCTTCATTCTATCAAGGAAGTATTTAATAATGAGGAAACTTCACTTGAAAACAAGATTGAAACGCTTGTAAGTAATTATATAGATTTACTGATAGAGCAACCCGACATACCATTATTTTTGCTTAGTGAATTACGAAACAATCCTAATGAGTTGGTCTCTAAGATAAATATCAAACAAGTACTCATGAATTCATATTTTATTAAACAATTTAAACATGCAATGAACGATGGCATCATAGCCACGATGAATCCACTTCATTTTATTATGAATATCTTAGGAATGACTGTTTTTCCATTTATAGCAAGCCCTATTCTAAAAAGTTTGAGTGATATATCACCTGCTGACTTTGAAGATTTGATGAATCAGAGGAAAATTCTAATTCCAAATTGGATAAAAGGAATGCTAATTGTATGATTCCTTTCAGTCAATTCTAATATAAACTTTCAGATTAATTTTATCAATTATAAATTAACTAAGCTTCTGTAATTTTTATGAAATACAATACGATTAAAGCACTTGCAATACTATTTATCATTGTATTTGCTTCCTGCAATAATACCAATAATAACTTTGATGCTTCCGGTTCATTTGAAGCTGAAGAAACCATTATTTCATCCGAGGCATCAGGTGTTATTAAACAATTTGAAATTAAAGAAGGACAAATCTTAAAAGCCGGACAACCCATCGGCTATATTGACAGTGTACAGTTATTTCTAAAAAAGAAACAATTAGAAGCACAGATTACTGCTTTACTAAGCAAGAAACCAAATCTTCCAATACAATTAGCTTCGTTACAACAGCAACTTCAAACCTCAGAGAAAGAAAAAGTTAGAATTAGTAACCTTCTTAAAAGTAATTCTATTTCTACGAAACAATTAGATGATATTAACGCACAAATTGAAGTATTAAAAAAACAAATTGAAGCTCAGAAATCTACTCTTTCTATTACTTCACAAGGATTAAATAAAGATGCCACTCCCCTTCAATTCCAGATTGAACAGTTAAAAGACCAACTCGATAAATGTAATCTAATTAACCCAATTAACGGAACGGTTCTTGTAAAATATGCAGAAGAAAATGAAATCACAGCTCCCGGCAAACCACTCTATAAAATCGCCGACCTCAGCACTCTCAACCTTCGAGCTTATATCACCGGCAATCAGTTGCCACTTGTAAAACTAAATCAGAAAATTAAAGTACTAACTGATGATGGTAAAGGAGGATACAAAGAAACGGAAGGAATCATCACTTGGATTAACGACAAAGCAGAGTTTACACCTAAAACAATTCAAACCAAAGATGAACGAGCAAATTTAGTGTATGCGATGAAAGTACGAGTAAAAAATGAAGGTTATTTCAAGATTGGAATGTATGGAGAAATTAAGTTTTAGACTTTAATATAAATTATAATCTTCAAAAAATCGAATGCATTCCAAAAAATAATGGTAACAATCAGCAACATAACGAAAACCTATAATAAAAGAACAACTCTTGCTGTAGATGATATTTCATTTACAGTGAACGAAGGAGAGCTTTTCGGCTTAATCGGACCAGATGGAGCGGGTAAAACTAGTATTTTTCGTATGCTTACAACTCTATTACTACCCGATAAAGGTACTGCTTTTGTTAATGGTTTTGATATTGTAAAAGACTATAGATCCATTCGTAACTGCGTGGGATATATGCCGGGTAAATTTTCTCTGTATCAAGATTTAACAGTAGAAGAGAATCTTAATTTTTTTGCAACCGTTTTTGATACAACCATCAAAGAAAACTATGATCTCGTCAAAGATATTTACATTCAAATTGAGCCATTCAAAACACGAAGAGCAGGAAAATTATCCGGTGGAATGAAACAAAAATTAGCATTATGTTGTGCTTTAATTCACAAACCTACTGTTCTATTTTTGGATGAACCAACGACCGGAGTTGATGCTGTTTCACGAAAAGAGTTTTGGGAAATGTTGAAACGATTGAAACAACAAGGAATCACTATTTTGGTTTCAACTCCATATATGGACGAAGCAATGCTTTGTGAGAGAATTGCCTTGATACAAACAGGAAAAATACTTTCTATAAATACTCCCGAAATTATCACAAGACAATACCCGGAGAATATATATGCAGTTAAATCAAATTCTATGAGTAAGTTACTGTATAATTTAAGAGAAAGTGAACTCATTGATAGTTGTAATACTTTTGGTGAATTTCACCACATTACATTCAAAAATGACAACGAATTTTCACAATCTACATTACTTGAATTTTTGAGATTGAATAATCACCAATCTATTGTTTTAAAACCAATTCAACCCACAATTGAGGATTGTTTTATACGGTTAATGAATAAATAACATGCAAGAAATAGTAATTAAAACAAATAAGCTAACCAAAAAATTTGGCAAATTCATTGCCGCAAATGAAATAACATTTGATGTGTATGCAGGTGAAATTTTTGGTTTCCTTGGTGCAAACGGTGCAGGTAAAACAACTGCTATGCGTATGTTATGTGGACTTTCTACACCGACCTCAGGAACTGCTAATATTGCAGGTTTTAATATTTATAAAGAAACTGAAAAAATAAAAAAGAACATTGGATATATGAGTCAAAAGTTTTCACTGTATGAAGACTTGACAACACTTGAAAATATTAAATTTTTCGGAGGAATTTATGGATTATCAAACAAACAAATTAAAGATAAAAGTGATGAATTGATTGAACTTCTTGGTTTAGCAAAAGAGGCTAAAAAATTAGTCGGTACTTTGCCATTGGGTTGGAAACAAAAACTCGCATTTTCTGTAGCGATTATTCACGAACCCAAAATAGTTTTTTTAGACGAACCAACCGGAGGAGTTGATCCTGTAACACGCAGACAATTCTGGGATTTAATTTATTCTGCTTCCGACAAAGGGATTACAGTTTTTGTGACAACTCATTATATGGATGAAGCAGAATACTGCAATAGAATTTCGATGATGGTAGATGGCGAAATGAAAGCATTAGATACACCAACAAATTTAAAACAACAATACTCAGCAGCATCAATGGATGATGTTTTCTTTGAATTGGCAAGAGGTGCTAAAAGAAAAGCAGATTAAATTATGAACCAATTTTTCACATTTGTTCGGAAAGAGTTTTATCATGTTTTCCGCGATGGTAAAACAATGCTCATGTTATTTGGTATGCCTATAGCACAAATTTTGTTGTTTGGTTTTGCTCTCACAAATGAAGTTAAAAACACTAAAATTGTTATTTGCGATTATGCTAATGATATTTCTTCTCAACAAATTATAAATAAAATTGAGATTAGTAATAATTTTGAAATACAGAAAATTATTCTAAGCCACAAACAAATAGAAGATGCATTTAAAGAAGGTAACATCAAAATTGTAATTGTTTTTCCTGCAAACTTCATTAACGATTTACTGCAGTTTAATACCGCGCAAATACAAATAATTGCAGATGCTTCCGACCCCAATACTGCAACGACACTTACTAATTATGTCAGTTCAATAATAGCGATTTATCAACAAGGATTAATAAAAAACACTACAATTCCTTATCAAATAATCCCCGAAATACGAATGATGTATAATCCTGAATTAAAAGGTGTTACTAATTTTGTACCGGGAGTTATGGCTCTTGTTTTGATGTTGGTTTGTGTATTAATGACTTCAGTTTCAATCGTTAGAGAAAAAGAGCGTGGTACGATGGAAGTACTACTTGTATCACCATTTAATCCATTTTTAGTAATTATTTCAAAAGCAGTTCCTTACTTTTTACTTTCATTAGTGAATCTTAGTGTTATTCTACTCTTGAGTGTATTATTATTGGAAATGCCACTTAATGGTAGCATTCTATTATTATACGTCGAAAGCAGCATTTTAATACTTACTGCGCTCTCTCTTGGCTTGTTAATTTCAAATGTAACAGATTCACAGCAATCTGCTATGCTTATTTCACTGATGGGAATGCTTTTGCCTACAATGATTTTCACAGGATTTATGTTTCCAATCGAGAATATGCCTTTGCCATTGCAAATTATATCTAATGTGGTTCCTTCTCGTTGGTATTATATTATTGTTAAATCAATAATGATTAAAGGATTAGGATTTGGTGCTATTTGGAAGGAAACATTAATTCTTTCAGGGATGACTGTATTTTTACTTGTTGTAAGTTTTAAGAAGTTTAAAATCAGATTAGAGTAACGGTTGACTATCTATCTATCTATTAAATAAATGAGAACAATACTATTTTTATTACAAAAAGAATTCAGGCAGATATTCAGAAATAAATCATTGCTTCCTATGATTTTAGTGTTACCAATTATACAACTTTTGGTAATGCCTCTTGCGGCTGATTACGAAGTAAAGAATATCAATATTTCAATAGTAGATAATGATCATTCACCTCTATCACAACAATTAATTTCTAAAATTACTGCATCTGGATATTTTAGATTAGCTGATTATGGTAATTCTTTTAAAAATGCTTTTAAGCAAATAGAAACTGATAAATCCGATTTGATTTTAGAAATCCCACAAAATTTCGAACGAAATCTAGTTCGTGAAAACCATCAAAAACTTTTTATAGCTGTCAATGCTATTAATGGAACAAAAGCAAACCTGGGAGGTGCCTATTTAACAATGATTATTGCTAATTTCAATTCTGACATTCGTTTAGATTGGACAGCACCTCAACGTTTCAACGCTATTCCAACGATACAAATCGTTTCATCAAATTGGTACAATACATTTTTGAACTACCAAATTTTTATGGTTCCGGGAATTTTAGCGTTCTTGGTTACAATGGTAGGTGCTTATATGTGCTCGTTGAATATTGTCAAAGAAAAAGAAGTAGGAACAATTGAACAAATCAACGTTACTCCTATAAAAAAACATCATTTTATACTTGGGAAGCTCATCCCGTTTTGGCTCATCGGTATGTTTGTTTTTACAATTGGATTATTTATAGTCGGTAGGTTAATTTACGGAATTATTCCCTTAGGAAGTATTGCTTTATTATATAGTTACCTTTCTGTCTATTTAATTGCACTATTAGGATTTGGATTGTTATTGTCCACTTACTCCGAAACACAACAACAAGCAATGTCGGTAGCATTTTTCTTTATGATGATATTCTTGCTGATGAGTGGACTTTTCACCTCAGTGGATAGTATGCCGGAATGGGCTAATATTATTGCAAGAATTAATCCTGTAACATATTTTATCGAAGTTATGCGAATGCTTGTATTAAAAGGAAGTTCATTCAGCGACATTAAGAATCACTTTCTGATTATGATTGCATTTGCAATATTTTTTAACGGCTGGGCTATTTTGAATTACAAAAAAACAAGTTGATTTATTTTAAAACCACTTACAGAACAAATACTCCTAACCTGAAGCCACAGTTCATTACTTAGATTCTCCAAAAACACTTCACCACAAATTCAAATTCTTCACTATTTCATATTACTTCTAAAAGTAATATATCATTTTAATCATACCCAATTTTATCCTACAAATTGGTGAGTGAATGGTGAGTATCCTACACTAATTTGGTAATTAAATCTGAATAATTTTTTACACAGAAATTATATTTTTTTTTACGTCGGTTCAAATTTTTGTTTGTAACTATAAAAAGCTGAGTTGCTTGTTTTAGTATAAGAATTCAATTGATACAACAAATAATGTTTTATCAAAGTTCAGGACAATAAGATACTAATTTTTATAATATCAATTACTTAACATCATTTAAAATTTCTAAAATACTATGAAACGATTCTTTATTTCGTACTTTGTATGTGTATTCAGTATGATAGCTTTGCTTCCAAATACTGACTTTGCACAACAGCCCCGCACACTTTCGTATCAAGGCATACTCACAGACAGTCAACAAGAACCTATGCCAAATGGAACATATTCCATTACTTTCAATTTGTATTCTACAGCGAACGGTGGTTCACCACTTTGGACTGAAACGAACCAAGTACAAACACAAACAGGAGTTTTTGATGTTACACTCGGACAATTTTCCCAAATTAATTTGCCGTTCGACCAGCAATATTGGCTTGGGATTACGTTGCAAGGTAAACCTGAAATGACTCCTCGAATTGCACTTGTAGCATCTCCATATTCAATGAATTCTCTCCAATCTTCAATTTCAAGTGCATTAACACCTGATGCTAAAGGGGCAGTTTTATCATTGAATAATTTATCGGGCAATCTAACTTTGCAAGGTACCGGAGCTACTACTGTTACTCAATCCGGAACTTCAATAACTATTACGACAAATCTGCCAAACCAAACTATTTTAGCAGATGATAATTCAATAATTGTTGGTAATCCAAATGGATCAACAACTACCCTAAAAGCAGGTATTATCTCTCTAAAAAACATTGGATCGAGCAATGCTACCACTGATGATATAATAAAATTTGACGGAACAAATTGGAAACCATCAAAAGAAACATCATATTCAGGAACAAATGGAATCTCTGTTCAAGGACAAAATATTTCACTTGCTTCACAGAATGCTAGTAATGGTCAAGTATTAAAATGGAACGGACTTGTTTGGTCTCCTGCAAACGATGATAACTCGGTATATACAGCAGGAGCAGGTATAAGTTTAACTGGTAATCAATTTTCAGCTTTAACTACCGGTGGTGATTTAAGTGGTCTCCATACAAATGCAACTGTAAACGGATTATTAGGAAAAAAAATACTCGGAACCGGTTTATCAAACGGACAAGTTCTTGTTTATAATCAATCCGCAAACTCTTGGCAACCTTCATTTGTTGATACAAATCCAAATGATGATATGCTCATCGGTTCAATCGCAGGTGGTGACTTAACAGGTGCTTACCCTAACCCCGTAGTTGCAAACGGAGCTATCACCAATCTAAAACTAAATTCCGGTGCGGTAACCACAGAAAAAATCGCTGACGGACAAGTTACACTTTCCAAACTTGCACCGGGAATCATTCCAACATCATTGCCTCCTTCAGGTACGGCAAGCGGTGATTTATCAGGAAATTACCCAAATCCAACAGTTATCAATATCCAAGGTAAAGCTATTTCTACAAATAATCCGATAAACGGACAAGTTTTAAGTTGGAACGGTATTACAAGTAAATGGGAGCCGTCAACAGCTGGTACAGGTTCGGTTACATCAGTCGGACTATCACTGCCTTCATTGTTCTCGGTCTCTG
>JAFDZU010000021.1:0-9630 GCA_018266765.1 Bacteroidota bacterium
TGAATAATTTATTACCAAATCAAATAGGAAATTCTGGGAAAGTTCTCCAAACTGACGGAACAAATACTACTTGGGTCACTTCTTATAGTGGATTGGCAAATTTTACGGAGTCCGTCAATACAACAGCACCTAATTCCGGTAAACCGGTAGTCCAGTTAATAGCAACAAATGCTGCTTCAAATGTTGACATTGCTATGACTCCAAAGGGACTTGGTTCACTTACAGCACAAATTGCAGATAATACAATTACCGGCGGTAACAAACGCGGCAACCAATCTGTGGATTGGCAAATGCTCAGAGCTTCAGCCAGCCAAGTAGCAAGTGGAACAACTTCTTACATAGGAGGTGGTAGTAATAATACTGCTTCCGGTACATCTTCAACTGTGGTTGCAGGAAATACGAATGCGGCTATTGGTAGCTACTCTTTTATAGGAGGTGGATACTCTAACACAACTTCAGGAACAAATGATGTTATTTTGGGTGGATCGTATAATACGACTTCGGGTTCGGGGATTAATGTCGTTATTGGTGGAGGAGTAAGTAATTCAGGAGGAGGTTCTTATACAGTTATAAGTGGTGGTGGAACTAATTCAACATCAGGAAATTATTCTACAGTAAGTGGAGGAAATACTAACGTAGCAACCGGCAATAATTCTACAATTACCGGAGGTGCATTCAATAATACCTATGCAAGCTATTCTTCTGTATTAGGTGGATCTAATATGACAATAAATACTCCAGCCGGTGGTAGTCTTGGATATAATTCTGATACAACCGGTGGATCCCCAATGAGTATTTCTACGCCAAAAGTTGTTGTTTTTGCAAATAATAATCTTTGGCTTGCAAATAATACAAATTCACCGAGTGAACTTAGATTTTATGAAGCACAGAATAGTGGTAGTTCCTTTCCTGCGGCTATTACAAATTTTACATCGTTCAAAGCCGGAAATCAATCCGCTGATATTTCTTATGTTCTTCCACTGTCTCAAGGTAGCTCAAATACTTATCTTAAAAATGATGGAAGCGGTAATTTATCATGGGCTTCGAGCGGACTTATTAATTTTACTGAATCTGTGAATAATTCTGCTCCAAACGGAGGAATACCGGTAGTTCAATTAACACCGAATAATGCAGGTGGAAGTGTAGATATTGCGATAGCTCCCAAAGGACAAGGAGCATTACTAGCCCAAATTCCCGACAATACCGCAGCCGGAGGCAATAAAAGAGGTTCTTGGTCTGTCGACTTTCAAATAATCCGCTCATCTGCTACTCAAGTAGTTAGCGGTTCACAATCATTCTTAGGTAGTGGCGGAAATAATACAGTTTCGGGTTCATCATCTGCACTGGTTGGTGGTTATAATAACACAGTTTCGGGGAACTATTCGTTTGTTGGGGGAGGATACCTTAATAATTTGTCAGGTGGAAATCAAGCAATAGTAGGTGGAGAACGACACACAATGTCAGGCAGTTATAACTTCATTGGAGGTGGATATAGTCATACTGTTAGCGGTAATTATAATACAATATCAGGAGGAAATACAAACTTAGCTTCAGGTAATTATTCAACAGTTGGAGGTGGAACAAGTAATGGAGCAACAGGTAATTTCGCAACAGTTGGAGGTGGGTCTGGAAATACTGCTCAAGCAACAGGTTCTGTAATACCCGGTGGAACTCGTCTTACTATTTGGCCTACCGCAGGAGGAACTTTTGGCTTTAATGGTGATACAACCGCCTATGGTATGAACCTGACTGTACCTGGATTATCAGTATTCGGAAACACAACTCTCGCGCTTGGAGGTACGGATGGTGTCGCACATGAATTTAGATTCTACGAAGGTCAGTCCGGTAGTCCTTATTTTCCTGCAAATGCCACAATCAATTATACTTCTTTCAAAGCAGGATCAATGAGTTCTGATATTTCTTACACACTTCCCACTACTCAAGGCGGTACTAATACATATATGAAAAATGATGGAAGTGGAAATCTTTCTTGGGCAACTCCAAGTTCGTTAGCAAACTTCACTGAATCGGTCAGTTCATCAGCTCCAAATAGTACTACTCCAGTGGTTCAATTGCTTGCATCAAATGGTGCTACAAATGTTGATATTGCTCTTACTCCTAAAGGTAATGGGTCGCTCTCAGCGCAAGTTGCGGACAATGGAGTTGGAGGTGGAAATAAGAGAGGAACAAACTCTGTAGATTGGCAAACGTTACGAACTTCTGCATCACACGTAGCAAGCGGCATTAGTTCAACAATATGCGGTGGATATCAAAATACTGCAAGTAATAATTATTCTACTGTAGGAGGTGGAAATGTTAATTTAGCAAGTGGTAATGCTTCTACTGTTGCAGGAGGTAATAATAACACAGCAAGTAATTCTTATGCTACAGTTGCAGGTGGCAACGTAAACACAGCCGGAAACATAGGTGCATCTATTGGAGGTGGTTATAGTAATTCAGCAAGCAATATTTATACTACAATAAGCGGTGGGTACGGAAATTCTGCAATCAGTAGTTATGGTTCAGTAGGAGGAGGAACTTTTAATAATGTTCAAAATTCTTATGCTACAATTGCAGGTGGCCGCTCCAATGTTGCAAGTGGTGTTGGTTCGTTTGTTGGTGGTGGTGGTGATAACGGAGCTACGACGGCTGGCAATACAGCAGGTGGAATTGTCTCGGCAGTTCTTGGTGGTTATGCAAATTTTAGCTACGGAGATTATTCATCTATTCTTGGAGGTCGAGGTCTGACACTGAGTTCATCTGCCCTTCGTTCAGTTGGTTTCCACTCAAACAATAGTGCAGGATCATTGCCAATGACTATAGATGCACCTGATGTAGCTGTCTTTGGTAATACAAACCTTTGGCTGGCTAATAATAAAAATGTGGCAAGTGAGATTAGATTCTACGAAGCACAGAATACTTCAGGTTCGTTTCCTGCTGCAACAATAAACTATACTGCATTCAAAGCTGGAGTTCAATCTGCCGACATAACATATACATTACCTACTACACAAGGAAGTGCTAATTCTATAATGACAAATGATGGAAGTGGTGGGCTTTCTTGGGGTAAGCGAATAGTGCAATTATTAAATCAAACAGTTGATTGCGCTAATCTTACCGCTGATGGTGGGACTGCTTTTGTAGACGTAGCAGTTACCGGTGCTGCAGTCGGCAGTACTGTCTATGTTTCTCCTCGAGGAGATATGGAAGACGGGATTATCGTTGCATCAGCTCGCGTTTCAGCGGCAGACAATGTCAGAATTAAATTTGTAAATTCTACAAATGGAGCGATAAACCCTGCGGCTGTGAATTTTGATATTACAGTTATTCAACCTTAATTTTATAAATAAAATGATATTTACTTTTATGAAGCTAATACTTGTTTTACTTTTAGTTTGCAATGGAATAACTTCTGCACAAACAATACAACGAAGTGTTATGGGGAGCGGAGGAGGAATTTCGACCAATGGAACAAATTCTTTGAGAGGAACTATCAGCCAAACTGCAATTGGAAGAACGACACAATCCCCTGCTTTTCAATCTGTAGGATTTTGGTATTCTGCTTCACAAATTATTCGTTTGAGTGGGTTTGGAAGTTTAATTACAATTCCATCTGTAGAAGTTCAAGCTGGTGAAACTGTAAGGATACCATTACTTTTGCAACAGTCGAGCCATTTACTTGAAACTTCAGCCAAAACTTTTACAGCAAAGATTACTTTTAATGCCTCTATATTAGAGCCGAAAGGCAATCAATTTCCTTATAAACGTATAGGAAATCAAGGTGAACTGACAATTATCGGAACTATTCACGATACATTAGGAGTATTAGCAGAAATGGAGTTTACTGCAAAACTTGGTGATGCTGAAAAAACTCCTCTTACAATACAATCATTTCTTTGGAATGAAACGAATCGTGTGAAAATTCTCACAAAAGACGGCAATGTAAATCTTAACGGTCTTTGTAGAGAAGGTGATACTGTTCGGCTAATTAAACGGTCGAATTCTGCATCGTTAATTAACGCATATCCGAATCCTGCGTCCAAAAGTTCTACGATTGAATATCAACTCAGTGAGCAAGGTCATACCACGATGTATCTTATTGATGAACAAGGGAAAATCAAAACACCCCTTTTTGACATGAATTCTGTTCAGTCGGGACATTATTCGTTCGATGCAGATTTACAATTTGTTTCCAGCGGTTCATATTTTTTACTTCTCAAAACACCAAGTGAACTATTTAGTAAAAGATTTATAATAGAACACTAAAAACACACTCTTTAATTTTTTCTATTAATAACATCAATGAAACAATTATATATCTGCTTTATACTACTTCTATTCTACAGCGTTAACATTTTGCGTGGGCAAATGCTTATTGCTGACTCAACAAATAAAACCAAACTACTTTGGACTGCTACTATTTCTGGTGGAATTAATTTGAATCAACATAAAACAGATATGAGCGGCTTACCAGGAGTGCCAAGTTGTTGTCCGAATTATTCGAGTGGGAGTGGTAATGGAATTGCATTCGGAGGTAAATTCGCTCTACCAATAAGTAGTACAATGTTTGCTGAATTCAAGTTAGGGTTTTCCGCTCTCAACGGAACTATGAAGGCACTACAAACTCAACTGATAGATAATAATGGAGTGGCAGAAGGAATTTTTGAACATACTATTACTTCAAAAATAAATGAACTTACTTTTGAGCCAACCGCAAGTATTTTACTATGGAAAACACTCCAACTTCATGGTGGGTTGTCAATTGGTGCAATAACTTCGGCTACATTTACTCAATCCGAAACACTTCTCTCTCCTTCTGACGTAGTTTTTGAAAACAACACTCGTTCTCGCAATCAAATCACAGGGGACATTTTTCAAATACAAAGTTTGCAAGCCGCACTTACATCAGGAATTTCGTATTCTATTCCGATATCTTCAGACGGTGTTTTTTCTTTAACACCTGAAATAGCTTATTATTACGGGCTTACTAATACAATCTCTACGAACGATTTATGGAAAATCAATTCCATCAGAATGAGTTTGGGATTAACCTATAATTTTTTAAAATTACCTCCTCTCGGTACTGGAATTCAACTCGAAACTCCACCTGAAAATAGAATTCCTTCTAAACGATGATTTTCGAAATTTAATTTTTACATTACATTAATATCGAATAAATTTTCAATATCATAAAATAGTTATGATTCTATTCGTATCTTAGTTTGATAGTGTATAAATAGAACGATTTTAGTAAATTGCATTTGTATTTTTGACAGATAGTACCGTTTTGTTTCAATTTCTGATGCTTTTTCTATGAAAATATTAGTTCGTCTTTTTGTTTTACTGCTTGTTGTACCAACTTTTTGCGGCTTTGCCCAAACCAAACCGCCTGTTATGTTCGGATTATATGGTGGATTAAATCTTAATTTCCATTCTCCTAATTTTAAAGTGGGTAATAATCCTATACTGAATCCATTATTAATAAGTGATACTGCTTCCTTGTTTAATGCAAATGGAACAAGTATTTCACTTGCAATCGGTGCAATTGCCAACTTTCCTATAAATGAAAAGCTTACAATCTCAGCTCGATTAGGTTACAATAATATGGGAGGAAAATTTACTACTCCCGGGAAAATTTGGAATCTCACAAAAACTGATTCGGTAATTACTGAACATTCATTCGATGCATCTATTCATTATTTAGAAATCTCACCAGTTTTGCAGGTACATAATGTATTCGAAAAAGTTCCACTTTATTTTGCCGGTGGTTTGGAATTCGGGATTCCCATTGCAGAAACTTATAGTCAAATCGAAACCGTTCCTACCAATACAATAGGAGCTACAACAAGTAATTATGTGACTTCCTCTGACATTCCAGATAAATCATTCCGTATGGCATTAATGATTGGTGCCGGGTATCAAATTAAACTTACACCAACAACTTTTCTCTCTCCTGAAGTTTCCCTTCGAATTCCTTTTACCGATATATCAAGTAATTCAGCACTATCGACATGGAGTGCCCCACAACTTCGATTTGGAGTAAATTTAACGTTTGGGGGAAAGAAAGCAGAACCTCTACCTGATCCATCCACTCTGACTACAAGTGTAGAATCCGGTTATTATACTGCCGACGGAACATATTCTTCACTCAGTTCAATCAAGGTAGAAGATGCGCAATATGCTGAATTATATCCTTTTATTCCGTATGTATTCTATCCTGCAAATTCATCAGTTCCCGATACCAGTATGCAAGAATATGCTGGAAGTAGTGAGCGTGGAAACTTTACACTTGCAGGACTTCCACAAGATGCCATTGAAGTGAATCGCCGTACGTTCGATATAATCGGATATAGGATGAAACAAAACCCTACTTCTACCATAACAATTATTGGTACTAATGATGGTAAAAGCGAAGCAAAAGGAAAGAAGATAAATTCAGAACGCGCAGAATTTGCTAAATCATATTTAACTAAAACTTTCGGCATTGAACCAGAAAGAATTACAGTTCAAGCGAGAGATTTACCCGAAAAACCTTCTGCAACTTCACTCGCTGATGGCGATGCAGAAAACAGACGCGTAGAATTTACAAGTTCAAACCGTGAACTCTTCGAACCATTGATGATGAAAAGTGATGAACAACGAATAGCACAACCGGATTTAGTAGAATTCCGTCCAACTGCAGTATCTAATTACCCTGTAACATCTTGGACTCTTTCTCTTTCACAAGCCGGTCGTTCCCTCAGAGATTTTATCGGCATAGGACAGCCCGCTCCACAACGTTGGTTAATTCGACCTAATGAACTTTCAAACGCACAAGTTCCGATTGATTATACATTCTCAGCCACTGATTCATTAGGTGGTAAAAATGAAACACACGGTTCAATTCCCGTTGAATATATTTCAAGTACTCGTAAACGAATAGAACAACTCGCAGACCGTACAATTTCTAAATTTTCTCTTGTCTTATTTGACTTTAATAAATCTGAACTAACACCTGACAATCAGAAAATTGTTGAGACATCGGTTCTACCTGCAATACAGTATAATTCTATCGTGAAAATATACGGTTATACTGATCGCATTGGTGATGATGCCTATAATAAAAAGCTCTCAAAAGAACGTGCAGAATCAGTTCGCAGGGCACTCGAAAGTAAAATTAAAGATGCTAAATATGAAACGTATGGCAATGGTGAAAGTGTTCCGATTTTTGATAATAATTCTCCAATTGGTCGGCAATTATCTCGTACAGTTCAGATTTACGTAGAAACTCCTCGTAAATAACTGTAAATTTGTTAATGTGTCTTTTATGGTTACATTGTTTAACTATAAAAGACACATATATTTAATACGAGTATCAATTGTACTTTGACTTTTGTGTGTAAAATAATAAAAAGTACAAACGTCAAATTTGATGATCCGAATCCAAAGATTCTTTTTGTAATCTAACCAAAATAGTACAATGCCTTCTGATAATCTCTTTGAGTTTCAATATCTTCCTTCGATAAATTCCCCGGTAGATTTACGTAAACTTCCCGAAACTGCACTCCGTAAAGTTGCCGACGAAGTTCGTGAATTTATGGTAGATGCAATCACCAAAGTAGGCGGACATTTCGGTGCCGGCCTTGGAGTAGTTGAACTAACGGTTGCATTGCATTACGTATTTAACACCCCCGAAGACAAAATAATCTTAGACACAGGGCACCAAGGTTATCCTCATAAAATTTTGACCGGAAGGCGAGATTCCTTGCTCAGTATTCGACAAAAAGATGGACTTTCAGGATTTTTGAAACGAACTGAAAGCGAATACGATGTATTCGGTGCAGGGCACGCAAGCACAAGCGTTTCAGCCGCATTAGGAGTAGCCACAGCACGCGATTTTTTAGGAAAAGATTACAAAGTAGCCGCAGTCATTGGCGATGGTGCTATGACCGGAGGACTTGTCTATGAAGCGATGAATAATTGCGGTGTTCAAAAACGAGATTTGATTGTAATTCTCAATGATAATAATATGTCCATAGCACCGAATGTGTGGGCAATTTCAAATTATTTCAGCGAAATATTCGCTTCGCCAACTGCTCAAAAGCTCCGTTCGCATTTATGGGATATTGCAGGGAAAATGGATGATTTGGGTGATAGAATTCGTACAGTTGCTCACAGAGTAGAGGGCGGATTAAAAGCAATTATTACTCCCGGAATGTTATTCGAAGCACTTGGATTTAAGTATTTTGGACCAATCAACGGGCATAATGTTCATAATCTTGTGGATATGCTCCAAAAAGTAAAAGACATGAAAGGCCCTATCCTTCTTCATGTTATCACCCAAAAAGGAAAAGGATACGCACCTGCCGAAACTGACAAACAATTCCTTCATGCAATCGGTAAAATTGACAAGATAACCGGAAAATCTCTTGCTAAATCCCCTACTCTGCCCTCTCCGCCCACATATCAAAAAATATTTGGCGAAGCAATGACAGAAATTTGTCAATCAAACCCAAAAGTACTTGGAATTACTGCCGCAATGCCAGATGGAACCGGTCTGGATATTCTCGCAAAAACATTCCCCGAACGAGTAATTGATGTTGGTATCGCCGAAGGTCATGCTGTTACGTTTGCCGCGGGAATGGCAACCGAAGGAATGATTCCTGTTTGCGCTATTTATTCAAGTTTCCTCCAACGAGCATTCGACCATATCGTGCATGACTGCGCTATACAGCATCTTCATGTAGTATTTGCACTTGACAGAGGCGGTTTAGTAGGTGCTGACGGTCCCACGCATCACGGAGTATTAGATTATGGCTATTTGCGGCTCATACAAGGAATGATAGTAATGGCTCCTAAAGATGAGCAAGAACTTCGCTGTATGCTGTATTCAGCAATTCATGATTATACTTCTGCTCCTGTCTCGATTCGCTATCCACGCGGTAGTTCTGTTGGAGTAGAAATTAAACCGATGGTTTCGCTTCCGCTTGGTAAAGGTGAGATTATTCGTAAAGGAATAGATGTTTGTATAATTGCCATTGGCAAAATGGTTTCAGAAGCCCTCAAAGCCGCTAAATTGCTTGCAGAAGACGGGATTTCAGCAGAAGTTGTCAATGCACGATTTGTAAAACCACTCGACACCGAACTATTTTCTGATTTAGCATTTAGGTTTGATAAAATTATCACACTCGAAGATGGACAAATTCAAGGTGGGTTTGGCAGTGCTGTATTGGAATACTTCACCACACTTCCGCTTTCACCTGATGTTTTATTGCACGGAATCCCCGATGTATTTGTCGAACATGGCACACAAGAAGAGCAATTCGCCGAGTTACTGCTCGACGGAGCAGGGATAGCAACGGTCGTTAAGCAATTTATCGGATTCCCCGAAGTTGTTTCGGTTGATGTTTGAACCAAACCATTCATAAATCAGTAACCATTTGCCACATCATATATTGAAGAAAGGACGCACTTTTCTTGTTGCCCTTCTCGGAGATTATCCGTAGTTTCGTTGAAAAAATAACAAACAGCAGTTAGTATTAAGGTCAAGGCGGTCATTAGAACTGACTTTCAAACTATACTTCAGTTAAAATATGTAAGAAGGTCGGTTGTAACGACAGACCAGACGGAAAAAAATATATTTTTGTTAGG
>JAFDZU010000021.1:9658-26403 GCA_018266765.1 Bacteroidota bacterium
TATATGTGTTCAAAACATGCGACTTTAAGATAGTTATGGGCAAGGCTAACAAGACTGACAACAATTAGATAATATGAGAATAAAAGAACTTCATTTAAAAGACTGGCAAGTAATTAGACAAGCAGACTTTCAAGACCTAAGCGACTTTGTGGTTGTTGCAGGACCAAATGGTGTAGGTAAGACTAAAATCAAGGAAGCTATCGTTCATATATTTCAAAACGGAGGAAATCCACCTGAAGGTTCAAAAGTTGTACTTGAAGCAACAAATCCAGAAGAAATTGCAGCATGGAAAAACAACGAAGTTACATTACCTGAGAATTCCTTTTGGTCAATATTTAGCTTCAATAACAAAAGATTAAAGACTAAATCTAGACTGATCCAAATTGATTCTAATAGAAGTGTTGAAAGTGTAAATTTTCAACAACTAACATTTCAATCAATCGGAAACCCAGCTGAAGAAGAAGTAGGTTATGATTATGGTTTCCAAAATTCAAAAAATAGATTTCAAGATATTTGTAAGACATTACATCGCTTAAAAAGCAAAGAAGTTACATCCGTCTATCAGGAATATCAATCCAAAATTGAAGGAAAAAAAGCTGAAGTGGTTTTAAATAAATTAAATGACCCAACTGAAAAATATATTGACATTTTTGGAAAGTTGCTCTATCCTAAAAAGATGCTTCCAATCGACATCAATAGCTCAACAATCCAATACAAAGATGATGATGGTAACACAAGACAATTTTCCGAACTATCATCGGGAGAAAGAGAAGTTGTAGTTTTAACTTTTGATATTCTAACTCAAAATCCGTCCGATTGTTTGATATTAATCGATGAGCCTGAAGTACATCTTCATCCCGAGCTAACATTTAGATTAATAAAGGTTTTGAAATCAATCGGAGAGAGAAATCAATATTTTTTATTTACTCACTCTGCAGACATAATAGGAAACTCCCTTGATACAGGAGTACATTTTGTAAGACCAAAAGCAAGAATACCTTCTGGGAATCAAGTTGTAAGAGTTGATGAAAGTAATATTGAAGCTCTCAGAACAATTCCAAATATCAGAGAAACAATTGGAATGGTTTCTGTTGGCAAAAAGCTATTGTTTGTAGAAGGTAATAGTACAAGTATAGATCGAAATGTATTTGCTACAATAGCCAAAGCAACAAAAATAGATGTAGCAATTATCCCTTCAGACAGTTGCTCCAACATAAATAATATGTCAATGATGTGTGAGACACTTGAAAAAGGATTATTTGGTGTCGAACTTTTTATGGTACGTGACAGAGACGGTTTAATTGCTGAACAAATAAGCACATTCACAAGTAAATCGAAAGGTAAATTAGTATTTCTTCCGTTCTATCATATCGAAAATGCTTTCCTAAATCCTAAAGCAATCGAAGCTGTGGCAAAAAAAATATTACTTGCTGCAGCGCCAAGTGCCAAGCAAATTGAAGACAAAATGATAGAACTTGCTAGACTGCAAATAAATCATATGATTTCACTTTATGTAAAAAGTGAAATTTACTTTCAAGCTGGGAATTTTGACATTTCTCCAAAGATGACAATAACGCCAACCACAACAGTTGCTGATATTAAGACAGCAATGGACAACAGAAAAAACCAACTTTTAGCTGAGTACAATTCTAACTTTAGTGATACAGTTATCGAGGCAAGATTAAACCATTGGAAGACGACTCTCGAGAACTCAATTTCAACTGGATGGTCAAAAGAGGCAAGAGAATATTTTATTGGCAAAAGGATGCTAAAAGAAATTCAAAATTGGTTGTTCGGGACAAAAAATATTTTGCTTTGGGAACATATAATCAATAGTGATGACGAAAATTGTTTAGAGACTTGTAAAGAACTAAGAGAGATATTAAATGCAGTATAACCATAAAGACAAAAGCCCAGCCCATAACACGGGTTTTGCGTTAGTGGGCGGACAGTGCGAATAGAAAGATTTGAGCAAGTAAAAAACTGTGGTGCTGGCAGACAGTTTGCGATTTCAAAAGCCCGCCAACGCAAAGCCCGAAACCGTTAGCCGTCAGTGTAAAAAAAGACAGTGCTACATTGAAAGTTGACATAAAAACGTAAATTTACGACTTAAATAAAGGAATATTATAAAATGGCAAGACAAGCGACAAACAAATTATTACATAAAGCTAAGAAATCTAAAAGTGATGAGTTTTACACTCAATATATTGATATTCAAAAAGAGATTGAATCATATTTAGAATACAATCCCAATACTTTCCGAGACAAAGTTGTTTATTGTAATTGCGACGACCCATTTGAGAGCAATTTTTTTCGATATTTTGTTTTAAATTTTAAACGAATTGGTTTAAAGCGACTTATTACTACAAGTTATAAACCTTCTCCTGTCGCAAATACTCAACTTGAATTATTTGGAGATAACACGACTCTCCCAAAAACAAAAGGTCGTCCAAAAATAACCGCCAATAAATTTATTATAAATGAAGTTGGTGACATAGACGGTGATGGAGAATTTAGCTTAAAAGATGTGGCATTACAATTAAAGGAAAATAAGAATAATGAATGGGAACCTTTAAATGGTGATGGTGATTTTCGCAGTGATGAGTCTGTCTCTTTATTAAAACAAGCAGATATTGTAATAACTAATCCACCTTTTAGTCTGTTTCGTGAATATATAAAACAACTTGTTGAATATGACAAAAATTTCTTAATAATCGCAAACATTAATGCTATTACATATAAGGAAGTTTTTCCTTTAATTAAAGAGAATAAAATCTGGCTTGGCACTGGTATGGGGCGTTGGATTTCAGGATTTATTGTACCCGATTCTTATGAATTATATGGCACAGAAGCTCGGATTGATGGCGATGGGAAGCGAATCGTTGCCACAAACAATTGTCTTTGGTTCACAAATTTAGACCACGGGAAAAGACATCAACCCTTACCACTAATGACAATGAGTGATAACATTAAATTTAGCTCTCATAAGGAAATTAAGGGTAAAGAATATAAAAAATATGATAATTACGATGCAATTGAGATTCCTTATACTGATGCGATTCCTAGTGATTATGACGGTATTATGGGAGTACCAATTACCTTTTTAGATAAATATAATCCCGAACAGTTTGAAATAATTGGTGCTACACAAAGAGGTTGTCATGATGAACTTCCAGATACAAAAAAATATGACGATTATTGGGAAGTAAAACAAAATGGACAAAGGACTGATTCTTCAGGTGGAAAAACAAATGAAAATGCCAATTTGGTTGGCAATGACGGGAAAAAGAATTATTTCATTAATAAAGACGGCAGAATTATACAATCTGCTTACCAACGATTATTCATTAGGCATAAAAGGAACAAAATATGATAACTACATTAAAAACAGATATTACTGTTAAAGAAATATGTGAGGGATTTGTTTACAATGAACTTGAAGGTAAAGGACTTTTTGGACTTTCAGGGAAGTTAACCATACAGCCAGAATACCAACGTAATTATATATATGCCGATGGAAAAAAAGATGTTGCCGTTATAGATTCTCTTCTTAAAGGCTATCCACTTGGGTTAATATATTTCGTGAAAGTCAAAGATGATGAATTTGAAATACTGGATGGTCAGCAGCGTATTACAAGCTTCGGGAGGTATGTTACCAACAAATTTGCCTACAAAGATGAAAACGGTATGGAGCAATACTTTGATGGTATTGCAGCAGATAAAAAGATCAAGATTTTAAATACTAAACTCACTATATACGAGTGCGAGGGTGAAGAAAGTGAAATAAAAAATTGGTTTCGTACCATAAACATTGCTGGTGTCCCTTTAAATGACCAAGAATTAAATAATGCTATTTTTTCAGGACCTTTTGTAACGCTTGCAAAAGCAGAGTTTAGTAATAGCCAGAACTCCAACATACAGAAATGGAGTGCATACATAAAAGGCAGTGTAAACCGACAGGCATTTTTAGAGATGGCGTTATACTGGGTGAGCAAAGGCAATATTATTGATTACATGAGCAGTCATCGTTTTGACAAAAACATAAATGAACTAAAAACTTATTTCACAAGTGTTATAGATTGGGTTTCGGCTGTATTTATTGACGTAGAAAACGAAATGTGCGGACTTGAATGGGGAAGACTTTATGAAACGTATCATAAAAAAGCATATGACCCCAAAAAAGTATTGAATCAGGTTCAAGACCTATACGGAGACCCATATGTAAAAAATCGTAAAGGTATTTTTGAATATATTCTTGGTGGTTCAGTAGACACCAAATTGCTCGATTTAAGAGTTTTTGACGATGCGACAAAGAAATCTGTTTATAAAACCCAGACATCTCAAGCTGAAGCTAATGGCATGTCAAATTGTCCTCTTTGTGCACTCGGACATGATTCCAATAAGACTAAAATATGGTCTCTTTCAGATATGGATGCCGACCATGTAACTGCTTGGAGTAAAGGCGGAGCAACTGATATTAAGAATTGCCAAATGCTTTGTAAAACACATAACAGAGCAAAAGGAAACAAATAGAAAATGACTGGAAAAAACACCGAACGGCTAACAACGTGTATAAAACATTTGGCGGTCAGTGGTTTATCAAGCGTTTCAGCTCGTATCAAAAGTAGTTGTAACTTGATAGGTTACAGCTTCGAAATGCCAAACGTTTCATACACGCAACCGTTAGTAGTTCCCCGAAAAGTTGATTTAATAATCGGCTTTCATCATTCCGCACAAAACCAAAGACCACACAACCATCAATTGGAAACATAAGCATTACAGAAAGTATTCAATAATACAAAAAAACATTCGGAAAGTCTCATTTGTACGAGCAAGAAACTCATTTGTACGAGCAAGAAACTCGTTTGTTCGAGCAGGAAACTCATTTGTACGAGCAGGAAACTCATTTGTACGAGCAGGAAACTCATTTGTACAAGCAGGAAACTCATTTGTACGAGCAGGAAACTCATTTGTACGAGTAGGAAACTCATTTGTACGAGCAGGAAACTCATTTGTACGAGCAGGAAACTCATTTGTACGAGCAGGAAACTCATTTGTATGAGCAGGAAACTCATTTATACATGAAGGAAACTCATTTGTACGGCGCAAAAATTCTGATATACGACTTCAAACAAGATTTCAGCACTTTTTTATCAATTGAGATTTCATCCAAATCAATTGAAATCTTATTCAAAGGATATACTATCGTTTCTGTATGTATTGTTTGTAATTACTTGTCAATACAATGCACTTCCACATCAATACCAAGCACGTACGTAGTATTCGTTGTCATATAATTCTTGAGTGTTGGTCATTTTTTTTAATTACTATGCTTTATTATTGCTGAATCCAAGTAATAAATTCCGGCTGATTGATGATCCATCAGAATTTGTTCATTACTCAGAATAGTTGTAGTTTGCAGTTAATCAATGATTTATATGAATACAACAATTCATATTTATTTGATAAATGAAAATTTTTTACAATAATGGGGATGATAAATGTTTAATTTAAATGTATTTAATGATCATTTAACAGCTGTTAATAAGCATATATCTCGATATAGAGAGAGTAACTTAACACCACTTATTAATCAATTGGCAACTTTGAACGGGCCCGCAACCCCAGAAAAGAAGAAAGCTATTCAGACAGCTATTTTCAATATTCCCTATGATAGACACGTAAAATATAAACGAGCATTAGATTATTTGGCTCAAGAATTAGGAGTAAAAATAGTTGGTTGCCCGGTTCAACCAACAATGCAATTGCAGAGAAGTGGAACATCAGAATTTTCATATTCTGCATTAGATAACGAAGATAAACCAAATTTATCAACAGCAATTCCCGGCTTTATACCTGTTCAATCGTTTCATCATGTTATGGAGTTTCGATGGAAAAGTAGTACAGGTAACTTAGCATCTTTACAAAAAGTAGGAGTCCGTGAATTTGTAAAGTTTCGTGTACCACCTGATAGTCCGCCATTTAACGAACACATGGCAGGTGTTATGGAATTTTATCACGGTAATTCTAGTGAAGGTGCCAATTTGGGTTACGGTAGAGATGACCATTTTACAAAACCACCAAGTTTAATTTGTAGAATGCCATTTGTTGCCGGAGAGGTAGTCTTGGAGCAATGGTATCAGTTTACAATAGATAATCAAGCTACGTATGAAAATATCCCGGGAGCCGCATATTTACTAACAAAAGGAGTCCGAAAATCAGGTGATGATTGGGTATTCTTTTTTAAAAAGCAAAATTGGGAACCTCATAATACTGTTCGATTTAATTTCGAGGTTGAATATTTGCTAACAGAACCCTATCCTCGTCCAAAACCGGGATCTAAATTGAACAGACCTGGTCAAATAGAAGACAAAGTTCTGTCTAAATATGCTCACAAAGTGATTAGTTTAAAATAGTATTTGAGT
Source organism: Bacteroidota bacterium (assembly GCA_018266765.1). Lineage (GTDB taxonomy): Bacteria > Bacteroidota > Ignavibacteria > Kapaibacteriales > UBA961 > JADJXV01. Next base: position 16,084 of record JAFDZU010000021.1, read on the forward strand.
TTATATGTTGTAAATTTGGTATAATGAATTATTAAACACATTTAAACTAACAGCCGTTTATACAATTCTTCATATTGCGGTACAATTAGCGAAGTTTCAAACTTTTCGATGGCTCGTTGGCGTGCATTTTGGCTGAATATTCTCCATTTTTTTTCGTTTGTCAGCAAATCTACCGTGTATTTTGCCATTCGTTGAATATCACCGAGTTCAGCAATGAACCCACTTTCGCCGTGTACGATAACTTCGGGAATTCCCCCCATACTCGTTGCAACCACAGGAGTCCCGCAACTCATTGCTTCCAATGCCGAAAGTCCAAAACTTTCCGATTGGCTCGGTAATAAAAACACATCAGCTGCCGAAAGGATTTCCGGAAGTGCGTTTTGTTTTCCTAAAAATTTTACATTATCAGCAATACCAAGTTCCCGGCTGAGGCGTTCGGCTTCGGCGCGGTCGGGACCGTCACCTACAAGCACGAGAGTTGTAGGAACAGATTTAAGCACTTCATTAAGAATCAACACTGTATCAGTTACACGCTTCACAGGTCTAAAATTAGAGATGTGCATTAAGATTTTCTCGCCATTAGGTGCTATTTTTCTGCGGATTTGAGGACATTCATCGCGGTTATAAACTGAAGTATCAATAAAATTATTGATGACTTGTATTTCTGCATCAGTATTAAACCCCGTTTTGGTTTTCTCTGCCAAAAAACGTGATACAGAAGTTACAGCATCCGATTGCTCAATAGAAAATTTAACAAGAGGCAAGAAACTTGGCTCTAAACCAATAAGAGTTATATCTGTTCCGTGTAAAGTTGTTACCAACTTAACATTAGAAATACCTTGAAGAGTTTGTTTTGCAAGATAACCGCTGATTGCATGAGGAATTGCATAATGAACATGAAGTATATCCAGGTTCTCGTATTTGATAACATCTATAATTTTGCCGGCAAGTGCAAGTGAATATAATTGAAACTCAAACAGTGGATAATTTGGCATTTCCACTTCATGAAAAAATATATTGTCTTGAAATCTGTCTAAACGCATCGGTTGAGCGTAGGTAATAAAATGAACTTGATGTCCTCTTTTGGCTAATGATGTGCCAAGTTCGGTGGCAACAACGCCGCTTCCGCCATAGGTGGGGTAACATACAATACCAATTTTCATATAATCCTTATTAGTATAAAATAATGCTTCAAAACGCCGTTCAAGACGTATATTATACAATTAACGTGCAAACCCGAGCGGAAATAAAGGTGAAGGGTTCACGGTTTATTGCTACTGCGATTCCTATTCACTCGAAGGAACAAGCAATGACGAATTTGGAGCAGATTCGAGCAGAGTTTTATGATGCTACTCATAATTGTTATACGTATCGGTTGGGGTTAGGTGGATTTGATTTCCGAACTGCCGACGACGGCGAGCCAAGTGGTACTGCAGGTAAACCGATGCTTTTTATGCTTCAAAAATATGATGTAAGTGATATCTTACTTGTTGTTACTCGGTATTTTGGAGGTACAAAACTCGGTGTAGGTGGATTAGCGCGAGCATATTCGGATGCGGCGCAAGAAGTGCTGATGATATGTGAGAAACAAGCTGTTCATCGCACAACAACTGTTAGGGTATTTTGCACGTATGAAGATGTTACTACTGTAAAAAAGTATATTGAAAGTTTGGCGGTAAATTACGAATCAGATTATCGTGATGCAATTGAATTTACAGCCCATGTTCACGATTCTGAAGTAGAAAATTTCTGTCAAGTTATCTCCGCATCCACGAATGCTCGCGCCGGAACGTTGGTTGTTGTATAAAACAACAAATTTAAGGTCAATTCGACTCCGCTCAATGACCTTTCTCTATAAAAAACGGTTTCTTAAAAATCACCACCGAGTGAAAATAGATAATATGGCTCTGACCATGCAGTTACATTATCTCGCCACGCTACATCAAACCTTAAAGGAAGCCCTAAAATCACCGAACGAATTCCAATTCCTGTACTCATTCTTAGGTTATTAGGTATTAAATTCCCGAAACCATCATCTGTTGTTGATGTAAACGTATCATTCCAAGCACCTCCAATATCATAAAACAATGCTCCTTGAAACACAAACGGAATTGGAATTGCAGGTATAAGTGCGAGCAATGGGAAGCGCATTTCTCCATTAGTCATAAAGTATTTACTACCATTAATAGCATTAATCTCCCATCCACGCAACGGATATTGAAAGGCGGATTGAATAAATGTGAAGTCTTCGGGCTTATCAAATGGGATTACTCCATTGCTAAATGTACGATTAATCCAATTATCTACACCACCTAAAAAGAATGTGCGTGGATTCGGTCCAAAACTTGCACCGGCAGTTCCACGAAAAGCAAACGTAAGATATCCATTCCAAAAATTGAAATAATGTCGGATGTCAGTGCGAGCTGTCATAAATCCGATTCCTTCAGTACTTAGCTTCGGAACACCTTGAAGTTCAACAAATAAGCGCGTTCCTTTATTTGGTGCAAACCATCCGAATTGAGTATTATCTTGTACATATCGTATTTCAGGAACAAAAAGATTTCGGCTGATTGAAGGGTCGGTCGGGAAATCAATATTATCTTTAGTTGAATTATGATAGTCGAGTTTCCACTCTATACGACGGTAACGGTCGAATGCATATTGGGCACCAAATGACAATCCAAAATCCCTAAAACGAAAACTTTCATATCCACCTAAAAACGAATTAAAACGACTGGTATATCCTACACTATGAAAAGCGGCAATTTGATAATCTACAATCTCAGGAAGATAATTATACGCAACATAAAAATCACTGTTTTTTAAATCATACCGAAGGTTAAGCATTCCATATATTTGGTGGTTACCAAGCATATCGCTAAAGAGCATTTGGGTAACGCCTTGCACACCGAAGAATGAACTATATCCGGCTGTACTCAGAATAATATCGGGAGAAAAACTAATTTTATAGGGTTGCGGCTGAGTTTGACTTGTATCTGCTAACGTAGCTTCATCAGAGGCGCTTCTTGCAGTCGGTTGGCTAATTTGCTTCGGTGCTGACGGAACATCAGGATTAGGTTGCACTATTTGTTGTCGACTGAGTTCCACTTGAAATTTGCCATAACCGAGAAGTTTCTGAGGTTGAGAAGTAGTTGTATCTGTTAGAAGTAAATTTGCTAATTGTTCAGCTTTTTTCATTTCGGATTGTTGCTCGCGGAATCTTGTGAGCGGCAAAGAATCATAAGACTTGCGTTCAAATGGAAAACGTAATTCATAAATATCGTATCCACCTTTTATTTGTGATGTAAAAAGGAGTTTAGTACCATCGCGTGAGAGTGATAATTGCGTAATTCCACTAATTGAATTCGTCTTAGCTTTGATTTCGCCGCTGGCAAATGTCAGTTCGTATAAATTCCCAATTCCATTTTTGTCAGAGACATAAAGCATTTTATTTCCATCGGGAGAAATAACCATCGAGGTTTTCTCGGAAGAATCAAAAGTTATACGGTTGATTGCACGAGAAGCTATATCGAATGAATAAATTTCATGGTGTGAATGATCAAAATCCCATAGTTTAAAATTATAGCGTGTTTGAGTTCCGTCTATATAGTCAGCACGGTCAGAAAGAAAATACAGCGTCTTACTATCAGGTGACCAAACAGGATTTTGGTCTGAAAAAATATCTTTTGTAAGTTGCTCAAGTTTTTGAGAACCAATATCATAAAGATAAATATCTGATTGTTCATTTACACTTGCGATAAACGCTATGGTTTTCCCGTCAGGGGACCAGATTGCAGAAGTGAGAGATTTAAATCCGAATGTTTTTTTTATATAATCGCTTGATTCTACGTCCACAATATAAAGAGCATCTTCTCCACCTGATTTAGCGGAAACAGCAAGTCGTTTACCCTTCGGATCCCATGAAATTCCGGGTGTAAGTAGATTCAATTCTTCAAAATCTAATGCACGTTCACTCGAAATAATTTTCTCTGCTTTTTCTTTTTCCGGTTTTTCTTTTCCGTTTAACGATTTCATATATACGCCAAAAACACCGTTTTGGTCTGAAATAAATGCCATTTTATCTCCATCCGGTGAAATTGCCGGTGAAGAATTATAATAATTGTCGTCTTTAACGTGATTTGTAAGGCGTGTAGAAAAGTCGTCTATTGCCTCATAGCGCACTATATCAGGGAGATACTTCTTTTTAAGCTCTTTAACCCATTGGTCTGAGAATTCTTCGACTGTCATATTAAATGCACTTTTAAATGCAAGTTCTAAACTTCCCAATGCTTTCAAACGATTGATAAGTTCACCGATTTTTTGCTCACCGTATTTTTCGGCTACATACCAATAAAACGCCTGACCTCCGCGATAAGCATAATAACCATTTAGATTTTGAAATCCTTTTAGATATTCGCTTAGTGCTATATCTCTCATAAACATATCTGTAGGTGTATCATATCCTCCGATACCCTCATATTCAGCCAAACCTTCATTCATCCACAGTGGCAATTGTACTCGAATATTGTTCGTAATTGCTGTTTGCATAGTACCGCCATAAAACATGTCATTCAAAACTGCGTGAACAAGTTCATGGTGAATTACATGGCGAAATTGCTCGTATTTTCCTTCAAATGGGAGTGTAACACGGTTTTTGAAAAGTTCGGTAACTCCACCAACACCTTCGGGTAACACATCGCTTATAACATTTGTTTGTTGAAATTCATTATGGGATTGATACACCATAATAGGAATTCTTTTGTTAATCGAATAGTTCAATCTGCGTTCTATTGAAGAAAGAGAACGTTCTGCTTGAATAGCAGTATATCGAGCTAAATAATCTCCTCCTTCATAAAAATAAACATCAAAATGTTTTGAACGAATAAATCTCCAATTATCAAAACTTTGATATTGTACTTTATTTTGTCCAAATTGAGCTTTAGTTGTAGGAGGAATTGAAGTGATTATCAGCAGAAAACAGAATAGGAATTTGATTGTATAGTTCATAGTTGCTCCGGTGAGGAGAAAATTATGTTAGAATAAATTATTTGTTCGATTATCTCTAGCTTATTAGAATTTTATGATAATCTTTGACGAATAACAACACTCAAAGATTGCTTGATGTTTCATAATGTAAAATTAACGTTCGCTTTCAATAGATTTATTATTGCGATATTTTCTAAATACGCCAAGTGCCGCCGATATTTTACGTCCGCTCGGAACAGTTGAATTTGTGCAAGCATTTGCTCCGCAAACTATCATCATTGCCGAACCACCACCATCGAGATTCATGGCATTCCATGAACCAACAACTTTCATAATCGTCGCCATTTGTGCAAGTGTAGCTCCTTTTCCTAATTCATTATTTGCTTCTACGATTACAAAATAGTTTTTGGTGCGGTATTTATCAGTTCCAATTGCTGTTCGTGCTAAGTTTTGATTTAGAAAACGCTTAGCATGTGAACCTTCAATCATAGCTTCGTGTCTGGCAGTTCCATAACGTACAATTCGAGGGGTACCGCTAACTGCTGTTATAAATTGAGTGGTATCAAATTTATTTGTTGCAAATTTTATTGACACTGTATCACCTTTTCTTGGAATTGCAGAATTAGGAAAATCTTTGCCAAATGATACGATACAACCTTTCATAGGCATGCGTAATGCCCCACTGTCAACTGAAGTAACAACACAGGAAATTTCACGATTTATTGCAGGATTATTTAAATACCGCATCGTTACTTTTTTCATTGGATATTCAATCGTGGCTTCTCGTTTAGCTGTTGTTAATTCTTGTTTTAGGGTATCCATATTCAATACTGTTTCTGTAGAATCTTCGGTAACCATACTATGATTTTGCAAAAACTCAGCAGCCGCTTTTTCGAGGTCTATAGTTGAAACATAAGGGATTGAGTTACCTCCATACGTATTATACACTACAATTCCCATAGAATCAAGCCGTTCGTTCACATAATCTATATTCAAACTTTTATTTTTTACCTGTAAGCGTCCACTTAAAGTAAAACGGTCAATCGTCATTCTATTTCTTGCATCAAAAAATGCACTTGACCATAATTTATACGAATGAAGATGAATGACTTCTCCACCGGCAACCATTGGGCCGATTGGTGTATTTCTGTATGCTTTCCAAAAATTTGCATTAATTCCTACAAGCAAAGAGTCGCGAGAAGTTGAGTCGTGACGAATACTCATATCACCTAATCGTTCCAATCCGTCAATTCTATCTAATGCTTTAATTAATCCTAATTTAAGAGATTGATCCGTAGTAGAAATTTCCGCAACATGGACTGAATGACGATGTCTTCCATAGAGAAAATGTCTATATCGAATTCCATGGTCTATGACTGTATCTGTCAATGTTTCTATTGTCGGTAGAATCAATTTGACTCTTTTTTTATGTGAATTATTAACTTTCGTCTTCTGTGGTAGATTACCTTTAGTTGATTTAATCGTAGAAGATTTTTTGTTGCTTGTTATTTTTTTTTGTTTCGGGTTTTTACTTTGTGAAGCAATTCCATTAACTGAAACAATCAGTACTATAAATACTACCACTTGTCTAACTAATTTTGGATAAATTATATTTAAGTACTTCATGTAATTTATTGCAATACTACAATATTAAACTATGTAAAAAGGAAGCTGTTATTTCTTAAACAGTGAAGATAAAAATTTCTTATTATAAGGAAATATGATAGAACTATTCAAATTTTCCAAATAATTTCGGCGTTCGATTTGATTTAACTTTTCAAAATTATTTGTGATCCATCTTGTTTCTCCTAATAAACAACCACAGAAATACGAAGCTAAAAATGTACATAGATGAACTTGTACAACAAGCAACTGTATTCCAATTTTAAGTGATACAATCACTGATAATGCAAGTAAAAACATTAACATAAGTGATTCGACTGCATCTGTAAGAATCCGTGTACGACTTGCCGAGTTTAAAATTCTTCGCTTTTCACGTAAAACTGCCAAAATCCATCCTAAACTTAAAGCTGAAGCAGAAATTATTACTCCTGATTCAAATCCTAAATATTGCCGAAACATAAATGCAAACGTTGTTTGAAAAGCGGTCAATCCAATATATTCTGTTTGCCGTCGCCTTTGTTTTTTTCGTAAGATACTTTCGGGAGAAGTATTTGCAGTTTCGTTCATCTATAAATAATAATTCGTGGAGAGAATATTCACCCTTGCCTCAACTATACTTTCAACCAAATTTAGTAATTTGCGCTTCAAATTCACGATTTTTTTTTGTTATACTTGAAAGATATATTCTCAATGATATTTGAAACTCTTCTCTTTGAAAAAAAATCCGGCTATGTGCTTATAATACTTAATCGTCCTGATAAACTTAATGCTCTCAACGGACAGCTTTTTAATGATCTTGCCGATGCTGTTAAAATCGCAGCTCAAGACTCTGATATTCGTGCTGTTATCATAACCGGAAGCGGTTCGAAAGCTTTTGCTGCAGGTGCTGATATCATGGAACTCCATGAGCAAGATAATACAACAGGTGCAGAGTTTTCTCGTGTAGGACAGCGAGTATTTGATGCAATAGAACATCTTGGGAAGCCGGTAGTCGCGGCTGTAAACGGATTTGCTCTGGGTGGCGGTTGTGAATTAGCGATGGCTTGTCATATTCGATTTGCTTCGACAAATGCTCGATTCGGGCAACCGGAAGTAAATCTTGGTATATTACCGGGGTATGGAGGCACACAGCGACTAACTCGGCTTGTTGGCACAGCTAAATCTACTGAACTTATTTTATCGGGAATGATAATCACAGCAGATGAAGCAGTTAAAATAGGACTTGTTAATTCAGTCCATGAATCATCAGAATTAATGGATTTTACTGAAAAATTTGTTCAGACAATTGTTTCTAAAGCTCCGCTTGCAGTTTATGCGGCTCTTGAAAGTATAGTAAATTCCAATGAATTATCTGCAAACGAAGGTATGCACTTTGAAGCTAAAAAATTCGGAGAGATTTGTGGCACCGTCGACTTTAAAGAAGGGACAAAAGCATTTTTAGAAAAACGCTCAGCTACATTTTTGGGGAAATAATTATTTAAATTTTTATGAAAAAATCTGATATTATATCTATGCCTGAATATTTTGACCGATATATCAATCTTGTTGGAGATTATTCGGTTATAGATTCATTGAAGTTTTATAACGCAAATTGGCTTAGAAACGAAAAGGAAGCATTAATACAATTAGGCAATTCTATTTATGCTCCTCAAAAATGGACAATTAAAGATATTCTTCAACATCTTATTGATACAGAAAGAATTTTTGCTTATCGAGCAGTATGTTTTGCACGAGAAGATACGACTATTTTACCCGGATTTGATGAAAATAGATATGCACTTTCGGCTAACGCTACTTTAAGAGAAGTAGAAGATTTGCTCGAAGAAATTCAGTTAGTTCGTGATTCTACAATTGCCTTATATAATAGTTTTTCAAACGAAATGATGATGAGAGAAGGTATAAGTTTTAATAAAAAAATATCGGTATTAGCTATTGGATTTGTCATTTCGGGACATGCAATTCATCACTTGAATATCATAAAAGAACGATATTATCCTTTACTAACTAGATAAAAATATTTACTAAATTTTACATTTATGGATAGAAATTTTACTTTTACGGATGGCTCACAAATACCTGTTGGGACAATGTATTGCATCGGTAGAAATTATTCAGCTCACGCAAGAGAAATGGGCGCACAAGTGCCTGAATCTCCGATTGTTTTTATTAAACCGCCTGCCGCTTATATTCCAAGTGAATCGACAATTACAATACCCTCAATATCGAAAAATATGCACCATGAAGTAGAGCTTGTGGTAATTATCGGGAAAGATTGTAGTACTACTATATCTGCTTCTACTGCATTAGAGTATGTAGCCGGCTATGCTGTTGGAATTGACCTTACACTCCGCGATGTTCAATCAGTTGCCAAAGAACGAGGTGAGCCGTGGGCTACATCCAAAAGTTTTTCGGGTTCAGCACCGATATCGACTGCTGTTAAAGCTAAAGAACACTTAAATCCTAATAATTTAACGCTCGTTTTAAGTGTTAATGACGAAGTTCGTCAAAATGGTTCGACGAATATGATGGAGCGAACAGTAGAGGAATTAATTGAATATGTATCGTCGATTTTTTCACTCAGAAGAGGTGATTGTATCTTCACAGGAACTCCCGAAGGTGTAGGGCGTTTGGTAAGTGGTGATAGAGTAACAGCAGAACTACAAGATGCTCCCAAACTCAAAATTTACATATCGTAACTTGTTGACAAATTAATTAGTAGATTTTTATAGTTAAAGTTTAATATTTCTAGATTATCGGTGAATAACCATGAAAACATTGTTTCGATTTTTGATAATTCTCTTTGTATGCTCTTCACTTTCAAGCTGTGCCATAAATACATTGATGAATACATTATCCCTTACGCGAACTGAAGAAGATGCCTTTACAATTACGGTGAAAGATACTACTTTTATAGACGCAGTAAAAAATGCTCCCGGTGAACGTGACAATGGAGTGGTTTACCCTTCATCACGAACTTTGACAGTCAATTCATTGACGACTCAGTACGACAGCATTGTCAAAAGATTTTATCCAAACTTCGTACGATTTGCACTTTTTGAGAGTGTTGGCTTAATCGGAACCAGTAATTCAGATAAAGGAATTGGAAGTGGAATGTTCGGGATTATGGGGTTTTTCGACCCTGATTTTGCATCAATTATACTTGGTGAACCGAGAAGTGTGACATTTACCGGTGGAATTTATCGTGTAGGAGTGTATGAAACACGACTTCGTTGGTTTCATGATGCTAAAGATTGGACAATTGGTTTTTCTACCTTTGAGGCATTAGTTCCAGAAGTAGCAGATGAAAGTACTCTTGCAGGCATAATGGCACCGTATCTGAGAAAACGGTTTTATCTTCGAGAGCAGATTCCTTATATAGCGGTAACACCAGCGATTGGTTTAAGTTATTTTCCGTCACAATATATCAACGCAGGTGTTTCGCTCGACGTAGGTTCAATAGGCGGATTAAATATGAGATTATATGGAGGATATGCCGCAGGCAGAACACTACCGGGTACAATGTTTAATAAATCCAAAGATGCCGTCACTTCTTCTTTCCCGTATTTTGGACTTGGATTTTCAGTTTTAGATTTTCTTAATCGTGTTCCCGAACTCTACAAGGAATGGAAAGACCATGAACATTCATCGTGGGATATTGGGTTAATTCAGTTTTCACTATTATATTCAGGTGAAATAAGTGCTTTATCAAAA
>JAFDZU010000022.1 GCA_018266765.1 Bacteroidota bacterium
CCTTGAGTAAAAAATTCAAATCCTCGATCAAAAAATTCAAATCCTCGATCAAAAAATTCAAATCCTCGATTAAAAAATTCAAATCCTCGATTAAAAAATTCAAATCCTCGATTAAAAAATTCAAATCCTCGATTGGAAAATTATTATTTTTGCACAAATCAATTCAATTAACAACAACTTCATTCAAAAGGAGAAGCAATTATGCCGACAGATAATAACTTTTCGATGGACACGTACTCAAAACGGCGGGAAAGACTTATGCATATTCAAATGAATTTTGCAACTCATGCCGAAGCATTTGCATCTATGCCCTCCGATGTAGCAGAATGGGCGATTTCTTGTGATAGTGTCCTCAGAGAAAGGAAATTTATACGAGAAGGTCCAAGTAAAGGAGCGACAACTTCTGTTAAAATGGCGTTTGAATTGTTGAAAAAAGAATACGGAATAGTGAGAAGATTAGCCGAAACCGTTTTTGTTGACTCTCCGTTTTTGTTTAATGGATATAACTTTCATTTGATATACCCAACGACTCAATCGGCACAAATCGGACGAGTGCAAGGCGTGCTCGACCAAAATCAACGCATGAAAGATGGAGGTCAAACACCGGTTTTACAGGATATGATTATCAATCGTTTGAGTGCCGCGCTGGATTCTGCAAAGCAAGCACTCACCAAACGTGCCGATGCACACGGCGAAACAAAATATTTACAGAAATTATTGGATGAGCGGTGGGATTTTGACACCAAGAAACTACAAACGCTCTATTCGTGGTCAATTGCGGTGTGGGATGATAATCATATTAATCTCATTGATTTTGGTTTTGCGCGGACTGAACAGTACGATAAGCGCGGTCGTCCGTCCAATCGCAGAGTAAAGAACAGACTTGAGCGAGAAGCCGCGAATGACGAGCAGAATACTCCGGATTCTCCGACAGATGAACCGATGTGAGAGGGCGATAGAGAAGTAGCATGGTAATTTTTGGGGTTTGGTTTAGATTAACGGTTTCGGGCTTGGCGTTCGGGCGGGTTTCGGAGCACAAANNACTGAACTTGAATAGAAGCACAAATCTCCCAGTTTGCACATCACCCCGCCTGACGCAAAACCCGTGTTAGCGGCTGTTTTTTTTAAAACAAAGTGTTTTAGTTTAGATCCACCTTCTCACTTTATTTTTGTACTCTAAAAACTCTTGCCCAAAAGCACGTTCAAGATACCTTTCTTCTTTTATTATTACCAGTTGATTAATTACAAATATTACGAGAGGAATTAAAATAAATGTCCACCAGTTTCCCTTAAATAAAGCTATTCCTATGTATATAAAGAGTAGCCCCAGATACATTGGATTGCGTGAAATCGAATAAATACCTTTTGTCTGAAGCGATTTTGCTGGCAGAATTGTTACAAGTGTATTCTTTGATTTAAAAAAAGTTATTAGAGCTGGTATAACGGAAATAACTCCAAGTCCGATAAATATTGGAACAAGATAATGGCTTATATTGCCTTCAAAAAAATCTCTTGGTATTGAAATGTAGTTTTGTAATAGAATTGAAATAAAGAATATTACAACATAGAAAAGTGGTGGTGGTGGATAAACTCCTGGGCTGTCTTTTTTTTGTTTCATTATTTTTAGGTTATTTGTTATTGTTAATAGCCGATAACGTTTTGCCGCTTTGCGTAGTGGCGGATTTGTAGCACAAAAGTTTAATCGAAGAACTGAACTTGAACTTAGCACAAAACTGTCATACTAAGCACTGCACCCGCCATTACGCAAAACGGCTGTTAGTGGCTGGCATTCTTATTGTCCTAAAATTCATCATTGTCATTGTGATTGCTATATCAATTTTGTCCTTGCATTATTAACTTTTTAATCAATGAAACTTGTCCTAAATGATAATAACTATGTTCAATTTGAGCTTCAATATTTCGTAAATAACTTCCGTATTCTTCTTTTACAAATGTTTGTGTCAATAAGCTGTCTTCCATTTTTTCAACGTGATTTATAAACTTTTCGGCATTGCTTACAAAGTCGTCCACCAAGTTAAGCCAATCCGTTTCAGATGTAATTTCTGGCATATCAAAACTGAATTTGTCTTTAATTTCAAGATTTCCACCTTCAAACACCTTCAATAATCCTTTTAAATAATAGTTTACGTGAAATGTCAATAATGCAATAGTGTTTAAGTTTTCAACCTTTTCAATTGCTTGTTTCCAACTTATACTTGTTATCTGTTCCTTGAAATTGGTATTAGCAATCCATTTTCCGTTAAGTAGAACTTCTCTTAGTCGGTTTGCCAAATCATTATTCATTTATTTTATTTTTTTGTTTTGCATTTTGATTGTTGGTTATTTCAGTTGGTGGTGTCGCTCGTTATGCTTGCCACTAACGTTTTGCGGCTACAAGAAGTTGGCGATTTCGGAGACGAAAACTGTCTGCCAGCACTGAACTTGATACGAAGCACAAAGCATCATTTAGCCACTGAACCGCCAATTTCTTGTAGGTGCTGTTAGCAGCTGGTGTTCTGCCATTCGTATGATTAGATTTCAATGTCTCGCAGTATATATTCATATTTTTCTTTTCCAGTCGCAGCATTAAAAATTATTGTTTTCAAAATTGTCCCTTTGCAAAAGTCGCCAACGTGTAGTTGCTTTATTTGTTCAATTAACTCGTTTGGAAATGTACCGTAGAATCTTTCTTTGTCAGTCGAGAATATTTCAAAACGTCCTTTTAAACTAAGCGTAATAATTTCACCTTCAAAGCTAATTTCTTCTGGTTCTGAAAGTTTAATGCTGTTGAGAGTGTTGTATAGCGATAGGATTTTTTCTTTTGTACCATCCCATTTTTTTACAGTTTCATTTGGTGTATGCCAAGTTAAATCTAATTCCAAATCATCTTTATTTAACTCTTCAAAAAAATCTGAGTAATATTTTATGCTTCTTGAACCAACAATAGAAATATTGTCAATTATCTGTTCTGGACTTTGAGAATTCAACAAATCAAAAACATTATCGAGTGAGTTTTGAATCACGCTATTTCCAAAAAGGTCGGGCGAAGTTTTGGCTGATAAATAAAAGATAGTTGAACCTCTCCCAAGTCCTTCAAGCCTTAAATCAATTGTCTCATTAATTATATTATCTATCTTAACTCCGCCCTTGTTACCAAATTGAAAATATTTTGAAGTATTGAATACTGCATTAGAAAATGAATTTGTAAGACCACCAACTAGCGATAACGGAAATGTTCCAAATCTTGCTAATTTACCTTTGAAACGAAGTTGAACAATCTCCTTTTCTCTTTTTAAATTCTCTTGATATAATTGATTCTGCAAATCATCTATTTGACTCTTTAAATTGTCAATTGTAATTTTTAAAGAAAAATTTTGCGGCTCTTTATTTAATGCAATACCATATTCTTCAACTACGCTTGATAGTTGAGAAATATTATCTGTTATTTTCTTAATTGATGCCATAGTATAATCTTGGGATTCCTTTTGGTTGTTCATTTCTTGAAAATCCAAACCAGCCTCTCCAGTAGCTTCTGTTATTTATGTCATTTGATGGCAATAATAATACATCAATCGAATATCTAATTTTTGAAAGTTCTCTGTCAAAAAGCTCCTGCAATAAAGGTCTTTTTTCCATTGGTAGATTATTTACTTCATCTACATCAAATACAATCAGAATATCCATATCCCCCGGTTCAGGTTTTTTTGTAGAATAAGAACCATCAAGCCAAATTTCTGCTTTTAATCCTAATTCCGAGAATTTCTCGATATATGCCCTAAATCTATCAGTTAAATATTTCCTTCTTTCTGTATCTTCAAATGGTGTAACAAATATTTCATCAAGACTATCAAATGGGATGTCATGAAAACCAGCAGGATATAGTGGATCAAATTCCATAGGTTATTCTTCTCCCATTCTTTTGAAATTGTGTTTTATGAATATAGCTACAATTTCTGATTTCAAAAGTGTTTTATTTGCTGAACTCATTAATGCTTCTGCTAGTGAACTTATTACCTCCCAATTTTCTTTAGAACGTATTATGGCTGTCATATTTTTGACCATTTCATTTACGTAATTTTCGCTACGAGGTTTGTCAATGATACTCATAACATATTCGCAAGCATTAATACCTTCTGCATCTGGGTCTGCAAAACCAATTGCTAAACTTCCTTCAAATTCGATACCTTGTTTATGAATTGCCTCTGCAACACCTCCAGCAATAAGGGTGCAACAGATTTTGGTTGTTGCTTGTGGAGTTCTTGACCTACTTTCTTTCGGTAGTGAATTAAAAAAAGATGGGTCTTTTTTAGCATTTAAAATACCTGCAATAACTAAACCGTCAGCACCATAGTCAAACTTAGTGCGTCCACTTCCTGGGTCTGTCTCCAATAAAATAATGTCGTCTATTTGAAACCCCATATAATAGCCAATTACTGCGTGTCCCGATTCGTGAAATGCTCCTATTTGAAAAAGTTCTTTGCTCATTATTTTCAATGTTTATTGCCGTGTTGTCGTTTCTTACACTTGCTGCTAACTCGTTTATTGGTGTAACAAAAATACACAAATATCTCAACTAATGGTTGGCTTGGTGTAATTATTTTCATTACAAATCATCAAATGGACTTTTTATTTGTTGCAGACTTTTCGTACTTACGTGCGTGTAAATTTCTGTTGTCTTGCTGCTGTTATGTCCTAATAGCTCCTGAATGAAACGCAAATCCGTACCGCCTTCGTGTCTGGTCAGTTGTTACCACCACAACCTTCTTTCATATTTTATGTATGGAGTACTGAACGGTCTTAACTGTTGAAATTTGGCTAAAGCCGATTATTATACTATAATTATCCACCGGCTGAAACCGGTGACAATTGATAATTCAAAATTAAAGATAGCACAACAATTTATTTCTTTCCGACAACATTCTGGATTTCCTCTCCGACGCTTTGCATGAACTTCCCGACACCATCGAGCATAGTTCCGATGCTTTCTTCGATTCGTTTTGTGCTTTCTTCAAATGAATGGTCAATAGTCGGATAGAGAGGGAATTGACGGCAGAAGTGTTTCACATCTTCTTTGACAGCAGTATAGACTTCGACATTCCCCACATTATTCAGTACTCGGTCAATCAATCGTGCGATGTGGCGCATATCATCTTCGCGCATACCGCGCGAAGTAACGGCTGCACTACCCAAACGAATTCCCGAAGTTATCAACGGAGATTGCGTATCGAAAGGCACGGCGTTTTTATTACACGTAATACCGGAGGCATCCAACGCTTCTTCTGCTTTCTTTCCTGTTAGATTGCGATTCCGCAAATCAACTAACATCAGATGATTGTCCGTTCCGCCGCTGATAATGGAATATCCTAACTCAACAAGTGTACTTGCCATTGCTTGCGCATTAAGAATTACTTGCTGTGCATAATCTCCGAATTCATCAGTAAGGCATTCGCCGAAGGCAACTGCCTTTGCAGTGATAACGTGCATCAACGGGCCGCCTTGGATTCCGGGCATTACCATTGAGTCAATGAGTTCGCTCATCATTTTTACGCGTCCGCTTTTGGGTGCTATTTGTCCGAAGGGGTTCTCGACATTTTTTCCCATGAGAATCACGCCACCGCGAGGGCCTCTTAGTGTTTTGTGGGTTGTTGAAGTAACAATATCACAAAATTCAATAGGACTTCCGAGAAAATTCTTTGCAATTAAACCCGCCGGATGTGCTATATCCGCAAAAAGAAACGCTCCTACTTTATCGGCAATCTGTCTGAAGGCAGAATAATCTATTACTCGTGAATACGCAGACGCTCCTACGGTAATCATTTTAGGTTTGTGTTCGTATGCAAGTTCCTCGACTCGGTTATAGTCAATTAATCCGGTTTCTTTGTCAATTCCATAGGGAACAAATTTATAAAACTTACCGGAGAAATTCACGGGAGAGCCATGAGTGAGGTGTCCGCCATGGGATAAATCCATTCCGAGAACGGTATCACCGGGTTTGAGATACGTAAAATAGACTGCCATGTTTGCGCCGCTTCCTGAATGCGGCTGAACATTTGCATATTCCGCACCGAAGAGTTGTTTTACTCGGTCAATTGCGAGATTTTCGGCGATGTCCACCCATTCGCATCCACCATAATAGCGTTTGAAAGGATATCCCTCGGCGTATTTATTAGTAAGAATCGAACCTTGTGCTTGCATAACTGCGAGTGAAGTATAGTTTTCGCTTGCGATAAGTTCAAGTTTGTCTCGTTGGCGTTCGTATTCACCCAATAGAACATTAAAAATTGCTTCGTCTTGATGTTTGAGTTGTGAGTACATATATTAATACTAAAGTAAAAAGTTAAAGAAAAAATAATTTGATTGATTTAGTTAATTCTGAATGACAATCGGCTTTGTTATTATGTTTTTACCGTTAGAATACTTGACAAAATAGACTCCGTCGTCAAGTCCATCTAATGGAATGATAATTCTTTCACTGATATTGGTCGAAACTGAAAACTGTTGGATACTTCGTCCGATGGAATTGAAGAGTTCAATCGAAACGGTGGGTGAGTAAAGTTCATTTGGAATGAAGATTGTTGCTTGATGCGATGCAGGATTAGGAGTAATTGATATGGACGAAGTTTGAATGTCTTCATCAACAGCCGTAATGGTTTGGCATTTAGTTTCTCCGGTTGTTCCATTCACTTCGCAAACCATCGTACCTTTTCCGGTTGTCGGTGGAAACGTAAGTTGCCAGAGTAGTGTGTTACGAGGGAAGAATCGCGCAGTCGGGTAGAATCCAAGAGGAATAAGAAATGGTTTGCTATTTGGATTTGCAGTCATGAATGCTTTATGTTCGGCGTTTGCATTAATATTTTTCATCATGATATCACTATCAGTGAATTTAGCAGGGATTACCGAGTCTTTTGCAAAGAAACCGCCGACTGCACCAATTCCTAAGTCAAGATTAATTGGTTGAAACAAGATTCCGGCAATCGCGACTACACCAATACTAATCGTAGTATCAGTAGTTTTACCAATTGTTTTTCCTCGATAAAAATAAAGCCACCCCTGTGAAGTTCCATTAGAATAATCCAAAAATTTAACAGGAATAGGCAATTGAATTGCTGAAGTTGTATCTCCGAGAGTTAAAATACCAACTAATTGAGCAGAGGTCATCACAGAATCAGCCGACTTCTTTGCAGTTTTAATACCGGCACTTGCTTTAAAACTACCAAGTAATTGACCATTTGCAGTTGATGATGTCAAATACATTACTGCAACAAAAAAAAGTATAAAGAGAGATTTCATGTGAATATGAGAGAATATAGATTAATATGACTGAATATTTATATGCAAATTATTGAATTTCCTAATCACTTGAAAAAACTTTTTAATTGGTGGTGAATTCTCTCACAAAAAGGAAACCAACTTGTATTCTTTTTTTTCAATTCATACAAGTTTTGAAGTGAACGAAGGTTTTTTCGTAATTTTGCGACCAATGAAACGAATTTTACTCAACAAAGGACAACAGATGACCAAAAAGGACTGGCTTTTTACCGCGAAAATGCTGCTTACTTCTCGTTTGATGGATATAATCGAAGAAACTGAACTCGCACCTTCGGGAAAAGTGTTGTACCAGTTCTCTGCTCGCGGGCATGAGCTTGCTCAAATTTTATTGGCAGTTGCATTGAAAGGCAACCA
The DNA here is from genome assembly GCA_018266765.1 of Bacteroidota bacterium. Classification (GTDB taxonomy): domain Bacteria; phylum Bacteroidota; class Ignavibacteria; order Kapaibacteriales; family UBA961; genus JADJXV01. The sequence goes on from JAFDZU010000022.1 coordinate 7,684, forward strand.
TAATGCTGCTTCGGTATATTATCGTTCTCGTCCATTTGTTTTGGCTTCTGGAATGACAATAGAAGAAGGTTTTGCCGGGCCTCTTGCTAAATCAGGCAGTCGGAACGGCGGTCGAGATATTGGTGTAGTGCATAACCTCACACCACGTAACGGAGGAATAACTGTACTACCCGCAAGTGGCGATGTCGGTGCTCAATATACACCGGCTGTAGGATGGGCGCAAGCCGCAGTTTATCGTTCTTCGGTATTGAATGAAAAAGATTGGAATGAGTCTTGTGCTGTTGCATTAGGCGGAGATGCTTCTACGGCTACGAATGGTTTTTGGTCGGCACTTACAATTGCTACAACGCAAAATTATCCGATGATATTCTTCATTGAAGATAATAATTATGGAATTTCCGTTCCGGGTAATTATCAAACACCTGGATCTAATATTGCTGAAAATCTTGCTTCATTTAAAAATCTAATGATATTGGACGGTGACGGAGCAAATCCTGAAGAAACAGCTCAATTAATTAAAAAAGCAGTTGATGCTGTTCGGAATAGAACTTCTCCTGTACTATTGCGAATGAGAGTTCCTCGTTTGTGCGGACATTCGGGAGCTGATAATCAATCATATAAAACTATTGAAACTAAAGAAGATGAGTTGGAACGCGACCCACTGCCACGTCTTAAAGCTTTTTTACAAAAAAAGAAAATACTAACAGTAAAGGAATGGAATGTTCTTGAAACTGAAGTTGAACACGAGGTAAGAGCAGGGCTTGCATTAGCACTAAATCAAGCTGAACCGAATGTTGCATCTACACTCGACCATGTTTTTTTTAACGGCGCATCTATTCAACAAGTTGGTGGTATTCTTGCCGAGAAACAGCTTCCTCGAACTACAAGTTCTGAAAATGAAGGTCAGCGAGTTAATCTAATTCATGCTGTACGAATGACATTAGAGCAAGAACTTGTAACTAATGACAGAGTCTTGGTTTTTGGCGAAGATGTTGGGGTAAAGGGTGGGGTTCACGGTGCAACGGTTGATTTGCAAACAAAGTTTTCTGAGCAAAGAGTTTTTGATACTTCACTCTCCGAAGAGGGAATTATTGGAAGGTCGATTGGACTTGCTTTCGCCGGACTACTGCCTGTTCCCGAGATTCAATTCAGAAAATATTTAGACCCTGCAATGGAACAAATCAATGATACCGGAACGATTCGTTGGCGAACAAATAATCAATTTGCCGCACCGATGGTCTTGAGAATTCCGGTAGGTCACAGCAAGCGCACAGGTGACCCATGGCATAGTGTTTCAGGTGAAGCAATATTTGCTCATACGCTTGGCTGGAGAGTAGCAATGCCTTCCAATGCAAGAGATGCCGTTGGATTGCTTCGCACAGCCCTCCGAGGAAACGACCCAACTTTTTTCTTGGAACATAGAAACCTTTTAGATACTTCACCGGGTCGGGCGAACTATCCGGGTAATGACTTTTTGATTCCGTTTGGTGTTGCTTCTATTATACAATCTGGAACTAAAGCTACTATTGTTACATGGGGTGAGATGGTTCATAGAGCAATTGAAGCAGTCAAAACTATGAAAGAATCAATAGAAATCATAGATCTACGGACAATAGTTCCTTGGGATAAACAAACAGTTTTAGATTCAATCAAGAAAACTAATCGATGTTTAATCTTGCATGAAGATACTATTACAAGTGGATTCGGCGCAGAAATTTCCGCAATTATTGCCAAAGAAACGTTTGCTTTTCTTGATGCACCGATTGAACGACTTGCAACGCCAGATGTTCCGATTCCTTATAATCTCGGCATGATGGATGTAGTAATTCCTACTCCTGATAATATCATTGAACGCTTACAATTTTTACTTAACTATTAAATCATCTTATTTTTTTTATCCAAATAAAGGAATGTAATCATGCACTCGATACAAAGTTTTGAAGGCGAACGGTATTACTTCGATGTTGTCGCTCAAACAAAAGGTGGAAAACAAACATTTGAAATACGATCTACTTGTGTTGATTCCGGTGCCTCTGCAATTGTCACAAATGTAAAAGAAGTAATGAATGTAGTTCTCGACGGAGCAAAACCTGATCCTCGATTTTTAGAACCTACTTGGGTTGTTACCGGTAAAGAAGCAGAAGAATTTTTCGACCATACGGTTAGTATATTCTCAGACGAAGAAAAATTAAAACTGATGGAAGACGCAATGAACGACGACCGCACAAACGGCAAATGGACAAATGAGGAAGACTTCATTGGTGACGACCTCGCATTCGATGACGAAGAAGATGATGAATGGGGGGATTTGGAACCGGATGACAGCGAAATCACTGACGATTTCTAATGAGAATATTTCAAATAAAGTAAATATATAAACTCAATTTCTTTGGTGTTAGGTTATTTAATCTGAAACACTTCCTTAACTACTCTTATGAAACAAATTATACAAGCTATTGCTGTTCACAAGAAAAAAATACTTATCGGATTTGTTAGTATAATAGTTATAATTCAGTTTTTTCGTCCGGAACGGAATGATGGAAGCGTTTCTTCACCGAATGATATAACCGTCGCAACAGCTATGTCACCTGAAGTCAAGGGAATTCTTGAAACTTCGTGTTTTGATTGTCATTCCGACCGAACAAACTATCCTTGGTACACAAATATTCAACCGGTGGGATGGTTTCTGGCAAATCATGTAACCGATGGGAAGCAAGAAATCAATTTTTCTCAGTTTAACACCTATTCAATTAGAAGAAAAGTTAAAAAATTCCATGAAATATCAGAGCAACTTGAAAAAGGTGAAATGCCGCTCGATTCATATTTGTGGATTCATAGAGATGCTGTTCTAAATGAGGGACAAAAAAAAATTCTAATGGATTGGGCTAACAAAAATCGAATGATATTAGAAAAAAAATATCCTGATTCCGTTAAAAAGAATCGTTTTTGATTAAGATGAGAGTTGTTGAACTGTTTTTAATAATTATAATTAATTGAAATACTTGTACTTTGATCGCTTATAAACTTTTATTCAAATCAATTTAACTAATAAAACAATATGAAATTTCTCTATTATTCGATTGTTTTAATGATGTTTACTTCATGTCAGAATGACCAAACATTAGTAGGAGAAAGGATAAATCTTTATGGAGGTTCATCAAGAACAAGTTCTTATGAACAATTCGGCAATTTTATAGCAAGTGCTTCAAATAATGAAAAAATAAACTCCTCTGATTCATCAGGTTCAATGATTCCACCGCTTGCAATTTCATCATATCAAACCGTTATAGCAACGGTCGAGGGTTCAATTCATCAATTTACGTCAGCAATGGTTGAGTGGTCGGCTAAACTTGATGATGGAGCGTATGTAGTAGCCGGAATGTGCTTAGATGATAAGCATAATGTATATGCTATAGCTTCAGATGGCTGTATCTATTCGATTTCTACTGAAGGTAAACGAAGGTTTAGAACTCAAGTTGCACCAAAAGAATCTGCAACATTTAATGATATTCTCGCTTCTACTGACGGAATTATTATAAGTTCTACAAGTGGATTAATATCAAAAATATCCATTGATGGCAACATAGTTTGGCAATACAAAACTACTCTTTCACCTCTCGGCGCACCAAGTTCTGACCCTCGAAATAATATCTATATTTCACTCACTCATAACGATTATACAGCAAATGATTCTCTTCTCTGTTTATCACCATCAGGAAAAATACAATGGGAAATAGGTTTCCCAACCACTCGTATTTTAACAGCTCCAATAGTTGGAAAAGATAATATACTTGTTGGAGTAGTGATATCAGGTGATATTCCGATTGTACATTCAATTGATTTTGACGGTAAGTTAATTTGGAATAAAACATTAAGAGCAACTCCACGTGCAATCTCAATTGCTTCAGACGGTAGTATTATTACTGTTAGCTATAACTCCGGTATTGGCATTTCCCAAAGTGTAATTGAACAATTTACATCAAAAGGGATTTCTGAATGGAATATCAATTTTGATTCGAAAATTACTTCACCTGCATTAATCGGTAAAGAAAATATTGCGCTTATTGGTGTTAAGTCTTCTGCTATTGGAGTCTATCTATTGCAACGAAACGGTGTTTTAGATTCTTTTCTATCTCTTGATACAGCTCCATCATTAATTCTTAAACCGACCGTTGCTCCCGGTATGAGTATAATATTTGCAGTTGCAGAAAAAGGATATATAACGAGAGTAGGTGCAAAAAGGGGATTACTGCCAATTTGATAGATTATTATTCATTGTAGCTTATGATTCCTTACTTTCATCATAAAGTTTTCTGAGCAATTGTACATCTTCCCAAGTTGCTTGCTTCCAATTTGGATTACGAAGTAATGCAGCAGGATGATAGGTTACAATCATGGATATACCATGAAAATCAATCACCTTTCCGCGAATTTCACCCATTTTATTATCGGATTTCAATAGAGTATTTGTAGCCGTCAAGCCAACTGCCAGAATAAATTTGGGTTGAATCAATTCGATTTGCTTCATTAAATATGGTTCACATTGTTCGGTTTCATTCTTCTCTGGACGGCGATTGTTTGGAGGGCGACATTTAATAATATTAGCGATATAAACGTCCGAACGTTCAAATCCGATAGCCGCTAGAATTTTGGTCAGTAATTGACCTGCCGCACCGACAAATGGTTCTCCTTGTGCATCTTCATCCGCTCCGGGTGCTTCTCCAATTATCATTACATCTGCATTTGGATTTCCTGAACCAAATACGAATTTATTGCGAGTAGAACCTAATGCGCAGTTCTGACATGTATGAATCTGACTGTATAGAATTGATAAATCAGCCGCGCTCATCCATGCAGGAGTATCTGCAAAAAGTAAATCTGTTGTTCGTTGTGGCATAATAAATAGTTTGTCAAGTTCTAAAGATGTTTGATTGTTGTTTTCAACTGAAATTGTCTTTTCCTCTTCAACTTCTTGTATCAGATTATCATTGTTTAGAAGTTTTGGTACTGTTATCTCATGTTTTGGTTCAACATAAAGAATAGTTCCGAAAACTTCTTGCTGTTGACGGAGATAGGAATCAATCTTATCAATAATTGTATCCTTCATAATTTAGAATAATAGTTAATTGAGAATAGTTTTAGAGTCAATAAATGAAGATTTTATCCAAATTTCATTATCATTAATAGTTCGATATGGCTTAAAATTACGATAGAAGTACTCCATAAAAATAGGTAATATTTTATTTTTAGCAGACGGTTCAGCAAAATTAGCCCAATGCAAATTATGATAAAGTACAAACTTTACATTTCTTTTTTGAAGTGAATCTACAATTTCGTGTTGGAATGCCGGGTGGATTGCATGCATGACAATATTAAACCGTATTGGGCATGGTTTATTAAGATAATAATACCAGATTGCTTCGTCGGTTAACGTCAAGAAATCATCGTTCTTTCCTAAGTTTTTTTGTAAAAAATCAATTGCAGGTTTATCTTTCTCAGGAATAAATTCGATATCCTTAGTACCCAATGGAAAGTTGTCCGATAATGCTTGACGTTTTGCAATTAAATAAGAAGGAAAAATACAAAGTAAAAGTAAAATAGAAAAGATTACTATGCCATTCTGAAGGTATTGAATTTTCGATTGAAGTATTGGAAGAATATCTTTTGAGAATACGATGAAAATATATGAGAGAATACCAAACCAACTATAATTAATATGTGTCCAGTCAGCCCGACCAAGAGCACTCCTAAATATAAGTAGAGCAAACAAAAGAACAGCAAATTCATTTAAATATTTTGCAACGAAATCCTTTAAAGTTTGATATAGTGAAAGTGAACTATAACGTGAATATTCAAGAAATTTCCAAATTATGATATAGGTAGCAATTGGATAGGTAAGTGCAGGAATACCAAATCGAGGAGCAAACATCGTATAAACAAATCCATCCATCAGGTCTTTATATTCCGGCATTCTCACAAAACAAAACTCGATGAATCCACTAAAGTTCCAGTGAAGAATTTGCCCTAAAATAAAAAAACCGACACAACTTCCTCCCAGTAATCCTATTAAAAACAACGTGTTGTAATAACTTTTTTTAAAATAGAAGAAATATAAAAGTGGCACAAAAACTAAACTCATTGCTCCATAATATACACCTCTGTCAACTGACATTCCAAGACCGATTATTGGTAAAAATACAAGCGCGAAACTTGCCGCAACAAAAGGAATCTTATGTACATCTTTGGAAGAAATCGCCCTTAAAAACACTGGAAATGACATTAGATAGAGGATTGAAGTAATATCCCTCGGCATGATGGTAATTGCTTTAATAGAAGAAAGAATCCCTAAACATCCTAAAACAAATACAGATTGAACTATTTGCCAATCAAAAACCTGAAGAAGAAATAATCCAAATAGAACCCACATTATTAATTTAATGATTGACTCGTAAGTTCTCACTGCTCCAATAGATCTCCCAAATATTGAAAATGCAATTACCGAACGCATTGGATCTTGATATACGCCATGAATCATTACATAATCTTTATAGGGAATCTGACCAGCTTGTACTGAAATTGCAGGACCTAAACTTTCTCCTTCGTGAAAAGGGTCAAATTTCTCAGATGCAATAAACGTTGGACTTGCCAAGCCAAAAAGAATTGCCACAATACTTGTAATAAGTATTGAAATATGTTTCTTTGGTTTTGGGAAGGTGAGTATGGGGTTTTCTACAATAGATAGAGTTTTGTAAGATTTAGAATAAAATCTTGAAGCAAGAAGCAAAATGATAATCGGGGAAGCAATTAACACTAAAAATCGAATCGTATTATTTGTAGGGTTAAACCCAATGGAAGCAATCTCACTGGTTATATGAAACGGATTACTAAACGGTAACCACAAATGATTCCAAACTAATAATGCAATTGAAATTCCAATAAGAAGCGGGAGCAAAAACAACAAAATACGTTTCATTAGATATCGAATGTCGGATTGAACAAATACAAATAAAAACGGTCGGCTGATGTATTTGCAACCGACCGAATTAGATTCTAATAATTGAAGTGGATTATTTACACATCCAAATTTTTTACGTATTGAGCATTACGCTCGATGAATTCACGACGTGGTTCAACTTTTTCTCCCATAAGTGTATCAAACACATGAGTTGCTTCGGTAACACTTTCAATTGTTACTTGGAGGAGCGTTCTTTTTTCAGGGTTCATCGTTGTAGTCCATAACTGCTCCGGATTCATCTCACCAAGACCTTTGAATCGAGAAATAATGATACCGTCTGATGTTGCACCTTCGAGAATTTCTTCACCTTTATCATCGAGTACAATTTTGTCTTTACGAATTCTACGGATAACTTCATCACGCTCAGCTTCGTTATATGCGTAATATTCTTGTTTACCTTTTTTCACTTTATAAAGTGGGGGTTGAGCTATATATAATTTTCCTTGATGAATTAAATCGCGCATGTGTAAGAAGAAAAAAGTTAGGAGAAGTGTACGAATGTGCGAACCATCAACATCAGCATCTGCCATCAAAATAATTTTACCATAACGAGATTTATCTGCATCGAATTCCTCACCGAAACCTGCACCTATTGCAGTAATAATTGTACGAATTTCTTCATTATCCAATACCTTGTGCATTCGAGCACGGTGAGTATTTAAAATCTTACCACGTAAAGGAAGAATTGCTTGAAAACGACGGTCACGACCTTGTTTAGCCGAGCCACCTGCCGAATCACCTTCAACCAAATACACTTCTGTATCTTCAGCTGTTCTGAGTGAACAATCGGCTAATTTACCCGGAAGAGAAGAAAATTCTAATGCACTTTGACGGCGAACAAGTTCACGAGATTTCTTTGCTGCCATGCGAGCTTCTGCTGCAAGTGTAGCTTTTTCTATCATCTTTTTTGCAACTTTTGGATTACTGTCAAGATATATTGCAAGTTGTTCATTAATAATTGAACGAACTACACCTTCAACATCACTATTACCAAGTTTAGTTTTGGTTTGACCTTCAAACTGTGGCTCGGCAACTTTAGCAGATATTATTGCTGTTAATCCTTCACGGAAATCTTCACCTGAAAGTGCCGTTTTTATTAGATTGTTATTAACTGCATAGGAGTTAACAGTTCTTGTAAGTGCTGATCTAAAGCCCGTTACATGTGTTCCTCCTTCAACAGTATTAATATTATTAACATACGAAAGCAAAGTTTCACTATAACTGTCATTATATTCAAAACAAATTTCAACAATCGTATCAGCGCCTGAATCACTTTTGCCCGAGCCTGAAATTAACACCGGTTCGACAACACTTGTAACACTTTCATCCACATATCGAACAAAATCAACCAACCCCCCCGGATAACAAAATACTTCTTTTGTTCCTTCTTCACGCTCGTCTTCAAGTGTCATAATAATATCTGGATTCAAAAATGCAAGCTCACGTAAACGGTCAGCAACTTTCTCAGCGCGAAAATGAACAGTTTTGAAAATTGTACTATCAGGTAAGAATCTGATTGTTGTTCCGGTTTTTTCGGTTGTTCCAATAATTTCAACAGGAGTTTGAGGGTCACCTTTAGAATACCGTTGTTGATAAATACTTCCCTCACGGTGAATTGTAGCTGTGAAATCCATAGATAGTGCATTTACACATGAAACTCCAACACCATGCAAACCACCTGATACTTTATAACTGCCTTTATCAAATTTTCCGCCGGCATGAAGAGTGCACAACACAACTTCAAGTGTCGAAATCATTTTCACAGGGTGGGGGCCGGTTGGAATTCCACGACCGTCATCCTGCACCGAACATGATCCATCAGCATGAAGAGTCACATAAATATTTTTACAGTAGCCGGCGAGTGCTTCATCTATTGAATTATCGACAACTTCTTGAATCAAATGATGCAGACCGCGGTCACTGACATCACCGATATACATAGCAGGACGCAAACGGACGGCTTCAAGACCTTCGAGAACTTTAATACTATCTTCGGAATAGGTGTTTTGTTTGGGGAGTTCGTTTTCTTCGGGGAGTATTTCTTCGTTCATTATTGCAGAACCTTTCTTTATGTTGATATCGTTAATTATATAGCTTTTATACCTACAAAAATACGAAATTTTATCGACGTGTGAACCATCATAAACCGTAAAAGTTTTGCACTCAAAACAAATGAATGTTTTAAATAAATTATATTGAAATTCTGAGTGGAAAGTAGTATTTGAATAATGTATTTCAATGTTTTAGTAAGAGCATACTATTTAGTTATATAGTTGTCTTATTAAGTGTTGTTAAATATCTAATTTTGCAATGGAAGAGGTTAGTTTTAATTATCGGTAGCTATAATTGTGATATATGGGGATTTCCCTATGATTCATAAATGAATTAAGTTGTTTAAATTGATTGATTCCGAATTCTTAAGAATTTATATTGGCATTTTAGAAGAATTTAATCCTTTTACTCTAAGTATCACAAATTTGAAATTTATGCTGAAAAGTAATTTACATCAAATTCCAAAATCAAATGATGCTTTTTAGTGCAAATAATTCTTTCATTCCGGAGGTGAAGATTTACTTGATTCGTTTGTAAAATTCCAAGAAAGACCTAATCTGGTTCTAAGATTACCACCACTGCAATCTTTATTAATATAAGGTGATATTTCAAACACTAATTGAAGATTACGAAGTTTATCAAATGGTTTTGCTCTGATACCAAAATCGATGAAGTATCCGTTTGTAATTGGTAAGTCAGCGTAAGAATTAACAGGATTTATACTGATACCTATCCCAGTATAATAGTTTACATTATCTAAACTTTTAAAATTGATTTTAGGTGAAAATTCCATGTTAAGATTAGAAATAAAAGTATTAGTTTCTAACTTAAAGTCAGCAAAAAATAGTTTGTTTGTATTAGTTGAAATCGATAAAATAGATTGAAGTGGATAATAACTAATTGTAACTTGAGAGAAAAGTTGTTGTTGAGTTATTAAACAAAAGAGTAAGAGCAATATTAAATTCATAAAACTTTAAATATTTTGTAATAGCATGGCTTAGGCATATAGTTGTCATCATATAATAAAGGATAATCCTCTCTATTGTAAAAACTCCGAATCCAACTATTCTTATCACTAATACCCCAAAAAGTTATACCGTATTGATATTGTTTTGGAATCTGATTATAATTCAAAACAATACTTCCCAGTAAATTTGCTTGTTCGTTAAAAAGAGATTCACTTAGTATAATATTTTTGCCTAATGGATTAACAGAAATATCCAATTCTGAAAGGTGTATTTTGAATTTGTCAGCAATGATTTCCTGAAATGCAATTGCAATTTGTGTAGGTTCCGGATAATAAGTACTTACGTGCATTTGAACTCCAATGCCATCAACTTTCACACCTCTATTCCTAAGATTTTTCAGTAAAGATAAAACACTGTTGCGCTTTATTGGGTTTGATTCAAGATTATAATCATTATAAAACAACAAAGCGTTTGGGTTCGCTTCATTTGCAAATAGAAAAGCTTTTTCTATATAGCCGACTCCGATTTTTTGTTTCCATATGGTATTTCTTAATGTCCCATCTTCGTTAAATGCTTCATTGACAACATCCCATGCTGTAACTTTGTTTTTAAAATGCTTAACGATTGTTTGAATATGCACTTTCATCAATTGTTCCCATTCATATGGACTACCTTGATAATCAATAATCCACTGTGGTAATTGATTGTGCCAAATCAAAGTGTGTCCATGTATTCTTTTGTTATAAGTCAGAAAAAAAGATACTAAACTATCTGCCTCTGTCCAATTGAAAGTTAATGGTTTAGGTTGTAAAGCCTCAGCTTTAAAAATATTTTCAGGTGTTATACTATTAAACTCTTTTAAAGATATAGATTTATATATAGCGTTTGATTCTAATTCATTAATATCAATTGCAGTCCCAATTGGATAACTTGAATAGGAAAATAATCCAATACTACTGTTGGTTATATAATTTTCTTCTCTTTGACAACCTGAAATTAATATCACTAGAAATGTGAGGTTTATTGTAAATTTGGTTTTTAACATTAGATATAACTTTGAGAAAACGTGTCACAATACCAGTTGAAAAAACCTTAATTAGTACTTTAATCAAATATTAAATAAGACTATGACTTCTTAAAAATAAATTAATTTTATAGATTAATTTCAAAAGTAGTTTATACATTTTCTAAACTCGAAAGTAAATTATGAATTCCTCTTCTAAATTATTTATTAGATATTTATTAACAAGAATGTTACAACTTATTTGACTTTAATATCGTAAAGAAATCTTAAAGAGTTTTAACGATTATAACTCTAAGAATTATGATCTATATGTATTCATTTAGTGAGAAGATACTTTATTTGAGTCCAATAAAAACAGCCATTCTTCCTGATAACTTCCCATCTCGCCGATACGAATGAAACCGTGTATCACGAATCGAACATTCTTTGCTTACGGTAATGTTACCGTCTAAAAGTCCTGCACCTTGGATAAGTTGCTCTTTAATGCACGCTCGATTATCAAACAAATATTTCGTTTCGTTGAGTTTGGATATTCCTGTTATGAATAAATCTGCTACATCGTGTTGCACTTCATAATTTTCACCGGAAGCGCACGGAGAAAGATATGCTTTAAGTTCTTGTGGATTTGTTCCAAATTCTCGTTTCATTGCCAAAACTGCCTCTTTTGCGATGCCAAGATGAGTTCCTCGCCATCCCGAATGAATACAACCAATTGCCTGATTGATGTGGTCATACAATACTATTCCGCAACAGTCAGCAAGCAGAGCGCACAGTACAATTCCACGTTCGTTAGTAATTAATCCGTCGGATTCTTCTGCCGGAGATTCCTTTGTAATTCTCCGAACAAACGAGCCATGCACTTGATTTTGAAACCGAAGAGCTTTTCGGCTTACGCCAATAGCTTTTGAGAAAACCATGCGATGAAATTCACATTCTTCATCAGTTAGAATAAGTCCTTTTGCAAGAGATAATCCATACGGTTGAAATGAAGTTTCGCTTCTTACTGTAACACCTACGGTTACGTTTTCACCCCATTCAATGGGACGCATAATTTCTACTTGAGAAGTAGATTCACTTTGTTGTGTCATGTTGCTTTCCTTTTAGTAATTCACGTGCATTTCGTTTCAAACCAAGTAGTTTCGTTCGTTTTATCGGACTGTTGCGGAAACGAGTGGAAAACTCATCTTGAGTTAATTCTTGGATGTTTTCAAGTGAAAGTGTTAGTTCTTCGTTGCGAGGTTCAAAACGAGATTCGGAAGTTGGAACACTAAAGCGATTCCACGGACAAACATTCTGACATTCATCACATCCGAAAATCCAACCATCCATATTGGAATTAATTTCAAGCGGAAATTCTATGTCAGGTTTAGTTTCAATTGTCCAAAACGACAAACACTTAGAGCCGTCAACGACGTAAGGTTGAACGATTGCCTTTGTTGGACAGGCATCAATACAAGCGGTGCACGTTCCGCAAAAATCTTCGATAGGGGAATCGTAATTTAAACGAGCAGTTGTTATAATTATTCCAATAAAAAACCAAGAACCATGAATTCGAGAAATTATATTGGAGTGTTTTCCTTGCCATCCGATGCCTGCACGAACAGCCCATGCTTTTTCCAAGAGATGTCCGGTATCGGTATAAACTTTTGTAGAACTTTCGGGAAATAGTCGTTCAACTTCGATAGCAATTTCGCGGAGTTTGGGTGGAAGAACATCGTGATAATCATCGCCCCACGCATAACGGGAAACTTTTCCGATTGCTTCGGGTTGATGGTGATTAGGTGTGTAATAGTTTTGAGCTACTACGATAACAGATTGAGCATTTGGGAGAACTAAACGAATATCTTCGCGCCTATCGAGGTTTCGTTCTAAATAGTTCATCGTTCCGTAGTATCCTAAGTTAAGCCATTGATGGTAGCGTTCCATTTCATCGGTTAGAATTTCTGCATGAGCAATTCCAACACTGCTAAATCCAAGATTTAATGCAAATAGCTTGATATTGTTTGTAGATTCTGTTTGATTATCCATAGCGAAAGTTTACGTAATGTGTCGACAAGTCAAGTTGAAGTCAATATACAAAAATATATTTCTAAGTTAATGAAGGATTGAAAATATTCTGTCGTCTAAAGTTTAAAAATTATCAAGCAACTTTAATAAATTTCAAAATAGGAATACATTATGAAAAAAAACTATGTTTTATTACTTGTGCTGATATTTGGTAGTATGCCAATTGTCGCACAAACGAATCCTGCTATAACTTCTTGGTTGATAAATACTACGAACATTATGGGGCGTCATTATGTAAAAGGGAATTCAACACCTATTAATGATAATGTACTCGCCAATGTGCAAAAAGTACAATATTCTGCTACATCAGTCTATATTAGTACAAAAGGAATTCCTGCATATATAACAGGGCCCTTCTTAGATGGAAATCCTTCTCTTGCATCAGACCAAAACACATCATTTAAAATACCATTAAATCCTGTTAAAAATACCGGAACTTCAACAAGTACAACTCCGGGCAATATAGGAATATTCATTAACGGCGTTGCATTATTTGATTATAGAGATGGAGTTTCATGGCAAAATTCATCAAATTCACTTAAAGGCGGGCCTTTAATGGGAATGGGTGATAATGTTTGGAATCGTGATGCCGTTGTTGGTGAACGCTTAGGATTTGATTGCGCTAAGGCACATCCGGCTAAAGGAAATTATCATCATCATCAAAATCCAAGTGCATTTAATTTAGATTTGAAAGTAATTTCAAATGTATGTGATTTATATGCCGCTGATGGTTTGTATGCAATAGATGAAACTAAGCATTCACCACTAATTGGTTTTGCTTATGACGGTTTCCCGATTTACGGAGCTTATGCTTATAAAAATACAGATGGTACAGGCGGAATCGTTAGAATGAAATCAAGTTATGTTCTTAGAAATATAACAACAAGAACTACCTATTCAAATGGAAATTCAGTTACTCCGGGCCCAGCAGTCAGTACCACATATCCATTAGGTTATTTCCGAGAAGATTATCAGTATAATGCTACTTCGTCCGCTACTCCTGATTATTTAGATGAACATAACGGCAGATACTGCATTACTCCCGAGTATCCGAACGGAATATATTGCTATTTTGCCACAGTAGACGAAAATTGGAATTCTGCCTATCCATATATCGTCGGTCCAACATTTTATGGGGTTAAATCAGTAGTGCAGAATCCAACAATCTCAGAAAGTGTAACTAATTATACTAAATCATTAACGTTAGCAATTTCTACAGTTGAATTATTACTTGGTTCCGCTGCAAACAGCTCTAAAACATTTGACATTACTTCTAATACAGATTGGACTGTATCAAGTGACCAAACTTGGCTTTCAGTTAGCAAATCATCCGGCAACGGTAATGAAACTATTATAGCTTCAGCACAAGAAAATTCCTCAGTTTCATCTCGAACGGCATTTATTACAGTTGTCGGAATAGGTGCTTCCACCAAAACAATCGCAGTAACGCAAGAAGGAATTGCACCAACACTTGCAGTATCAACGAATAATCTGACAATCGCTTCTCCGGCAAACAGTACAAAAACATTTGATATTACATCTAATGTGCAGTGGACTGTTACGAGCAATCAAACATGGTTAGTTCCAAGTAAATTATCTGGTTTGGGTAATGAGTCAATTGTATTAACTGCTCAAGAAAATAGTAATTTATCAAGTCGATCTGCTACAATAACTGTATTGGGAACAGGAACATCTACACAACTTATAACTGTTATCCAAGATGGAACAGGCCCAACACTTTATATTTCTAAAGATACATTGACTATTGGTGCATCTGCAGGCAGTAAAATCTCATTTGATGTTATGTCGAATACAGATTGGACTGTTTCAAGTTCACAAAACTGGCTAACCTCAAGTATACCGTCAAAAAAAGGTGATGCTACTATTATATTGACTGCTCAAGAAAATCCTGATACTGTAAGAAGGATTGCTTCGGTAATTGTTTCAGCATCCGGAGTAAGTTCACATAATATAACTGTTATTCAAGAGCCCCAAAAACCTATAAGTGTAGCAGAAAACAATTTGACTCAAAATAAGATTTCAATTTTCCCAAATCCGGCAAGTGACGCTGTTGCGATTCAAATAAATTCAATTAATTATGAAAATATTGATGTAGAATTATTTGATTTTAACGGTAAGTTTCTAAAGAAAACAACGCTGTTTCAAGGAAGTACAATTGCATTTTTTGATACTAAAACACTCTACAACGGAGAATATATAATTAGAATATCCATTGGAAGCAATGCAATTTCTAAAACATTCATATTAAACAAATAAATTTTACGAACCTCGTTAAACTAAATGTCAATCCCAATGAAACTTACATTCAATAGAAAAACTCTCGAAGTTGTAATCATGTGTCTTGGATTATTGCTATCCAATACTCTAAGTGCTCAATATAATAACCTTTGGATACCGGATACTTTATCCGGCAAAACATTCGACTTAAACTTATTAGATTCTTATTCTCAATTAAGACCCGGCAACCAAACTATAACCGCAGGAGTAAATAATAAATTCTGGGGTTCAACTTTGTTTTTTAATAAAGGCGATACAGTTCATATAAATGTTCAAAATTCTCTGAACGATTCAACAACTATTCATTGGCATGGATTTCACTTACCGGCTGTTATGGATGGCGGCCCTCATCAAGTAATTCCACCGGGAACTATTTGGAAACCATATTGGAAAGTAACTAATAATGCCGCAACATATTGGTATCATCCTCATCTACACGAGATGACACAAGAGCAAATGACAAAAGGAGTCGGTGGATTTATTATAGTGAGAGATGATGAAGAATCTAAACTAGTATTACCCAGAACCTATGGTGTGGATGATATTCCACTTGCTTTAACTAGTAGAAGATATGATGCTTCAAATGCTTTTGTCTATACCAATACATCGTATGGCGATTATATGTTAACAAACGGTACACCTAATGCACAGGTCAGTTTGCCGAAACAATACGTTCGTCTGCGTATTTTAAATGCTGAAATGGAACGTGCTTATAATTTGGGGTTTAGCGATAATAGGACTTTTTATTTAATTACGACTGACGGGGGATTAGTAAATGCTCCAATTCCTTTAACTAGAATTATTCTTGGGGTAGGAGAGAGAGCTGAAATCCTTGTTGATTTAAGTAATGATGCGGTTGGTTCAAGTATAGATTTAAAAGCATATAATGCAGGTTTTTCTTTGGGATTTCCAGGTGGTGAACCAAATACCGGAGGTCAATTTGGTAGTCTGTTAAACAACAAAGTATTTACTGTTTTACACATAAATATTGCTCCAACCACTTCAAATCCAATTACTACAAAACCGACTATTTTGGCAAATAATACTTATTGGACTGCATCGGATGCAACTGTTAATAGAACAGTTACCGTAACCGGTGGTCAAGGACCAAATCCATTTACATTTGATAATTCCGCTTTTGCATTAACAAGAATCAATAAAACTGTTGAAATGAACACAGTTGAAAAATGGACAATTACGAATAATAATATTTTTGGACATTCTTTTCATATTCATGATGTTCAATTTAAAATTATCTCTCGAAGTAATGGCCCTGTTTCGGCTTACGAAGAAGGATGGAAAGACGTTCTGTTTTTACCTATCAATGCTTCTGCAACCTTTGTAGCCAAATTCGCTGATTATTCAGATTCAATTCATCCATTTATGTATCATTGTCATTTTGCTCCACACGAAGACGCCGGAATGATGGGGCAATTCGTGGTTAAAAGTAATTATAGTTTAAATGTTTCAACAAATTCTATAGTAATTCCTTCTATTGCAAACAATACAAATACTTTTGATATAACATCAAATACAAAATGGACAATAAAAAGTAATCAAACATGGTTATCTGTAAATATTCAGAATGGTAACGGAAACTCTACTATTACGATTTCAGCAGAAGAGAATAAAAATACTTTTTCGAGAACTGCATTAATTTTAGTCTCCGGTGTAGGAGTTACCTCAAAAACAATTACTATTACACAAGAAGCAAGTAGCCCTACTTTATTGGTATCCAAAAACAGTCTGACAATTGCCGCACCTGCCAAAAGCACTAAGTCATTCGATATTTTATCCAATGTATCTTGGAATATAGAAAGTGACCAACCTTGGCTAACTCCAAATAAAATTTCAGGAAATGGAAATGAAACGATCGAACTGACTGCACTGGGAAATTCTGCAACTTCTACGAGAATTGCAACAATAACAGTGGAAGGGACAGGTGTAAATTCACAAATGATTACTGTTATACAAGACGGAGTTGGCCCAACATTAACGGTCTCAAAAACATTGTTTTCTATTCAAGCATTGAATATGAGTAAACTGTCGTTTGAAATAATGTCGAATACAAGTTGGAAGACAACAAGTAATAAAAATTGGTTGATGGTTGATAAAACAAGTGGTTCTGGAGATGCAGTCGTACATCTTTCTGTTGAAGAAAATACCGATACAGTAAGTAGAACCGGTACGATTTCAGTTACTGCGTCCGGTGTTACCACTCAACAAATAATCGTAAATCAAGAAGCAAAAGCTCCATCCGGAGTTGAGTATGAAATTGAAACTCTTGGATTCTCAATTTATCCAAACCCTGCAAAAAACAAAATATATGTACGGTACTCAACCCCAACAATGATACCTTATTACGTTAAAATACTGGATGCTATAGGCAGAACACTTTATATGCTTCCTCGCCCACAATTACAAGAAGGTATCGATATCAGTAAACTATCAACAGGAACATATTTTGTAGTGTTAACTGATGAAAAAACAAAGCAGACATTCTCCCAACAATTTATTAAAGAATAAGTGAATAGTATTAATAAAATAATATGGTTATCTGTTTTATCAATTATATTGATGAGCTTTAATTCTACGTATGAAAAAACTGTTCAAGATTTCGAGTTACTTAATGTAGATGGAACTATGGTATCTTTGTCAAATTACCCGAAAGCAAAAGGTTTTATTATTGTATTCACATGTAATCATTGTCCTTTTGCTAAATTATATCCACCTCGTTTAAATGAATTGATTGATAAGTATTCTGAGTTGGGTGTTCCATTAATAGCTATTAGTTCTACAGATACAATTATGTACCAAGAAGATACTTACATCAAAATGGTTGAAAAATCTAAAATAGAGCATTTTAAATTTCCCTATTTGATTGATGGGAACCAGAATGTAGCTAAAAATTTTAGTGCACAAAAAACTCCGCATGCTTTTGTCATTTGGAAAGAAAATAATCAATGGAAAGTAAAATATAATGGTGCAATAGATGATAATGGTGCAGAATCCAAAAAAGTTCAGCATCATTATCTATCAGATGCTGTTGATGAATTACTTGCCGGTAAAAAAGTTGGAATGAATGAAACAAAGTCAGTTGGATGTCAAATTTATTTTAGGAAGTAAATGATTAAATTATTTAAGAAACTAATTTATCTCATAACATTATTATTTATATTAAGTTCAGTTTCTGCTCAAAGAAACGTCATTCTTATAATCGCAGATGATTTAGGTACTGATTATTGCGGATTTTATGAAAATCATTTAGATACTGTAAATCTTCCTAATGTAAGAAGACTCCTTGCAAAGGGTGTTCGATTTAAAAATGCTTGGTCAAATCCTTTGTGTTCACCCACTCGGGCAGGAATTTTAACCGGACGATATAGTTTTCGAACAGGTGTGGGTGATGCTGTTGGGGGAGTTGGTTCAGCAGTTTTAGATACTTCTGAAATTACAATCCCACGAATTTTGAATATTTTTACTCCAAATGGCATTGCAAAAGCTAACATCGGGAAATGGCATCTACATTCTCCGATGCCAAAATCAAATTTATTTTTACCCAATACAATGGGTTATGATCACTTTGAAGGTAATTTCATAGGAATGCTAAATAGTTATTTTGATTGGACTAAAGTAACGAATGGCATTTCAAATAATGTAACAAACTATGCTACAACAGAAACTATAAATAATGCAATTGCATGGATCAAAAAGCAAAATAATAAACCATTTTTCCTGTGGCTTGCCTTTAACGCCCCTCATACTCCATACCATCTACCACCATTAAATTTACATTCTTATTCTGGATTAAGCGGAACTGATGCTGATATAACAGCTAATCCTAAAGCATATTTTAAAGCTATGAATGAAGCTATGGATCATGAAATTGGTAGATTGTTCGATTCATTGCAAGTAATTAAAAAATATGACAGTACAGATATAATTTTTATTGGTGATAATGGCAATGATAAGTTAGTATCACAAAATTCTGGAAGTGCAAAAGGTAGTATTTATCAGGAAGGTGTGAGTGTTCCTTTTATTATTTCCGGACCTTCAATTATCAATCCAAATCGTTCAAGTGAAGCTTTGGTCAGTACACATGACTTATTCGCAACAATAATAGAATTATACGGTTATGACAACTGGAAAAGCCAAATACCTGTTAATAAACCAGTAGATAGCAAGAGTATTATTCCAATATTAAAAGATAAATCTAATGATGTTCGCTCTTGGGTTTTTACTGAAGTTTTCAAAAATCCAACTGTGACCGGTGATGGTAAAACTATAAGAAATAAGACTTATAAACTATTAGATTTTGATAATGGTTCTCAAGAATTCTATAATTTGAAAAATGATCCAAACGAAAATAAGAATTTACTTTCAGGCACTATGAATTCAGAGGAAATTAATAATTATAATGAATTATGTTCAGAAATGACAACGTTAATAGGTAATGGTTTACATTGTAAAAATATTAGTGGAGTTCAAAATAATGAAGATTCAAGTATGGTGACTGAATATCCAAATCCATTTACATCGTATATTTTTCTACCAAACTCTACAGGGAATGAAGTGTTTGAATTAAGTAATAATTTAGGTCAGATAGTTTTTAAGGGAAAACATATAGAATTACAAAATTTTTCAAATCTTATAAAAGGAAATTATATTTTGAAAGTAGAAGGAAATTCTAGTATGATATTAAAATTAATCAAAGAGTAGAATTTATTGTTTCATAATCAAACTAAACAAAATAGTCTTTTTTTATTTCCTACTATATCTAACTTCATTATCTAACTTCATTGTAAGAATGTTGAAAGGTTTCCCCTGTAAATTATTACCAACCTAAAATAACATTTACGAATTTAATTTATTCCTAAAGAAAAGTTTTTTATAAGTTTATTAAGTTTTAAAATTTTAAAAAAAATGCTTATTGATGTGTTTTTCTGTTTTTTATTGTAAAAAATACGGTAAATTGTAGCAAAAATTGTGTTTTTATAATGTATACGTTGGGAAAATTTCTATGGCAGTTGAGACAACTCTATCAAAAAACATCTTGGATTTGGTTGTAGTTCGAGATAACAGCGTAAATTCACGCTACAAAAACGGTGTGAAAGTACCGATTACTACTTTTATCGAAGATTACATGAACGGCCGTGTAGATGTAACTTGTGATATTCAAAGATTACTTCAAAGCCGAACTCATTTCTTTAATTACAAGTACGTCGGTCATCATCTTAAATTCCTATTTGGACAATTTATTCCACAAGTTACAATACACTCTAAAAAACAAGATGAGCGTGTTATTCGCGATCATTATGACAGAGGAAATGATTTCTTTGGTTCGTTCTTGGGTGACAGAATGATTTATACCTCTGCATTCTTTAAAACCGGACTCGAAGATCTCGAAACGGCCCAAGATCAGAAACTTGATTTAGTTTGCCAAAAGATGCAACTAAAAAAAGGTGAACGCTTATTAGATATTGGTTGTGGGTGGGGAACACTTGCCGCACATTCAGCGAAATATTATGGTACTGATTCTACCGGAATTACAATCGCTCAAGCAGGAGCAGATTATGCAAATGCACAAATAGAACGTTGGGGTGTAAAAGACAGAGCACGTGTGAATCGCATGGATTATCGTAGTATTCCTGCTGATAAATATGATAAAATTTCTTGTTTAGAAATGGCAGAACATGTGGGAGTTAAGAATTTTACCAAGTTCATGAAACAAATCTCAGGATTAATGAAAGATGATGGAATCTTCTATCTGCAAATTGCAGGATTGCGTGCAGGTTATCATCAAGAATCTCTAATTTGGGGTGGATTTATGGGAGAGTATATTTTTCCCGGGGCTGACGCAAGTATGCCTCTTTCATTCGTTGTTAAAAGACTTGAAAAAGCAGGATTTGAAATTCATAGTGTTGAAAATATCGGGATTCATTATTCACAAACAATACAATTATGGTATCATAACTGGCAACGCAATAAAGAACATGTGTTAAGTGCTTATGGACAGTGGTGGTTCCGTTGTTGGGAGATATTCTTAGGTTGGTCTGTTGATATTGCAAAACAAGGCAATTCAACTTGTTTCCAAATAATTTGTAATAAAAATAAAGATGAATATAATCGCCGACGTTGGTTCAATCAAGTAAATCTTGGTGAGCGCGATTTAGACACTAATGTAAAACTCCCAAGGGGAGGATTAGGCGAAACAGTTTAATAGAAATAATACCAATAATTATTAGTACAATGGAGATGTAGATTCCAATTTTTTGGATGAACATCTCCTTTTTTATTAATTATAGTAAATAATTGTTATTAAAGTAGATAGCTTAAAAATAACATAATTTAAGTCGTTTATCTAAAAATTGTAGAATTGATTAAATAAAGTGTATTAATTATTCTATAAATATTACATTGAAAAATTATTAATTTTGTATATTAATTTTATGTGGAGTCCAGAAACCACTTTAAAAAACGGGGCGAATCTGAAAAGCCATAAGAGTAAGACAATTTTGGGGTAGTTTTATGAAACTAATTTACTGCTTGACAACTGTATTCTGTTTTTTTTCTTCTACTTTAGTTTTTAGTGGAGAAGGCAATAAATGTACAACAATGAAAATTCTAGAAGAAAGGATTAAGAAGGATCCTTCGCTAAAGTTGAGAATGGAAGAATCTGAAATTCAAACTCAACAAAGAATTTTGAAACGTTCTAAAAATCCAACTATTCATCAAACAATTTCTATTCCTATTGTTGTACATGTAATCTGGCATGATCCTTCTGAAAATATTTCACTTGAACAAATTCAATCACAAATTGATATTTTAAACAAAGATTTTCAATTGAAAAATTCTGATACTCTTACAAGTTCTCACCCTTTCCATGAATTTGTGGGTAATGCCAATATTGAATTTTGTTTAGCAAATAAAGATCCAGAAGGTAAGGCAACTGATGGAATTACAAGAACATATACAGATTCTGTTTCTTTTTCCGGTAATGGAACTGAAAAAAAATCATCATCAGGTGGTCAAGATAATTGGAATCCTACCAAATATATGAATTTATGGGTATGTAATATTAGTGGTAGTAAAGACGGTGGAGGTACACTTGGATATGCAACGTTTCCATCTGATTTAGCTTCAAATCCGGGAGAAGATGGTGTAGTTATCAGTACTAAAGCTTTTGGGACTCTTGGGACTGCCACAGCACCTAATAATTTAGGAAGAACAGGTACACATGAAGTTGGTCATTGGTTGAATCTAAGACATATTTGGGGAGATAATCAGCCCGATTGTGGAGATGATTTTGTAGCCGATACTAAACCATCTGACAGCATGAACTACGGTTGTCCAACTTTTCCACATAAACCTAATAACAAATGTGGAACTGACGCAAATGGTGAGATGTATATGAATTATATGGATTATGTTGATGATGCTTGCATGAATATGTTTACCAAAGGTCAGGTAGTGAGAATGTTAGATGCAATTAATGGAGAAAGAGTTGGTTTACTAACTTCTGCTGGTTGCTCTGGAACTTCAGGAGTTAATGAAGAATTAGCTGAAAATTCTGTTGAAGTTTATCCTAACCCCAATAACAGTACCTTCACAGTAAATTTTAACAATTCTCATTATAAAACAATAACAATATTTGATGTTTTTGGAAAAAAAGTTTTAAATCTATATAATGTATCCGGTAATTCAGCACAAATTAATCTGCCTGAAGTTAGATCAGGGGTGTATTATATTCAAATTAATTCAAGCAATTCTATGATTACAAAAAAAGTATTTATTGCTAAGTAATAATAGCTTGAAATTTTTTCATAATTTAATAAAAAAATGAAAATATTTATCTTAATAATTGCATTTGCCCTAGTAATCGGTTCTTGTAAAAGTGTAAAAAACACTTCAGAAACCTCGCAAACTCAATTAACCGAAAAGACGATGAAGTTAGATAGTGTCTATCGTTTTACAGTTTCATTTATAAGTATTGGTTCAGGAATTGACCATAAAGCACAAGAGCTATTCAATAAATACATTAACGATTATCGTGAAAAAAATAATCAAACAATCGTTGTAGAAACTTCAAAATGGGGGCGTGAAGGTGAAATAGATTACTGTATGAATTTAAATGAGCTTACGGTTAGTCAGCAGGAATTATTCATTGCTGACATTAAGAATTTATTAAAAACATCTACTCGAATTAAATATAAAGAGAATAGTATTTGCATTCCTCATTAATACAGCTTTTGAATCTAATTTTTTTTTGACAATTAAAGTGTTAATATTCCGATTAATGACTATTATATTCCGATGATAGTTCAAAATTTAAAGGCGTTCATATGAACGCCTTTATTATTATATTGTACTATTATTTATGTTCTTTCTTCTCTTCGCGTCTGTGTTTACGTTCTTCTTTTTGGTCTAACTTCCATTGTTCATATTTCTTTGCTTGATCAGGAGTTAGAACAGCAATTATATTTGATTCCAATGTCTTAGACCGTTCTTTACTTGCGGCACGTTTTGCTTTAGCATCTGTTTCAGAAGCTGCCGCTTTACCTTGTTCACGACTCTCTTTTGTTAGGGTTTGAATTTTAACAATTTGTTCGTCTGAAAGCGAAAGTGCATCTTTCATCTCTTGGAGTTTCTTGCTTATTCGAGTTTTCTTTTCGCTTTTGCTACCTTTAACTGTATAGGTAGTTTGAGCAAAAGAGAAGTGAACAGAAACAAAAGTTAAAGCAACGAATACAACCAAAAATCTTAATATGAATTTCATAGAAATTCTCCTGTAAATAGTTAGAAAAGTAAAAAGTAAATTGCTTACAAAATAAAATTAAACAAAATCAAAATAGTAACCAAACTCTATTTTTAAAATAAAAATGAATACACTCAAATTAGGTATATCTCAGTGCTTGGAAGTACTTACTTGGACAAAAAATATTGTTATAACAACACACCAAAATCCTGACGGAGATGCAATCGGATCTTCACTTGGATTATATCATTTTGCCAAAAAACTGGGAATTAACGCAAAAATTATCAATAACAGCCCTACACCTTCAAATTTAGCATTTCTGCCTTCAGCAGACCAAATTCATGTATATAATTCTGAACTTGACGATGAATTTATTGATACTGCTGATGCTATTTTTATTCTTGATTTAAATAGTAGTAAAAGGTTACAAAATATGGAGGATAAGATAATAAATTCATCAGCTAAAAAGATTTTAATAGATCATCATCAAAACCCAAGTATAATTTCGGACATTGCAATAATTAATACGGATGCTTGTTCTACTTGTGAATTAATTTATCAGATTATTAAGTTATCAGGCGAGTTTATTACAGAAGAAATAGCTACTTCATTATATACAGGAATTATGACCGATACCGGTAGTTTTCGATTTTCGAGAACAAATGCTGAAGTATTTAGAATTGCAAGTGAATTAGTTGATTGTGGAGCAAATCCTGTGTATATTGCCGAAAATGTTTTTAATTCTTCAGGTTTTAATAGAACGGTATTACTTGGTAAAGCACTCGGATCAATGAAATTATATTATAACGGTAAATTATCTGTTATGACAGTTACTGCTGAAGACTTTTTACAAACTTTAGCGTTGGAAGAAGATACAGAGGGCTTTGTACAACATACATTGACTATTTCCGGAGTAGTGATGGGGATATTATTTATTGAGTTACCAAGTTCAAATACAATCAAAATATCAATTCGTTCAAAAGGGAATATCCGCGCAAATAGTTTGGCTATGGAGTTTAATGGTGGAGGTCATTTAAATGCCGCGGCGACAAGAATAAATAATATATCACTTGAGGATACTCGTACATTATTAATCGAAAAGGCAGAGATTTATTTAGAATAATTTTGAAAGTAAGTTTTATATGATCCTAACATATATAGCATTTATATTTTCTTTTTTATGTTTTTCAGACAGTTTTGCGCTCGATGGAAATATTCGAGAAAATAAAGTACTTATAGAAGTTATCGAAAATAGTATAGGTAAATCAGTAATATATTTTTACAACCAATTAGAAATAAACAGTTTACATCCTGAAAACTTTTCTGTGACTGCGATAGAAGACGAAGACCACCAAGTATTTGGGGTTGAAATGAAAATTCTAATAGAAAAACAAAAAAATAACTCTGAAATTGTTATAAGAGTGAGATTTGATTTACGAAAACAAATGAGTGATTCTTTGCTTGAAAAATATCAACTTAACTTAAAAAAGCAACCTGTTATTATTCAGAAGAATGGTAATTTTACTATAGAATTTATACGAGTACTTGAGTATAAAAATAACAAAGTAATTTATAACAGAATATTTGATAAATCTACAGGATTTTATATTTCACCAACTGCCGATTATATTTCAAACAGAAAGTCAAATCACCGTAAGTAATCTTTTGATTTACAAATTAATTACAGTAAATAGTTAATAATATAATTAAACAGATTCGATAATCTCTTCTGCACTTGCAAACCAATAAAGTGAACCCCGTATAGTCGGGATACTCTCAACGATTACACAACATATACTTGCTGGAGAAAATCCATAAACTCTGTCAGCATTGCTTGCACATAATGTTGTTGAAAATTCACTTACTGCAGGTTCATGACTAATAATCATTAATGAAGATTTATCAGAATTTTCAAGCAATATTTCTTGTAAAAATGTCATTGTAGCATTTGGCATCAACCTATTATCGGTTTCTATACTATTAGTATACTTTAATCCGTTTGCTAATAAATCTGCTGTTTGTTTTGCTCGTAAGTATGGACTTGAAATTATTAAATCCGGTTTTACTCCTTTTGAATTGAGTGCGTTGGCAAGTTTAGAGACAATAGCAGTACCTTCGCTTGTGAGTGAACGGTCTTTATCAGGTAAAAATCCTGTTGGTTTCTCAGCAATTCCGTGGCGAATAATATAGAGTAACATTTTTATTTTTAAAATAATAAGATATTAATTTTTAATTTTATAATAGAATACTATAATCTTAGCATTCTTTACAAAATTACAAAAAAAACTAACTATAATGCTGTAGAATACTTTTTTGAATTTAGCATAAAGATTCAACTGACAACATACCATTCATATCCCAAATAAAAGAAAAATGATGTATTTTTGTTTGATTATTGAACAAAAATTATTAAAAAGAAAGAGAAACTAATGATAAAACGATATACTCGCCCCGAAATGGGGGAAATTTGGAGTGAGCAAAATAAATATGCAATTTGGTTAGAAATAGAAATATTAGCATGTGAAGCACAGTCAGAACTTGGAATAATTCCACCTGAAGCAGTTGTAGAAATTCGAGAAAAAGCACAATTTAATGTCGCTCGAATTCTTGAAATTGAAGAAACGACAAAACATGATGTTATTGCTTTTCTTACTAATGTCTCCGAATATGTTGGACCAGCTTCAAGATTTATTCATTTAGGAATGACTTCAAGCGATGTGTTAGACACATGTCTGGCTGTTCAATTAAAACAAGCCGGTGAAATTTTACTTAACGATTTGTATCGTCTTAAAGATGTTTTAGAACGTAGAGCTAAAGAATTCAAATATACATTATGTGTGGGGCGTTCTCACGGAATTCATGCAGAACCAACAACTTTTGGTCTTAAACTCGCTCTTTGGTACGAAGAATGTAAACGTAATATTTCTCGGTTAGATTATTCATTAACAACAATTTCAACAGGAATGATTAGTGGTGCGGTGGGTACTTTTGAACATTTATCTCCAAAAGTTGAAGAGTATGTTTGTTTAAAATTAGGTCTAACACCCGAACCTGTTTCCACTCAAGTTATTCAACGTGACAGACACTCAGAATTTCTTTCTACACTTGCAATAATAGGTTCTTCCCTCGAAAAAATTGCTATGGAAATCAGGCATTTACAACGATCTGAAGTATTAGAGGCAGAAGAGTTCTTCTCGAAAGGACAGAAGGGAAGTTCAGCAATGCCTCATAAACGAAATCCAATAGTTTCAGAGAGAATTTGTGGATTAGCTCGATTACTCAGAGCTAATTCGATGGCAGCTTTCGAAAACAACGCTTTATGGCATGAACGTGATATTTCTCATAGTAGTGTTGAGCGAGTAATTTGCCCGGATTCGACGATAACACTAAATTATATGCTTCATCTTGCTATAAATCTTGTGGATAAATTGCTAGTGTATCCGGAAAATATGCTACGCAATATTAATATTACTCATGGTTTAGTATTTTCTCAAACTGTTTTATTAGAATTGGTTCGAAGAGGCATCACTCGTGAGGAAAGTTATGCACTTGTTCAACAGGCGGCAATGAAAACATGGAGAGATGGTTGTCCTTTACTCGAAACTTTACAAGAAAATCCTGAAATTATGAGTCTTATAAGTTCCGAAGAACTAACTGAATTATTTACATCGGGAAATAAAGTATTTAAAAGCGTTGATTATATTTTTGAACGTTGTGGATTGTAAATTAAGTACAGTTTAGATTACCCTTTACAATAACTTTAAAGTTGAAAATTATAAATTTATACAAGCTAAATCATAAAATTCTTTCGTCAAGTCCGAAAAAGGGTGCAATTTTGTAATCTACAAAAGTGTATTTTATCAAAATCAACTAGTTATTATCAAGGAAAAAACAATGATTATTGGAGTTCCAAAAGAAATTAAAAACAATGAAAACCGAGTAGCAGTGACACCCGGTGGCGTTGAAGTTCTTAAACAAAATGGACATAGAGTTATCGTAGAAACAATTGCCGGAGTAGGTACAGGTTTCTCCGATGAAGAATATATAAAAGCAGGTGCTGAGATTATTTCTTCTGCCGATGAAGTATTTGCTCAAGCCGAAATGATTATGAAAGTAAAAGAACCAATTGCTCAGGAATACGGGCTTATCCGAGAAGGACAAATTGTCTTTACTTACTTTCATTATGCAGCTTCTCGTGAACTAACCGAAGCAATGCTGAAACAAAAAGCAATAACAATAGCGTATGAAACAGTTCAAAAAACAGATGGTTCTCTTCCACTGCTGATACCAATGAGTGAAGTGGCAGGACGTATGGCCCCTCAAGAAGGTGCTAAATATTTAGAGAAACCTATGGGAGGTCGTGGCGTACTTTTGGGTGGAGTACCCGGTACTCCTCCTGCTCATGTATTAGTAATTGGTGGAGGAGTTGTTGGAACAAATGCCGCTAAAATAGCTGCAGGATTTGGTGCTAGAGTTACCATAATGGATAATAATCTCTATAGATTACGTTATTTAGATGATGTAATGCCTCGCAATGTGATTACAATGATGTCAACTTCGGCAAACATCCGTAAAGAATCTTTAACTGCAGATTTAGTAATAGGTGGAGTTTTAATAGCTGGAGCTAAAGCGCCACACTTGATTACAAGAGAAATGTTAAAAGATATGAAACTTGGGAGTGTTATTGTAGATGTATCTGTTGACCAAGGGGGATGTATTGAAACTGGAAAAGCAACAACACACGAAAACCCTGTATATGTTGTTGATGGTGTAGTACATTATTGTGTAGCAAATATGCCCGGAGCAGTTCCATTTACTTCTACCTTTGCTTTGACAAATGCAACTTTGCCGTATGCAGTTCAACTTGCCAATAAGGGGTGGAAAACAGCCGTAAAAGAGAATAAAGAATTGTTTCTAGGTTTGAATACAATTGGCGACCATATTGTTTATGAAAAAGTTGCCGAAGCATTCGATATGCCATATACAGATGCCGCTTTACTTCTAAATTAAACTACTGTATGTGGTTAAATAATATGCGGCAGTTGAGCTTCTCTCACTGCCGCTTTTGTTTAGTAACCACTTAGTGGTATAAATACGTTTATCAATTATTATACTATAAAGGATTATTATGACTCCTAGTGATTTTTTTGTAACATTTTCAGATATTCTCGAGCATGAATTTTTCTACATGGAATTGCCTGATCATCTTCGTGAGGATTTTACTGCTCAGAATGTAAGTATTACCCTAAATTTTAATTTTGGTTGGCAAGTAAGCGAAAGTTTGTTTGGTGTTAAATCTTCAATTATATATAAATATCCCAGTGAAGAAGGTTGGTTCCAAATGTTGAACTATGAGAGTTCGACAGTTTTCAAAGTAGATAACTTATTGGATTATCTAACTATAATGGGTGATAAGAGTTTCGAAATGCAAGATGATTTACTTCATCATATTTTGCAATTAACTACTTCAACAGCTCGTGGAATTTTAGCAATGAAAACAGCGGGAACACCTATTGCGAAAATTTATCTACCTGTAATTACAACGGTCGAGTTTCTTTCACCTGAAAATTCAGAAATAGAAGAAGTATCAATCGAAGTTGATGCTGAATAAACAATAAGTTAAGAATCTTAAAAGCCACACAAATTTATTATTTGTGTGGCTTATTCGTTTATAAATAGTTTTTAACTGTCTTTAAAATTGAAGAGAAAATAAGTATTATAATCTTCTTCGAGCAATATCTTGTCGAACAAAAGCAACAGCAATTCGCAACTCAGGAAAATCATATTGTCCGTCGAGCATACTTCGAATTTCTCGTAAAATTGCTCTTGGTTGTGATTGAAGTGCTGAACGAACTAATTCGTATAATTCATTTGAAAATAAATATGTTCTGTCAAGTTCAACGCCTGCTTCGAGAGCTTCTTGAATATGTTGTGCGATTTTTGCCGGCATAAGATCTCGTTCAGAGGCAATTGTGCCGATTGATTTTTTTTGCTTGACTAACTTAACAGTTTCTATGACTGCTTTGGGGAGTAATTTTTTATGTTTGTCTTGTATTTCTGAATTTGAAAGTCGTTCTCGAACAATTTTAAAAATATGGGAAGAGTATCGAGTAATGACTGTATCATTAATGCCTTGTATAGAACGAAGTTCGGTGATTGTTGTTGGGAATAATCGAGCAATTGACATCATAGTTGAATTATCAAATATCATCGACGGTGGAATATTTTCTTTTGATGATATTTCCATCCTTAGGGAGGTTAATCTATCGAAGATTTGTTGATCAAATTTCGTCTGTGTATGTGTTTGTTCAATAAAGATTGTTTGTTTATTCGATATGTTTTGTTTGTCTTTTGTAACAATTGATACTGTTGGGTTTGGTTCTCTACTCAGTTTAAGTAGTTGATCTGAAATACACTTGTCTATTTCTTCTAAAACTTCTTTTCGACTAAAATCTCCCGCTTCTCCAAAGTTTTCCAATTCTGTAAGTTTTGCTTGTTTAATTTTAGCAGGAGTTGCTCCAACTGCTATATCTGCAATCATAGTACGTCCGTATCTATTGTCAATTTCCGCAACGAGTGCAAGAACTACTCTTCTTAAAAATTCCTGCCTTTCAGACCGCTTAATTGGTACATCCGAAGGATTAAGACATGAAGAGCATCTACCACAATTTTGATGAGTATCTTCATGAAAATAATTTAAAATAAAGTTTCGCTTACATTCACCGGTTTCGGCATACCTTTGAACAATATCAAGTTTTGAGTATGCTCTTTCTCGTCTTGCTTCAAAAGCAGTTAAGTCAATTGGAACATTTTCGAATGGCATTCGTTCTGTTGTTAAAGAAATTCCACTTGTTGCGGCAGGTGGTTCGTATTTTATCAATCGTGCATATTCTAATGCACGGATAGCACTTGCGAATTGTTCAGGTGCAATTTCATGTTTATAAAAGAGTTCTGAAAGTTCTATTTGTGTAGATGTTGTTAGTGCACCTGCTCCAACAGACCGTAATAACGCTGTTAATACTTTTTGTCTATCAGATGTAGTATTTCGATGATATTCTTTAATTCTTTCGTTAGTTGTGGTAAAATGAATACTTGCCAAACCTGACGAACCACCCATATAGATTATTCCATGCCGTTGGAATAAATTTAATATTGACCCAACTGAAGCAGAGTGAATTCCAGTTCTCTTTGATAGAGAATCTTGATCAACCATCATTGGAATAGTAGGTTTCATTCCAATTGGTGTTTGTTGTAAATCATAGAGTACATTATATATTGTTTTAATATGTTCTATCTGTGGATAGGTATGGACTAAGAAAAACTCCATAAGTTTTCGGTCAGTCGGATGATATAACATAAAACAATTACTTGACTTGTCATCTCGTCCTGCTCGTCCTGCTTCTTGATAATATGCTTCGAGCGTAAGAGTTATATCACAATGAATTACATTTCGCACATCAGATTTATCTATTCCCATTCCAAATGCTGAAGTTGCTACTAAGATTTTACATTCTCCGGATATAAATTGTTCCTGAGCATACTTTCGATGAATATCAAGTAAACCTGCATGATATCCGAGTGCAAATAGTTTATATTTTCGAAGTGTTTCAGTGAACTCTTCAACTCTTTTTCGAGTACCGCAATAAATAATCGTTGAACCTGAAGGAGTGTCGTTACAAATATCTGTAATTCTCTCAGCTTTGCGATTCGTATTTTCTACGATATAATTGAGATTGGGTCTATCAAACCCTTTAATAATTTTTTTAGGAGATTTCATTCCAAGACTGCGAACGATATCTTCTTGAACTTCCGGTGTTGCTGTAGCAGTTAGTGCAATAATTGGAATTTGAGGTAGGGTTTCAAGTGTTTTTGCAATTTCCAAATATGCCGGACGAAAATCATGTCCCCATTCAGAAATGCAATGTGCTTCATCAACTGCTATAAATGAAATGTCTATTTGTTTTAATGCTTCGATAAATGCACGATTAGATAGTCGTTCCGGGGCAATATAGATTAGTTTATAGTTACCATGTTGTGCCTCGACAAGTATTTGTGCAATATCATCAGTTCGAAGAGTTGAATTAATAAATGTGGCAGGAATTTTAGCTTTAGTCAAAACATCTGTTTGGTCTTTCATTAATGCAATCAGCGGAGATATAACGAGTGCAGTTCCATTGCAGATAAGTGCAGGTATTTGATAACAAAGAGATTTACCACCGCCAGTCGGCATAATAACTAATGTGTTGTTTTTATTGACTATTGAAGAAATAATATCTTCCTGACCTGTTCTGAACTGTGAATAGCCAAAGTGAAGTTGTAAAAGTTCGTGTGCGTATGATGAGGAATAATCCATTACTACAGTTTGAAGTTTATGGAGAACAAGTAAAATTCATTTCACCTAATTTAGCGAAATTTTATCTTTTGGGTGCTACTTCCATAATTGAAAGTATATATTTTTACCTTAAGATTTGTATCTTTGTAAAAAAATATGCTTCACTTGCATTAAGAGTTTTATCCAAATGTCCGAACAAAGTTTTAACATCACCAAAATTTGGACTGCTTTGGAATTATTAAAATGGGGAACTTCATATTTTATTGAAAAAGATATTGAAAGCCCACGCCTTACTATGGAATTAATGTTATGCGAAGTTTTGAAATGCAGTAGAATTCAATTATATGTACAATACGAAAAACCTTTGACTGATAAAGAATTATCTGACCTAAAATTGATGATTTCTAAAAGGGTACAGAGAGAACCACTACAATACATTATTGGCAAAACTGAATTTTACGGCTTACCGTTCTTTGTGAATGCCTCGGTTTTAATACCACGCCCTGAAACCGAAATCTTAGTTCAGAAAACAATTCACTATATTCAAACTTTATCGGAAAAATCTAATCTGTCAATTATAGATATTGGAACAGGTTCTGGATGTATTGCAATTTGTTTGGCAAAACATTTAATGCGAAATAGAATAGTTGGAATTGATATTTCCGAAAGTGCATTAAAAGTTGCTCGTCAAAATGCAACAACAAATGAAGTGAATGTTGAATTTATACGAAGAGATATTTTTAAAGAATTGAAAGTGAAGCAACCTTTTGATATTATTATATCTAACCCACCTTATATCTCTTCGGAAGATATGCAAGAATTAGAACCCGAACTATTAAATTATGAACCCAAAATAGCACTTACTGACTCAAGTGATGGTTTTGAATTTTATAGACGGTTTGTTAAAATCTTTAAAGATATCTTATCGATTGGCGGAACATTTTTCTTGGAGTTTGGTTTTGGGCAATCCGATAAAATTTTAGAATTGTTTACTTGTGATTATGAATGTATAATTCACAATGATTTATCAGGCATTCCAAGAATAATTCAAGGGAAACATAAAACCAGTATTATCGAAAAGTAATATTAATTTGATTGAAAATGTTTTATCTTTGATGCTTCACTTAAATTATTTTAGTAAGAAATAGTTATGAAACGAGTTCATTATTCTACAGGAACACCTTGGGAACCACTTGTTGGATATTCGAGAGCAGTTCGAGTGGGGAATGTTATTCATGTTTCAGGAACAACAGCAATTGATGAAAATGGTGAAGTTATCTCACCCGAAAATAGTTTTTTACAAACTGAAGCAATTCTAAAGAAAATTCAAACTGCAATTGAATATTTAGGTGGGAGAATAGAAGATGTGGTTAGAACGAGAATTTATGTCGTAAATATTCAAGATTGGGAGCAAATCGGACGTGCACATGGTGAAATATTTCGGAATATACGTCCTGCCTCAACAATGGTAGAAGTACAATCGCTAATTTCACCCTTCCTATTAGTTGAAATTGAAGCTGAAGCAATTGTAGTACCTATCTCAAACCTATAATGTTACGTGTAAAAAAAATTAATTATCAACTCTCTTTCAAACAGTATTTCAGACAATTATAATTATTATCTGATGTAACTATTTGTTAATTTCGAGTGTCTGTAGTAATGTATGATAAGTCAAAAAAACATATAATTACGATATAAAAAGGAATAAGTTGCTTTCAGATTTTGAAAATTTTAGTAGATTTGACAAAAAGCAAATCAAATTGATTGTTCCAAAGGAGTAAAAATGTCTCAAATTAGAAAAGAAGAAAATGCCGGAATCATTGTTCTGCACTTACGCGGACAGTTTATTGGTGGAGATGAAACCGACGAACTTCGTTCAACATTGACGGAAGCTGCAGAACATTTACATTCAAAACTTATTGTCAATCTTGAAAATGTATCGTATCTCAACTCGACAGCATTAGGAGTGTTGATTTCAGCACATACAAATTTTGTGAAGCGTGACGGAAAAATTGCTCTTTGTAGCGTTAGTAAATCTATTGAGAATATATTTGTGATAACCAAACTTACACTCGTATTTTCGATTTATTCAACACTTGATGAAGCAATTAAACAACTTAGTTAATGTAAAAAACCGCAAGGTTTGTAATATCATTTGTTAGTAATATTTTTTTATTTTATTATATTTACAAAGGTTTAGTATGAAAAACATGTTTAATATATTAGTGGTTGTATTATCACAGATAGTATCCGGTATTATTTGGTGGTTTTGGCTTGGCAATCCTGCAAATTTCAAAGATGGAATACTTCGTCACGATCCGATTAATACATATGGAACTATACACACCGGAGGCCCGCTTGTTGCTGTGCTTCTAGGGCTATTGATTATTGCAATTACCTTTATTATTGAACGTTTCCTTTCAATAAACAAAGCAAAAGGAAATGGCGATTTATCTATGTTTATCAAGTCTATTTCCTCGAATCTCGCGGGTGGAAATATCAGTGCTGCTTTATCAGAATGCGAAAAACAACGTGGTTCACTTTCTAATATCGTTCGTTCTGGGTTAGAGCGTTTTCAACAAATCGAAAATGATAAAGAATATGATCCTGAAAAGAAAATCGCTGAAGTTCAACGAGCAATTGACGAAGCTGTAAACCTCGAAACTCCATTACTCGAAAAGAACTTGGTTATTATATCAACTGTTTCTTCTATTTCAACAATGATTGGACTTTTAGGAACAACACTTGGTATGATTCGTGCTTTTGCGGCATTAGGTGCAAGTGGCGGGGCAGTGTCTGCTCAAGCACTTTCGATTGGTATTTCTGAGGCGTTATATAATACTGCTTTTGGACTTGCAGCGGCAATTATTTCGATTGTTGCATATAACTTCTTTACAACCAAGGTTGATAATTTTGTGTATATGATAGATGAAGCTATTTTAAGTGTAATGGAAATCCTGACTATCAAGGTTAAAAAGTAATTTTTGTCATTAAGTTAATTGGATTTGACTTGTTGGTAGTTTTTATAACATCTTTCAAATCAATGCCATCAATAAGGAGAACGATATGTCAAAAGTGAAAATGAAGCGGACAGGATTTGTACTTGATATGACTCCGCTTGTAGATATTGCATTCTTGCTGTTAACTTTTTTTATGTTTACTGCAAAATTCAAATCTGAAGCTGAAAGCGAACAAAAATTTCAAATCAAACGTCCGAAAGCATCAGCAGATACTTCTAAAATTCCTGATAAAAACTTAGCAATTATCAAAATAGCGATAGACTCAGCGAATATTGGTGATACTTCGTATTATTATGAAATGACTAATGAAAAAGATAGAGCTGTTGTCTATGCTACTGCAAAAGGAATAGATGATGCACAACGGCTTAAAATGCAAATAAAAGCTACGCTTCCAAATCTAGAGGAATTAGTCCAAGAAACAAGAATTCAAAATCCAAGTACAAAATTTGCAATAGATGCTGATAAACGCATACGATTTAAATGGTTGAATGATTGTATGGATGTAATGCGAAAGAAAAAAGCAACTGCATTTAATTTGGTAACTGACAAAAAGCAGGGGATGTAATTTACTTGCTAACATAATGAAAAACAATTACTTCAAAGCCGAAACGAAGTAATTATTCTAACTATAAAATTAAATCTCGGAGGATATTATGGCTGGTGGTGGAACCCTTGGTGCCGGACGCGAGCGTGCTAAACGTGGCAAACCGTCTAAAAGAAAAAAGAAAAAACGCGTTGGTTTTGTGTTGGATATGACTCCACTTGTGGATATTGCATTCTTGCTTCTGACATTCTTTATGTTCACTACAACAATGACAACTCCGCAAATTATGCAGATGTTTATCCCACCTGATCCAACAGATGTTGAAGTAAAAATGTCTGAATTATTTACTTTAAGAGTTCGAGGTGATGATAAAGTATTTTATAATCCGGGAATTGATGAACCTCAATTAGTTCTTTTGAAGGACTTAAAAAAAATGATGGTTGAAGCGAATATTAAACTTAAAAACCGTTTGATAACTGTTCTAAAAGTTGATGATAATGCTTCTTATGATGTTGTGATTAAAGTATTGGATGAATTGAATCTCGCAGAAGCTGACATTACTCCCGCATTATTAAAAGATTTCAACTTGCCTCGAGAAAGAAGATTTACTATTGCCCCGATGACAGAAAAAGATTTAGAGGAGATTAAACCATTATGAGCACTGCAAGTATAGCCCTTACAGCCAAAAGCTATGGTGCTTTTGAGATGAAAGAATATATTCGGAAATCAACGGTAAAAGCTACTATTATTACAATGTCAATTTTATTGTTACTGTTGTTAATTTATGTAGTAGTAAAAGTAGTTGCAAAACCTTCTCTTAAAATTGTTGCGCCAATAACAAAAATGAAATTGGAGAATTTGCCGCCACCACCGGTTGATAATGCTCCGCCTCCGCCTCCACCTCCGCCGGAAGTATATACTGGCCCTGCGGCAAGAGCCGGAACTCCTGTTCCTGTTCCTGATGCAGAAATAGCGCCGGATGTAAAAGACTTTGCAAAAAATGATGAAGTAGCTCGGGCAAGTGCCGAAGGTGGTGACGGTCAAGATTTTGGTGGCTTTGCATCGAATGTGAAGGTTGACCAACCAATAAATGTTAAAAAAGAAGCTGAGCCAAGTCTTGATGATTTTATTGCTACTGAAAAAGACCCTGAACCAAATTATGCTCAACTTCAAAAAAACATAGTTTATCCAGAAATGGCTCGTAGAGCAGGACTCGAAGGTAAAGTTATCATTAGAGTGTTAGTTGGCAAAGACGGTAAGCCAAAACCAGGAAAAGTGCGTGTGGAAGATTCCACGAATGAGCTTTTTAATCAAGCGGCTTTGGATGCTATTATGAAAACAAGCTTTACTCCGGCTATTCAAAATGGACAACCGATAGAAGTTCCGGTAACTGTTCCGATCGTTTTCCGTTTAAGATAAGTATCGTTTTATTAGAAAGTTGGTTCGATTCTTATTTGTTTGAAAATTAAACTTAGGTGACATAGTTTTTTGTTTAGTTTATGTTTCATTTTTTATGAGGATAATCGCCATGAAAACTGTTCAAGTAAAACGCTATTCTAAAAGCTATGGAGCTTTTGAAATGAAAGAGTTTATCAGTAAATCTACACTCAAATCATTCACTATTACGATGGTAATGATTATAGTGATACCGTTGGTATTTATTGCTTTGCAAGGTTCGGTAACTCCATCATTAGATGTGATTCATATTCCTCAGATTACAACGGTACTTCTTCAGAATCCAACAGTTAAGCAACCAATTTCTACGGTACAGCCGCCATTGGTTCAGAACGCAACAACTCCTTTTTCCAATAGTACAAATAGCAAATCGGGAAGTCAAATTATAGCAGTAACTGAACCTACTAAAAATATTGAAATTAGTAATAACTCAATCCAAAATCTGAATTCTAATTCTAATAGTTCGGTTATTATAAATAATAATAACAATAGTACCGTAGTCGAATCAGCAAAATCGTTTGTGATAGTAGAAAATAGTGGAAGTGAAGAAGTTTTCTTTGATGTTGATTCATATCCTGAACTGAATTACTCACAACTACAGCAAAATTTAGTTTATCCGGAATTAGCTCTTCGAAATGGAATAGAAGGAAAAGTTTTATTAAGAGTAGTAGTCGGCAAGAATGGAAAGCCCGTTCTCGGTAAGGTCAAAGTGATGGATTCGTCGAATGATTTATTTAATCAATCAGCAATTGAAGCGATTAACAAATCAATATTCACACCTGCAACTGTTAATAAACAGCCGATTGAAGTTCCTATTATAGTTCCGATTGTTTTTCGATTGCATTAATTAACGTATTCAATTCAGCATAACAATATTATTTATACGCTGTTTCCGCAAAATAAACTAACAAAAGGCGGAACAGCGTTTTTTATGATACCAACGTGATAATTCTCATACTCAATTATATTGTTCGGAGCATAACAATTCTTATTGGCTTGTTTCTGCTTTTGTATCCGTTTCCGGCATTTCAAGCCGACCCAACGTTTGTAAAAACAATGGGTGGTGTTGTAATGACTTTTGGAATTATACGATTAGCACTTTTTATTCGTCAACAAAAACGAATTCGTGAATCTGAAGAAATGGAGGAACAAGATGAAAACGTTGAATAAAATATTAATAGCTCTATTTGTAATTATACTTACAAGTTGCGACGATAAACCCCAAAAGCAGGGAACTGAAAACATTGAAACAGTCCTTGCAGGAAAAGTAGAAATTCTCTGCGATCAACAAATTTATAAACTTATACAAAACATCACTCCGGTTTATGATACAGCTTTTCCCGATGC
This sequence comes from Bacteroidota bacterium, assembly GCA_018266765.1. GTDB lineage: Bacteria > Bacteroidota > Ignavibacteria > Kapaibacteriales > UBA961 > JADJXV01. The sequence continues at coordinate 46,561 of JAFDZU010000022.1, forward strand.
TAAAATTACTTTAAAACCGATAGAAGCAAGAGAAGCAATGTCTGAGCTTTTTGCTCTAAAATCTCGTGGAATAATAATTGCCCGAGATTATATGCACGATGAGGATTCTGTATTAAAAGCCAATAAACGAACAGAACACACAAGATTTTTAATTGCAAAAGATGCTTTAGTATTTTATGTTTCAAAAGATTTTCCGCTTGATACTATTTCTAAAAATCAATTAATTCAGATTTTACTTAATTCTAAACAGACATTTAAAAGCTATTTTCCTTCGCTCAAATCAGAACCTGCCTTAGTAATGCCTTCGGAACAATCATCAGAATATGCCAATATTCTTTGGCTTCTTACAAACAATCAATTACTAAAACATTCGTATATTGCAGTAGAATCTCCCGATTCGGTAATAATGCGAGTTAAAAACAATAATACTGTCGGAGTTGGGTATTTGTCGCAAATTGTTAAGGATGTAACTTTGAAAGCATTACGGATTGGCTATGACGACTCAACGGGGACGCATATCTATCCTAAACCAGTCCATCAATCGTATATTGTTATGGAAAAATATCCTTTTGTAGTTCCTATATTTGGATATTTACAAGAAGACAGACAGAATTTACCGTGGGGATTCTTAACTTTTATGAGAAAAGACCCTCGTATTCAGCAATATTTTCTGAATGCGGGTGTTGTGCCGGGATTCGGCAAATTTGATTTAGTTCCTTTGGAGGATTAAATGAGAATAGTAAAAATTATAATTCTTTTTGTAGTTACAAGTAGTGTTTCTTTTTCACAGTCAAATCTTGACAAAGCTAAAAAAACATTTTATGAAGGTAATTACAAAAAAGCGGTTGATTATTCATTAGCTGCAATAAAGGAAAATTCTAAAAATGTTGAAGCATTAATTATAGCCGGTGATGCGTATTTAGAAATAGGGAAGTTAGATTCTGCGATGTATTTTTTAAAAAATGCTGAAAAAGTAAGTCCTAAAAATGCTGCTGCTGTTCGTAAAATAGGAAGAGTTCAAGCAAAACAAGGAAATGTTTCCGATGCAGTTAAAACGATTCAACGAGCAGTAAAATTGAATGATAAAGATGAGTATTCTTATATTGCATTAGGTGAAATACTCCTTAAATCCTCAACTCCAGACCAAGCAGAACAGCAATTTCTCAAGGCGAAAGAACTAAACAAACAAAATTTGCAAGTATGTGAAATGCTTGGAGATTATTATCAATCTCGCGGCAAAGCTGATCCTGCTCGATCTAATTATGAAGATGCTCTGCGAATTGATGCGAATCAATTAGACATTCGTAAAAAATTAGCTTCTGTTACTCTCGATGATAATGAACGTGATCCGGCTCGCGATGAACCAATCGCAGTAGATAAAGAGCCATACGTTGATTTATCTGCTTTAAATAGAAGTGTCATTTATCCATCAGTTGCAAAACGTGCCGGAATTGAGGGGAAAGTATCTGTACGTGTTTTGGTTCGTAAAGATGGTAAACCCAAAAAGAATTTTATAGTAGATTCTGAATCAGAATTACTCAATAAAAGTGCGGTTGATGCTGTAATGCAGGCAAGATTTTTACCAGCAATTCAGAATGGAAAGCCGCTTGCTTGCTGGATTACAGTTCCAATCTCATTTAAATTAAAATAAATCATAGAAATAAAATTTTAATTATATAAAAACGGTAAATAGTAAAACCAAAGGAAGCCCAACTTTATGAAATGTATAATTGTATTTATAGCATTGATTTTAGTACCAATTTCGGGATATGCACAAACAAATTATGAAAAAGCAAAATATTTTGTAGCAGACCATGACTACCTAAACGCCTACCCATATGTCCTTCCAGCTGTAAAAGATTCCCCTAAAAATATTGAAGTATTACTACTTGCAGGTGATATATACTTAGAGATGGAAAAACCTGATTCAGCTGTGATATTTTATTCAAGAGCAGAAGAGATAGATGACAAACCTATAGTTATCCGTAAGTTAGGAACAGGTCTAGCAAGTGCCGGTAAATATAATGAAGCAATAAAAATTCTAAAAAAAGCAATTAAAAAAGACGAGAAAGACGCATATAATTTACTTGCTCTCGCTGATGTTTACTTAAAGGCCGACTCCCTCAAACAAGCTGAAATGACTATTATATCAGCAAAAGATATTAACAAAAAAATTCCGGATGGATTTGTTGCATTGGGTGATCTATATTTTGCCCAAAGAATATATGAACTTGCAAGAATGAACTATGAAGAAGCATTAAAATTAGATGAAAATCTGACATCTGCACGAATAAAACTTGCTACTGCTTATTATAAATTAGCAAATGCAGAACCAGACCAAGATCTCTCAAATGAACTATTCGGAAGGTCGCTTAAAGAATGGAATACAGTGACAAAAGCAGATCCTAAAAATGCAACTGCTTTTTTTGAACAAGGTAAAATATTCTTTCTCGCAGATAAATATGGAGAAGCCGCTAAATCTTTTTACCAATACACATTACTTCGTCCGGAAGGTTGGAAAGGATTATGGTATCTTGCTCAGTCTTCATTTAAAATAGGGCAATACGATTCGGCTGTAAAACAGCTCGAACTCGTTAGAATGAAGATTGATACATTAAAAGATCAAGCAACATTAATGATAGCTCAAAGTCAGTTTAATTTAAAAGAATATAAAGATTGTGCATATAATTATTCTGTATCTAAAAAAGCGGCTGGGATTAATCCAAACCTAAAGTTTGAACCTGCTGACTTGGAGAGATGGGGGTATGCGGCAATTCTATCTGGTGATACTACAACAGCCATTAAAAACTTCACACAACTTATTAATGAAGATAATACTCGTTGTAATCTGATGTTTCGGTTCGGTTATTTACTAAAAGAAAGAAAACAATACAAAGAATCTATTGCGATGTTTCGTAAGTTAATTTCAGCTGATTGTCCTGACAGCAGTTCGATTATCAATAGTATTAAAGCACGACTATTAATTGGAATGTCTTATTATTCAGATGATAAACCGGATTCTGCAATTATTGTTTTAAGAGAATTTTTAGCATTAGATCCAACTAATCTTTACGGACGTATTATGTTGGCAAATTCCTTTGCTGCTATCAAAAATACAGATTCATCTAAAAATACGCTTCTTGAAGCACTCGAAATAGGGAAACAAAATCCTAATACGAGTAAACGAGATCTGGAAAATGTACTCTCAGAATTATGCAGAATTTATATTGAAGCGAAAGAATATAATAATCTCCTCAAATATTCCAAAATGTGGACAGAAGTAAATCCTGAATCTGTATATGCCTATCTATATACAGCAGTTGCATATCAAGGAAATACCGACAAAGATAATGCATGTAAAAACTACCGCGAAGTCTTAAAACGTGACAAAGATAATAAGACAGCAAAACAAAATCTAAAAGCACTCGGTTGTTAATATTTATTTTTACTACTTTTTTTTACTATTTAATTAACTGGATTATATGATTCAATTTATGTCGTGCTTCACAATTGTTTTTGCACTTTTAACTTCTACACTACAAGCACAAATTGGCGTTACTGCACTTGTTAAAACAACATTTACTGATGCTAAAACCGGTGCTCCACTTTCGCTTAAATATGAACTAATCCCGGAAAGTGGGGCTACAAAAATCAGAGGAAGTACTCCATCGGACGGTACATTTGAGCAAATTCTCAGACCGGGAGAAACTTACAAAGTAATATGTAAGAAATCTGATGGTATTGTTTTTCCGTTTTCATTTACATTGCGGCCTAGCTCATCTTATTATGAAGAATCTCAGACTTTACCGGTTACGTTTCTAAGAAAAGGAGATGCATTAGGTGAATGGATGTTGTTTGCTAAGGATAAAATTGATTTACTTTCAGAGAAAGAACTAACTTCTTTGGTAGATTTAATTTCGGCAAATCGTGGATTGTCAATAATAATTTCAGTCACAGTAGACCCGGAAGTTAAATTAACGGGAAAAACATCTAAATCTTCTAAAAAGAAGTCCAAACCTTCCAAAAAATTTAAAAAAGAAACAACACCAACAGTAGATGTCGTTGCAGAAAGAATTTCTATTATAAATGGATTCTTTGCACAAAAAGTAAAACCGGAAGCATTAAAACGGATTACGGTCAAAGCTGACTCGCCGTTATCCGGTGTAAATGTTTGGGCAACTATAAACGATATTAAATCAATGGATTAATGTATGTTTACAAAACAGCAATTGTAAAAAACCGGTTGTTAGCCGGTTTTTTTATGAGTAATGTTGTTGTTTGACTTATCCTTTATTTTCGGGTTGAGTAAGTGTGAATAGAGTTATTTCCGGTTCAATTGCAATTCTGATTGGTGGTCCTACCATTCCCATCCCTCGGTTCACATAAAGTACTTGGTTATTATCGTAATACATTCCAGCCCATTGTTTATAGACCATTCTGGCAAAGCTTAAATCTTCACCCAAGATATGTACTCCAACTTGACCACCATGAGTATGCCCAGATAACATTACATCCACTGAAGGAATTTTACAACGGATTTCATTGTCCCAAAAAGTAGGGTCATGTGCCATAAGAATTGTTGGATAAGCTTTATTTAATCCTTGCAGTGCTTCGTCAATTCGTCCAAACTTCTGACCAAGTCCAGTATTGTCAATAGCGGCGATGTTTAATTTACTTCCATCTACACTTATAATTGAATTACTATTTACCAGTAGATTGATACCGGAATCTCTTATTCCTTTTTTTAATAACTCATGACTGTTAATAGACATATAATGATCATGATTACCAATTGAGGCATAGACTCCAAGCGGTGCAGTTAATTTTTTTAACTCAGGAAAGGTAATATTTAGTTCTTCAGGTTGAAAATTAACAAAATCTCCGGTTATTAGTATAATATCAGGTTGTAAATTTTCTATTATTCTTCTTACTTCTTGCATTGGTTTTGATGATGCGAACGACCCGGAATGTATATCAGATATTTGAACAATTCTAAGTCCTTCTAACTGACTTGGTAATCCTTTAATAGGTAAATTGTGGTGATATGTTTCAAAATCAAATGCTGTACGAAACATTCCATTAGTTGCAATTATAAAAGGAGTTCCAGCGGCAGTCCATGCTACTTTTTGGATAAACTCCCTTCTTTGTCTATTTGGAGGAGTTGGTTGTTCAATGATATTGACTTCTATAATTTCCGGTTTAGATTTAGACAATATTTTTTGAAATAGAATTCTGATTCTTGAGTAAATATAACTAATACCTCTAATAATATCTTTTATTAGTAACACAATGGCAATTAGTATTTTGGGTAAATACCATAAAAATGCTACAATCTGAAAAAAACGACTATTTGAAACATTAGTATTTAATGATAGTAATAGGGGACTTGAATAAAAACTTCCTGCTAAAACTAATGCGGCAATTAACCACATAGATAGATACCAAAATTTGGAGTAATTATAACGCTTTATAAATTTTTGCCAATTATAAAGAACATAAGAATCTAATAAAATTCCGAGCGTAACGAAAATAATCCAAAAAAAAGAAAATCGTTCAGGGTGCATATTTTGCTAGAGAAAGAGTGAGATAAAAAAAGGGCAAACCGCTTTAGTAAGAACGTGCTTGCCCTGAATAATCACAGTTATTATATGATATTACTTAAACTACTTCTTCACCTTTAACACTAATATTAGGAGTATTAGTAATCGGTGACATATTAATTTTAGGAGCTAATTCTTCTCCGCGAATTATTTGGTCGAGTTCAGCTCCATCAAGGATTTCACGTTCAAGTAATATTTTTGAAGTTTTATGTAATAAATCTATGTTGTCTCTAAGTAATTGTTCGGATTGTTCCATTGACTCAGTGAGTATTCTACGAACTTCATTATCAATCAGACGAGCCGTTTCTTCACTATGATCACGTGGTTGAGCAATTTCACGTCCCAAAAACACTTCTTCATGTTTATTGGCAAATGTAACAGGGCCGATAACATCACTCATACCCCATTCACAAACCATTTTACGAGCGAGTGTAGATGCACGTTCTAAATCACTGCTTGCACCTGTATTCATTTGACCGAAAACAATTTTTTCAGCGGCACGACCGGCAAGTAAGGTTACAATTTGAGTTTCTATGAAATCTTTGGAATATGTATGTGCATCTTCATTGGGTAAATAGGATGTAACACCTAAAGCTCTTCCTCGTGGAATAATTGTTACCTTATGAACAGGATTACTGTGTGGAAGTAATTTACCGACGAGTGCATGTCCCATTTCATGATAAGCGGTTGTTTCTTTTTCTTTATCAGAAATAACCATACTTTTGCGCTCAACACCCATTAATATTTTATCTTTCGCACTTTCAAAGTCGTACATGGTAACCATTTCGCCATTTCGCCTTGCGGCAAAAAGAGCCGCTTCATTCACAAGATTAGCTAAATCGGCACCGGAAAGTCCGGGAGTACCACGAGCAATAGTTTCAAGATTAACTTCTGAACTCAGTGGAATTGTTTTAGTGTGTACTTTTAAGATGCCTTCACGACCCCTAACATCAGGTCGGTCTACGACAACCTGACGGTCGAATCTTCCGGGGCGTAATAGAGCCGAATCAAGAACATCCGGACGATTGGTAGCGGCGATGATGATAACACCCAAATTCTGTTCAAAGCCATCCATTTCCACCAGAAGTTGATTAAGTGTTTGTTCGCGCTCATCATGACCTCCTCCTAAACCTGCTCCTCTTGAACGACCAACAGCATCAATTTCATCTATAAAAACAAGACACGGAGCACTGCGCTTAGCTTGCTCAAATAAATCCCTAACACGACTTGCACCAACACCAACAAACATTTCTACGAAATCAGCACCTGAGATTGAGAAAAAAGGAACATTTGCCTCACCGGATACAGCACGTGCTAATAAAGTTTTACCCGTACCCGGAGGGCCAAGAAGTAAAACACCACGAGGAATTTTACCTCCTAATTTTTGAAATTTTGCGGGTTCTTTGAGAAATTCAATAATCTCTTGGAGTTCATATTTTGCTTCATCACATCCTGCAACATCAGCAAATGTTTTCTTATTGACACCCGTTTCGTTTAATAATCGTGCTCTTGATTTTCCAAACGTAAAAATTCCCTTAGAACCACCATTATTCATTCGTCGCATCATAAAAAAGAATACTCCAAATATCAAAGCCCAAGGAAGTATAGAATATAACAGCATTGACCATATATTCTCACTGTCTTTATACTTCCATGTCATACCTTTTGAAGTCCAAATTTCTTCGGTTTTAGAATCAACCACACCAAGTTTGGTAACAAAATTTGTAACGATTTCTTCGCGTCCACTACGATTTACTTTACTTGAACTACTTAAAGTTCCGTGCATTTCAAAATCATTTAATTGTGATTTTTCTATAACTGCTGATGCTATTTTACCATTGTTTAGGAAATACATGTACTCTGTATAAGTAACAGGTACTTCCGTATGTTCTTTGCTGTTTATAAAATTAAACAAAATGAATAGTCCAATTGCTCCAACGCCCCATATAAGTATAGATTTCAATACTTTACTCATTGGATCATTATCATTGTTGTTATTTCCACCTGAGCCGAATTTATTATTGAAAGGAGGTTTTGGGGATGGCTTTTTATTATTTGGAGAGCCGTCATTTTTCATTTCATTCATGAGAAGTGTTTCCATAAGTTAAATTTATTTATCTGAAAAGGGTAGAATTATTATCGTATTTATTACTTTTTGACTTCAAAAATTAAGAAAATTGAGTGGAGAGATGGTAATAATAATACCATTCGTCGCATTGACTATTAGGTAAGACGAATGAAGTTTTACTGAAATTGCTTTTGATGATGAATTTAGAGAAAAAAAGTTGAAGTAATGATTTAAAGAATTGGCTTTTAAACAAAGCAGGCAAATCAATTGATTCGCCTGCTTTGAAAAACTGTTAAAATATTTTTAAGATTTTGCTTTGAGCAAATGCCATACTTCGGCTAATGTTAATCGTTTACCGTAGGATAAAATTCCGACGGTGAATATTTTGGAGGACAAGTAAATTACGCCTGCAATTGATACAAGCATAACTACAATTGACAAAAGTATTTCCCAAAGTTCAGGAGTTTGAACCGAAATACGAAACGTCATAATTGAAGGCGTTAGAAAGGGGATATAACTTAAAACTTTAGCCATAGTTCCATTCGGATTTTCCAATAGTACCATAATAAACATGAATGGCATTACTGAAAGCATGATAATATATCCGGTAATATTTTGGGCTTCTTGTTCGGTTGTAGCGGTAGAGCCGATTCCAATCATCAGTGAAGCATAAAACAGATAGCCAAGAATAGCATAGAGAAGTATGATAGGCAGATGGGCAGTTAATGCCAATCCTGAACCTATTTGAGAACTTGCAATCACAGCCAATAGTCCCCAAACCCCACCTTGTACTAAACCAAGACCACCTAAACCAAGTAATTTACCAAACATTAATTCACGAGAAGAACATGAAGAAAGCAACACTTCCATTATACGATTATTCTTTTCTTCGAGCAAACTTCTAACGAGTGCTTGTCCGGTTGTTGTTATTAATATTATTATCAAAAATAACGAAGCATACGCCCCCATAAATTGTTTGAGAAAATCAGATTCTTCAGTCTTACCATCTTTTGTTACTTTTATAAGTTCGGTATCTAATGGCTTGCTGATTGCGCGATATTTTGCTATATCAACATTGTTTTTGCGAAGTTCATCTTCAATAATTATTTTCTCAATTACATTCCCAATGCGTTCAATTTCTCGAACATTCGCTACGTTCGGACTATAATAAGTGAGTTTTCTATCTTTTTTAATACCGGCTGGTATAATAAATATACCAACAAATTCCTGACTTAATACACGAAGTTTATATTCAGAAATAATCTTGTCTAAATTAGTGCCAACTGCAGGAACGAGCTGATACATTGGTTTCCCGTTTTTCAATATGTATTTAGAATTTATAGTTTCTTGAACTGTTTTTGAAAGTAATCCTGTGCCGTCGTATAAAGCAAAAGTTTTTTCTTCGTCATTTTCTTTGGTTGCTAGTAATGTTGGAATTATACTAAAAGCAACTGTTAGTAACGGTGTTAAGAATAATGCTACAAGAAATGCTTTTGTTCTAATCTTCTCGGTAAATTCCCACCGAGCTACCATTAATAATTTAGAAAGTGTCATTATTTTAACTCCTTTGAAGTTTGTGAAAGAAAGTCAGAAGTCAGGTTTTCTGCACCGACTACAGAAGTAAATATTGAAAGAAGCGAAGGTGCTGATTTATCAAGATTATTGATTTGAATATGCGGAAGAATTTCAGATAAAAGTTGATTTGTAGAATAGCCATCTTCGAGTTCAATTTCTGCTTTTCCTGATTCTAATTTCGCAAGTCGAACCGAAGGTAATTGAGGTATAAAACTACCGTCACCTTCAAACTCTATTCTAATTGTATTATGAGTAAATTGTTGTTTTATTGATTCTAAACTTCCATTCAAAACTGCTTTCCCTTTATTGATTAAAAGTATATCGTCACAAATAGTTTCAGCACTTTCGAGTTGATGAGTACAAAAAATTATAGCTTTACCTTGTTTACGCAGGTCAAGCACAACTTCTTTAAATAAAATTTGATTCAGTGGGTCTAATCCTGAGAATGGTTCATCGAGAATTAAAAGATCAGGATTATGCAGCACTGCGGCAATAAATTGAACTTTTTGTTGATTTCCTTTTGATAATTCCTCAACCTTACGTTTTCCCATTCCTCCAAGATTAAATCGTTCAAGCCAAGGTTCTATCATTTTTCGTGCAGTAGCAGGAGTTACTCGTTTGAGAGATGCAAAATAGAGAAGTGTATTTTCAATTGTACTTTTTTTATATAAACCCCTCTCTTCGGGTAAATATCCGAGTACATTTTTACTTGCTTCGGTTATTGGAAGATTATTAAGTGTAATTGATCCGAAATCGGGCTGGATAATATTTAGAATCATCCTGATTGTTGTAGTCTTCCCTGCACCATTCGGGCCTAATATCCCGCAAATTCTTTGGTCATTTACAGAAAAAGAGAGGTCGTCAACAGCAACTACACCACCTCGAAAAGTCTTTGACAAATTGTTAATGTTAAGCATAAATTATATTTGAAAAATTGATGAATAATTATGTTTTGTTCTTCATTTTTATATTTAAGAATTCTATTCTGATGTTTATAGAAATCTTTTTCAAATTCACTTTTAAAAACAACTATGAAAAAAAAGAGGAGATGTTTCATTTCTAAAAAAATTACGAATTAAAATGAGGTTCAAATTACGTAATTTTGCTCATATTTTAACTGAGAAAATACTGAAATAATACCGTTTGTGATAAAAAAATGGAATGTTTATATGTACCTGAATTGACAAGTGATATTGAGCAGACTACAATTGTAGGAGATGAATTTAAACATATTTGGGCTTTAAGATTACGTTTGGGTGAAACTATAATGTTGTCAAATGGTAAAGGCATTTGCTCAATAACTCAGCTTGTTAATATATCTAAATCCGAAGCTATCGTTAAGGTAATTGATGTACTTCATAACTTTGGTGAAAATCAAACAAGAATTGGACTTGGATTAGGAATTTTGGACAGTCGTGATCGCATGGAATTTGCTGTTGAAAAGTCTGTTGAACTTGGAATTACTGATTTTTATCCAATTATTTGTGAATTCTCACAAAAGAAAATTGTTTCGATTGAACGTCTCCAACATAAAGCGATTGCAGCACTTAAACAATGCAAACGAGCATATCTGCCTATATTTTATCAGCCGATGACTCTAAAGCAGCTCTTGGAAAATTCAAATAGATGGAATGTTCTGTTTGTTGGAGATGTAAACGGAATCCAAGTTCCTCAAATTAGTTCAAATGATTCTGCTTTGATTTTAATTGGAACAGAAGGAGGGTTTTCCGAGAATGAAACTAAACTTTTAAACGAAGAATCTCGAACTATAAATATTAAGTTGGCTCATCGTCGGCTTCGTGCAGAAACTGCTGCAATTGTAGCACTTAGTTTAGTTTCAAATATAAACAATCAAAATATTTAATTATTATTAGATTAAGAATATTTGGTTAGTTAATTTTGCAATAATTCTATTAATTCTTTCATTTATTCTATACAAAATGAGAAAAATATTTCTTGTATTTCTGATATTCTTAACTCCTTTAATAACAAAATCTCAAGGGCTAATAGACGGTTTTATGCGTGGAGCAGGGAAGGGTGTTGTGGCGTTGTCTTATTCATCAGAAAATTATAAAAATTTCTACAAAGGGACAACATTAGTTTCTGAGCCAAATTTAGGTACAATTACTACTCAAAGTATTAGTTTATTCGCAGCTGTTGGGCTATTAAATCAATTGGATATAGTTGCTTCTCTTCCATATATCACCGCTTCCCCAAGCCAAGGTACATTGTCAAGTCAATCAGCAATGCAAGATATTGCTATTGCTTTAAAATGGAAACCAATAGAACTAAAAATTGAAAATATTGGAACTGTATCTGGGATTGTTTCAGCAGGAGTATCAACTCCTATGTCAGAATATGTTGCAGATGCCGCCGTTGCTGTAGGTCATCATTTTTCGAGTGGTGATGTACGTGTACTCGGTAATTTTATGACTGATTTTGGGCTGTTCGCATCAGTTCAAGCCGGATATAACAGACGAGGAGATGTCAATCTAGACCATGTTACTTTAGATGGAACTATGAAAACTACTGTACCTGATGCAGTTGACATTTCAACTAAAATTGGATTTGGGACAAGTGAATATTATATTGATGCTTGGATTCAAAATCAAACTTCACGAGGTGGAACTGATATTGGAAACACGGATGCATCTTTTCCGTCAAATGGTGTATCATTTTCAAGAATTGGATTTACAGGATACTATCCCTTACCATTATTTGATAGAATGTTTGGCGTAAGTATTAGTGGTTCAAATACATTAGACGGAAGAAATGTTGGAAATTCAACTCGCTTCTCAGTTGGGTTAGTATATGGCTTAACACTCTGGAAATAAAATATTTAAGATCACAAATTATTACTATATAAATTACAATGAAACGATTTACTGAATATATTAAAAATTTTACTTCTTCTTGGTTTTTGATATTAAGTTGTGCAATCTCAATTGCAATATTTAATGGATGTAAGGAAGAAATATCTGCTCCTAATTACGCAACTTTACTTCCGGTCAGTAATGATACAACCGGAGGCACTTGGAAAACTTATCTAATAACTTCACCCGATGAAATTAAGCTTCCTGGCCCTTCTACAACACTTTCAACAGAATACCAAACCGAACTTATTGCTATGAAAAAAGCAATGTCTTCACGGACTATTGAGCAATTAAATCAAGCAAAATATTGGGCTTCAGGTGCAGTTTTACGTTGGAATGAAATTGCTCGTAAACTTGTTGCCAAATACAATGTTGCGCCAAGTGCAGTTATTGGTGCAGACGGTAAAACTTCATATCCGGTTTTAAATGCTCCATTTGCTAATCCACCAATTGCTTCAAGAATTTATGCGTATCTAAGTGTAGCACAATATGACGCTTTAGTTGCTACATGGAATTTTAAATATAAAATCAATCGTCCTGCGCCAAATTTAATAGATAATACAATTATACCCGCGCTTGATATTCCTAAATTACCATCTTATCCTTCCGAACACTCTGCAATCGCCGCTGTTTCGTGCGAGGTTCTCGCTTTTTTCTTTCCTTCTGAGAAAGATTATTTAGTGAGTTTAGCAATGCAACACGAAGAATCTCGTATTCTTATTGGTGCTAATGTTATGAGCGATATTACAGCAGGTGACTCGTTAGGTAAGTTAATTTCAACTAAAGCAATTGCAAGGGCAAAAACTGATGGGGCTTCTACAGCAGGAAAAGAAGACACCTTGTATTATCCACATAGAACCGACGGTTGGAAAAGTATAGAAATTCCAATTTCCGGTGCTTCAGAACGCCCTGCAATGTTGCCAACTTGGGGGAAAGTAAAAACTTGGACTGTTCCGGATGTCGAAAAGGAACGTCCTGTTCCTCCTCCGGCTTTGAATTCAATTGAATATAAAACTGCACTTGCCGAAGTAAAAAGTATTTCTGAAAACCGAACTCGAGAGCAATGGCGAATTGCTGATTATTGGGCTGACGGTGGTGGAACTTTTACTCCACCCGGCAAATGGAATTATATTGCATCTAATCTAATTCGCAAAAATAATATGAGTGAACTTCGAACAGCTCGTACTTTTGCATTATTAAATATGGCGATAATGGATGCCGGAATTTGTTGTTGGGATGTGAAATATTATTATTATTTACCTAGACCGTCACAAATAGATCCTTCAATCAAAACTTCAACAGGCATTCCAAATTTCCCATCTTATACTTCAGGTCATGCTACGTTTAGTGGTGCTGGAAGTACTGTCCTCGAATATATTTTCCCAAGTGAAGCAGCTTCACTGAAAGCCCAAGCCGACGAAGCCGCTTTATCTCGGTTATATGGAGGTATTCATTATCGTTTTGATAATGAAACAGGGGTGTTTTGTGGCAGAAATATAGGAGCTCATGCTGTTATTCTTGGACGTGCCGACGGGTCGCCTTAACTTAACTCTAAAAGTATAATTAGAAAAAGGATGAAGATTCAACGTTGAATTTCATCCTTTTTTTTGTTAAAAATCATCTATGAACTTTAATAATATATTTGTAATATCGTTCAATTTTTATTATCTGAATGACATTGAAATAGAAGGTAGTTTAGTATCTTTGCAAAAGTAATGTTTTTAAAATTTTAAGCAAAATCCTGCCTGGAATAATAATCAAATGAAAATAAATTTTATAGTTCTCATAGTTTGTATTTTCTTTTCTTATGAAAAAGGATTCTCTGATGAATCATTGCAACCACCTGATTCTGTTCAGCTTATAGCACCACCAAATAGAGCATTAGATGTTGTTGCTTCTAATAATTTCCTCGAATGGTCTCCTTCGGCTAATGCAGTAACGTATCGATTGCTCCTTACACTTGATGAAAATTGTACAGATACGGTATTATACGACGGAAACCTCGGTACTACGTTCTATATACTTCCAACCCTAGTTGAAAATACCATCTATTATTGGAAAGTTAGAGCTGAAAATAAAATTGTTGTTAGTCAGTGGTCAGAATTAAGACAGTTCCGTACTGCGATTCCTGATGGTGAAGCGTTGGTGTTAAATATAAATAATGCAGATTCTTTAGTTGGATATGTGGCACTTAATACACAAAAGAAGTGGAACGGAAATTTCCTATATTCAAAAGTAAAATCTTTGAGTAAAGATGGTTCTGTAATTTTTACTGAAAAAGATTTTCCGGTGTTATTTGCTCAAGATTTTATGGTGCGTCGAATTGATTTTATTGGTCTTGACGGAAAAACTCTTATAGGACATATTTTTGTAGAATATTTATTTTCAGATGCTTATCCTAGAACACCTCGAAAAGATATTATCGTTTTTTTTCACAACAAAAGTAAAATACCAAAGGAAAAATTCCCAAATTGGAAATATTATGATGAGAGCGAAATTCCTGTTACCGGTTTGATTCCACCGAAAGGACGATTGCAAACTGTCCGTCAAAAAACTGCTGAGCCAATTGTTTTAGTACCTGGCTTAGGTGGGAATAATTGGGGAAAAACATCGGAACAATTATTCAATAATTCTATTGATGCATGGGAGTTTCTCTATCCTTTTTCTTTACCCATAGACAGTAGTGCATCGCTTCTATCCAAAGCAATTGATTTTACAAGTCAAAAATATAACAATAAACGTGTTGGAATTTCTGCTCACAGTTCTGGTGGATTAGTAGCTAGAGCAATGGTTCAACAAAAAAATTATAAAGAGAATGTAAGCAAACTACTGTTACTCGGCTCACCAAACTTCGGTTCATATCTATGTTATAAAAAGGTGTATACAGATGAATTAGATGGAATAGGAAATTCATTCATTCAAAATCTTGAGAAATATTCGCCGTTACTTTCTGAATTAGTTCCCGCAAGTTCATTTCTTTTCAACCTAAATTCTCAATTTCCTAAAAAGTTATTTCCAAATTCTGAAATTAGCAATACTTATTTGGCTATTGCCGGAACAATGCCAATGTCACTTGGTATACTTCATAATGAAATTGAATTGGAGGAAGATGGAGTTGTTTCAGTGGCAAGCGCAGGAATGTTGAAGTGGGATATACCGCTTGCAACAGTTAGTTTGGTACATTCTCCAATTAATTTGGAAGACACAACTAAAAATTTGCTTTTAAATTCCCTAGAAATAATTCGTGGATTTTTCAGTAAAGAATATTCACCTACTAATCTTACTTTACCATTAGAACTTGCAGTTGATGGATTCTGGCTACGGTGGAATTATACTATAAAACCGGACAGTCGTTTTATTCCCGGGAAATCTATGTTTCAAGTTTCTTTGAAAGATCTTCAAGAAAATAATTTTACTTTATTAACAAATTCATCAGAATCTTCAATAACTCTTGCACGGAAGTCTTACTTTGAAAATTCAAAGGTAATTAGAATGGTTTCAATACCTAAAACCAATAATTATTTTTCGTTTGATGAACATAATAATGGACTGGGACTTACATTTGAAAATTCACCTCAAATAGTTCGGCTTGCTGATTGGATAAACGTTACAGATTTTCGTTCACAATTAATGGAACGTATTATACCAATATCGTGTACACCTAATTCTTTAGATTTTCTACCACTTGAAACTACTATGGTAAATCTTAACCCTCGCTTTCAAATAATGAAATCTTGGCTTTTGGGAACTTTACGTCGTCAGGAAAAGCAGTTAGTATCGGATAATAAAAGTGACACTATTACATTTGTCGTTGATACATATATGGATACAATGGTTATTGCAAGAATTCAATCAGTAGATACAGTGCCACCCTTACAGAAAACGACGAATACTGTTTCATCTCTTCAAAATTTTCGTTTAATTGCTCCAAATGGAGTAATTATTGACACTTCAATTTCTCCAAAAGCAACGTTTTTACCTTATTCTAATATTGGTTACGAGAATTTTAAGTATGAAAATGTGTCGTATTATTTTATGAGCCAACCTCAACCGGGACGTTGGAAAATTATTTCACCTAAATCAAATAATACTCAGTTTGTTCAATCTTACTTAAGTGATGTTTCAATAGGAATTATTCTAAACGATTCCTTATATAAACCGAAGGACTTAGTACAATTTATTGTGTTACTTCCAAAGTTCTTTTATAGTAAACCAGTTTTGAAAGTACGTGTGTTTTCACCGATTGATGACACTGTTGGAACAGAAATTACACTTAAGAGAAATGATACTTCGCAATTTGAATATTCCGGTGTGTTTTCTCCGATGAATAATGGAATTTACCGCATTGTTGCTGACTTTAGCTGTATCTTTCCAGCCGGGATTATAAACCGTTCAGCATCAAAAAACATAGAAATACTTGATGCATTACCTAAGATACCAACATTATTATATCCTGTTAATAATGAATTAAATTGTTCTCTATATACTTTCTTAGTATGGCAAAAAGATTCAAGAGCAACTTCTTATCAAGTTCAATTTTCAGAAAAACTGAAGTTCACTGAATTAATGATTGACACAGTTGTAAGTGATTCAATATTCAGCTCATTACCTAAGCTAAAACCTATCACTTCATATTATTGGCGAGTTCGTGTTTATAATCGTCGGGGCTGGACTCCATGGTCAGAGCCATTTACGTTTCGCACAAGTAATTCGAGTCTAACTACTCCACAACTAATTGCTCCTAAAAGTGGAACTGTAACTATACAGCAAAATATTAAACTTGAGTGGTTGCAATCTTTTAGAGCTAACTCTTATCGTGTTCAAATATCTGTTGATTCATTATTCAAAACACCAACTTCAGTTGATTCATCATTTAAAACGACAGCATTGCAATTTTCAATGAATAGTAATACTAAATATTACTGGCGAGTAAAAGCAATTGCTTCGGATAAAAGTGAAAGTGAGTGGTCACAAGTTTGGAATTTCAAGCGACTTTTGCCTTCTCCAACCCCAATATTACCTGAAAATAAAGCAGTGAATTTGCCATTAAATATCAGATTAAAATGGTTCTCTCCAGATTTGTCTCTTCGCTTTCAAGTTGAAATTTCATCCAAGCCAGATTTTTCAGAACTTGTATTTAATCAAACGACTCTTGGCGATACAATAATGTATGCTGCACTCCCTTCTTATTTTACAACGTTTTATTGGAGAATTAAATGGATTTATTCAGACGGATCTGAAAGCGATTGGTCAGATGTTTGGTCATTTACCACAATTCTAGGTCGTCCTCGTTTAGATTCTCCGGGTGATAAAGTAACCGGTGTAAACCTAAATCCTACACTGACTTGGAATTCTGTGCCCGGTGGAATTTTTTATCATCTTCAATTATCATCTGATTCGGAATTCAACCAAATGGTATTTGAAGATTCTTTGCTTTTGGTAATTGCTAAACCATTGAAATCATTGCAACCACTGACGAATTTCTACTGGCGCGTTCGTTCTAAAGTCTCAAGCGGTGCGAGTGAATGGTCGGATATTTGGAGTTTCAAAACTGGGGAAGAAGCTACGGGAATGCATGAAGAAGTGCTAAATCAATCAATTCAAATAATTCCACAACCATCTCTTGGAATATCTACAATAGAAATAAACCTTCAGGAAACTTCCAATGTTTCTATTTTAATTCTTGATTTACTCGGAAGTAAAATTATAGAAATTCCTCAAACAATTTTAGCTTTTGGTAAACATACTTTTCCTATTCATTTAAATTCAAAAGGCGTTTATATCTGTAGGGTAATAATAGGTACAAGAATATATGAAAAGACTGTAATGTATTAGATTTACAATTTAAAATAAAACTGAAATCTACTGCTACTTTGGTAATTTTATTTCGTTAAAGTATTTTTAGTTTGCAAGTCTTTTATTTTTTGTAATTTGCAAAATAATAAATTGGATTATTTCAATATTAGGAACAAATTATGAAAAATCTATTGTTACTTTTTATTTCGTTATTTTTCTGTTCTTCATTTTTAATTGCACAACAAACAAACTCATCTTCACCCAGTGCTTATTCTAAAATTGATGCTAAGCTCAAATTAAAAATTTACGAGCAACAAATTCTACAGCAGAAAAGTCCATCATCTGTTACCGACCCAATAATCTCATTACTTTTCAAATCAACATCTCTGGATGTTAAACAGTTGGTGGAAAAGTATAATGGGAAATTACATTCTATCATTGGGCAAATATGTACTGCTGAATTTCCCTTAAGCAAGATTATTGCATTTGCCTCTGAATCGGAAGTTATCAAACTCCAATCTTCCCAAAAAATTCAGATAACAAACGATAAAGCAAAAGTTAACATTGGAGCGGACAAAGTGCACTCGGGAATGCTTCCTAATGGAATATCTTACTCGGGTAAGGGTGTTCTCGTAGGTTTTGTGGATTCAGGTGTTGATTTTTTGCATCCTGATTTCCGTAAAAAAGGCGACACTACACAAACACGAATTATAAGTATTTGGGATCAAAATGATACAATAGGAATCTCACCCAAAAGTTTTAAATACGGAGCTGAATGGTCCCAATTACAAATCAATTCCGAAATATTTAATTCTGGGGTTGTTCGTGAAAAGGACATCGTCGGGCATGGTACACATGTTACGGGTTCTGCCGCCGGACTAAGAGGAATTGCACCAGATGCAGAAATATGTATGGTTTCACTAAAATTAGACGATAATGCCACAGTTCAGCTTCTCGACGGCATTAATTATATATACCAAAAAGCTGTTGAGCTAAACTTGCCTTGCGTAATAAATTTAAGCGTAGGAACGAATGATGGAAGCCCTCACAACGGCAATGATTTGATAGAATTAGGAATAGAATATCTTACAAGCCAAAGGGCTGGGTTTATCGTTTGTGGTGGTGCTGGTAATGACGGGGAAAGCGAGATTCATAACGGAGGGTACGAACTTGGGAAAGATTCCTCGTGGTTCTATTGTAATTCTTTTAATGATTATAAATTATATCATGTCAATCAGTCAATTTATGACGACAGTATGTGGGTATCGGTGTGCATGGACAGCTTAGCAATGAATTTAACTGATGAAGTGATTCTGAATCAGGTACAAGTGTATCAGTCTCCGTGGATGACTATGAAGGAACTTAAGCAAATTACAGATGGGAAAATCTATGATGTTGCATACGGTAACGGTGAATCAGCCGGGCAAATAAAGTTTGCAGTTTCCGCATACGATAGTACAACTACTGCAATGTATCTCTCCACACACAACCTCATTCCTTATGACAAAAAACCGTTGAATTCCCGCACCAATATCTTTCGAATTCTCTATAAAGGGTCGGGGATATTTCATACATGGAGCGGTGGAAATGCTGATCTTAGCGCATATAATTCCAAAAAAGATCCCAATATCCGACGTTACGATAATGATTATTCCATCCTCATACCCGCAACCGGTAGGAAAGTACTCTGTGTTGGTGCATTTGGAAATAGAAGATCGTTTATCAATGAAAAAGGTCAGGAAATAATGGGAACGCCCGTTGGAATGCTTGCCGGTTTTACAAGCCAAGGACCAACTACTGATGGCAGAATCAAACCGGATTTTTGTGCGCCTGGACAAAATGTTGCATCCTCCAAATCACGGTATTCGCCAACAAATACAATGCTTATGACAGATGAAAATACAATAGTTTATCAAGGGACAAGTATGGCGTGTCCGATGGCGGCGGGTGCAGTTGCATTATATCTTCAACGCTCTCCAAACGCTACGTTTGAAGAGGTCAAAGATGCGATTATGTCTAACACCGAAAGGGATTCACTCACTTTTGTTTATGGTGCATTGCCGAACAACCGATGGGGGAATGGCCGGCTCAACATTTTCAAAGCAATGGGAGGAGTTACGTATGTCAATGAAGAGCAAGGAAATAAAGTTAACAACACAACTGTATCAGTATTCCCTAATCCCACAACAAGCGTAGTGACATTTACACTCTCTGAACTTAACGGAACAGAAAAGCTGACGGTTTATGATGTGAATGGAAAGTCAGTTGCTGAAATCATGATGAAAGTAAATGCGCAACAACTGGATATTTCATCTTGGACGAAAGGTGTTTACACATTCCAAATTTCAGGAAAAGGGCAAAAGTATGTAGGTAAATTTATGGTTAATTAAATCGATGAATATTCTGACTCAATTTTAATACTTTTAGGATGAGAATGTAATTGCTCTTTATATTGTAGCTGATGCAATTTAGCATAAAGTCCATTAAGTGCTAAAAGTTCTTGATGTGATCCTATTTCTCGAATTTCACCTTGGTGAAGCACGACGATTTTATCAGCACGTTGAATAGTTGAAAGTCGGTGAGCAATTACTATTGAAGTTCGTCCTTCGAGCATTCTGTCAATTGAACGTTCAATTATCTGTTCCGTTTCCGTATCAATACTCGAAGTTGCTTCATCTAAAATTAGAATATCAGGATTGGAAGCAAGTGCTCGGCTAAATGAAATAAGTTGTTTTTGCCCGACAGAAAGATTTGCCGCACGTTCAATCATTTGAGTTTCGTAGGATTCAGGGAGTTGTTCGATAAATTCAGCTGCTCCAAGGGCTTCAGCTGCATCTCTAATCTCAGTTTCGGAAACAAATTCCCGACCAAGTGAAATATTCTCTCCAACACTTCTCGAAAAAAGAAAAACATCTTGTAATACAAGTGCAATTCTTGAACGCAAGGATTCTTGAGTTATCGAGCGAATACTTATACCATCAATTAAAATATCACCTTCTTGAAAATCATAAAATCGACATAAAATATTGATTATTGAACTTTTTCCACTTCCTGTTGCACCGACAATAGCAATAGTTTCTCCTTTTAATAACGTAAAATTAAGATTCTTCAAAATAGGAATTTTACCATCATACGAAAACGATACATTCTTAAATTCAATAGAATGATTGAATGAAGTTATTGTTGTTGCATTAGAGGAATCAGCTATTGCATTTTCTGTATCTAATAAACCAAAGATACGTTCAGCCGCCGCCATCGCACTTTGAAGTGTGTTGTATTTTTCAGTTAAATCTCGAATAGGGCGAAAGAACATCTCCGAATACTGCATAAATGCAATTAAAACACCAACGGTCATTTCTCCTGAAAAAATAGTACGAGCCGCAAACCAGATTATAATACTTAATGCAAGCGATCCAATCATTTCAACTACAGGAAAAAATCGAGCATAATATGTTACAGACCGCAATTGAAGTTTGGTGTGTGCATCATTTATTTCATTAAAAGTATCAAATTGCGTTTTTTCACGAGAGAAAAGTTGGATTGTAGTAGCTCCTGTAATATATTCATTCAAAAATGAATTCATTCTTGCAATTTGAGTACGGATTTGAGCATAAACTACTCTTACTTTTCTTCTAAAAATAGTAGTTGCAATAAAAAGTAAAGGTAAAACAGCAATAGTAGCAATTGTCAGTTTCAAACTAGTAAGAAGCATAAAACAAACTATGGCGATTATCAAGAGTGCATCGGCTATGATTAAAACAACTCCTGATGAAAAAAGTTCATTCAACGCTTCTACATCATTTGTAACGCGTGTAATTAATCTGCCGACAGGTGTTGTATCGTAATACTGTAACGAAAATCTTTGGATATGTTTGAATACAGCAAGCCGAATATCCAGCAAGACTTTCTGACCAATCCATTGCATTAAATATGTAAGTGAATATTGAACTACACTTGCAAGAATCATCACGCCGATTATAAGAAGGGTGATTTTTAATAACCCATCACCATCAGATGTAATAACATAATTATCTATGGCAATTTTTGTTAGGTATGGTCTTAGAGGCGGTAATGAAGATGATATTAATGCGAGAAAAAAACCAACTCCAATCCATCGAACATAAGGTTGAAGATATTTAAGTAATCTACGAAGAAGTGAAACATCAAGTTGTTTGTATAGTTTATCGTCTTGTGGTTGCATTATTTAGTATAGTAAGAAATAGGAATTCAACAAGTTAAAGTAATCTAGTTATTATTGAATAATTTTACAAGTAAAAGATGAGCTAAAATTTTCAATGCAATATACGGATTTTATTTTATCATAATAAGAAGCTTTAAATTTTAAAGTTTAACGTTTTAGTATATAAGAAATTATACAAGAAATACACTCTTTTCCATTTGTGTGCGTATATTTGCAAAGCATAATTGAATAACCTTAAAAGCATGATGGAAAATACTGAAATACAAGAACAAAAGTCCCCAAAAAAATCCACTTGGAAACGAGTGATATTTTTCATTGGACGTTTCGTTCGCAGAACAATAATAGGGATTCTTTTATTCTTAGTTTTTATTAGCACTTCTATCGTTATAATAACACAAACTGAAAGTTTTAGAAGGTGGGCTACTCCTTTTTTACAAGATTTCCTAAACGACCAACTTCTAGGACGTGTTGAATTTTCCGATTTAGAAATTAACCTTCTTCGAGGATTAACCTTACACGATGTTCGATTAATGGCTGATGGCGATACAATTCTAATGACTAGTGAAATATCAATAGGTTATGACCTCGAACGATTTTTGAATAAACAAATTTATGTGTCACATTTGACGTTAGAAAGTCCACGTATAAAACTATTGAGAAATAAAGACAGTAGTTGGAATATTGACCATATCGCAAAACCAACGAATGATACAACCACTGCTAAACCATTTGATTATTTGATTCATGCGTACGATATTGCTATTCGTAACGCAACACTTATAATGGAGGATTCACTCGCTCCAACTGCCAAAAACCATGAGATTGATTTTTCTCATCTTCATTTATGGAATGTTAATGTTTTACTTTCCGCAGATGCAAATATTTCCAAAAATGATTACAATTTATATTTAAAGAATTGTAGTTTTGAAGAGAGAAGCGGATTCTCTTTGAAAAAACTCTCCCTTGACGCAATTGCAAATAAGAATGGAATTGAAGTAAAGGAAGTACAATTCATTACACCAAAAACCAATATGCAATTGCAGGTCAAAGTAGATTCAGTCAATATATTTGAAAGTATTACATCTGAAAAACTCGCAAGTGCTCCTATTAGTCTTGAAATCAAAGCTGATTCTCTCGAAACTGAAGACTTACTCAGATTTTTACCTGACGCAGGAATTAAAGGTTCATACAAGCTTGGAATTGACGCATTCGGAACTTTAGAAGAATTGTACATTAAAAAACTAAGAATTGATTCGCCATTCTCACATTTAAATGCATCGGGAAAGTTAAAACATCTTGACACACCAGAAAAACTAACCTTTCAAGCAACAGCCGAAACATCTCTTATAAATTATGATGAACTACAACGTGTTACACCGGTTCTTCAATTACCGAAACTTGATTTTCTGGGAACGGTAAAAATTCGTAAGGCGTATGTAAATGCTTCGCCTGCTGATTCAATAGCAATTACTGCGACTACTGCAACCAAATCAGGAAATGTAGACGGTCAACTTACAATATTTCTTCGTAGTCCTCTTGGTTATCACGGTGATGCAAGTGTTGAAAATATCAATCTTGCCGCAATTACTCATAATCCTGATTTGGAAAGTTCTCTGAATGCTAAAGTAATCATAGCAGGAAAGGGCATTATGCTCGATGAACTTGACGCATCAACTCGTATAGAAGTATGGAATTCATCTGTTTCAGGAAAAAAAATTACGAAAGCTTTATTTACTGGAAGTAGTAGGGAACAAGGAATCGTAAAAGTAGATACGTTATTCGTTGATGTTCAAGAACCTGTAACTGATGACGGAAGTACATATCTTGTACCTCATGACACTTCAATAACAACACTCGGTTTACCGGGTACTATGTCGTTATCGGGAGAATTTGATTTAAGAAATCTTGCTAATCCACTCTATAATTTTAAAGCTCAATTTGAAAGTTTTCCTCTAGCTAAATTAATGGATAATAAAAATTATCCTACCTCAATGTCTGTAATAATAACTTCAGATGGTAAAGGATTACACCCTGATAGTCTGGAAGGGAAACTCAATGCAGACTTTAATATAGTTACATTTAATGATTTAACAGTTCTTCCTTGGAATTTGAATGTAACTATAGATAGAGATAAAACATTGAGTACACGAACAGTACGACTTCGTTCCACTTTTATAAATATGTTGCTCGATGGTAAATTTACATATAAATCGCTCATAGATGAATGCTCACAACAATCTGAATTTATAGCTGATTATGTAAAATACAATATTAATAAAGTAAAATCACTAAATACAAATAATCAATTTGTTTGGCAATTGCCTGAATCTGAGAACGGTAAAACTTTTCTTCATCCGGAAATACCAATTGATATGAAATTTCGGTTGAATATTCGAGATATATCTCCTATTAATGCACTGTTTCCTAATGACTTGGCATTGCAAAGTCGTGGTTTGTTTGTTGGTTCTATTAAAGCTGACAACCATGAATCTCTCTTTACAATTGATTCACTAAAAATAGTAGCTTCCCAATTAAATATTGGCAAGACTTTAATAAAAACTGATCCATTGTTCTTGAGAGCAGATGCGAAAATACTTCATAATGGAGTAGTAAGTTCACTTGAGGATTTTAATATACACAGTAAATGTGATTCAATTATTACGGTCAATGAAATAATTCTTAAAAATCCATTTCTTACATATACTTATAACAGTACAATTGGAGAAATATCGGCTGGAGTTTTCTACGATAATTTGATTGGAGTTGGAGTCCATGGAGATTTCATACTTGATAAAAATGAATCACTGTCTATGTTACTTGATACTCTGACTTTGGGGTATGGTGGAAAAACTTGGTATCTGGCAAGTAAAGCAAATATATCACTTTCACCAAGTGGATTATCTATTGGAAAACTTGAACTTATACGTTTAAACTCAGAAAAAATTAGTATGAGTGGATTAGTTTCAGATTCACTATTTAATGAATTTAATCTAACAATACAAAACTTTTATTTGAAAGATTTATATACATTCCCATTTATGGATGAAAGTACTAAGCAACTATTGAAACCTCTATCAGGAAAAGTTTCAAATTTGGTGATGACAGTTCAAGGTACTTATTCTAAACCAATCATAACTGCTAATGGCCAATTTGATACTCTTGCTTATAACGGTGTATTAATAGGAAACCAAACTTTAACATTAAATCATGAAGATAAAATGATTTCGGGTGAACTAACGATAATTAATCCTAAAGTATCTACAACAAGTAAAAAGCTTCATGTAGGAATTGAACAATTACCTATTAATTGTGCTTTTGAACCTGTAGAGGATAGGTTAAGCAAGAAAGAACATATAATAATAACAGCCCAAGCGAATGAACTTTCCATGGCAATATTTGCACCGTTTATCCCGGGAATAAATAAATTACAAGGTCTTGCAGATGCAGAAATTTCTATCGAAGGAATTTCTTCCAATTTGCATTATGGAGGTACGGCTCGACTTTCAAATTCTTCGTTTGTAGTAAAATCAACAAATATTAAATACTTCGCTGAAGGAAATTTTGCTTTAAAAAATAATCAGGTTGACATAAATAAACTAACTCTTTATAATGACCCAGCAGCTGATTTACGTGGAGGCAAAGCGGAGATAAACGGAAATGTTAAGTTGAAAGAATTTAACATAGATTCTTTAGATTTATTTATTACTTCTCCAAAAATATTAGTACTAAGCTCTGCATCTGTTGCCACAAGTCCAACTTTATATGGAAAATTTGAAATTTCTACCGGAGCTAACCCACTTCATTTTTATGGAACACTTAAAAAACCATTTTTAGAAGGTGATGTTAATATTCTTGATGCAAATCTTACATTTCCACCGGATAAAAAAATAACAACAATGAATTCAACCTTCAAATACACGAAATATTCAAAAGATGGAAAAACAAAAATTATTATAGAAAATGATTCTTTGATTAGCAAAATAGATTCGTTATCCAAAAAATCTGATTCTATAAATGTCAATTCTATTTCAAGTGTCCGTGAAAAAGATAATATGGAAGAAACGTCTATTGAACAAAGTATAAGCATAGCAGATTTAATAGATTATAACTTATATATTAAGATACCGGGTAAATTTAATTTAAAGATGATATTGAGTTCAATTGACCAATTGGAAGCTGAAATTGGAACTCGAAACCAAGGCGATAAACTTCATTATGTGAAAAAACCACAACAAAATATCATGCTGTATGGTCAAGTTGACGTTAAAACCGGTTCAAAGTATAAATTCTTTAAGATTTTTGATGCTTCCGGTGGTTTAGATTTTACAACGGGTGCTATGGATAATCCCGGTTTAAATTTGATAGCAACATATTCAAATTCAAGGACTATTGCCAATAAGCGGTCTGATTATAGTGTTATTATTACCATAAAAGGAACTAAAAATGTACCGAATCTCAGTATTACTTATAAAATTGATGGTTTAGATGCGGCTAATGATTCATCTAAAGTTCGTGGTGATGCACTATGTTTATTGCTCTTTGGCAAAACACAAGATGAGCTTGGTAAAGGTGGTGATGGTTCCGGTACACAAAATGAACTTGGAAATTTAAGTAATCAAGTGTATAATGGATTATCAGGTGTATTGTCAAATCAGATTGCAGACTTATTGCAAGGCACAGGAATTATCTCTGATGCCCGAATTGACCTTGTTGGAGGGGTTGGCAACTTGACTGATGCAAAGCTTAACCTTAGCGGACAAATCATCGGAAATTTGACATGGCGAGTCGGTGGAACTCTCGGTGACATTACTACTAATGGGGAGTTTAGTATCGAAGCACCTCTTAGTATCTTTGGAAACACTGCTATACTTGATAATCTTATTCTACAGTTAACCAAAAGTGCAAACGGATCAGTAAATACAAATAGACAACAAAAAGATTGGGAAGTTAAAATTGGAGGTCGGTATAATTGGTAAAAATTATAAAAGTCAAGTTTAACTACTTGTTGGTAATAAAATCTGCAATTCGAGTCTCATGCCAAAATTCATTTCTACTTTTCATAAATCCTAAATGTCCACCATACGTAGGAATTTCTAAATAAAAATTAGTGCTTTGTTTTGCTTCTTCAATCGGGAAACAACTTTTATCCAAAAAAGAATCATCCTCAGAACTTATTAAAAGAGTTGGTATTGTAATTTTTGGAATAAACCGCAGAGCACTACAAGAATCCCAATATTCCTCAGCATTTTTAAATCCATGGGCTGGTGCAGTATAGAGGTCATCAAGTTCTTGAAAAGTTTTTATAGAAGCAAATGAATCAAGTGAAACTCCTGAAGGTAATAATGCTTTTTTTGCAGAAAGTTTATGTTGAAAAGACCGAACAAATCGTTTCATATAAAGCGCATTTTCAAACATAGCCATTTTTAGAGCAGATGCTTTTAAATCACAAGGTACGCTAACTGTTCCAGCGTTACATAGTAAAGTGTTATCTCCTTGCTCACCCAAATATTTTAACACTGCATTTCCACCGAGACTAAAACCAACAAGAGAAATTTTTTTATATAAAAGACGCTGTGCTATTGCTGTAACCAAGCAATGTATATCTTCTGTAGCACCACTATGATACGATTTATACAAATGGTTGATTTCTCCACTGCAACCACGAAAATTCATTACTCCAACGCTCCAACCTCTACGGTTAAATGTATGAACCATTCCTCGAATATAGTTTGAATTTGAGTTAGATTCCAATCCATGAATTAATACAACAAGGTTTTCCGAATGAGGAATATACGACCAATCAACATCAAAAAAATCGTTATCTAAAGTAGTAAATCTTTCGCGAGTATAAAGTGGTATTTGAACTTTTCTTACCAAAGTTGGAAGAATCGTCTGTAAATGGTGATTACGGATTAAAAGATGGGGAGAAAAGCTAGGAGTAGGGAGAAGGGGCATAACAAGAGAGTAGTGCAGAGCTAACAATAAGATTATCTAAGTGATTTTAAGGAAGAATAATTTTCTTTAAATATGAATTATAAGCTGACTTTATTGTTGCAAAATAAACACCTTTTGGAAAAGTTGAAATGTCTATTTCTAGTGTAGTTTCGGGCAAAAACAGATTGCGTTGAATTAATACTTGACCTAATACTGAAGTTATTTCAATAGTAACATCTTCTGATTTTCTGAGTGATAATGATAAAATCTTGTCCTTGCGAATGAATATAACTTCTTGTTCATTATAATTATCAGAATTGTCACATTGAATTTTAGAGACAGATTGCAAAGAAAAAAACAGACCTGATGCCGTTATACCAGTCGGAGTTTGCAGCATAGGATAGGGAATAGCACCAGGTCTTCGGGGGACAAATATTAAGTAAGCAAGTATTCCACCTTTTTGAGCTTGGCAGCCATCAAGATCACCAATTGCCAATTGAGCAGAATTGTTTTTAGTTGATAAGTTAGAATAAAGCATTATGTTTTTACCACAAAAAAGTTCGCCGGATTCTATTCCTAATATATCGGCATCTGTTTCATCCCATTGAACTGTAGCACAAGCTGCTAAAAAAGGGCGATCAGTAGAAACAAATATCGGAACTCTTTCTGAATTAGGTGGATACGTAGGTGAATTATTTTCTGAAATTGTAATTGAAGATTGAATAACTGCTTCTTTAGTGCCACTTACAGTCTTTCCAAAATTCACAGGAACAACCATGAGGTCTGTAATTGTAACATCACCATTACCATCACAATCAGTATATGTTGCTTGAGAGGAATCCCACGCTAAAGCAGTTTGGGGTGACCAATACGTACTTCCCGGCTGACGTTTAAAACCACGAAATTTAGTTGTCGAATCATTGTTACCGATAAACCTTCCTATTTGTGAGGCATCTCGAGTATCTACTATCCCATTATTATCAGCATCTCCTGGCCAAACTTTAATAAAACTACGTATTGCTAATGGAGTAGCATTACTTGTTAGTTGAACTATACTTCCACTGTCTTTGTTGATAATTGCTTGGGCATTAACAAAAGTAAAAATACTTGATTGGTTATGCACAGCATCTGGTGTAACAACAAAATCTAGATGAACAATTATGGGGTTGTCTATTCCACGAGCAAATGCAGGATCACCTGAAAGAGAACCAACACTAATTTTCCCTGCTCCGGTCGAAAGATTTGTTTGGTCAACTTGAATAGTTCCTCGAGAACCGAACGAACCTGCACTCCAACCGGAAAACCGAACTACTGAAGCGTTTGTGTATCTTAACTCAAATGCTGCACCAGTGCATCCGGGAGAGTCAGTAAGTTTTACATCAACTCCAAATCTGAAAGTTGCTGTAATAAAATGGGCACGCGTTGAATCAACATCTGAACGAACAAGTTGAATAGATTGTGCAAGTAACTTTCCACATGAAATTGTGGCTAATAATAGAACTATGATGATAATTCGCTTCATTGTTACATTTAGAAATTTGAAAGTTATGACAATTAATAGTTAATTATTATATAACATAACTCTAAGTATGACTGTATGTAAATATAAATAAAATTTACAACATGGAATAGAACTACAACTATTATGCCAAGTTAATATTTCAAAATTCAATATAATAAAAATCTAAAAAAAATTAGAATTTGAAATGAAACTTAAAAGTAATTATGAAAAATTTTTCTCAAATGTAATTACTACTGAAATAAAATTGTAAGGTTGTTCGTTCCGATTTTATTTGGTAATTTTGATACTACTTTCTTTACATAGGATATATTAATAATGTCATTATTGGATACAATCGGTGGAGCGCAAGAATTTGCTACATTGCCTGCAGTAGCTAGTCGTGTACTTGCTTTACTTGAAAATGATAATGCAGATTTGCGTGAAATAACTCAAGTTATAGAAACTGATGTATCATTAACTTTAAAAATCTTACAGATGGCAAATTCACCACTGTATGCAGTTCGTTCTTCTGTAACCTCTCTCAATCAAGCTGTTCTTGCCCTCGGTTTAAATCGCATTTCAAATATTGTGTTAAGTGTTTCAATCTTTAGTAAATTCATGGTACTTTCACATGGCAAAAGTACACAATTTATGGATAAGTTTTGGCATCACTCTTCAAGTACGGGAATGGTTGCAAAATCACTTGCATCAAAAATTAAACGTTCATTTCGGGATGTAGAATTCATTGCCGGATTATTACATGACATAGGAAAAATGGCAATGATTCAATTTGACCCTAATCGGTATGAACAATCTTTACAACTCATAACAGACAAAAACTTATCAGACCTTGAAGCTGAAATTGAAATTTTTGGAGTTGACCATCAAACAACCGGTGAATTGATAGCAAGACTATGGAAATTGCCAAAAGAAATCCAAACAATAGTAGGGCATCATCATCATCCTGAAGAGTTGTCAGATTTGCGCGAATTAACTTCAGTTGTACGAATTGCAGACTTGCTTTGCGAATTATGGGGGGCAGGTATAGGTGAAAAAATTGATGAAATTAATATCGTAGAACTACCTGCTTGGCAAGTACTTTGCGAGTCAATTCCTGCTCTGAAAACTCTCGATATTGAAATTTTTACATTTGAACTTGAAGAAGAATTTAATCGGGCCACCTCTTTTTTAAAACTAGTAACACAAGATGCAAATTAACTATTCAAAAATAATCACTTTAATATAAGAAAGTAAATATATGTATCCAGAAATCGGCAAAATCGGACCAATTCCAATCCATAGTTTTGGCTTGATGGTTGCCATAGCTTTTCTTACCGCAAATTATTTATTTACAAAAGAAGTAAAACGCCGTGGATATGGAGAAGATGTTGCTTCAGTCGTCACATTTTTTGCATTTATAGGCGGACTTTTAGGAGCGAAACTCTTTCATCTGTTAGAAAATTTCAATGAGTTTTTGGCAAATCCGGTAGAATCATTATTTAATCCCGGAGGTCTAACATTTTATGGTGGATTAATACTTTCAATTACTTTTATATATATATATAGTAAGCGAAAGAAAATTAATTTCCTTACTTTGGCAGATGCAGCTGCTCCGTCACTCATATTGGCGTATGGAATTGGAAGAATAGGATGTCAACTCGCCGGAGATGGAGACTACGGTATTCCAACTAATCTTCCATGGGCAATGGGCTATCCTAATGGATATGTTTCAACATTATCAGCAAAAAATATGGAGTTAGTAGAATATTTCAAGCATATTTTCCCCGGAAGTGCAGTTCCGGTTGATATAAAAGTTCATCCTGCACCAGTATATGAAACCCTTATTTCGGTAGTTTGTTTTGTAATTTTATGGAAATTTCGTAAAAAACCAAATGTAGCCGGTTGGTTATTTGGATTGTATCTCATTTTGGCTGGCTTAGAACGGTTTGGAGTAGAATTCATAAGAATCAATCCATTGTATGCCGGTCTCTCCCAAGCACAATGGATTTCTATTGTTATGATGTTATTAGGTAGTTGGATGATGTGGAAAAAGCTAGAAACTACTGTTTAAAATCAATAAAAAGCCACTAAATATTTTAACTTAGTGGCTTTTTAATATTAAAAGAAATAATAATAATTCTGCTTTACTTTTTAGTTTCAGTACGAAAAGCATACGGTAAAGCTTCGGAAAGATGTCCCACCGGAACAATTTGAAGCCCGTTTGTGATAATAGGGTTAATCTCTGAAATATCCTGTTGATTGTCTTTTGGAATTAACACCGTTGTAATTCCTTTTCGTTTAGCTGCCAAAAGTTTTTCATTCAAACCGCCGATTGGCAGAATATTTCCACGTAAAGTAATTTCACCTGTCATTGCCAAATCTCCTCTTAAAGGTCTTGATGAAGCCGCTGAAATCAATGCTAGTGACATCGTAATTCCGGCAGATGGCCCGTCTTTTGGAATTGCTCCTTCAGGTGCATGAATGTGAATTTCTTTGTCTTTGGCAAAATTCTCAGGTACACCGAGAGCATACCAATTAGAACGCACATACGAAAGTGCCGCGGTTGCTGATTCTTTCATTACATCACCAAGTTTTCCGGTTAATGTAAGCTTTTCTGCTCCGGGCATAATTGTTACTTCAACCGGCAATGTGTCACCACCCATACTTGTCCATGCAAGACCGGTCGCTACACCAATTTTATCGTTTAATTCATCATTTTTATCTCTAAACTTAGGATTCTTAAGAAATTTCACAACAACATCTTCATCAATGACTACTTTTTTCTTTTTAGGAAGTTTAAATTGAGGTTGTTTTGAGCCATTTTTAGATTCTTTAGTAGATTTTTTAGCAGCTTTTGCATTTTCTTTTGTTTCAAATTCTTGAACAAGTTCTTTAGCAACTTTACGAAGAACAGAACTTATCTCTCGCTCAACATTACGTACTCCTGCTTCGCGTGTATATTCACGTATAATTTTTATTAATGCTTTATCTGTAAAAGTTATGTTTACAGATTCAAGTCCGAATTCACGAAGAAGTTTTGGAATGATGTGTCGTTTTGCAATTTCGAGTTTGTCATGGTCTAAATAACTTGAAATATCAATAACTTCCATTCTATCCAGTAAAGGAGCAGGGATGTCATATTTTACATTTGCAGTAGTTATGAATAATACATTTGACAAGTCATAATCTATTTCAAGATAGTGATCGTTAAACGTTGAATTTTGTTCTGGGTCTAAAACTTCGAGTAACGCAGAAGAAGGATCGCCTCGAAAATCCATCGACATTTTATCAACTTCATCCAGAAGAATAACAGGATTTATTGCTCCGGCTTTCTTCATCGAAGCAATAATTTTACCGGGCATTGAACCAATATACGTTCTTCGATGTCCACGAATTTCTGCTTCATCTCTGACTCCACCAAGGGAAATACGAACAAATTTTCTACCCAAAGCTCGTGCTATTGATTTACCGAGCGATGTTTTACCAACACCCGGAGGTCCAACTAAACATAATATTTGTCCACGCAACGAACCTACAATATTCAAAACAGAAATATATTCTAATATTCTTTCTTTTGGCTTTTCAAGGTCGTAATGATCTTCATTTAAAATAGTTCGTACATGCTCAATACGAATATTATCAACTGTTTTAATTGACCAAGGCAATGAAGTCAATGTATCAATATAAGAACGAATTACACTGAATTCAGGTGACATCGTTGGAGTTTTCTTGAGTTTCTCGAGTTCCTCATCAGCACGTGCTAAAGCATGTTCTGGCATCTTAGCATTGTCTATTGCTTCTCGAATTGCAGAAATTTCGGGATTAAGCTCATCGTCTTCATCGAGCTCTTTCTGAAGTGTGCGGATTTGTTCTTGAATAAAATATTTCTTTTGTGTTTTTTGAATAGTATCATGAACTTTTTCATCGAGTTCTTCTTCAAGTTTTAATACTTCAAGTTCTTCACTCATCATTGAAATTAATTCAAAATACTGGTCTTTTAAATTTGTTTTTTCGATTATTCTCTGTTTGTTTTCAGCTTTATGCTGCAAGTTAGCAGCTGCATAATAGAGTTTTCGTGAACTGTCATCAAGATTCTCGAAAGCGGCTACTACTTCCGGTGGTAGATTTCGATTGGACTTTACGTAATCACTAAACATTTCAGAACTTCGCCGAACCATTGCCTGCAATTCTGTATCTTTTTCGTCGTATTTCGACTGGATAATTTCAACTTTTGCTTCAAGATTATCAGAATTCTTAACAATCCCTATAATTTTTGCCTGAAACACACCTTCGACCAATACTTTAAGCAAATTATTTGGTAATCTTAATACTTGAAGGATTTTTGCAACCGTTCCGAATTTGTTTATATCATTATGGGTTGGTTCTTCTACCGAGGGATCTTTTTGAGATGCGACGAAGATAAATTTCTCACGTTCCATCGCTTCTGCAACTGCTTTTAAAGAAGAAGATCTACCAATTAAAACCGGAAATATCATGTGAGGGAATAATACTACATCACGTAAAGGAAGAATTGTTAGTTTCTTTGGAATTGTTGAGTCTTTTTTATCGTTATTTATAAGAGAAGATAGGATATCATCATTGATTGGCATTGGTTTTCCTTGATGTTAGAGTTGAGTTGTCTTTTTTAATTTATTATTTAATTTACAGCTCTATGACGCTTTTACAGCAATTTTAATTTTTGAGTGATACTTAATTTAAAGTTGAAATGTCCTCAATTATGTGATTTACGCTTTTTATAAATACTATAAATAAAACTCATCCAGAGTAATAGCCAACCAATTCTCCAAAGCCAAGTTTTACTTAGATTTTCAGTTGAATGTAGAGAAATAATTGCTCCATTATCAGTGCGAAATATTGGATTTAACCACATACATGAACCATTTGTAAATACTTTAATTCGTATATATGTGTCATTTTGTGAAAATGTATAGTTAGAAGTTTTAGTTTTATAATCAGTTGCTTTCAATTGTCCTTTTTGACCAATAAATTGAATAGAATCTGCAGGTGATTCACATGTAATTTTACATTGCAAATTATCAGTTTTTAAAGACAATAGCTTATTTTGATTCAATCCATACTTTCCTTCAACTCCATAGCTTTTCCCATTCTTTAATGCTTCCACAATCTCACTTCGGTTCGGCTTTGAAGCAATCATTGTCCAACAAACTCCTGTTTCACCGTTTGCCTTAACATTATGAGAATCATCATCTGCAATTATCCATGCCGATCTACCGGCAGAGAGAGCAGAATCCCATGCAGATTCAGAAGTTCTATAATGATTAAGCACTTCGATACAATCGTAATCTGTTAATTGTGTGAAATCATTTGGCTCGAAACTGTTCCTAAATTTTGGGTGAGCAATTGCAAGAACATCAATTGTTGGTTTGAGTCGAAAAATCATATCTTGTTTTTGGTGTATTGATTGAAATAATAAGTAATCCCAGCACGTTACTTCCTTTGCACCAATACAAACATGATGTCTTTTCCATAGATTATAACCATGTTCATAGACGGGTACATACCCTGAATCTGAACCAAAAGTAGAATTTATAGTTTGATAGTTGGATATACCTATAACATCATAATTCATAGATTTATATCCTAAAAAGAGGTCTTGCTCAGTGCTGTGACCATCTGTTACACCACTATAAGCATGTGAATGTGCGTGAAAATTTGCCTTGATAAATCGAGTTTCTTTGGAAACAGAATTGTAAGGATTATAAAGTTTATTTCCTGAAAAAGGAATTGAAGGAGGAAAATCGTAAAATGAAGCAAAACTATAAGGAAATAGGGTTACTACAACTGATATTGTAATTAAAAAAAGTAAGAAATTTGTTAACCATCGAATTAATCCACGAAAAAATTTCATAATAATACAATGTAATAATGACTCATTTATTTTAGAGAACAATCCGACGATTTGTAAGTGTTGATGTTTTGTAATAATAATAAATAGTAATTAAGATTCAAGTAATTTATAAAGTAATTCGTTGTACATACAACACATGAACAGAAATTTAGTTTTTATGCTTTATACTCCTATATTTTTCAGAAATATTATTCGTAAAATATTTATTACTATTTGTTGCATTGTATGCTCTAATAGTTTATTATTACAAGCTCTTGCGGCGGATAAATGTAAAGATTACAGATTGCTTGATGGTGCTGATTCAGTTATAAATTACGGAATGGATACAACAGACCACTGGTGGGCAATTACTAAGCCATTTTCAGGTCAATATCGTCTTATCGTTGATGGAATATCAAGTGTAAATGTCTATGAAAACATCAAACAACCGGTTTTCTCTCCTGATGGAAATCATTGGGCGGCTTTTGGTTATAGAACTTCCGGTTGGGAACTTATTACCGAAAAAAAAATTATTCGTTCTACAGCTACAAATGCGGGAGAAATAGCTTTCAGTCAAAACGGAACGATGGCATATTCGTTATTTGATGGAGACTTAGAGACAATTTACTTGGAAAATAATCGATATTTGGCACAAAACAGACGAAGCCAACTTTCACTCAGCTATAATGGTTCAATTATTAGTTATGTATGTGCGCGATTTGGTGGTCAATTCATTCGGACAAATGGAGTGGACGGCACACAATTCGATGAAATCAAACTACAAGGAATTTGGAGTGATGGAAATCCATTCTACGCCGGAAGACAAGGACGTTATTGGAAAATATATAAAGCCGACCAAGAAATCTCAGGAAGCTATGAGTCAATTACAGAAATGGCAATAAATCCGTTTGGAACAAATGGAGCGGCAGTATGCAACGGACAGCAAAGTGCTGAGGTGTTTCTTTATTCTGATGAATATTTTCAACCTCTTGAAAGTAAACGATATGATAGAATTGAACAGTTAGTTCTTCATCCATATTTACCGATGGTTGGTTTTAAAGGTGTGGTCAATAATATTGCAAAAATAGTATTAAACAGAACAGAATATGACGCAGGCAAAGAAGCAAGTCCTCCTTTTTTTACATGCGATGGTTCGGAGTTTATTTATTTCGGATTTGATGTTGATTTCTTCGTTTCACTTAATGGCAAAAAATATATTCAAGAATCAAATGTTTCATTGGGGCAACAGTACGCAGTGATGCCTGGAAGTATGACGTTTGCATATTCTACAAATTCTGCTATGGTTGTACGAGAAATTGAAAAAAACTATAGTTATTCCGGGAGAATGTTCGATCAAGCAATTCCACCACGCTATAATCGCCGCCGAGAACAATATGAAACTCTTGCATTGATTGGAAATAGATTGATTCTTTTAGTATGTAAAATGAATTAAAATCCAATAATATCGTTCGTCGTTAAATCAAACTCTTTTGGTTAATAACTAAATTAAAAGTTCATTACTCAAATGTAAACTCACCGACATCTATCAATTCTTTTGGGTTTTTGAGTCGCAAAGTGATTGTTTTCTTCTCTTCGCGTCCTGTCATATATCTTGTATAAAGTTCGAGTTGAATAGTTGTTGCACCGGCAATTTTCTGCTGTTGCGAACCGTAATACTGAACTTTTACTTGATATTTTCCGGCAAGAGCTTTTTTAAGTATAAATTCTTCGGGGCCATAACCACCTGTCATATCTCGTGATAGATGACCTCCAATTTCTGTATTTGGATGACTGTAAAAACATTTTTCATTACTTGGGTCAAACACCCATAAATCCATATCACAATTATCTGCATCCCAATTCAGAACCACTCGAACATCTACCGGCATTGCAAAAATAAACCGTTTATCATAACGAGTTGTATTTAGTTTGTTGATTGCTTTTGTAAGTATGTTATTCCATTCATTGAGTGCAATAAGTTCCACTTCAGGAAAACGCGCATCCCACTTTTTGGTTATTACTTTATAAAGAGTATCTGCCGCTTCTTGATATTGTTTGTTTTCGGCAAGTGCCAAGCTCAAATCTCGATAGGATTGCGGCTCTTCTTCTCGCATTTCGAGTACATCTCTAAATACATCAATTGCAAGGGAAATATATCCTAATTGTTCTAATCTGTGAGCAAGGACTCGGAGTAATTGGTGATTTTCAAGCTCCATTTCTGCAATATTCGAGAGAATCCGTAGTGCAAGAGTTTTGTTATTCCTTTCTGAAAAGAAATCAGCACAATCCATGAAAAACCCAGGGTTTGTACCGTATTCTTTTTTAAGTTCAAGATAAACGGAGTATTCATCACCCGCACTTGCTTTTTGTAATTCTTGAATATAAGGAGTATTCGCATCCCATTTTTTGAGAGTAATTGATGCAGAAAGGGGATTTGCTTCTTGAATCTTAGCTATACCTGATTCATTTACGTACATACCTCGACCATTTGCGACCTCTAGACGTTGATTGGTTTCTGTAACACTTAAAATTCTTGAATTTGAAACAGCACCTTCAGCAATTCTTGGAGCTGGAAATTCATTTTCACCGTTAGAATTTATTACTGTACTTTGCTCATCTTCAAAGCTTGGATTACGTGTTAATCTTCTTATTAATCCACTACTATCTTTACTTTTAAATTTTTTAATCGGTTCAAAGGTTTTATTCCACCATTCTTTTCGTTGTTTGAAAAGATTGAGAACCATAGTTGTATGTGAAGTATCTTCGATTGTTTGTTTCTTGTTTAAATCAGAGATACGAGTGTTGTATAATTGTTTTAAACTGTCTTCATACGGTATGATTTGATGTACAACATAATCTTCAATTCTATCAAGAACTAAGAGTGAAGTATTCCTTGTTACGATTGAGAATTGCTTTCCAAGTTCTGTTATCGCATTTTTATTGGTTTTATATCGCATATCAAGTTCTGCAATCTTTTTTTGAGCCCAAAGTCGAGGCAACATTGTAGTTTTAACTGATTGAGAATTTGCATCAAGTCTAATTTTTTCAGTATGTTTTATTGTTTTGCCGAACCCGAAATTTAGGATGATTTCAGATTTATCTGCTTGTAATTTACCGCAAATCATTATAGTTCCATTCACAGGTGTCGAAATGCTTGGATAGACATCTTCAATCGAGTTTACATCGTAAACAGCAGAAAGAAATGAATAAGTTAATTCTTGAATGCGAGAAGCGGCTTGCTGGTTGTCTAGGGTTGTTAAGTCAATGTAGTTACCACCTGTTTGCCGAGTAATGTATTGTAAATAAGAATGTTCGGCATGTTGAGATGAATTGATTGAAATTATTGGAGTGGTCGAAGTCTGTAATTCAGATTTTCCAAAGGTTGAAATTCCGTCCGAGAACAGCAGAAATTCATCACAAGTATAGTTCTTCAGGTTGAGTGTACCATATTGTGTTCCACCATCATAAACAATTGAACTTAACTTTGTTTTTAAAGAATTCCAATTACCATTTGATATAACAAAGTATTCGGGTTTATCAATTTCATTGCTAAACGTAACTAATTGAACCGAACAATTTCCAATTTTTTTGAAATAAGTATCGAGCAAGATTAATTCACGTTCTTTATCTCTGTTAGTTCCAGAACCGGAAGCATCCCAAAGTAAACAAATGCGTTTAGGAAGTTGTTTTGATGAAGTAAATGGTGGGGGAGTAGCTGTAATCGTAAAGTATTTTTGATTGTCAAGTGTTTCGATATATGCTGTTGATTTTGCAGTAAATTTAGGAATAGTCAGTTCAAGTGCTTGACCTGCTCTATAATTAGAGTGATTAATTCTTAGAGCAAAACTACCATCATTTTCCGTTTCAAAGTTTCCTGTCGAAGGACTTGAAATTATTATTGGCTTAAATGTAGAATAAACTTCTGCTGTTAGTGAGAATTTTGATAATGTATCTTTAAAATCAAGCGGAAGCAGATATTTAGAATCTCCTTCACTATCACCGACAAGCTCTTGTTGATAGGCGATAAGTATTTTCTTAATTCCTTTGGCAGGTATTGGATAAACTCTTGTTTTAAAAGAATTTCCACGTGTTAGCTCCAAAAGTCCCGGATCAATATTTTTACGAACAGTTTCTTCAAAAATAACTCTACCTTTTGCTTTTTCGACAACGACACCTTCTCTTAATGTACCGTTTACATCCATTGCAAACCGAGTAATAAATTGACCTTCACCAAGCGGAAAATTTAATTCACCTTCCAGAATTCGATTTTGGTCGTTTCTGAATGTAATTTCCATCGTTGTCAAAGCCATAGTAGCGATAACCTTTACAGATACGGACACTTCATCAATATGAAGTGGGATTGAAAGTCCTTTATCATCTTTAAATATAATTACGGGTGGGTGAATATTAGATTTGCGAATGAGATTGTTTCTTGTTGTATCTACTTTTTGAGGAGTATCAAGTTGCAATGCAGTATGTGGCAATTGAGTAAAAATTCCAACGATTACAGTAGAGACAACCGACCAAAGAATGGAGCTCATAATTGATCCTTTCGCAAAGAGTATAGAGAAATTATTAAAATAAATATATCGTGCAGAAGTTACTTGACAATTATCAATCGTTGAACAGCCGGTTCTGCTCCTTTTGGATTAATTACAACAAGATACATACCTTCACTTAAACCATCCAAAGGAATATTATATGTATTATTACCCTGTTGATATTGTTGATTATTACTAAAGTCTTTAATCTTTTGACCAGTAATATCATACAGTGAAATAGAGAGAATTGAAGTACTTGAAAGTGAAAATTCAAGTGTTGTAGATTCGTTGGCAGGATTTGGAAAAAGTGGTTTTGTGTTAAGGAGTTCATTTGTTCCACGCCAAGAATCTGTATATCTTCCTTTGGGCGAATTTTCAATTGCTTGTTCTGGAGTAAACATTTCACTCCAGATTGGTTCTGCGACGTCTAAAGGTAATGCTTCTAAAAATTGTGTACTAACTTTGTACCAGAGATAAGCAGTGTTTTTAGTAGCTATCTTTTTGTTTGAAGATTTAGGAGAAAATTCTATAGAAATGCATACGAGCTGATTTATCCAATCAGGATTAGCATCAGTATTTTCATTTTTAAGAGCTCCAGTAGAATCAAAGTGATACTGCAAATCTTTACTTTGATTGTAAAAAACTGCGCTTCCATTTTTAAATACATTAACAGCAAAGATTGGTGCAAATGGTTGAATATCATCTAACTCATTTTTACTGGTAGATTTAACCTTAATTGAGTTTTTGGTTAAGATGATTTTACGTGATATGTTTTTGGAATTCTTATTCGCCATAGAGTTCTCGTTATAAAACACACCTTCACCCGAAATTTTTATACCTAATTTTGCCAAATTATATTCAGAAAGATTTAGCATTCGAACTGTTGAAATTGTTTGAGATAATAATGTGTAACTGCTTAAAAAAAATATAATATAAAAAACAGATAGAGTTCGCATAAAAGTTCCAAATAGTTGTTGAACAAAGCAAATAATAATTCCGAGTTTTACGAGTTAAAATTCCAAATATTGCATCTAAAAATATGTAACATCTCACGGATAAATCCAAATTTAATTTAATACCCTTCTGAAAGTATAGACACTCTTGCATTAAAAATGGTTACATTGCTATTATTTTAATTTCAAAGAAAATACATCGTATTTTCAATGTACATTTGGTTATAATGAGAGTTTGATTTATCTTGCTTTTGATTTTGTCAATTGTATAACAGAAAAAAAATAAGTTTTACAATTAAAATAATTTGCCAAGCATAAAATGGCATGATGCTTGTGTTTTCAAAATCGAAGAATTATTGGTATTTATTTGAAGTTTTAGAAATTTTGAAGTGAAAATCATCTTAAAATAAACAAACTAAACCCAAATAATGGAACTATCCTAAGTAATAAAACTAATTTATAAGAAAATTCATTTCAAAAAAACTGATAAACAAGAGTTAGTAATGAGCTTAAATAA
Source organism: Bacteroidota bacterium (assembly GCA_018266765.1). Taxonomy (GTDB): domain Bacteria; phylum Bacteroidota; class Ignavibacteria; order Kapaibacteriales; family UBA961; genus JADJXV01. Next base: position 87,989 of record JAFDZU010000022.1, read on the forward strand.
GGAAATATCTGAACTTGAACTTGCAAAAGAAGTCTCACGTTTAGTACATATTAAAGAAAAAGAACTTGCTGATTTGAAGTCTAACTTTGTTTCAATGGTTTCACATGAATTTAGAACACCTCTCACTACAATTCTTTCTTATACTCAAATCTTGCAAAATTATCGGAATAAATTAACCGATGAAGACCAAGATAAGTATCTCAAAAATATTGAATTGGCTGTCGCTCGGATGACAACGATGCTTAATGATGTTCTGTCATTAGGTAAATCTAACTCTGGGGTATTGAAAGTGACAACAAAAGCTGTAAATTTGCTCGAACTTTGTCAAAGTATCGTAGAAGAATTGATATTACTTGATTCATCCAAGCATTCTTTTGTTTTTAATTTTGACTATCAAAATTCAACAATTAATACCGATGAAAAACTATTGAAACAAATTTTGTTCAATCTACTTACAAATTCTTTGAAATATTCACAAGAAGGTACTACGGTTGAACTTACTGTTTCTTCAGTAGGAACTTCAATATTGTTTGAAGTGAAAGATAACGGAATTGGTATTCCAAAAGAATATTTTAGTAGTATGTTTGAATCATTCCGCCGTGCAGACAATGTTGGAAATATTTCCGGTACAGGATTGGGATTAACAATTGTGAAACAATCTGTAGATTTATTAGGTGGTACAATTAGTGTGGAAAGTACTGAAAATAAAGGTACTACGTTCAGAGTTGAATTACCTCTAACCTAAAAGATTATCAATATCGTTACCAAAGTAATACTATGAAAAAAATATTAGTAATTGAAGATGAAGACTTAATTAGGGAAGCTATTAACTTGATATTACGTGTTAATGGATTTGAAGTTTTTATAGCAGAAAATGGAGCAATTGGTATTGCATTAGCTAAAGAAATTTTACCTGATTTAATAGTTTCAGATATTATGATGCCTGAAAAAGATGGATATCAAGTGTTAGAAGCTCTTAAAAATTATCCCCCAACTTCTTCAATTCCTTTTTTATTTTTATCAGCCAAAGCCGACCAAAGTGACATTCGACAAGGTATGAATTTAGGTGCTGATGATTATTTGACTAAACCATTTGAACATGACCAGCTAATAGCGGCCGTTCAGACAAGGTTAGCAAAAAGTGAAGAAATTCGTAAAAATGCAGAAAAAAAACTTGATGACTTACGCACTAACATTGCATTCTCGATGCCTCATGAATTTCTGACTCCTCTTAATGGAATCCTCGGAATTTCTAAAATGATGAAAGATAACTATGATTATTTGGAAAGAGCAGATGCAATGGAAATGCTTGATGAAATTACTCTTTCAGCTCGTAGATTACAACGAGTAACGGAGAATTTCCTATTCTATACTCGCCTAGAAATTTTGGCAAATGACCTAAGTACAATGGGCGAACTATTAGATTCGCTTACCCATTCTGCTGAAGAATTAATTATGGATGCTGTTACTAAAAAGGCAACAGCATTTAACAGACATGAGGATGTTACAATTAATGTAACTGATTCACCAATCAATATCGTACCAATTTATTTTCTAAAAGCAGTTGAAGAAATAATTGATAATGCTTTTAAATTTTCTGAAATTGGAACACCTGTTCTCATTAAAGGAGAAAAGATAAATGGGAAATTTATTCTAAAAATATACAACAAAGGTCGTGGGATGACTGCTGAACAAATAGCAAATATTGGCGGTTACCAACAATTTGAACGTAAACAATACGAACAACAGGGGAATGGACTTGGTTTAGTAATTGCTCAAAAAATAATGGATTTACAAGGTGGGACTTTCTCAATAGAAAGTATTCCCAATGATTACACAACCATCATTATCAAGATACCTGCACCAATAGAATAACATCTGAGAATTATTACAAATGATTTAAAATACTAACTATGAAAAATACATTTAAGTATAAATTGATTGTTACTGTTAGTTTGTTTGCATTTACATTTCAAAGTAAAGCCCAGATTCATTTTACGGTTAATCCCTCGCTTGATACAACAAGAATATCCCAACTTATTTATGGTAGTAATGGCTTTAATGATGAAAGTAGTGCGAATGTTACTATGCGTCGTTTAGGTGGTAATAGAATGACCGGTTATAACTGGGAAAATAATGCTTCTCATGCTGGTATAGATTATTTTAATCAAAATGATGATTTTATGACATGGGCTAATGGAATTACAGGTTTAGCATCAGATAGTTCCGGTATAGTTGTACGCAGATTTCATGATAAAAGCAGAGTGTTAAATTCTAAATCACTTATTACAATCCAAGCAGCAGGATATGTTTCGGCTGATAAATCAGGGGATTCTGTTACAGTAAATCAAGCGGCACCATCATTCAGATTTCACGAAGTAAAGTTTGAAAAACCGACTCAATTAACAATTGAACCTGACAAAAATGATGATTTTGTTTATATGGATGAACAGGTTAATTATTATAAATCTTTGTTTGGTACAGCCGAAAATGGTGGGATTTCAGCGTATGCTATTGATAATGAACCCGGTTTGTGGAATTATTCTCATCCACGAATTCGAAAAGAACAGGGAACTATTGCAGATATACTAAAACGAACTATTGAACTTGCAACAAGTATTAAGAAAATTGATAATTCTGCATTAGTTGTTGGTGGTACTTGTTACGGTTTTGGTGAGTTTATTGATTTTCAAGATGCACCTGATAAAAATATAAGTTTAGCCGGATTAGACAGCTATATTAGTGCGTTACTCGATTACACAAAAAAAGCATCTGTAATTGCAGGAAAACAACTTGTGGATGTACTTGATTTACATTGGTATCCTGAAGCTACAGGTAGAACAAAAAGTGGAGTTGACGGAAGAATTTGCCAAAGTGATTTTACTGATAATATAGATGATGGTATTGTTGAAGCAAGAATTCAAGCACCTCGTTCATTATGGGATTCTACATATAAGGAATCAAGTTGGATTACTAAATATGTTGAGATTAGTAAACCCTATATTTCATTAATTCCTAAAATGCTGAAACGAATTGCTCAGTATAATCCGACAATGAAACTTGGGATTTGTGAAACTGATTATGGCGGAACATCTCACATTAGTGGAGGCCTTGCTCTAGTAGATGTACTTGGAATTTATGGTAAATATGGCGTATTTATGTCAATGTATTGGGGAGATATAAGAGGATTTACTGCTTCCGGGTATAAGTTATTCACTAATTACGACGGGAAAAACGGGAAATTTCCCGAATTAAGTTGTTTTAGTAATACTGAAGATATTGAAAATTCTTCTATTTATTCAGCTTTAGAACCAACAAATAAGAATCTCCATTTGATTGTTATTAACAAAAACTTAAAACAGAGTAAGGAAGCTCAAATAGAAATCACAGATATTGTAAACTACGAAGTAGATGGAATATATAGACTTGAAGGAAACCAATCTTCGATTGTAAAAAAAGATAATAAACTTATTACTACTGATGGTTCAAAAATTATATTAGATTTACCACAACTCAGTGCTACTCATATAATTTTAAAACCTAAACAAGTAGGAAATGTATCAGAAAACGATGATAAAATTGTAATGAATATTTATCCGAACCCTGCAATAGATTATGTAAGTTTATCTTATGTTACAACTTCAATACAAAATGCATGTTTTGAAATCACTGACATGCTAGGGCATATTCTTATAAAACAAAATTTAGAAAATACTTCCGGAAATTTTCCTATAGATTTACATTCAATTCCCGCTGGAGTTTACTTTCTTAAATTTAATAGTGGAAATTCTGTTAGAACTGAACGATTAATTGTAACTCGATAGTTACTCCAAATAAAGGAACCGTTTGATTTATGACAATCAAACGGTTCTTTAATTTCAGGAATGATAGAAGTAGTTACCGTAATTCTATCGTTTTAATATTATCATCAGGGCTTCTGTCAACCAATTTGTAAAAAGGATCTATTCCTACTTTAATAGGTTTATCTTTAACATTTAGAACTAATTGCAGCTTATCGCTTGTAATTTTGTGCTTTTTGAAATACAAAGGGTTATCTAAAAGAGTACCTTTCTTAGATTGAGCAAAAACTCCTATATCCACCCAATCATTTGGAGTGACATTAGTTTCATTTCCTACACTATCAGCATATTGCTTTTTAGTTTTGAAATCTATTGTTACTTTGTAAGTTCCATCCGGATTTTTGGTTGAATAAGCAGAAGTTACTTCATTACTAAAAAGCGTTATTTTCTCAAATAAATCAGTTACTGTATTTTGTAATGAATCTGGAGTATACTTCCTTAAAATTGAAATTAAATCCTTAGAATTTGGATACGGACGAAACTTTCCACCCCATTTTGAAACAAACTCTGCTAATGCTGAATTCAATGTATCTTCACCAATATAGTCTGCCAAGCAATAGAAAGTATGACTACCTTTATTATAATGAATATATGACTGGTTTTCATTAAAAGCAATCGGTTGTTCAGCTTTAGATTCAGTTGCTCGTCCGCGTAGATAACCATCTAATTCATATCGTAAAAATTTTTGAGTCATAGCAATGCCGTATTTCTTTTCCATTACTCTTAACGCTGAATATTCTGCAAGTGACTCAGACATAATCGTGCATCCTTGTTGATTAGAACCCAGAACTTGATGTGCCCACCATTGATGCCCAAGTTCATGAGCATTTACAAAGAATCCCATGTCAATATTATCTGAATTGGGGTCTCTGTTTTGTTTTGCTATAAATTCAATTGATTCAGAAAATGGAATTGTATTTGGGAATGCTTGGGCAAAAGAAGCATAACGTGGAAATTCTATAACTCTATATTGAGAATGTTGATACGGACTAAAATTCTTGGAATAATACGTCAATCCCATTTTAGCCGCTTCCATAAAATTTGCAATATTATAAGTATGGCTTGGGTGATAATATATTTCAAGATTTACTTTTTTACCATCGGGTGAATTCCAGACTTCTCTCGCTACTTCATACCTTCCGGATAAAATAGCAACAAAATTCCAAATTTGTTTATCCATTTTATAATGGAAAAATCTACGTTCGCCATAGTTTGTGTTTTCTTTCCATTCTCGCTGTAAATAACCGGGGGCAATTGCAATTTGGTCAAGTTCTGTACTGACAACTGCTTCAAAATCAATAAGGTCAGAACCCGAGTTAATATAGCTGATATTTCTGAAACGATTATCATTTATCGAAGGTATTCGTTCTTTTTTAGGGAGTCCATATTTCTTCCTGTCACTAACATCAGTCATTTCAGCATCTGAATTATATCCATAACTTGGAGCAACATCAGTATATAGAAAAGAACCGTTGTCAATAATTTGAGTGTTGAAATTTGAATTTGGAAATCCACGTTTGTAATACCCAACACTGAAATCAACTTTCATTGAATCACCGGGTTGTAAAGGAGTTGAGAATTTATATATTCTAATTCCATTGATACTGTCATTTGATGATAGAGTTAATTTTCTACTAAATTTTAATCTGTTTAATTCTAAAGTTTGATTGTAATTTACAATGAGAGAATCTATCGGTTTTAACTCTCGATTAACTAAGGTTTGAATTCCAGACATCGTGTACCAATGTTTGTAAGGATGAAGCTCACAATTCACAAATAAAGAAGTAATTTTGGGTTGTGGAGTCCACTTTAAGTGTGAATATGTTTTTTCGTAATTAACTGAAATTAAATCTGTTTGTTTTGTTGAGATATTTTTATGTAAGTAATTTGTATTATAAAATATAAAGCCACCTAATCCTAATGACGAAAGGACTGCAATTGAGCCAAATGTCAATGAAGATGTAATCGTTCTACTGCGCAAACGTAAAAAACGAACTTTCCATGAATCTTCCGTTCCACGCACATAAAAATAATACGACAACCACGCGAATATTCCTCCAATGCTTACAAAAAACAGCAAATACATATATCCGCGCAAATAAAAGGGAACCCAACCGTTCATATCAGAATAGATTCCAAATCTTGTTACTCCATAATCCCACATGCTATGTTCTAATCCTAATTGACTTGATACTAACCTAAAAATATACGTAAGAATTACAACCATGTGACCTACATATTTTTGATTGACAATAGTATGAATACAAAGTGCCAAGATATTTGTAAAAAGGAACGTCGGTAATGCAATCATAAGAATATATTGAACATACTGACCTAATTCAATGTTTGAATATCCTTGGAATAACTGAGTGGTGATACTTCCGATAATCATTATTATTGTCAAAAGTACCTGAACAGCAGTGAGTGCAGTTAATTTACCGGCAATACCCACCCAAATTTTCATGGGAAGAGCGTCAAATGTTTGCGATAACTTGATGCTTCGTTCTTTCCATATTAATTCACCTGCATAGAGAGTTGATATTATTATAGAATACAACGTAAAAGTATTGCGAATTGTATCAATCATTATGTATGTAACCGGATATAAATCTGAATTTTGGCTGTGATTAGCATAATAAGCACTCACTCCAAAATCCATAAGTCCAATAATCGCTATTGCAATAAAAGGACGCTCACGAATAATACTGGAAATATATAATCGAGTAAGGGCAATGAATTGCTTCAATGATGTTGAGAATCCATAAGTGAGAGTTGGGTTTTTAGTCAGAGTTGAAAAAGTTGGTTGTAGAAGCTCTTTTATGGATTTTTTGAGTTTACCTTTTCGTAAAGTAATTCCTTCTGTATTCATTCTGAATAATAAATACGTTACAGTAAAAATTAATAATGCAACTCCAACCCATACAAGCCGATTAATAAGAATCTCTCCACTAAAACCGATTAAATGTGAATTCCTTTCTATTGGTGTCCAGAATTCAGTATAAATAGAGAATGCACGGAATCCCATTGGGTCTAATATGGCGGCAATAGTGCGGTTCTCAATTTCACGAGTAAAATTCTGCGAGACAGTCCATAATATAAGTAATGCAAATCCCTGAACATACACAGCAATAAAACTCCTGAACAATAACCCTACACTAAAGGAAATTGCTGCAAAAAGAAATGCATTAGTAGCAACAAATACAATTTGAGGCATCAGAAAGTATAACAGATGCGGATCTCCAATTTTATCTGCATTTATCCATCCAAGGGCTGGGCCTATCATCGAACCAAGCAATGCACCGATAATTGCAGCACTATAAATAAAAAGCACAACAATATACGAGCCAGTAAACCTGCCAATTATATAAGCAAATTTCGATAACGGAGTAGAATAAAGTATCTCATGGGTTTTCATCTCCATATCTCGAATAATGGAAGTTCCGGTTACTCCAGGAAGTATTATAAGTCCAATAATAGAAAGAACCAAAAATACTTGAGTTAAAACAAATGGCGAATTTACTTTCGTTAATGGACCTGCTCCTCCAACCGAAGCTGCATCGGTACCGAGGAATAGAAATGCAAGAACAAACATCAACAAAGCAAAGATGTGAGTTGCAGGTTTACGGAATTGATATTTCAATTCAAAAAAGAGAATATTTGAGACCATTTTAAACTCCTTTGTCGGAAGGTGATACAACAAAAGCAGATTCGGGAGGTTGTTGTATCATTGATATTTGATGAAAATACACATCTTCTAAATCCGGCTCGATATTCACAAAACCATCGGAAAGCTGTTCGTCTGAATATACATGCACAAGTGGTTTTCCGGCTATCATTCGGGTAGAAATAACAGAGTATTCCGAAGTAATTGATTCCATTTCATGTTTTTCGACAAAACGTTTCCAGATTTTACCGCGAACTTTATCAATTACACTTTCTGGTGAGCCACTTAAAGCAACTTTACCTTTATTTATTATCGCCATGTTAGAGCATAATTCACGAACATCATCCACGATATGCGTCGAAAGAATAATGACGATGTTTTCTCCAAGTTCGCTCAGGAGATTAAGGAATCTGTGACGTTCTGTTGGATCGAGACCTGCCGTTGGTTCGTCCACAATTATAAGTTTTGGACTTCCAAGTAAAGCTATCGCAATTCCAAGACGTTGCTTCATTCCACCGGAAAAACCACCGACATGTTTTTTCTTACTTTCGAGCAAGTTTGTTCTATTAAGTAAATATTGGACTTGTTCCTTGCGTTCACGAGAATTAGTAATTCCTTTTAATACAGCAAAATGATCTAATATTGTTTCAGCTGAGAGATTAGGATATAATCCGAATTCCTGCGGTAAATAACCAAGCACTTGTCGAACTGTTTCTTTTTGTTTTAGAACATCAACTTCTCCAAAAGTAATAGAACCGCTATCTGGTTCTTGCAGTGTGGCAATTGTTCGCATAAGAGAAGATTTACCGGCTCCATTCGGGCCGAGAAGTCCAAACATTCCTTGTGGAATAGTTAACGAAATTGAATCTAATGCACGAACACCATTAGAATAGGTCTTCGAAAGATTGGAAATTACAAGATTCATGAATACCTCGATTTGTAAAAAAAGAACAGAAAATTATTTTGAATTTGACTTTAAAATTGTCGAATTGAAACGGGCACTACGGAGTAAGAGATAAAAGGTTATAAATAATTATTTAATACAAAGATTAATAATTACTTACTTGACAATATTACGTAAATTATTAATGTAAACCAAGTATTTACATAAACATCAAAATAATCGTGATTCAATTTTATTATCAAGAGATATAACTATTAACGATGTAAAATTGTAATTTAAAAATATAAATTAAAGAAGAGAAAAAAAGTTGTAACTTTGTTTCCGAATTGATGAATCAATTTTAATTACTTTATAAGGAAAATTGAATGACAAAAGGGCAAATATTATGGTCGGAGCTTAAACAAGAAGCCGACAACACTCGAAAATTACTTGAGCTTGTTCCATTTGAAAGCGCAGATTTCAAGCCACACTAAAAATCAATGTCGTTAAAAAGATTAGCAGCTCATGTTGCTGAAGTATCGGGCTGGTGGAAAGAATGCTTATTGCACATTGAATTGGATTTTGCTAAATGGGTTTATACACCTAAAGTGATAAATTCTACCAAAGAAATTGTTGCTTTGCATGATGATTTGATAGAAAAAGCACGGGTGATTCTTAGTGAAGTAAATGATGAGGAATTCTTCAAACCATGGACAATGAGAACAGGTGATGAAATTTACTTTACTATGCCTAAAGAAGCAGTAGTACGAACATTTTGTTTAAACCATTTGTACCATCATCGCGGACAACTAACGGTTTATTTGCGTTTACTAAACATTCCATTTCCGGGAATGTATGGGCCATCTGCGGATTTTCCTTCAATGTAAGATAATTGTAAAAAAAAATCGGAGAAACTTCATTCAAGAAGCTTCTCCGATTATTATTAATGAGTTACTAAAAATCACAATTCTTTATTATCGTTTGAGTCCCATGACCATACCGTCTCCAACCGGTATCATGCACGATGTCAAATCTGGATGGTTCGCAACTGCAGTATTAAACTCTTGAATGCCTCGAATATTGATTGGCTCAAACGTTGGATTCTCTTCAGCTACATATCCCCAAGCGAGTGCATTATCTCCGGCAATAACACCACCGGAACGAAGTAGTGGTAGAGTTAGGTTAAGATATTGAGCGTATTTAGGTTTATCAGCATCAATAAATACGAAGTCAAAATTATAATCAGGTTTATAATCCTTCAAAAAAGTGACAGCATTTCCTTGATGAACTTCTATTTTGTGTGAAAGTCCGGCTTCTTCAGCTTTATGTCGGATAAAATCACAAAATTTTGCACTTAATTCTAAACAAATAACTTTGCCGTTATCTGGTAGTGCACGTGCCATTGTTATCGCTGAATATCCTGCGAGAGAACCAATTTCCAACACATAGCGCGCATTAATCGCTCGAAGAAAAAGTTGGAGAAATGCACCTTGAGCACCACCAATACAAATATCCGGAATATTATTAATAGCTGCTTCTTCGCAAAGTTCAGCAAGAAATTTATCTTCACTTGAGAAATTATCTTCGATGTAATGAGCGAGTTTATCGTTGAGAAATGTTGCTTTTACTGGCATGGTTGTACTTAAGTTTATGAGAGAAAGTATATTATTTTTAATACCAAATTACAAAAAACTATGTTCTGAACAAGTAAAGTATAAACCAAAATAATTTTTCAAACAAAGTAAATAAATCAAATAAAAAAAAAGCAACCCAAATTGAGTTGCTTTCTTTTATCAGAATATTTTTTACGACCTATTGTGATATTATTATCTGTTTTGTAATAGTTAACTTACCTGAGTTTAATTTGATATAATAAACACCGGAACTCAAACCCAGTGCACCCGTTTCTCTTCTCAATGAAGTTGAATATGTACCTGATGTTTTCGAATCATTAACTAATGTCATTACAGTTCTTCCAAGTTCATCAGTAACAAATAAAGTAATGAACCCATCATGTTTGAGAGAGTAGGTAATTATGGAATTGTCATTAATGATTGGATTAGGTTGTATCATTAGCTCTAAATCTTGATTTCCATAGTTGTTTTCCTCAACTGCAATGGATGATTGAGTTGTAAAACTATAAGTATTTGAGAAATTGCTTGGTCCGTTTCCGGCTGTGCTTGAAGCTCTTATTTTCCAATAATATTTAGTTGAAGGTAAAAGTCCGCTATAAGAGTAAGTAGTAGCCGTTGAACCATTATTGATGTTAATTACTGTATCCGAAAAATCACTTTTTGTAGAGATAAATATTCTATAGGATGAAGCCCCTTCAACAATATTCCATTGAACAAAACCTGATAAAGGTACATTTATAGAATTATCTGTCGGTAATGCTAAGGTAGGTGATGCAATTACTGTTAGGAATTTCCAAGTTTCAGACCAAGGCCCCGATTGATTATTAGCCGTTGCTCTTACTTTCCAATAGTAATCTTTATTGTTGAGCAATCCTGATAATGTTATTTGTGGAGTTGTGGATTTTTTTGTTGTGGGCATTGTAAATCCTACATCATTTGAATATTGTAATTCATACCCTAATGCCCCTGCAACTGCTTGCCAAGAAGTTATAGTCGAAATCTGTTGTGCTTTTACATTGTTTGCGGGATTTACCAAAGTAGGAGCAAGCAAGGGGTTTTGAGCTGAGACTGTTGTAAATTGCCATGGGGCACTCCAAGCACTTGTTCCCGCACTATTAACCGATTGTATTCTCCACCAATATAATTGAGAGTTTGCTAACAAAGAAGCTGCTTGCGACGTAGTAAGTATTCCTGTTAAATCTATGGTAGGGGAAGCAAAATCAGAAGTAGATGAAACTTGGAGGTTATATGAAACTGCTCCAACTGCAGTAGACCATTGTAATAATTGATTTAATGGGATATTAGTTGCATTGTTCATTGGTAGAATTTGCGTAGGAACTTGTGGAAGTTGAACATCTCCAGTAGTCGTGAATGACCAGGCTTGAGAGTAATTTCCATCTCCATTTTCGTTTGATGCAGCTACATGCCAATAATAAGTTGTACCACCTAAGAGATTATTAAAGTCAATAGTTGTCGTTGTCAGTGATGGAAAGTCTTGGCTGATTATTGAAAAATCTGGTTTAACCGATAATTGTGCATGGTATCCTGAAGCAGAGGCAACTGAATTCCATTGTAATTGTCCCGATTTTGGAATTTCCGAACTAGAATTAATAGGAGATAAATGAACAGGTGCAGCAGGAATATTTTGAGCTTTCCAATATTGAAGTAATGTTCTTAATGCTTCAGGTTTGTTTTGTGGAATAGGGGTTAAATGAGTATTTGCATCATCATTTGTTCCATGACAAGAAGCACATACACGAATTTCACCGGCAGGAAAAGTTAGCCAATATCGTTCACGTACAACTGGATTTCCAGCAGGATCAGCAATAGCCCAAGTAACTGCACGATGAGCAGGCACAATACTTGCCATTGAACCATCATTTCCAAGTTTTGTACTTCCTTGCGGTGCACCAACATCCGGTGGATTTGATGTTATTGCATCATGTAAGCGTTGTGCAAGAATACGTCTTCCTGCTTCTGGTGTTGCCGTTGGTGAAGTTTTACCAACTCCGCGAATTTGGTCACCTTGATACATACTAAAGTGAGCTATATCATAAACTTTGCCTGTAGAATTCGGAGTTTGTTTGTTAGTTCCTGCTATTTTTAAAAAGAATGGTTGTTGATGGTCTGTTTTATCTCGATTTGTTACATCTCTACTAATTATCAGTGCCTGATTATTCTTTTTAAGAAAATTTCTAAATTTAGTTTCATCTACATTTTCTTCGTTGAAAACACTTTTTTCTATTGATGGAATTGTGCTGAGTCTTTTGTTTGGTTTATTACGAGCTACAACTTCTACAGGATATAATTCCCATAAAGTTCCATTAAAACTAACTTGTCCTGTTGGAGTCCAGTTGGTTACATATTTTGTAATTCCGCCTGTGAGCATTTGGTCAGGCACATAATAATTTCCTACTTTTTTTAATGTTTTGATTCTAAAATCAAACCTTGAGATAGGATTTGCAGGAGTTCCAAGGTTCAAGTCAGAGAATGTATTTGAAGTATGAGAACACAGTAATTTACCATCTGTTGTTCCGATTGGATTTCTATATAAACCAGTATGTGTTGCTGCAGGTGTATTTCCGGGTCGTGTAAACGTTGAAGTGGCTCTATCAGTTAAATATGTAACAGTCATATTATCTGGATCTAGGGTTGGCTGAGCAGATAAAGTGCAAATTTGTCCTGCACCGTGCATGTTGTTTTGATCACAATCAACAAAGAAATATTTTCCTTGAACATTGGGATCCTCACGAACTTGCATTAAATTTTGAATAATGTTTTGGTTGGTTCTACCTGATGATTGGTATTGCATATTGACTACATTGGGGTCATCGGTTATATTTTTTCCGATAGCAAATCTAAGTTCATGTCTTCCGATATGATTTATGCTTTCGAGTTGCGAGCCATCTTCATTCAGTTGCCAAGGTAGAAAAATGTTAAACTCCATACCAACCATATTTGTTCCGTTTAATAAATCTGGACGTTGGTTTTGTGGCTCAGGGAAAATTTCTGTTCTGTCATTATAAAGTTGTTGGGCATTCGCAGATTCATCTGAATAGTTGAATGTACCACGGTTAGTTTTTCCGTTAAAATCGCCATCTGCTATTCCATCGCGTTGTAAGTGATCCCATCTTGTAATAATAACACGACCATAACTATCTAAAAATGGAGTGAAATCACCCGATGGATTATGATCCATCATTAACAAGTCACCGGAAGTTGGATCTAAGTTCCATAATCCTGATATTGTTGGCTCTAATTTATATTCGTCAAGTTGTGGATAAAGATGTCCTGCACCGTTTCGAGGTCGGTCACTTGTGAAAATTATGCGTTCATCTGTTCCATAAATTGGGCTAACATTGTTAAAATTAGCAGGTTGATTTGGTACTTTCGTTATTACAGGTGTTTGACCCTGAAGAATTCCTGTTATCTCGTAAATTTGCCAATAAAATTGAGTATTATCAGTTTGTGATGACGATGAACCTACTACCATGCTGAAAATTGCTTTTGAACCATTCCAATGAACCGTTGGCTCTCGAACAGCAATAGAATTTGTTCCTTGTGTACCTGAATTTCCATATCCTGCTGTTTGAGTTAAATTCTTGAAAGTACCATCAGGATAGCGAATCATCAAATCACCACCTCTAGGTGCTGAATACGTAACACCACTGTGATTGGCAAATACCGAAGCAACAGCGAAAGAATCTGAAACTACGGGTACTTGTGTAACAAATAGTATTGGATTCTGTGGGAACTGTGCTAGAAGATTACACTTACAAACAATCAATATTACACTTGCTACTAACAATCGCAGTAAAGTAAAAATTTTCATAAAATTTCTCCAACATGGCTTATAATAAAATTCATTTATTGTGAATTGAATAAATCATCACTGTGTAAGAATATGTGCTATTGCAATTGGTTACAAAACTAAAATACAAAGTCAAATAAAATCTTTAATTCTGGTTGAATATCAAAAATGACATATTAAATTTCAATAAATTAATTTATAAAATTTTGTGTAAATTGCAGCATTTAATAAACAAATGAACTTAAATTAGTTGAATTTTTTAAAATGATTATTTTAATTCATTTGAATTATAGGGTATATATTAGAAAAAACCATTACTACTATTATAAAGGATGACTCATGGGAAGAGCGTTTGAACTTAGAAGAGGAAGAAAAGAAAAACGTTGGGGGAAAATGTCAAAAGCATTTACAAGATTGGGGAAAGAAATTGCTATTTCTGTAAAAATTGGTGGAGGAGATCCTGCGGGAAATCCTCGTTTAAGAGTTGCAATTCAAAATGCTAAAGGTGTAAATATGCCTAAAGATAGAATTGAAGCTGCAATTAAAAGGGCATCTTCGAGAGATGAAAAAGATTTTCAGGAAATAGTGTATGAAGGATATGCACCAAACGGAATAGCGATTGTGATGGATTGTGCTACTGATAACCCAACGCGTACTGTAGCAAATATTCGTCATTACTTGACCAAAGTTGGAGGAAGTCTTGCAACTGCGGGTTCATTAGATTTTCTTTTTGAGAGAAAAGGTGTTTTTGTATTGAATTCGGAAGGTATAAATATTGATGAACTTGAATTAGAACTGATAGATTTTGGAGCAGAAGAAATAGCTGAAGACGATGGAGAAATCTACATTTATACTTCTTTTGAAGATTTTATAGGTATGCAACGTGAACTTGAAGAACGTGGATTAGATGTATCGAGTGCGGATATCCAAAGAATACCAACGAATACAGTTGAATTAACAGAAGAACAAGCAGAAGTTGTTAATGCTTTGATTGAAAAAATTGAAGAAGATGAAGATGTTCAAATGGTATTTCATAATATGAAATAGTTAAAATGATATGAATATTCGCCAATTAACTGAACAAGATGCAGAGTTGTATCGTTCAATAAGGTTGTCAGCGTTATTACTTAGTCCTGAACCATTCGGAAGTTCATATACCGAAGAAGTCGAACTGCCTTTGGAAGAATTCATGATTCGATTAAGGAATGATTATAGACGGTTTGTTCTTGGAGCTTTTGTAGATGATACTATAGTAGGTTTAGTCGGTTTGAATGCTGAAAAAAGAATGAAACTTTCTCACAAAGCCACTATTTGGGGTATGTTTGTTTTGCCTGAATTTAGGGGGCGTGGAATTGCTAAATCATTAATGAGAGAGGCAATATTCATGGCAGGGTCAATCGAAGATGTTGAACAGATAAATTTATGTGTTGTTTCGAATAACGTAGAAGCTAAAAATCTTTATATGTCATTAGGATTTGAAGTTTATGGTAATGAACGTCATGCTTTGAAAAATTCTGACGGAAACTATTCAGATGAAGATTACTTAGTATTGTTTCTGTGATTTTTTTTTAACGCTTTGTAAATACAAAGACTTAGTTTTTTTTTGAAAATTTATGATAAAAACAGCTATCGTAGTTTTAATGATAATAATTGGATATCCTTCTATTAATCAAGCACAAGTAAATG
>JAFDZU010000023.1:0-16673 GCA_018266765.1 Bacteroidota bacterium
GACTCCTGCGTAAGGTGAGTTAATAAGAAGAAATGAATTTACAGCCAATAATCCCATCAATGATATGTATGAAATTTTTTCAAGTAAAGTTCCTTGAAATCCCTCATTAATACCGTTTATTAAAATCCACAGAATAAATATTATATTACCTGCAATAGCAAACCATGTATGAAGTTGCCTGAAATTACTATTTGAATTTTGATTAGTAGTATTCATACCTTTATTTATTTTTAATTGAAGTATTATTTGCTATCCAAAATAAAACTGTGAATGCAGATATAACATACGGAAAAATTCCATATAAAGTATCAGAAACAGAGTGTGATTTTCTGTCAATTGCTACGAATACCGTTACGCAAAATGCAATAGCAAATAAAGTTATAATAGAACCAATAATTGAAGTTGGAATATAAAACCAACCTATTTTTTTAAACCATATTGTTGACATATTTTTATTCCTTTTCTATTTCATTAACTATTTTAATTTGTATAAATTTCAAGTGTAATTTAATTAATACTTATAATTTTACAAAGAAAACTAAAAATATTTATTTGAATTTAGAATATAAATAAAAAAGGACTAACCTACAATTAAGTACGATAGTCCATATCATGCAAACTTATTAATTACAAAAAAGTTAGATAATTATTTCAAGTCAAATCGGTCAGCATTCATTACTTTTACCCATGCCCTGACAAAATCTTTTACAAACATTTCGTTATTGTCATCTTGAGCATAAACTTCTGCATAAGAACGTAATATCGAATTTGAGCCAAAAACTAAATCAACACGCGTAGCAGTCCATTTGGTTTCACCTGTTTTTCTGTCAATTACATGATATAAATCTTCAGCTACCGGTTTCCATGTATATTTCATGTCGGTTAGGTTTACAAAAAAATCATTACTTAATACGCCTTCTCTATCAGTAAATACTCCATGTTTAGTGCCTCCATGATTAGTTCCCAACACCCTCATTCCTCCTACTAACACACACATTTCAGGAGCAGTTAAGCCCATCAGTTGTGTTCTATCTAATAATAATTCTTCAGATTTTACTGAATAATTTTGTTTGAGCCAATTTCTATAACCATCATACTTCGGTTCAAGTACCGAAAAAGATTCTTCATCAGTCATTTCATGCGAAGCATCTCCACGTCCCGGACTAAAAGGAACTTTAATCTTTATACCTCCATCTTGAGCGGCTTGTTCGATTGAGGCACTTCCACCCAACACAATGAGATCTGCAATGCTAATTTTTTTAGATAATCCCGATTGAAATTCTGTTAGTGTATTAAGAACTTTTTCAAGTCGTTTTGGCTCATTACCTTCCCAGTATTTTTGAGGAGCGAGGCGAATTCTTGCACCATTTGCGCCACCTCTGTAATCAGAACATCGGAAAGTTCTTGCACTATCCCAAGCAGTAGTAATAAGCTCAGTTCGTGACAATCCGCAATTCAACAGTTTTGTTTTTAATTCTTCAATTTCAGAATCAGAAACACTGTAATCAACAGTTGGAATAGGATCTTGCCAAACTAACTCTTCTTTTGGCACATCGGGACCGAGGTAACGGCTTTTCGGACCTAAATCGCGGTGCGTTAATTTAAACCATGCTCTAGCGAAAACTTCAGCGAAGTATTCAGGTTCTTTGTAAAAACGCTCTGATATTTTTCTATACTCAGGATCCATCTTCATTGCCATATCCGCATCGGTCATTATTGGGTTTCTTCTGACGCCGGGAACATGTGCATCAAATGGCTTGTCTTCTTCCTTAATATTAATTGGTTCCCATTGAGATGCACCCGCAGGGCTTTTTTTCGACTCCCATTCATAGTTCAATAACAGATGGAAATAGGTGTGATTCCATTTATTGGGAGTAGTTGTCCATGCGCCTTCCAACCCGCTTGAAATGGTATCTTCTGCATTACCTTTTCCATTGGGATTCATCCATCCAAAGCCTTGAGTTTCCACGTCGGCTCCTTCAGGGCTTTGTCCTAAACGAGAAGGATCACTATTCCCATGCGCTTTACCAACGGTATGTCCACCGGCAGTTAATGCTACGGTTTCTTCATCATTCATAGCCATGCGTTTGAAAGTAGTTCTCACATCTTTTGCTGTTTTCAAAGGGTCTTGCTTTCCATCCACGCCCTCAGGGTTGACATAAATTAATCCCATTTGAACAGCCGCTAATGGATTTTCAAGTGATTCGCTCTCTGCATTATTGGAGTAACGGTTTTTTCCTAACCACTCTTTTTCAGCACCCCAATAAATGTCTTTTTCAGGATGCCATATATCTTCTCTGCCTCCGGCAAAACCAAAGGTTTTGAATCCCATAGATTCATAAGCCATATTACCGGCTAAGATGAATAAATCTGCCCACGAAATTCTATTTCCGTATTTTTTCTTTATTGGCCACAATAGTCTGCGTGCTTTATCCAAGTTGACATTGTCAGGCCAACTGTTTAACGGAGCAAATCTTTGGTTTCCGGTATTACTTCCACCACGACCGTCTGCAATACGGTATGTACCTGCGGAATGCCAAGCCATTCTTATCATTAGTCCTCCGTAATGTCCCCAATCGGCAGGCCACCAGTCCTGACTGTCGGTCATGAATTTTTTCAAATCATTTTTCAATGCTTCCAAATCCAATTTCTTAAATTCCTCTTTGTAATTGAAGTTTGTTCCCAATGGATTTGTTTTTGTGTCATGCTGGTTCAAAATGTCTAAATTTAAAGCATTTGGCCACCATTCCATTACTGAATTTTGTGTTTCTGTATTTGCGCCGTGCATTACTGGGCATTTTCCTGTTTTTTCGTTTTTCATATAGTTTCTTTCTTTATTTAAAATTTCCGGTTATTTGAAGTTTAATATCTTTAATTTGAAAGTTTTTGATTTTTTTCTTTTTAAAGTAATTGTTGATAAGTTTGTCCAACTCACTGTCTTCATAATCTTCAATTTTTTCTGTTTCAATACAGTAAAGGTGATGATGTTTTGATAAATGAGAGTCGTAACGCATACTTCCATTTTCTGTTTTTACTTTCTGTATCAAATTGTTTTCTACAAGTGAATCCAACACTTTATAGACTGTTCCTATAGAAATATTTGGATGGTTAACTTGAATAAAACTGATTATATTTTCAGCAGTTGGATGATTATTTAATTTACAAATAGCTTCATAAATAGCTACCCGCTGAGGAGTAACCCTTAAATTTTTTTGCTTGAGATAAGCTATAATTTCTTTATGATTCATTAAATATTAGAAGAGAATTATTCTTAGTTAGGAATTATACTAATATACGAAAAATTTGTTGTAATATCCAAACTTCTCGATTTGTGTACTCAGTAAAACATAAAGATTAGGTAAGAATTTTGTTTAGAAGTTGGTAAATTTTCAGTGTAAATATTCATTCTACTAACGAAACTTTCTGTGGCTGTGTTTTAATTCATTGTGATAATAAACGAGGAAAGAGTATAAACTATTGAGAAGTGTATTTATAATTTCATAGTAATGATTTTTTATAAACCTCAAGTGCTCTTTTCCTTGCAAATTCATGTTCAACGATTGGTGGCAAATAATCAACAGTAAAATTGTCAATCCATTTATTTATATAAAGCATGTCCGTATCAAATCTTTTTGTTTGTTCTGTAGGATTAAAAATTCTGAAATATGGTGCTGCATCACAACCACAACCTGCTGCCCATTGCCAATTTCCATTATTGGAAGATAGTTCATAGTCCAAAAGTTTCTCGGCAAAATAAGCTTCACCCCATCGCCAGTCTATTAACAAATGTTTGGTTAGGAAACTTGCCACAATCATCCGAACTCGGTTGTGCATAAAACCTGTTTGATTCAACTCCCTCATACCTGCATCAACAATCGGATAACCTGTTTCTCCCTTGCACCATTTTTTAAATTCAGACTCGTTATTTCTCCATTCAATATTTTCATATTTCTTTTTGAAACTTCTATTTACAACATAGGGAAAATGAAACAGTATCATCATAAAAAAATCTCTCCAGATTAATTCATTCAACCACTGCTCATTTAATTCAACAGCTAATGCAACAAGTTCTCTGATACTAACTGTACCAAAACGCAAGTGAATACTCAACTTGCTAGTTCCGGCTACACTAGGAGTATTTCTAGTGATATTGTAGTTGAGTATTATTTTTTTGTTGATTTCCTTAGATGGAATCTCAATGTTTGAATTTTCGAATCCTATTTCATCTAGTGAAGGGAAAGGAAAAGGTTTTTTTTTAAATAACTTAGAGAGCAATTTATTTGATGGGAAAGATTTAATTGCTTCGTTAGTTAGTTTTTGTTTCCAAATTTTTGAATAAGGAGTGAATGTAGTGTATGGAGTTCCATCAGGTTTGAGCACATCATCTTTTTCAAAAATTACTTGATCTTTAAAAGAATGAAATGATATGTTTTTGGCTTTCAGCCATTCCTTAAGTTTCAAATCTCTTTCAATGGCATAAGGTTCGTAATCATGATTAGTAAAAACCTTCTCAATTGAATATAATTCATGAATGGTTCTGAAAGCGTTTAATGGTTCATCATATAATACCAATAATGATGATCCGTTTTTTTGTAATTGAGTTTTTAAATTTTTTAATGTTTGATGTATAAATGAAATCCGTTTGTCTTTTTTGTCTGTGAGTTTATTTAAAATTATTTTATCAAAAATAAAAATAGGTAATACTTCATTTGATTCTTTTAAAGCTTGATAAAGTCCATGATTATCATGCAAACGTAAATCTCTACGGAACCAAAATAGTGTAACCGGCTTTAATTTATTATTAATAGCTAATTGTCTCATAATTTCAAATATTGTAAGTTAGCGAATAACTTGTTTATATACGGTATAAAGTAGCAACATTCTACGTAAATCTGGTGTGTTTGTGCTACTCAGTAGCGTATTTTTTTCAAAAATATAGATATTTACTTACAAATCATTAAAAGGATGTTTCCCATTCAATCTGGCTGAAGTAATCCACCTCAATGATTCTCCTAAATTCGGAAGGATTAAATTATTAGACTTATTTAATGACGAAAGTAGTTCATTATTTGCGAGGTGATACGAGGAATAATCTACTTCTTGGGTAAACAAGAAAAGTATTATTCGCAAGTAATATTTTGTTGGTATCAACAGGCATATTCTTATGATAAATCACACCATATTTCCCTAAAATTCTTCCGTTATCAATCGAACTCAGATGTAAATAATGGTGAGGAAGCGATAATTTTATCGTACTTTTGTACTACTTCAAGCAAGTTTCCACTCTACGTTTTATAGATTTTAAAATTCATTATGACTCCCAAAGATCTCGACAAACCTCAGTGTAATTGCGGTGTTATCGGTTCATTCAATCATCCTCAAGCGGCTATAATGACCTATTACGCGCTTCATGCACTGCAACATCGCGGACAAGAAGCAGCAGGAATTGTATCGTCGTGGTATGATACAACCAAAAATAAAAATCGGTTTTTTGCTCACAAAGCAGATGGTTTGGTTCTTGATGTATTTTCCGACAGCAAAACCCTTACCGAGAAACTGCGTGGCAACTCCGCCGTCGGTCATAATCGGTATTCTACAACAGGTAGCGCATCCATTGCAAATATCCAACCATTCACGATTAATTACCGCAATGGTAATCTCGCGCTCGCTCACAACGGAAACTTAACGAATACAAAAACTCTCCGCAAAGAACTTCAAGACCAAGGTGCAATTTTCCAAACTACAACCGACAGCGAACTTTTTCTACATCTTATAGCACGAAGCCGCAAAGAAAATCAACTCGACCAAATTCGTGAAGCTCTTCAAATTACTCGAGGTGCGTATTCCCTTGTAATCCTTACAGATGATGCACTTATTGCAGCACGTGACCCGCATGGTTTCCGTCCCCTTTGTATCGGACGTAAGAAAATTGATGATGAATATGCCTATTTTGTTGTCTCGGAAACTTGCGCCCTCGATATTATCAGTGCAGAATACGTTCGTGATGTTCAACACAATGAAATCATAGTAATTGACCGTAATACAATTGAAACCGGTGAGATTAAATCATTTAAAATTGATGAAGTAACTCCGCAATCGTGCCATTGTGTTTTTGAATATGTGTATTTCTCACGCCCTGACAGCAAAATATTTGGTCATAACGTAGATAAAGTTCGTCGGAAACTCGGCAAAAATCTTGCAATCGAATCTCCTGTACTTGGAAACGAAGATTCTGAGGATAAGGTTGTTGCAATTGCGGTACCTGACAGTGGCAATACAGCTACACTCGGTTTTGCCCGCGAAAGTGAAAAAGAAGGAATACCGACTAAATACGAAATTGGTTTAATTCGCAGTCATTATGTCGGGCGAACTTTTATTTCACCCGGGCAAGACTTGCGAGAATTTAAAGTAAAAACTAAATTTAATGTCGTTCGTGGAGTTCTCGAAGACAAAAAAGTAGCAGTCATAGATGATTCTATTGTTCGTGGAACGACTTCTCGATCGCTTGTTAACCTGATTCGCGAAGCAAAACCGACAGAAGTTCACATGCGGATTACTTCTCCGCCAATTCGTTTCCCCTGTCAATATGGAATGGATTTTCCAAGTCGTGAAGAACTGATTGCTAACAGTTACGCTGATGAAAAAGCAATCGGTGATGCAATCGGGGTGGATTCACTTCACTATCTTTCAGTAGAAAAATTAATGGAATCTGTTCCTCAAGAAGAAGGAATTGGCTATTGCAATGCTTGTTTTACAGGAAATTATCCGGTTCAGATAGATTTAAGTGTCGGTAAATTCTCGACGGAAGATTAAACGACCGACATTGACTACAAAAAAAGCCGCTTCATATTTGAGGCGGCTTTTTTATTGTAAGATTTATTCATAATAACTTACTGCATAAATCCTTCTAATATCATATCTTCCACTGTTCGTGTTCCGGCTTCGGTATTTGCTTGATTTGGAGAATTAGCGTAAAGTTTTTCGTTTAATGTTTGCATGATATACACCGTAGATTCTCCTTTGGTTATATAAAAGCTGGGTAATCCCCCAATAGAAAATTGATTCATCATAGGATGTTTTGTCGATGACGATTGCATAGAATAAACAGTTATCATCGAATCAGGAACTCCTGCTAATTTCAATACTTGCAAAGTGTGCGGGAAAGTATATTGAGTACCGGTACAGCTACAAGTCGGGCGAACAAATACATACATTTTTTGATGATTTGCTTTGAATGCATCGGCAATTTTTTGAACTTTGACAGGGTCAGCAGGGTATTTACCGGCTTCTGCCTGAAACCAACTATATCCGATTGAAGTATTTAATTCTGCAACGGTAAGTTGTTGTGCATCAGGATTTTCCGGAGAAGTTGTCGAGCAACTGTTAAAGCCGATTGTCATTACGCAACACAGCGCAAGAAGAACGCATAAATTTTTCATATTAATGATTCCTTTTATAAAATAATGGATTGATAGTGAATACAAACTTAGCTGTTTTTTTGTGATTATCAAATACAAGTTTTTCCAACAGCAAACTTATTCTCCAATATTTACGATATGATTTGGCTATTAACATCCTCATTTTTTCCCTGTCAGTTCAGTCGCCACACCTTAATTGTCTGTGATTTTACCTATTTTCGCAGTAATAGTAGTTCGTTTATTCATTGTTTTACTGTTTGAAACTCATGCTTGACCTTAAATTTATTCGTGAAAATCCTGATGCTGTTCGTAATAATACTGCTCATAAAAATGAATCTGCCAATGTGGATGCTGCAGTCGAACTCGACCAACGCCGTCGCACAATTATCCAAGAAGTAGAAGCTCTCAAAAACAAACGGAATGTTGTTTCAGCTGAAATTGCTGTGATGAAACGTGCCAAACAAGATGCAACCTCCGCTATCGAAGAAATGCGTATCGTCTCGGACACAATCAAACAATTCGACGATGAACTTCGTGGAATCGAAGAAGAATTAGAAAATCATATTTTACGAATTCCGAATATGCTCCACGAGAGCGTTCCAATCGGCAAATCAGCAGAAGATAATATCGAAGTGCGCCGAACGGGAGAATGTATTGAAACCGGCTTTCGGAAAAATCACGTTGAAATTGGTAAGTCTCTCGGAATATTAGACTTTGAACGCGGAGCAAAAGTGAGCGGAAGTGGTTTTGGATTTTATGTAGGAAAAGGCGCAACTCTCGAACGTGCGTTAATTAATTTTATGCTTGATTTTCATTTAGAAAAACATGGCTATTCAGAAATATTTCCTCCTTTTTTAGTCAATTCTGTTTCGATGCGTGGCACAGGGCAACTTCCTAAAATGGCAGAAGATATGTATCATTGCCAGTTAGATGATTTGTATGCTATTCCGACGGCCGAAGTACCAATTACGAATTTTCATCGTGACGATACGCTTTCCTTGGAAGATTTACCCAAAAAATTCTGCGGATATTCTGCCTGTTTTCGCCGTGAGGCAGGAAGCTACGGAAAAGATACGCGCGGTTTTTTGAGAGTGCATCAATTCAACAAAGTAGAGCTTGTAAAATTTGCACATCCATCAAATTCATACGACGAACTCGAACTTCTTGTGGTAGATGTAGAAGATATTTTGAATGCGCTGAATATTCCCTATCGTGTGTTACTGTTGTGTTCGGGTGATACAAGTTTTTCGAGTGCCAAAACCTATGATTTGGAAGCATGGTCACCGGCCGAACAAAAATGGTTGGAAGTGTCAAGTTGCTCAAATTTTGAGAATTATCAAGCTCGGCGTGCAAATATTAAATTCAGAGAAGCAAGCGGTAAACCTGACTTTGTGCATACATTAAATGGAAGCGGGCTCGCTACTTCACGATTGATGGTGGCAATATTAGAACATTATCAGCTTGAAGATGGGCATATTCAAGTTCCTGAGGTATTACTACCCTATTGTCGGTTTACGCAAATTTAAGGAGTAATTTATTATGGAAACAATCGCTTTTTTTGACGAGTATTCGTATCGTTTGCTTACGTGGGACGAGTTGCGCCCTTTATTTGAAATGCACCGTACAAAATCATTTAGCCACAATATGTATTTTAATGTTGTAGGTGCTCTTTCCGAATCTGAACGTGAAGCAAGCCAATTACTCAGTAAAAACACAGGAAATCTTTTCCGATTAAATGTTGGCATTTACTACCAGAATGAATTTGTCGGTTGGCACTTCGGAGGGCAGGAAAGCAACGAAAAGTATTATATGAGAAACACAGCTCTTTTTCCCGAACATCGAGGTAAAGGTGTGTATTCGGCATTATTACCGCACATTCTATCTATCATTGAAAAAAAGGGTTTTCAAATTATTTACAGCCGTCATCATGCTACAAATAATGCTGTAATTGTACCAAAACTTAAAGCAGGTTTTATTATTACGGGTTTTGAAATTACCGACCAGTTCGGAACGTTGGTTCATCTATCGTATTATTTCAATCCACTAAGGCGCAAGGCAATGCTGTTTCGAACAGGCGAAGAAGTTCCCGATGAAGAAACACTGGGATTAATTAATTTCTAGAGCTAATTTTGTTCATTACTTATCATTAAAACTTTAATGTCCACTCGCCGAACTTTTATTAAACAATCAGCACTTGCTTCTACGCTTGTAGCTTCAGGAGGAATTTCTATGTCGGAAATTATTGCTCAGCCCCAAATTAAAAAAACTGTGATATCTACTTGGCATTTCGGACTTATTGCCAACGAACCTGCTTGGGAAATTCTCTCCAAGAATGGGAGTGCCCTTGACGCTGTTGAAGCAGGAGTGAAAATTACCGAGGCAGACAAAAAAATCCAAAGCGTCGGTTATGGCGGACTGCCTGACCGTGACGGAAGAGTTACACTTGACGCTTGCATAATGGACGAAAAAGGAAATTGTGGTTCGGTTGTGTTTTTGGAGCATATTCTTCATCCGGTTTCCGTGGCACGAGCAGTAATGGAGAAAACTCCACATGTTATGCTCGCAGGCGATGGTGCATTGCAGTTTGCACTTGCTAACGGGTTCAAAAAACAAGATTTACTGACGACCGAAACGAAAGAAGCATGGGAAAAATGGTGCAAAGAACATCAATATTCACCCATGAAAATTGACCGTGATAATCATGATACAATTGGAATGCTCGCTCTCGACGCAAGCGGAAATCTCTCGGGTGCGTGTACCACAAGCGGGCTTGCATGGAAAATTCACGGGCGTGTGGGCGACTCTCCAATAATAGGTGCAGGGCTCTTTATAGATAATGAAATCGGTGGGGCTACTGCTACCGGCAAAGGTGAAGCTGTTATGAAAATGTGTGGTAGTTTTCTGATTGTGGAGTTAATGAGAAACGGAAAAACTCCAACGGAAGCATGTAAAATAGCTGTAGAACGTATCGTAAAACATCAGCCCGATTATAAAGACTTTCAAGTTGGATTTCTGGCACTCAATAAACGCGGTGAAACAGGCGGATATGCTATCACAAAGGGGTTTCAATATGCTGTGCATAACGGCGAAAATGTGCTGATTGATGCTGAGCATTTTGTGAAAGACTGAGAATGAGAGTGATATGATTATATTTTTGAAGTATTTCAATTCAATTCCCAGATATGAATTGACCAACAGAGATGTAATTACATTCAATAATGAGTTTATTCTCAAAAACAAACTGTCGTCTTCGTATCAAAATCAAATAGTTAATGCGATTAAGCTATTCTTTAGGACTGTAGAAAACAGGGCTATGAAGGAGGACTTGGTTCATCGCCCGAAAAAAGAATATGTATTGCCAAATGTGTTGAGCAAAGAAGAGGTATTTAAAAATATAGATGTTACCAAAATTTGAAACATAAAACGCTCTTAGCTTTGATTTATTCTTCGGGTTTACGGATTAGTGAAGCTCTAGCAATGAAACCCAAAGATATTGATAGTATTCGGATGTTGATTCATGTAAAAAATGCAAAAGGGAAGAAAGATCGTTATACGCTACTTTCTGAAAAGGTATTGGTAATGATGCGAGAGTATTATAGTGTTTATAAACCAAAAGAGTATTTGTTTGAAGGGCAGTATGGAGGTCAATACAGTAGCCGAAGTGCGCAAGTAGTTTTGCAAGAAGCGGCAATAAAAGCCGGAATACTTAAACATATTAGTTTGCACACATTAAGGCATAGTTTTGCAACACACTTATTAGAGAGCGGAACAGATTTGAGGTTTATACAAGATTTACTTGGACATAGCAGTCCAAAAACAACAATGATATATACACATGTTAGTAGTACCTCATTGAAAAAAATTAAAAACCCATTTGATTTATAAGAAAATAAATATATTTTTGTTAGGCTTACTTTTTAAAAGTAGAAAATAAGCGCAACAAAAAATCAAAAAACATGCGACTATCTTGCCAAATTGGATGTATATGTGTTCAGAACATTCGACTATAAGATAGTTACCGCCAAGTTTAAGAAACGAACTGCAAGCAATGAAACATGATTGAAATTGAAAAAGTAATATCTGATTTACTGCCTGATAAAAACCAACAAAGAAACTACCTTGAGATTCTTTGCGAAATTATCAGATATGCAGATTCGTTTGGTTCTGAAAAATGGGGATTGAGCGTAAGAAGAGACGGAATACGGTTAAAGATTGGGAGTTTAATAACAACAACGATTCACGAAGATTCAATTTGGATTGCTTTAGATAAGGAACTATTAAAGGACAATACTACCGAGATTAATGAAATGTTAGAATCTGATTGGGATTCTGGAGATTGGGCAGAATATTCAGCGGTAAAAACACGAAATTATTTATATCGGGACATTTCAAAAGAAAAATGGGAAAAGATTAAACATCTCCATTTTGGTACAATTGAAAAAGCATCAAAAAAATATGTACAGTTAAGAACAGATAGTCAAAAAGACACTTCGTTTGAAATGCTCAATTATTTAAGGGAAAACATTTCGCCATCCTTGCCTTTCCCCGAATATAAAGAGACTGAAATTACTGGTGATTCGTCATTTAATAGTACTGGATATTGGATTTTCTTTTGTAATCCAAAATATTGGCAAATTGACGAATTTCTTGAAACTGACGAAATAAACTCTACGTGGAGGATAACTGATTGGCAAAGTGAATATTTTCAAAAAGGACAATTAGCTGTTATTCGAGTAGGCAATGATTCAAGAACAAAAGACGAATTAGCAGGAAAAGACAGATTAAAGGCTGGAATATACGGGATTGTTGAAATTATGAGTTCAGCACAACCAATGCCTGATTCTGACGGACAATTTTGGATAAACCCCGAAAAATATGGAGAAGAACGTTTAAGAGTTAAAATTCGGTATGTAAAGAAACTCTTGGATAATCCGATACTTTTAAGCGATTTGAAAAATCTAACAGATTTTCAAAATGAAAAAACACTGTTAAATGGTCGTCAAGCTTCTTCGTGGTCAATTGAGAAAGATACATTTGATAAAATAATTGAAATTGCAGACAGTAATATTGAAATTGTAAGCGAAGCAACAACTTCAGAACTCAACGACTTTATAGATTTACAAAAACTTGAAGCAAAGTATTTTAATGCAACACCACGAGTAAAAGAAATTGTAAGTCGAAGAATTGAGCGAGGAGATATTTCAAAAGCAGTTAAAAAAGCAAATAACTACGAATGTCAGATTTGTAAAGCTTTAGGACTTAACCCTCATGGATTCAAAAAACGAAACGGAGAATTTTATGTTGAGACTCATCATATAATTCCTGTATCGGAGTTGGAGCAAGGTTCTCTTGGAACTTTGAATTTACTGACTGTTTGTGCAAATCATCATAGACAGTTGCATTACGGAGACGTAAAACTGATTGAAAACAATGACAAATATTTCGAGTTTACGATTGATAATCAAAAGATTCGGATTGATAAAATGAAAAATGAATAAAAACCAGGCGGTAACACGCGGTCATAAAACATTGGGGGCGAGGTGGTTATTCGAGCTTTGGTTCTCGCATCAAAGTTCGTTGTACCTTGATAGTGAAGCAGCTACGAAATCCCCAACGTTTCATACCGCCAAACGTTAGAGTATTTTTATGCAGTAAAAAAGTCTTCGATTAAAACTTTTGTGCTGTATTTAATAGGTCGGTGCTTCGATTGTAAGTTAGAGCAAATATCTCCTCCACTTCATACCCCAAAAAGAATGTTATCACCACACCAAATCAGTATACAAACCAATAATATGATTGCAACAGAACGGATAGAACCAACTTTACTAAAATTTGTTGTCCATACTAATATTTCAACCACACAAAGTACTTCAATTGAGTATCATTCATTGATAATTGATTGTCCGTTGAAAATTCTTTCCTTATCTTTGTTGTTAATTAGATAGGTTTTAAGAGATTTTTGCAGGTGCTTATGGCTTTGGAGATTATCAGAAGCATTAGAGAAATGCAATCAATAGCGGATAATCTCCGTTTCGATAAAAAGCGAATCGGCGTTGTTCCAACAATGGGCTATCTCCATGACGGACATGCCAGTTTGATTCAAGCTGCATCTGATATTTCCGACAGCGTAATCGTAACATTATTTGTCAATCCGAAGCAGTTTGCGGCACATGAAGATTTATCACGGTATCCTCGTGATTTTGATAAAGATTGTAAAATTGCCGAACAAGCCGGTGCACATTTTCTGTTTGCTCCAAGTGACGAAGAAATGTACCCGAACGGATTTGCAACTTCGATATCTATAAGCGGAATTACTCAAAAGTTTGAAGGTTTTTTTCGTCCAAGTCATTTCGACGGAGTAGCAACAGTCGTTACAAAATTACTTTTGGCAACAAAACCTCACATTGCTGTTTTTGGGCAAAAAGATTATCAGCAAACATTAGTAATCAAACGACTTGTGGCAGATTTGAATCTTGATGTCGAAGTGTATATCAAACCCACAATCCGCGAAACAGAAGGATTGGCAATGAGTTCAAGAAATGTGTATTTATCCGAAACTGAGCGAATCCAATCACTCGTTATATCTCAAGCAGTTACAGATGCTTATACAGCAGTTGAATCGGGCGAACGAAACCGTGAACAATTAAATACGATTCTTAAAACTACGCTCTTGAGTATAGAACACATCGAAATAGAGTATGCCGTAACTGCTAATGCAGAAACGCTCGAAGAGCCGGATATATTTACTGAAACAGAAAGCATTGTATTTCTTATTGCCGTTAAAATCGGTTCTACACGATTAATTGATAATGCTGTGTGGAATCCACGTCAAACCAATTAATAACTCCATAAAATTAAACAACATGACATCATTTAAAGGAACTGCAACAGCACTTGTAACTCCGTTTTTAGCGGATGAATCTATAGATTTTGATTCATTAGGGAAACTCATTGATTTCCAAATTGAACAAGGAATCGAAGGAATTGTTCCATGTGGTTCAACGGGTGAAGCCGCCACGTTATCGTTTCAGGAAAAGGTTGCAATAATTCGTTTTACGGTAGAACGTGTGGCAAATAAAGTAAAAGTAATCGCAGGAACGGGTTCGAATGACACACGTGCCACTATTACTCTCACCCGAACAGCCAAAGAAATTGGAGCAGATGCAGTATTGCTTGTTGCACCGTATTATAATAAACCAACACAAAACGGATTTTTTGAGCATTTTAGAGCAATAGCCGAAGCCGTTGATATTCCTCAAATTATCTATAATGTTCCCGGACGTTCAGGTTCTAATATCACAGCCGAAACCCAACTTCGCATTGCAGAATGTAATACTAATATTATTGCTACAAAAGAAGCATCGGCAAACTTAGAACAAATGATGGAAATTATAGCGAATGCTCCGTCTCATTTTTCGGTACTTTCCGGTGATGATTCACTTGCGCTTCCTGTGATTGCCTGCGGTGGAACGGGAGTGATTGCTGTTATTTCTAATTATGTTCCCAAACTTTTTGGAGATTTGGTACGGTCGGCACTTCGCGGAGATTTTGCAGATGCACGTCGTTTGCAATTTGAGATATTGCCGATGATGAAACTCAATTTTATTGAGTCAAACCCAATTCCTGTAAAATACATTTTATCACAAATGAAAATGATTGACGAGCAATATCGTTTACCCCTTACTTCCGCATCCGAAAGTAGTAAAAATGCAATTATAAATGGTATGAAACAGTGTGGGATTATATAATAAATCAACAGCATTAAAATATATATAATTTAAAATTAAAATATCAGTAATTACTTAGTTTTTATAAATAATACAAGGATACTAATTCATGAGAAGAGACATACAAAAATGGTGGTCGCCCCGTCTAAATAAAGAAATGGAAATAGTCGCTTATGGTACATACGGATTTGCACTTTTAATGTTCCCTACTGCCGCCGCAGATTATTTGGAATATGAACGCTTTTATTTAATAGATGCAATTAAACCCTACATTGATGCCGGTAAATGTAAAGTATATTCTATTAACAGTATCAATTCCGAAAGCTGGCTCAACAGCCGTAAAAAGCCGAAAGATAAAGCTATTCGTCATCAACAGTATAACGGGTATATTTGCGAGGAAGTTGTGCCGTTTATTTTCAATGATTGCGGTGGACGTGTACCGATTATAACAACCGGTGCTTCACTTGGTGCATTTCATGCTGTTAATACGGTGTTGCGTCGACCTGATTTGTTCGAGGGATTTATCGGTATGAGCGGAACATATGATTTGAAAATGTACGCAGGTAAATATTATGATGAAAACTGCTATTTTAATTCTCCTGTGGATTATATGCCGAATCTTTATGATGAACATTGGCTGAATCTGCTGAGAGCTAAAAAACACTTGCATTTTGTTTCAGGACAAGGAAATTACGAAGCACCAAAATGCTCAATCGAAATGGGAAATATACTCTCGTCTAAAGGAATTCCGAACGAGGTGGATTTGTGGGGGTATGATATGCCGCATGACTGGCCAACTTGGCGGAAAATGCTTCCTCATTATTTGCAAAGCCGCTTCTGATTTGAATATATAAAGGTGAATTTCTAAAGAAGTTCACCTTTTTTATTTGAAAGTAAAAACATAGGAGAATTATGGCGCATTTATTGCGACTAATTATTCTATTATCAATTAGAATAAAAAATACTCCATGACAATTCCTTCCGCCATTCTTTTATTTTTAGAGTATTGTGACTCTGAACGACACTTTTCCGAACGAACTACAGAAACATATCGTATCGCACTCGCCGACTTTGTAGAATTTCTACAAGAAGGTTTCGACGAACTTCCCGAAGTTGAAAAACTTCGTAATGAGGATATTCGTCCGTTTCTCGGCTGGCTTCATGATAATGGATTAACCAAGAAATCTATTGCAGTTAAAATAGCCGCAATCAAGTCTCTGTTCAAGTATTTAATGAAAAATACTGTTCTTGACAAAAATCCAACTTTGCTTATTTCAACACCCAAAATTGATAAGAAGCTCCCTTCATTTCTACAACACGAAGAAATAATGGAATTTTTCTCGTTGTTTGATATTACAACAGTAGACGGTGCTCGAAATGCAGCTCTTTCAGAGTTATTATATTCATCAGGTTTGCGGATAAGTGAGTGTTTGAATCTTCAATTTTCTGATATTGACCATTCTGCTTCGACAGTGAAAGTTATGGGAAAAGGAAGAAAAGAACGTATTGTTCCTATTGGAAGTGCGGC
>JAFDZU010000023.1:16731-24829 GCA_018266765.1 Bacteroidota bacterium
TATGTTTTTCTTGGCAATAAAGGCGGTAAACTCAATCCTGCAATGGCATATAAAATAATTCATAAAGCAATGTCGGAAGTTACTGATTCAGCCCAAAAAAGTCCGCATGTATTTCGCCACACATTTGCAACTCATCTATTGGATAACGGAGCAGACATTACGGCGGTCAGCGAAATGCTTGGTCATAGTTCGCTGGATGCTACACAAATCTATACTCACGTTTCAGTCGAACGGCTCAAAAGCGCGTATAAGAATGCTCATCCGAAGGCGTAATACTATATCAAGAACAATTGTATTTTACTTCAACCCAAGAATATATAATCATTTACAATTATTCTTTTGTATTATTTAATAAATTGCTTAGTTTGCAATATATTTAATACGTTCTTATTATTTCTGTAAATTTTATGGAGTATATTCTATGAAAACAACTGTTAAGCGAATTATAGTTATGGGGTTGTGTGTTGCCGGATTTATATCCGCGGGATGTGAAGCAATAAATAATTTAACTTTAGTTGATGTGCCGATTACTATCACGTTAAATCCCTCAGTATCGAATTCTGTATTGCCATATACAGCACCACCGGAGTGCAATGATTTAACCTCAAACACTAAATTTAATGATAATAAAGCTAAAATTAAATCCGGTTCTATTAGCCAACTGACTTTTCAAGTAATGACTTATGATGGTATGCCAACATCCGACAAAGCTATTTATGATAAAATCGAATATAAACTAAAATTCGATCCTTCGTATGGAGATGCAAATGAATATGTACTCGGTTCATTTTCGAATGTAAGGGTTGATTCTCTCATGGCAAGTGCTCAAAAAATAACGGTCAACAATACAGATTTAAATACAGCAATCAGTAAAATTAAAGATCGTCCAAAATTCT
This sequence comes from Bacteroidota bacterium, assembly GCA_018266765.1. GTDB lineage: Bacteria > Bacteroidota > Ignavibacteria > Kapaibacteriales > UBA961 > JADJXV01. Next base: position 17,628 of record JAFDZU010000023.1, read on the forward strand.
GCATTTATTCAACCTATAATTTGAGTGGAACTACCGGAACAATCACCAAAATGACAAGTGAACTTAAAGTTACGTTCCAGTTCAAAGTAGATGCATTATAATTGTTTATTATATATATAGTTAGTAAAAAAGCCGTTTAATTAACGGCTTTTTTTTATATAGATGGTTTACGAAAGAAATATTCAATTTTTATCAACTTGTAACATTCTTCTACAAGCCGCTAAAACTTCCGAAACTTCAATACGGCGGATACATTTGAATTCATCTTCGCCCTGAAATTTACAACTTGCCGGACGTGGAGAAAAATAGAAACAAGGACTACATTCCAGATCGTGTCGAACGACCTCGTGCTTTACCTTCCACGGACGAGTATGAACATGAGAAGTATAGCCAAATATAGCAACCAACGGCAATTGCAAAGCCGCCGCGATGTGCATAAGTCCTGAATCATTTGAAACAAAAAGATGACAGCGTTTCATCAATGCAATACTTGCCAAAAGTGACGGAACGGTTACAAGTGTTGCAGTTTGCTTGCTTGCTTCTACGATTTGTTCGTTCAACTCACGTTCTTCGGGCCCGCCGAATATAAGAATCTTTGCATTGTATTCTTTGCGGAGCAGAATGCCGAGTTCAGCGTATTTTTTCCAATCCCAGCGTTTATTAATTTGATTCTTAAATATTGCAGAGCCGGCATGAATTCCAATAATTGTATGGTGTTCCGAATTTGGAAGATTTTTGGCAAACCATGTTTGTGCAGATATTTCAAATTCCGGCATCGAGTCTATTTGAAGTGGCGGAATGTCTTTCGGAATTTTAACACCTGCCAATTCGACAAGTAGGCAATTTTCTTCTACATTATGAAGTTGATCTTCTTCTTTTGTACGATGAGTAAGCAAAAAAGGAAAGGAGCTTTTATTGAGATTGAGATAGTCAGTTCCGAGCCGCTTTTGAGCACCAATAATAAAACTAATAATGTTATATTCCTTACGATTAGCGGGAAATACATTGATAGAAATATCGTATTCTTTTTTACGTAGATTTCGTAAAAAACCTAAAGAACGAGTCGCACCCTCTTTCACAAAATCCCAATGGAAAACTTGAGTGAGATATTCAGACCGTTCAAAAATATCAGAAACACCTCTAAACATTGAAAGCATATCAATTTCTGCTTGTGGATATTGCTTTTTGAGCAATTGCAAGGCAGGTGTGAACATTATTGCATCACCTATTCCGGAAAGAGCGATAATTAGAATTTTCATTCATTCCTTTCTACAGTAATATTGACTGTTCGGCTGTAAAACCGTCCTTCGGGTAAATCATTTGTATATGTTCGTGTATCTTCTCCTGCACCTTGAATTTGCGAAGAAGAAGTTTTAAGAGAAAGTGCTTTAGCGGCAGAAACAGCTCGTCGTTCGGATAATGCTTTATTGTGAGATTCTTCTCCCATACGGTCTGTCGTTCCCGAAACGCTTACTTTGGCAACCGAAGGCAGTCGGTCTTTTATAAAATTGATAATCCGTTGGTTTTCTTGGAGAATATCAGCATTGTCAAATTCAAACAATATAAGAGAATATCGATCAATTATTTTAGTGCCGCGACGCTCAGAATTACTTTTGGCTATTGAAATTACTTTTATTGGAACACTTTGTTCTGCATCGGCAGTTTCGCCGTTGTTATTTTCAATATGAAGTGAAATATCAAGTGGTTGAGCATCTTTACGGTTAATTTTATTTTCTTCTACTTTAACTTCGATTGCTCTTGGCAATTTACTTTTTCCTGATTCTTCGCTTATGACTGAACCGTTTTGTGCTAATTGGGTTGAATACTCTTTAACCTCTGTACGATTCTCTACCGACGGGCGAAGAATGATAGATTCATATAACGCTTGGAGCGACGTATCACTTGTAAAAACGGGAGCGAGAATATCCACATCATTTGATGTAATTTCGACACGACGGTTTTCCTCAGAGCCGTCGGGAAACTGTTCATTCGAAGGGTGCGTCGGAAGTTTTCGAGAAGTTACTTTTATACGATTCGGTGTGATTTTCCATGTACTGACAAGGTAATCATAGACTACATCCGCGCGAGTTTTAGCAAGTATCGTATTATCTTTTTCTGCCGGTTCGCCCGAAAGACAACCCGTAAGCGTTAGTTTAGCATTGGGTTTCGAGGTCATGCGCCTTCCAACAATATTAAGAAGATGATAATAACGGTCAAGAGTTCCAACAGAATGAAGATTATCCACGGAAAATTTATCCTTCTCAGCATCGGTCAGACGGTTATAACGAGTAGGCAAAACAGAAGAATTTTGGTCGAAAAACACATAATTTAATAACGGTGTCAGGCGGTTATTTATCATTTCTTCGAGAACAAGTGAATCCAATGGCACTTCATCACGATTTGGCAATACACCGAACGGCTCGAATGATAATTTTGCGGCACTGCGAGGCACTTCACGAATATAATGCTCCGAAACATGAAGAATTCTAAAATCACCAACACTTTCATTTCTAAAATCTTTATTGCCTAAAAGAATAGATGGTGGCAAATTCGAAGCAATTTGACGTTCAGTTGTATCTCGAACGGTTATCGTATCATAAATTAGTGTGCGAATTTTAATTGCAGGCGAGAGCATCATTGCAATTCCTAATCGGAGCGAACTGACCTTCCAATCCACAGCATCAGTGACCGGAGAAATCGGTATTGAATAGAATAATTCAGGTTGAAAGTAGAGTTCGCTTGTAGCTTGCATTAAGTAGCTAACACCGAATAAAACAGCAGATTGATTGTGTAATGCTCCGGGTAGTGAGCCGTTCCCGCGTCCGAAAGTACGTCCTCCTTGTATAAATACATCCGGTCCGGGCTGAGTAATTTCAGTTCCGACAATAAAAGCATCAGAAATTACGGAAGCAAATCGTAGTCCTCCATGAACTCGCCATTTTGATGAAAGATTATAACTTACAATGGGTTCAATTCCGATTGAAGATAATGAAGCATCTATCTTGTGAGTAAAAATTCCCGCAACCGGAACTCCGGCATTTATGAAAGTGGTTGGCTCATCAGTAGTTAATATTCCGCCGTAATTTACATACGAACCACGTATATCAAGTCGAAACGTTGCACTAAGCGGAAAATCTACCAATGCACCAAATGCAAAACCGGTTCCACTTCCTCCGTCATAGTTCACTTTGTCAGGTTCAGCGTAGCCGGGCAATTGATGAAAAGAAGCTGAATGAAAGTTTTGTGCACCATGAACAAAAATACCATAGAATGTATTGGTAACGAGCGGTTGTGCTGAACCGGCTATTGTAGTAAAAAATAGAAACGCAATAGCGGAACGTAGTATCTGCATAAAGTATTAAATTAAAATAAAATAAGCTGCCAATATGAAAATTACCGACGCGATTACTAACACTACCAAATAGAATCTGTTGCAAGAAGTGGCAAAACTTTCCGTTGAATTGGTTCTGATGGAATTAGAACTTCTCCGTTTTCACTAATCACTACATCTATTTCTGTCCGCAATCCAATGGAATCTGTAATATAAATCCCCGGTTCAATCGAAAATGAAGTGTTTGGAAGGATTTGCCGGCGATCGCAAGTCTCAAAATTATCAATATTCGCACCAGAGCCATGAATTTCGTGAGTAATACTATGTCCGGTACGGTGTATAAAATAGGTTCCATAGCCAGCATCAGTAATCACCTTTCGGCAAGCATCGTCTACTTCATAACCGTACACAGGTTGTCCTTCTGTAAACCGTTGATTTACTAATTCAACTGCCGCATCTCGTCCTTCTGCAATAATTGAGAATAGTTTTTGAACTCGTTCAGGCACATTTTCGCCGACATATCCCATCCATGTAATATCAGCAAATGTACTTTTGGGAGTATTGGCAGTAGCCCACATATCAATAAGTACAACATCTCCTAAATGAATAGGTGAATGTAACTCTTCGGTAGGCCCATAATGCGGACTCGCGGCGTTTTTACCGATTGCTACTATTGGAGGATGATCAGTTAGTAAATCATTCTGCTCGAAAAGTTCCAGAATAAGTTTTTGAACATCAAATTCTGTGATATGTTTTTCGGCAAAAATAGAATCCCGAATAAATAAAAATGCTTCCATCATTATAGAACGAAGTTTAGGTGCTGTTTCATTGCAATTTTCTTCCATTTGTTCGGGCGACCATACAGCTTGAATATGCTGGATAATATCGGCTGAAGAATGAAGATTTGCGCCGAGTAAACGCAGAAGTTCAACTGTTCCGCCATCTACTTTACTTGCAGTAGGTATGTCATTATTTGGTGAATATTCGAGAGCGATATTAGGATATTGCTTAATAATATTTTCTAATTCACTCAGCCATTGATGACGGTTCGAATACTGTATTTCGCGAGCATGCACACACTCTAAAGTAAAATTCTCAATTGCATGAACAAGTTTTATCGGCTGACCCTTCGCCGGAATTATTACAGCCCACCGTCGTGTACAATGAGTAGCAGGCGGAATCGAAAGAATATCCCATGCAATTGAATTACTGCCTCGAAAGTCATAGAGAAACCAAGCATCTACACCAATATGCTTGAGTAATGTTTGGATATTTGAAAGGTTCATAGATGACAAATTATTAAAAAGTGAAAGATAAAATTAAACATCATCTCTCAAAACTATTGAAATTCTCCGAAAGTTTCGTTAAACTTGTGATAATTATTTTTATCGGGTGCAGATTTACCTAATTTTTATAATACAAAAGGAGACGATAATGGAAGAAACTACAGCAAGAAATACTATGCCTCGAATTGGTGACAAAGCACCGGATTTTGAGGCAAACACAACGCAAGGCGCATTTCGGTTATCAGATTATAATATCGGAAATTGGATAATATTTTTTTCGCATCCTGCTGATTTTACACCTGTCTGTACTACCGAATTAACGGAATTTGCTCGGGAGCAGGAATATTTTGTACATCATAAAACGAAATTATTGGGGTTGAGTATTGACAGTATTCATTCTCATATCGCTTGGGTGCATAATGTTCGTGCAAATACCGGAGTTACTATGCGTTTTCCTTTGATTGCCGACAGCAGTATGAAGGTTGCAAATCTCTACGGAATGCTTCACCCGGGAGAACATGCTACCGAAACTGTTCGTGCAGTTTTCTTTATTGACCCGAACGGAATTATACGATTAATAATGTACTATCCGCTGAATGTGGGTAGAAGTATGGATGAAATCAAACGTGTACTTACAGCTCTGCAAACCGCAGATGCAAATAAATGTTCGATGCCGCTGAATTGGAAACAAGGTGATTTGGCTATTATGCCACCACCCAAAACAGTTGCTGACCTCGAATTACGCGATACAATTACTGAACATAAAACTGATTTTTATTTAATCAAAAAAACTATTTGATGATAGTAATAAGCCCGTAGAAAGTGAATCTTTGCGGGCTTATTTTTTATTTATTCTTTCTAAAATTAAACCCGATGAACTTCCCGATTTACCTTGATTATAACGCTACTACTCCTGTTGATGAACGTGTATTCGATGCCATGAAACCTTTCTATATGGAACATTTTGGCAATGCCGCAAGCAGTGGGCACGCATTTGGAGATCGGGCTAAATCTGCCGTTGAATCTGCTCGCGCAACTATTGCAAATGCTATTAATGCTTCACCCGAAGAAATTATTTTCACATCCGGTGCTACCGAATCGAATAATCTGGCAATCAAAGGTGCGTATAGAATGTTGGCGCAAAAAGGAAATCATTGTATCACTGCTCCCACCGAACATAAAGCAGTGCTCGATACCTGCAAATCTCTCGAAAAAGAAGGCGTGAAAACTACCTTTTTATCTGTTGATAACGATGGTAACATCAATCTGAGTGAGCTTGCTGATGCAATTGATGAACATACATTTTTAGTTACGCTTATGCACGGAAATAATGAAATCGGGACTCTCCATGACATTCAGAAAATCGGTGAATGTTGCCGTGAAAAAGGTGTTTGGTTTCATACTGATTCAACACAAACAATCGGGAAAATCCCCTTTGACGTACAAATTATGCTTGTGGATATGGCTTCATTGACTGCACATAAAATTTATGGACCAAAAGGTGTTGGTGCCTTATATGTACGCAAAGGATGCAAGGTTATTCCCCAAATTGACGGTGGCGGACACGAATCGGGAATGAGAAGCGGAACGCTTAATGTGCCGGGAATTGTTGGGTTTGCAAAAGCTATCGAAGTAGCTGTGTCTGATATGGAACGTGATATTGCACACTGTACTCATTTGCGTAATCGTTTATGGGAATTTCTCAAATCGCTCGGCTGTGTGACGCTGAACGGCCCAAATCCGCTCACTCATCCCCAAAATCGTCTTCCGAATAACCTCAGTGTTAGTATTAGCGGTGATAATGGAGAACTGATTGCCGGTTCGTTATTTAATGTGGCGGTTTCTTCGCGTTCGGCGTGTACGTCTGCCTCAAGCGAACCTTCGCATGTGTTGCGCTCTATCGGGCGAACAGATTCAAATCTTACAACGCTCCGTTTTGGTATCGGCAGAATGACCACCGACGAAGAAATTGACTACACAATCGAGTGTATGCGTAGTGCAGTTGAATAATTAATCTAATAAGTATATGTAAAGTTTGAAAACCCGAATGATAGTATTATTCGTGCTTCATTCGGTTTTTTTGTTTCAATACGTATGAAAACACTTCTTCTGTCTCTCTTAGTAATCGTGCTGAATTCAGCAATGCTTTCTGCACAAACTCCTGTGCTGGACTTACCCGAATTGCAGGAGTGGTATTCGTGGCCGGGAGCGCAAGGCAGTTATATTTCTTATTTACCAAACTTTGATTCTGCTAATGGCGGTATGAATGCCATTACGCAAAAAAGAAAAGGCGACCCGACATGGTTTAATCGTTTTGCATACGATACGACCAATCAATTTTCTTGGAATGGTGGTTCATGGTCTGTAGTTCAAGTAGATTTTAATGGAGACGGTATATCCGATTATCTTGATGGAGAAGGAAGAGTCTATCAGGGTATAGAAAAAGGAAAACCACCCGGAGCAGGATTCGGAAAGTATGAGCGTGGTGGAGATAACCCTTTTGTAGGAGATTTTAATAAAGATGGTTTCGAGGATGTCGTAACACCATCACGAGAATCACAAACATTTAGAATAATATTTGGAGG
>JAFDZU010000024.1:0-21457 GCA_018266765.1 Bacteroidota bacterium
AAAAATAACATTTGCAGTGCATAAGTAAAATGTACATCAATTATTTTGGTAAGCATTTGAAGTCGGTTGGAAGCAACCGACCGGACTAGAAAATCTATAAATATGACCTTCTCAATAGAATCCGCAGTGATGAACCTAAACAGTGGAAAATGATAAACGGTACGTATCAATGGGAAACAAACTCTTCCGGCTACTCCTCAACATATGGCTATGACCCCAATGGAAATATCACAAGTTTAACCCGTAAAAACAAAGCAGGCACTACCTTCGATAATCTGACCTATAATTATCAATATCCTACCACTACCAACCGGTTGGATTATATTGATGATACAGAAACAGATGCAACCGTGACATACGACCTTGACAAACAAGCAACCGGTAATTATCTCTATGATGAAATAGGCAATCTCACCCAAGACACCAAAGAAGGCATAACAAGCATAGACTGGAACGGCGCAGGAAAAGTAACGAAAGTAATGAAAGGTACAACAGAAATTTCATTTCTCTATGACGGAATGGGCAATAGAGTTCGTAAATTTGTAAGTGCAGGAAACAAAACAACGTACTATGTCCGAGATGCAAGCGGTAATGTGATGGCAACGTATGAAAAAACAGGAGCAAATGGCGTGATAAAGCAAATAGAAGTGCCGTTATATGGAAGCGACCGCGTGGGCATGGCAAAACCCAACATAACTCGTAATAATAACGACAACATAGCCCCGACAGACGAAACGATATTTACCCGCACACTCGGCTTGAAAATGTACGAACTCAAAGACCACCTCGGCAATGTGCGTGTAGTGCTGGGAGATAAAAAGACTAAAACAGGAAATAATCCTTTTGTGCCGGAAGTGGTAAGCTATAGCGGGTTTTTCCCGTTTGGAATGCAGATGCAGGAAGATACGTGGCAGAGTCCGTTGTATCGGTATGGGTATAATGGAAAAGAGAAGGATGGGGAACTGCATGGTGAGGGAAATAGCTATGATTATGGAATGAGATGGTATGATCCGAGGGTAGGTAAATTCTTAGGAGTAGATCCATTAGGTAAAGAATACCCTGAATTGACATCGTATCAGTTTGCAAGTAATAACCCGATAGCTTGTATTGATTTGGATGGTGCCGAAGGTTCACCCTATGATTTAGCTCGGGCTGGACTATTTGGAAAAACTGTCCAAAAGATGGTTAAAGGATATGAATCCGGTGTAGAAGCATGGGCTTCTGGTATGGTTGAAAGTGCAAAAGAGAGTGTAAAACTTGTAGGCGAAATAGCAATAGGATTAGGACCATTAGGCGGGACAATTCCAACCCCCCGTCTAAATGCAACAGCTCATTTACTTGGTGAAGTAGCGGTGGTAAGTTCTGTATTGAATTTGTTTGTTCCTACCCCTCGTTTAAAAGCAATAGGGGACGCAGCAGTAAAGACGGTAAATAAAGAAATAATAAACGGAGATGCAGAAAGTCGAACTAAAATAGCAACTCAGTCCGTACTGACTGTAGGGACGGCTGTATTTGGAGGTGAAGTAGTTGCAGGTCTTAAAGCGGCTGTACTTACTCCACGCGCCGCTACGTTGGTTGCAAGAACTGGGGTGGTGGCAGAGGAAGCAGGGGCAGCAGGAGAAGTACTTGGAGGATTAACTAATAAGGAAGTAAGGACTTGGTATAGTAATCAAGTTAAAAACATAAATACAGTGCTTGAGCCAACTGAAGCTAATGCTAGAATGGTTGTTAATCAAAGAAACACGTTAAAACAGCAAGGAAGAAATTTAATGTCAGATAGAAAAGCGGCAGCAGATTTAGATATAACAGACCCAATTAGAGATTTTGACTATTACAATAAAAAATATTCTGGAGATTATGAGAAAATAATAAAAGGTGGAGCAACTCCAAACCCAACCGTAAACAAAAATTTTGATGTAAAATGATAAAAAATATTAATGAGTTATTGGCTCAGGAAATAAAATGGTATCCTATACCAGAAAGCGACAGAGATTTTATTTCTGTTGGTTATTCAAAGGAAGACTGCTACTTACGTATGAATAATTTTCCAGATGAGCCATTATGGACATTATTTTATAAAGAAGACAACATAGACTTTGATGATAAACCACCAAAATGGAGTATTATTTATCGTAGTGAACTTTAAACCGTCAAATCGATGTACCGCTCTACGGAAGCGATAGAATAGGTATGGCAAAACGTAGTGCAGAACGTGGCACACTCACCGAGACGGACACCGCTTCCCGCTGGCTGGGCTACAAGATGTACGAACTCAAAGACCACCTCGGCAATGTGCGCGTAGTGCTGGGCGATAAAAAGACCCGGACTACCGGCACCAATCCCTTCCAGCCGGATGTGGTAAGCTATAGCGGGTATTTCCCGTTTGGAATGCAGATGCAGGAAGATAGTTATTCGGGCAATACCTACCGCTACGGCTACAATGGTCAGGAAATGGATAAAGATATAAATAGTGAGGGGAATATAACTACTGCAGAATTTTGGGAGTATGATGCAAGATTGGGAAGAAGGTGGAATCAGGATCCGAAGCCGGATGCTTCTATAAGTAATTATGCTACGTTTAACAATAGCCCTATAATGTATTCTGATGTTTTGGGTGACAGTAGCGTTTGGGATAATAAAGGGTATGCAATACATTATGATGAAAATGACAAGGATTTAAGAGCATTTATGCAGGATGGCGACAAACTTGTTTTTATAGGTACACTCGGTGGAAATATAGATGCTACCATTTGGGCTACTAATTTACTAAAAGAAAATGCTTTGGATGCTAAACAGAATGTTTGGACTTTAGTTGCAGGAGAAGGAAGCTTTTATAATAGAGTTAAAAAAGGTGGTATTTGGGATTATAAATATAGGGGGGTGTCTACTGGTAGTGATGAAAATTTAACAGCTAAGTGGCGACCACATATTATAGGAGCTGCCTTCCAGCGTTCAGATAAAGATTCAAAAAATAGAGGGATCGGTGATTTGGATGAGACACATTTTTCTTTCTCCGACGGCTCTCTAATGGGTAGCCATTTAAGACCTGAGGATTTGAATAATATCCATTTTGGTGTCGTTGGAAAAGCTTACGGGCTTGGTATTACAGAATTTCAATTATTAGCACTGCCAGGGGCAGTCGAAATATATAAGCAAGCAACAGAACATGGTAGATTTATTCCGTCATGGTTAAAAACCATGGGTGACAATCCTATAGATCATGCAATGATCAAAATGGGTTTTTTATATTTTGATAGAAATAAAAGCAGTTTTGGAAAATTATTTCAAGAAAAAGAACTTCCAATAGAATTACTACTAAAATGATAATAGAAAACAACGAAAGCTGGTCAAAAGAGCCAAAGATGATACTGAAGTATGTATTACAAATCTGTTTCGTTATTTTTGTATTAATCCTTTGGACGGCATACGACATAGGTTTTTTTAGGAATGGAAAAAATGAGTTAAAAAATAATTTTATAGCCCACGAAAAGGAATTTGAAGAGCTTGAGAATTACTTTTATTCGGTCTATCCTAAAGACAAGTCAAGTGCTATATGGTTTGAGATTAACAACAGAGATTGGTATGAATTTTATCGGCAGAAAAATTTTCATTTAATCGTTTATCCTAAGGTAGATTCGGGAGAAATATATAGGGAAATCGGTGGCTTTTATTTAGAAGTAGGTTCTCCAACCTTAGATTCAGCAATACATTATCTCGGCTGGACGAATAAAACGCTGAAGCAATTACAAAGCAAGCTATCAGCAGTAAATTGCACCAAAATTAATTCTCGTGGAAAAGTAATATTGCTAGTTAATGAGCATTTAAATACGTGGGATCCTCATTATTATGTGATATATAGTAAAGCACTTCAAAAGGATTTGACTGATAAAGATAATACTCCGCTCAGTGGGTCAGCAATTGGTAAAAGAACTACTATACACTAAGAAGCTTTCAAGATGCACGAGCTCAAAGACCACCTCGGCAATGTGCGCGTAGTGCTGGGAGATAAAAAGACCCGGACTACCGGCACCAATCCCTTCCAGCCGGATGTGGTAAGCTATAGCGGGTATTTCCCGTTTGGAATGCAGATGCAGGAGGATACATGGCAGAGTCCGTTGTATCGGTATGGGTATAATGGAAAAGAGAAGGATGGGGAATTAAAGGGTGAAGGAAATAGTTATGATTATGGGGCTCGGTTGTATGACCCACGCAAAGCAAGATGGGATGCTCCTGATAAATTAGAAAAAAGATACCCTGGACTAACTACGTACGGAATGGCTGGAAACTCACCAATATCTTTACATGATCCAGATGGAAATGTTGTCGAAGCCACTACGGGTGATAGCCAAGATGCTGTTGTACAATCGATAGAGGAAAAATATCAAAAATTTGTTAAATTTGATGATGATGGTATTCTTGATGTTTCGGCTTTAAGGGAAGGTATAAAAGGGGCAGATCCAAACTCTAATGTAGTCAAGTTGCTAAGTATTGCAGAGAATCCATTAACTGCTCGAGTAAAAGTTGTAGATGAAGTTATTACTTTGGGTAGAGATGGAATGAATATATATCGGTTTATGAAAAACAGTGGAGATGGACTCACAGTTACACCAATATTTGATCAGAATCCAAGTAAACACACCGAAGATGAACAAACTAAGATTGGTATTAGCGGTAAAGATGGTAATCCAGATGGTAAATTAACACTATATATTAATCCAAAATCTAATATAGGAGTAACAACAGCACATGAACTATTTGGACACGCTTTCTTTTATATGATGCGAAATTATTTCCATAATTTAGGCGATCCTACGAAAGTTAATGAATATTTCCCTTACCATAAATATGATGAAAATATGGTAGATCAAAATTTAAAACTGAATCAAGCAATAAAAAGAGCAGAGAGTCAAGCAGGAAAAAAGTAATTATATCAAAGTAATACAAACATCGTAATTATTATATAAAATTTGGGAAAATGCTGTGTAGCATTAAAAAATGAGAAAAATTCATAGTTAGAAAAAAATGAAAACAGTGATATTATTTTTACTTGTAATTTTAATCTTAAGTGAGAGTTCGGCTCAACTTATTACTTCGACATCTTATAAAATTATCGGAACTAACCTTACTATATTCACTAACTTCAAGAATAGCAACAATATAAGTGCTTATGTATTAGTCAACAACTGGAGTCTATTTTGCTATTCTACAGGTGATATGATGTTTTCTAGATTAGAACCTAATTGTAATTTTATATTTATTATTCCACAAACTTGGAATAAGGAAAATAAAAAAATATTCTTTCATGATGAACGGCTTCCTAGTCCAGTTTTAAAGTGTTATCCTTATTATTATTTAATTCCAAAACATAGTATAAGGCGATTGTCATATACTATTACATTTGAAAATCAGAATCGAATGCTCAAATATCTTACAGACACAAAATTAGTATTATATTACACATACCAAACTTCTCATGATATAGATTCGATGAAATCACTATTAGATATAAGTTTAAAGAAACAAATATTTAGAGGGAAAACATTGGTTTTGAAAGATATTACAAAAATAGATCCTATAAAAAAGGAACTTGCCCCTAATACTTTTGATTCAGATTTAAAAAAAGATATTATCCTTTGTAAGAATTTTAAGACCTTAACAGATAATCAATCTTTTCAATTTCGTAGATTCCCTAAAAAAGCTACAAAAGAAGAATACATAAGTATTTATTCTAAGTAAAAGTGAACTATAGGGATTGAATTATAAAATAAATAAGTATATAAATAGAAATCCCAGTTGCTCAAACAGATGGGATTTTCCTGTCCGACCAGTTGTTTCAACTGACAGCAATACAACGCCTTAATAAAAATGTACGAACTTAAAGACCACCTCGGCAATGTGCGTGTAGTGCTGGGAGATAAAAAGACTAAAACAGGAAATAATCCTTTTGTGCCGGAAGTGGTAAGCTATAGCGGGTTTTTCCCGTTTGGTATGCAGATGCAGGAGGATACGTGGCAGAGTCCGTTGTATCGGTATGGGTATAATGGTAAGGAAAAGGATGGGGAACTGCATGGTGAGGGGAATAGTTATGATTATGGGGCAAGGATGCTTGACCCAAGAGCAGGTAGGTGGTTAAGTATTGATCCTCGTTCAGTAAAGTTTCCTTATCTTTCACCATATACATCAGTAATGAATAATCCGCAATTTTTTGTTGATAAAGAAGGTGAAGATATTTATTTATATGAAGAAGTGGCTCCATATAGTAAAACAGTAGATAGAGTATCTACTTTTAAAAATAAGAATTTTGAATCAGCATTGAATGTATTTTTGAAAACACCACAAGGTTACGCTCTATTTGCTCTATTTGCTAAAAAGGGTCAAAAAATTGCAGGCATAACATTTAATGAAAATGGAAAATATTCGGAACATTCTCTTTCTGTAATTTCTCAATGGTTACCAGGAAAAGCAGGTGAAAATAGAATTACTGGTTTTGCAAGCGAGGAAGACAGGGCAGTAAATAAAGATGAACTGAATATAACGAATCTAAAAGGGGGAGATGAGCGAATTTTTAATGCTGAGATGAGAAGTATTAATAAAATTGATTTAAAATTATTTTTTAGGACACCTCTTACTAGTTATGCGACCACTTCCCGATCTGTTGGTGATGCAAGAACAACAGAAATAATGGATTATATAATGATAATAGGACATGAAGGGTTATTGCATGCACAAAGTATTGAAAAGTTTATGGAAGCATTTAGACGAAGGGACAATGAAGCTATGCTTTCTCTAATTCCAAAAAGTGCTGAAGAACATGCTTCAGTAAAAAACGGTACAGCAGATTTTTTCAAAGGGTTTGCTGAATCTGTAAAAGATATTACAAAAAAAGAATTTGATATGGATAAATTATGGACAGATACAGCTATAAAAAGACATATTGAAAACCAAAAAGCAAATGGAAACGATTAGGGAGATAACAATGAAAAATATTTTTTATATTTTAAGTATTTTTTTTATTTGTATATCTTTAATGAGTTGTAATGAAGATATAAGTAGTAATAGTAGTAGTAATAGTAGTGCTGAATTACAATATAATTTTGGTGGTGCTACAGAATATAAATTTATTGATTCAGGAAAATCTTATATTGTGACTATAAAAAGAAAAGAGTTGCCGGATAACGAGTTCGAGGAAATTTATATTGACCCAAATTATTATGATGGTATGTACTGTGATACATTTTATTATAAAACACGGCAAGATACACTTTTTGGATTAGTAACTTATGATGTTAGAGGCAAGACATATAAAGTCAGTGATGGATTAGGATATAGATATGTTCCAATTTTTGTACCGGCTGTTTTTGAAAAGAATTTTCTGTCACACAAATCTGATTCAGCATTACGAATGTATTTTCAAATACAGGATAAAAAAGGAAAGTCTCAATTAATAAATACAATGTATAAAGATTATTATAAAAATATTGAATCTGTTTTATGGGGTACATCGAGAATTAGAAATAAATATAACCTAAAGAAAGGCACCATGGATTTAGATGGGTATCCTAGGATTTTTCCCGAAGAAAGGGGAGGCTGCGAAAGAATTACAAATTTCACTTATAGAGGCGTTAATTTCGATACAGTACTAAAATGTACTACTCAATTTCCATCAGTTATGGATTTAATGTGTACTAAAATAGAATTTTATACCAAAAACTATTTATTAATAGTTGATTCAATGTGTAACAAAGAATACATTACTCCTTTACCAGAAAGTTTAATAAAAATTCATGAATTAAGTAAATAAATCAACCTGAAACAAAGGAATAGTTTTCAGTGTATTGAGTTAAAATAACACTATCCTTTTTATACGATTTAGTTCTTTGAAAAAGATAACGGCAAGGGGTCTGCCCTTGCCGTTTTTCCTGTCCGACCAGTTGGTACCAACTGGTCGTAAACACTTGCCGATAAAACGGTTGCATGATGGATTGCCTGATGTATCGTTCATTTACTCATACCTCCCACCATTTCATTTTTATATGACGGAATGGGCAATAGAGTTCGTAAATTTGTAAGTGCAGGAAACAAAACAACGTACTATGTCCGAGATGCAAGCGGTAATGTGATGTCCACGTATTACAAGGGTGCAGATAATGGCAATGTGATAAAACAAATAGAAGTACCGTTATATGGAAGCGACCGCGTGGGCATGACAAAACCCAACATAACCCGTAATAATAACGACAACATAGCCCCGACAGACGAAACGATATTTACCCGCACACTNNACACTTGGCTTGAAAATGTACGAACTCTAGTGACCACCTCGGCAATGTGCGTGTAGTGCTGGGCGATAAAAAGACTAAAACAGGAAATAATCCCTTTGTGCCGGAAGTGGTAAGCTATAGCGGGTATTTCCCGTTTGGAATGCAGATGCAGGAAGAAACCTCAACAGGAAATACATATCGGTATGGTTACAATGGTCAGGAAATGGACAAAGATATAAACAGCACGGGAAACATAACTACAGCAGAATTTTGGGAGTATGATAGCAGGGCGGCGAGACGGTGGAACAGAGATCCGAAACCAGATATTTCGATAAGTAATTATGCTACATTTGCTAATAACCCTATATTGTTTTTTGATCATATGGGTGATTACATTCATTCTGACCAAGAAGGGTTTGATGTTACAAACGAAGGATTAACTGCAACTTTGGGTGCAAATAATCCATTTTCCCGGAACCAGACAACAGGTTTATGGGAGGTAGATAATACTAATCTGAATATTGCAAATTATAATCCAACTCAAAAAGAAATATATGCTAAATTATTTGCTGAAATCGGTAACACACATACTACAATAGAAGTAAAAATTGTTGAACAGAAGGATCTTATTCAAAATATAATTGGGCAATTACTTTATAAACTACCAAATTCAAATATGACTTTATTTGACCGAGGCGCTCAAGGCTTAACAGATCCTATGCAAATACCACCAATTAACGTTAATCAGCTTACTGATATAAATATTTATATTGCACGACATAATTTTGAATCTGGATATAGAGCAAATTCTGATGATAATCAAAATGATCAACCAAGAGGATTAACTGCTTTGCATGAATTAGGTCATGCATTCTATTTCATGGATAAACCATCTTTGACTTTGTCAGATAATTTGCTACTTACATCTCGTTTTGAAAATAGGGTTCGTGATATATATCAAATTCCAGTTAATTGGTGGGATAAGTTTTGTCATTGGTTCACTTTTAGTTCTACCCCATTACCAACAACGAAACCAATTGAAGGTGATGTTCAAAGCCATACAGAATCTGAAAGAAAACAATTAAATATACAAAGAAAATGATATTAAAATTAAATTTATTAGTAATAATTATATTTATCTGTTTAGAGTTCTTGGGCTGTGCCCAAATTATTGATGATAATAGACTATTGTATGATTATAAAGAGCATATAGGAATGGATGAAATACAGTATATCAATTCCAAAATTATTAAGGAATTAAAAATTGATACAAATAAATACATCTTATTTGTTATAAATCGATATACAAGTTATGTTGATGGTCCAAAACCTAACCGGTTTGTAACTCAATTGTTGGTAAGTATTAAGAGTGAAATAACTAGTGGTGATTGCGAATGTGATATTTATAAATATACAAATTATTCAGATAAAATATATATTGGCAAATTGGATAATAGTAGTAGTATGTGTAATATAATTGATAAATATATTCAAGAGATTGTTAAAAATAAAAAAGATACAACTCTGCCATGGACTATAATGCATGAGTTTGATATATATATTAATTATAATGATAAAAAATTATATAAAAATATATTAGATGTTGATCATGAAACTATTGGTATATATGTTTCTTTATTTAGTTTAATAAAATCTAGTATTTATGAATTAGAACTCAATAACCAATATAAACAACTTGAGAATTGACCAAAATATATAAAATTAGGACTTTCGCTTGAACAGTAATATATGCACAAAATTCGACTATTTTTAGAAAAAATCGACATATATACAAGCCCAAAATGACTTTTTTCTCTTGATTTTGCCCTTTTTACAGCCTAAATCAGTTATATTTTGAGCAAAAGCGAAAGTCCTAAAAATATAAGTTTCCAGTCTGGGCGGTTGTTACAACTGCCCGCCAACACTTGCCTATAAAACGTCTGCATGATAAATTGCCCGATTGATTGTTCCTTTACTCATACCTCCCACAATTTCCTTCCTCTATGACGGAATGGGCAATAGAGTTCGTAAATTTGTAAGTGCAGGAAACAAAACAACGTACTATGTCCGAGATGCAAGCGGTAATGTGATGGCAACGTATGAAAAAACAGGAGCAAATGGCGTGATAAAGCAAATAGAAGTACCGTTATATGGAAGCGACCGCGTGGGCATGGCAAAACCCAACATAACCCGTAATAATAACGACAACATAGCCCCGACAGACGAAACGATATTTACCCGCACACTTGGCTTGAAGATGTACTTCCTGTCCGACCAGTTTCCCCGTCCGGTCGGTTGTTACCAACCGACCTTATGACTTGCAATTAATAATTTTTTCTTTCATCGAAACTATAAATATTCCCCGATAACCACAACAAGAAAAAGGCGCGTCCATTAAATATGAATGCGCCTTTTGTATGAACAATCTAAATTTTTTCCTCGTCTTGACTTTACTGTAGGACTGCATTTCGACTTCGCTCAATGCCCTTCTCGATGCGAAACAATTCTATCTTTCATTGATGTTCATTGAGCGAAGCCCTGAAATGAATATCCATTTCTCCTTCTTAGAGGTTGTTTCAATAACTCCATACTTTGGCAAGTAATTGAAGCCGATAATAAGAACTGACTGAACTTTAAATCTTCAAAACTTTACGCTGAAACCAATGGTAGGTAAAATAGGAAGCATTGATGTTTGGCGAGTTTCGATTTCGAGAGTTTCGCGGTTAATACGGTAATTTTCCGAAAGAATATTTTTACGATTATAGACATTAATTATATCCAGATAAAAGCTCCATTTCCAGCCGAACCAATCAGCATACGTCGTACCTCGAATATCCAAACGATGATAATCTGGCAAGCGTGCTTGGTTAAGATTTTCGTCGCCTCCACGGTCAATTGCAAAAACAACCCCACGCCAATCTTCATCAATTTTGGCGATATTCTGACCTGTGAGTGTGTCTTTTTCTTGAATAATACGCGGCTTAATACCGACGGGCTTCGTCCATGGAAATCCCGTTCCATAACTCCACGTAAAATTAACATCTAACCAAGAATTTACTTTCCAACCGCCCGTAATACTAAGATTATGCCGACGGTCGAAATTAAACGGAATCGTAAATCCGTCACGATACCGATTAGCAAAACCAAATGAATATGACAGCCAGCCATAGAAAGGATTATCACCTACAGACTGCATTTTCTGCAAGAAAAATTCTACACCATACGCATTTCCGGTGGCAGTATTAACTGGCGTAGTCGTTAGTGAATCACCCTGAAAAGCAATCGGTGCAGACCATCCTTCGCGCTTTGTAATGTCTTTTCCTTCGATGCGTTCGGTACGATAATTTGTGCCGGTTAGTTTTTCTTGAAGAATTAAGTCGTTGAAATCCTTGTAATATCCTTCTACCCGAACTTGCCATTCTGGAGTGAGCATACGTTCAAGTCCAAGAATATAATGTATGGCTTTTTCGGCGCGAAGTGACTGAACTGCCGATGTGGTCAAATCCAAAAATACTTGGCGGTCGAAAAGCTTTTCGTAGCCGGGAGATTGGTAATATATTCCCCAAGCAGAACGCAGTGTGGTAACTTCGTCGAGAGCAACCGATGCCGAAAGTCGAGGTGAAATATACGAACGACCAATTATTTCAAACCTATCGAACCGAAGTCCGGGTTGAATTGTGAGTGCTTTTGTAAGTTTAATATTATCTTGGGCGTAGAGATTTGAACGCAGATAATCAATGGATGTTCCGAAGGATTCGGGCAGAGCTGCAAATCGTGGATTTGATGCTCGAAGTGCTTTGAGTCGCGGGTCGAATGTAATCTCGAAATCTACACCTGTTGTAATAAAGTCAAGCGCACCGCCCACTTCAATAAGATGCTCGGGTGAAATGTTCCAACTTAACTCGGACTTAACCGACGTTTTCTTAAAGTTGAAACTTGTGCTTCCTTCTATACTATACAAACGAGGTGCTTCGATGCCTAATTTTTTCAATGAATCTTGTAGCTTTTCAAAACTTTCGCGGGTAACGGTGTCACTAATTAACGAATTACTACCACCTTCACCGCCAAAATTATTCGCTCCCGTATTTTGATAATACGAAAGAGTTGTTGTGGTAATGAATTTTGAAGTCGGTGACCAAATCCAAGTCAATCCTGCAACATCATTAAATGATTTATCAAAAATACTGATACTGTCAGCTTGTTTTCGTTGTGCTCCGCTTGTGAGTTCGGTATTATCACGGCTGGAAATTCCATTGATAGTGAATGAATGATTGGGATGAGGCGTGAGAGCAATTTTTACTTGAATATCACGGAAATTGGGAAGTGCAATATCACCATCCACCGCACCGGACGCTTTGGCAATCGGCCCGGCAATCAAGTCGTAATAGGTGCGGCGCGTAGAGAGAATCCAAGAGCCGTCCAAAAATGGTAATGCACCTTCCATTACGAGATTTGCGTTGGTCAAACTAATATTTGCCATACTGCTCAATGTGTGGTCTTTTGTTCCAATTCGATTAGTAATGTCCAAAACAGCCGAGAGACGGTCGGAGTATTTTGCGGGGAAACCGCCGGTCATAAGCGTTATTCCGCTCACGGTTTCGGGATTAAACATCGAAACAAATCCATATAAACGATAAGGATTAAAGACTTCGATATTATCCATAATAATGAGATTTTGGTCGGGGCCGCTTCCGCGAATAATTAATTGGGATGAAAAATCACTGGGAGCAACAACACCCGGCAATGTTTGCAAAGACCGCAACACATCTTCGGCGGCACCTGCCTTGAACTTTGCTTCGCGCGGTTCGATAGTCAAAATGCTTGTTCGGGTGTCGGATTGTTCTTGTTTGCGGCGGCTTGCTGTTACTTCCACACTTTTCATTTCAAGGGCTGTTTGGCGCAAAACAAGCTGATACTCATTCATATTCGAGAGAGTAATAGTAATTTCTTTACGAGCAGATTCATAACCAATAAGACGCGCTTCGATGATATGTTTTCCGACAGGAATTGACGTGAGAGTAAATGCCCCACCTGTTTTAGATTGCGTACCGCGTTCGAGTTGTTTGATAAATACGGTAGCACCGACAAGCGGAGTGCCGGTTTGGTCGGCAACTGTACCGCGAATATCGGTAGTTTGGGCAAACGCCGGAAGAATGAAAATAGAGAAAAGTAAAATGCTGGAAAATAAATGCTTTATCATGTAAAACGAGAGTGATTACAGAGCAGAAAAATGATTGATTGACAGTAAAGACGGTCATTAAGGGGACATAAGTGTTTTGGAAATAAAATGTGTGAAGATTGGAGAAATTTACCCTAATTCTTTGTTGCCATTCACTACTTTTGTAATTTGCAATCATTCTGCTTTGAACTATTGCAATAACATAAAATAATTCCTTCAAGTAATAATGAATAAATTCATTCATAATACTTTATTAAACCAAAAACTTACGTCTATTTCAAAAGAAGAGATAGACCGACGGAATGAATATGTATCGCAGTTGAATTCACAATCTCAACTGAATGAAGCATTTCAGGTTGCTGAAGAGAATATTAAATTATCAGAAGCGATATCTTATCCTCAAGGAATGGCCCGAGCACTTTTGATGCAAGGTGCAAGTTTAGTGTTGCTTGCCGAGTATCGTCGTGCTTTGCACAATTGCAGTAGAGCAATAGATTTATATCGTGAGATAGGCAATGATACAGGGGAAGCGTTGGGATGCTTTTATATAGGTAATTGTTATTTTGCATTAGGAGATTATGCAGAATCCCAAAAACACTATGAAGCCACTTTATCCATAGCAATTAAAATAAAAGACAAATCACTCGAAGACCGAGCACTTAACGGGATTGGAAATACCTTCCACAAACGAGGAGATTTTTCCAGAGCATTGAGTTTTTTTCAGAAAAGTATAGCTATCAAAGAAAAACTAAAGGATCGTTTGGGCATTGCACGATGTGGTATTAATTTGGGGAATGTTTTTGCCGCAATAGGAGATTATTCAAAGGCAAAGTTTTATTATTCACAAAGTCAGCAATCACTTGAAGAATTAGGTGATACAATTGCCGCCGCAGATTGCTCCAATAATTTCGGACTTCTCTATTACCGCCAAGGAAATTATTCCGAAGCATTGAGCTGCTTTTCTAAGGGAATTACGCTCTGGCGTGAACTCAATGACCGACGACGTGAAGCTGTTTCATTGCATAATATTGCCAATATATACGCAGAAACAGGAGAACTGGATAAAACACTTGAATATTACTTTCTTGCGCTTGCAATCGAAGTAGAAATAGGTGATAAACACGGTGAATCCGACACTCTTGAAGCAATCGGAAGCACATATTATGAGCAGAAAAACTATCCCAAGGCAATAGAATACTGTCAGAAAAGTTTAGAGCTTTCTCGTCAAATTGGCAATAAAACAGGTGAGGCAATTGCGCTTACTAATCTTGGTGGAATTATCGCGGCAACGGGAGATTATGAAGCCGCACTATCAACAACACAAAAAGGACTCGAGCTCTACAGAGAGATGCACGATAAATCCGGCGAAGCCGAATGTTTACAGGACTTAGCAAAAATTTACATTCAAAAAGGTGACCATACTACTGCACTTTTTCATTTAGAAAGTGCCCTTTCAATCGCCAACTCACTCGACTCGACACCTCTTTCTTTTCAATTACACCAACAATTTGCTTCTGCGTACTCGTTAGCGCAAAATTATCAAAAAGCATTTGAACACTTAAAGTGTGCGTGCTCACTTGAACGTGAAGTATTCAACAAAGAAAACTCACAAAAAATAAGTCAACTCCAAGCAATCTACGAAGTAGAAACAGCACGGCATCAGTCTGAAATTGACAGATTAAAAACAATAGAACTTGCCGAAGCAAATATACAACTTCGGGAACTTAACCAACAAAAAAGCGATTTTCTTGCAATTGCTTCGCATGATCTCAAAAACCCTCTCTCAAATGTAATGATGCTTTCTAAACTTCTGCGTACAGAAGCCGATCATCTTACAGCCGCAGAAGTTACTGATTTTGCTACTGATATACAGATTATTGTCGAGCGTATGTTTAAATTGGTAAAGAAATTTTTGGATATTAATGCTCTCGAAGCCGGCAAGATTACTCCGAATCTCGTAGAATCTAATATTAATATGCTAATTAGAGAACTCATCCTTAGATTTCACCAAATTGCCAAAAACAAAACAATTCAGATTATTTTTGATGCAGAACCGGAACATATCATTGCTGTTACTGACGAAATGATGGTAACAGAAATTACCGAAAATTTATTGTCGAATGCACTGAAATATTCTCCTGCAGGAAAAACAGTTGTAGTGCGTTTGCGTAGAATTGCCAATGGATTTACAATTGCAGTTAAGGATGAAGGGCCGGGAATATCCGAGAGTGATAAGGAACGATTGTTCAAGAGTTTTGCACGACTTTCGGCATTGCCGACGGGTGGAGAAGATTCAAATGGACTCGGTCTGTTTATCACAAAAAAAATGGTTGACCTTCTCGGAGGAACTATTTACTGTGAAAGTACCGAAGGCAAAGGTGCCACATTCACAATAGAACTAAATACTTTATATTAATCAGAAACTTACAATAATTTATTAATATCATTGGGAGTACAAAATAATGCTCAAAACTACTCTTATTCTCTTGGCTATTGTGGTAATGGTTGGTTGCACAAGCAAAGAAGAAATAGTAAAATTACAAAATGAAAAAGCGCAGTATGCCGAGATGATAGCTCTAAGCGGACAAAAAGACAGCTTGATGGAAGTAATGGAAAACTCTACTTCAACTATCAATGAAGTCTATGATAAATTGCTGTTTCTCTCCGGTGAAACCGGCAAAGCCGTTCGCCGTGAAGGAGCAGATGAAGAAACCTCTAAATGGTTTTCAACGCTTGATTCGGTGTCTAATGTTATTAATTCCAGCAAAAGCAGAATTTCTGACCTTGAAAATAAGATTTTGGCAATCGAACGCCAAAATCCTCAACTTGCTACCAATACGAATGCAATTAAACTCAAACTTGCTTCGATGAAAGAAAAATGTGTAAGTCAAGAAACAGATGTGCGTAAGCTCTATGGAGATTTTTACGAACTTCGCTCCAAAGACAGCACGTTAGCATTATCTGCAAAGACAACACGGAATAATACCGGAAAACCTTCAGCTGAAACCGGAGCCGCAGTAGCTACCAACACTCCCGAACCGGCAGCAAAATTCGTGTATTATTGTGTAGGAACGGAAGATGAACTACTCAAACGTGGAATAGTGCAGCGCGTTGGAGGTGCAGATTTATGGGTACTTGGTAAACACGGGCAAACATTAGCGCCGGCAAAAGAGATTAATCCCAAAAAATTCAACTCGTTTAATGTGCTTGAGCAATCAGATATTCTCTTGTTGAAAAAATGTAAGCGTTTTGCAGTTATTTCAGCGCATAATCCTAAGTTTTTACAACCGAAATATGACGAGAACAAGAAAATTACCTCGCTTCATATTACTGACAGCGATAAATTTTGGCTTCCTGCTCAGTTTTTAATTATTGTTATAGACGAATAATTATCATAGAATTATCAAATTAACTTAAAATTCACAGGGACTTTTTCTATCGAAACTCTCGTAAATTTATGAAACCATTTTTTTTATTCTATTACTGCTGTCTTGTACTTGCCGGATGTATGATTATTGGCTCGCCTTCAGAGCTTTTGGCTTTAGACGGCAACAAACTGCCATCGCAATATTCTCATTCTAATTGGCAAACTGACCAAGGGCTTCCATCTAATACTATCCCTGTTATATATCAGTCGCACAATGGATATTTATGGCTTGGTACGTTTGAAGGGTTGGTACGTTTTGACGGAGTTCAGTTTACCAATTTTGACCAAAGTAATTTTCCTGAACTGACTAATAACCGTGTTCTTGCAATTACCGAAGATAAAAACAACATTCTTTATTTCGGCACTCAAACTGTTGGGCTTTATAAATTTGGAGAAAAGAAAATAGTTCGTGTTGGTCATCAGCGACTGTTCGGAAGTATTAATAAATTATTTACCGATGCTTCGGGTACAGTGTGGATTGGCTCATCAAATGGTGTGTTTCGATTAGAAAATAGCAACCCGGTTCAAGTAATGAAAGCTGAGCAATTGCCTCAAGGTTTCAAATATTCATTTTGTGAAGGAAATCAAGTTTTATGGATTGGTGCTCCCGATGGATTATATAAATACAACTCGGGTACACTTGTACGTGAAACAGCTTTCCCGCAAGTTGCAATTGCAGGTATATGTAACGACCGTTTGGGGAATATTTGGGTGGCGGCAAGCGATAACGTTGTAAAATTAACCAAAGGTGATGTTCAATCTCCTTTACTTGTGGAGCGATTTTTTAACGACCCTATTCAGTCGCTTATTTCCGGTAAAGACGGCAATGTTTGGATAGCAACTGCTCATGGATTGGCGCGCTTTGGAACCAATGGGAGATTAGTAAAATTTCCTGAAGATAGAATTCCTGATGACGCTGTTATTTCACTTTTTGAAGACCGTGAAGGAAGTTTATGGGTAGGAACGCTAACGGGCGGGCTGTATAGATTTCGTGATGCCGCATTTACAACAATTACAGATTTGGACGGACTTTCGGGCAATTATGTTCGTTCAATTATCGAAACAAAAGACGGCGCATTGTGGATTGCAACTTCTAATGGCTTAACTCACCTTCAGAATAATATTTACTTAACCTATAATACCAGAAACGGACTTTCGAGTACTAATCCTATTACTGCATTATTTGAAGACCGAGAGGGTACGCTTTGGATTGGTGGTGCGGCTGGTAAAATTGAAAAGTATTCCGGTGGGAAATTCTCTGACATCTCGCTCGGTTCAGAAGGAAATGAAGTTGCATATTCGTTCTGCCAAGACCACGAAGGAACGCTTTGGATTGGCACGACTCACTCACTTTTTATTCTTAAAAATAACGTTGTAACACGTTATTCAACTGCCGGTGGCGGATTACCGAATGGATTGATTGCCACGATACTCGAAGATAAAAGCGGAAGAATTTGGGCATCATGCTTAGGTAACGGAGTCAGTTGCATTACAGGCGAGAAATTAACTACTTATTCCATGCAAAACGGTTTATCGTCTAATTCTATTCTTTGTATGAAAGAAGATGCAAAGGGGACACTGTGGTTCGGGAGCGATGGCGGAGGACTTACACGGCTAAAAGACGGACAATTTACAACCATTACAACCAAAGACGGACTTTCCGACAACCGAATTTATTCTATAACCGAAGATGCAAACGGTAATTTTTGGATGAGTTACAACAAAGCTGTTTTTAGAATTAACAAACAAGAAATCGAAGATGTGATGGATGGCAAATCTAAATCCGTAGTTTCGACCGCTTATGGTAAAGAAGACGGCATGGTTTCAGCCGAATGTAACAAAGGATTTTCGCCGTCGGCATGGCAAACGAGAAGCGGAATGATTTGCTTCCCGACCGTAAAAGGTATGACTTCGGTTATTCCCAATAAAATGTATCGAAATGATTTGCCTCCACCTGTTGTTATTGAGGAAATCAAAGTAGATGCCGCTGTATTTTCTTCAGCAGAATCTCTTGTATTTCCGGCCGGAACAAATAAAATTGATTTTACTTACACAGGTTTGAGTTTGCTCGTTCCTTCAGGTGTAAAATTCAAATATCGAATCATCGAACTCGACAGTACTTGGGCAAATGTCGGCACTCGTCGCACTGCATATTATACGAATTTAGCACCCGGAGACTACACATTCCAAGTAACGGCAAGCAATAACGACGGTATTTGGAATGAAACGGGAGCGACTCTCCATTTTTCCGTCAAACCTTTTTTCTATCAAACGTGGTGGTTTAAAATTACGGCGGTCGTTGTTGTGTTTGGTTTTGGATTTTTGTTCTATCGCCTACGTTTACGTAGTTTGCTTGCTCGTAAAGCTGAACTTGAAATTACAGTCAAAGAGCGAACAAAAGACCTCTCACTTGCTAACAATTCACTCGAAAAAGTGAATAAAGAGCTTGCTGATACAGTGGTCGAAATTAGCGAATTGAATAAAAATCTTGTGCAATTGAACGAAGACAAAACCGAAGTGCTCGGAATTGTAGCCCATGATTTGAAAAATCCGCTTGCCGGAATTGCGCTTACTGCTTCGAATGTCAAACGATACTTCACGATGCTTCCACAAACAGAAGTATTGCAAATGATGGAAAAAATCGAAACATCTGCCGGTAGAATGAGAGATATTATTGTTAATCTCTTGGATGTAAATGCTATCGAGACAGGAAGAATGAACTTAAAAGTCGAAAAAGTTGATACTTCTGCTCTTGCAACGAATGTTATTCGTGAATTTACAGAACGCTCGACTGCCAAAGGAATTCGTCTAAAACTCGACGTACCGCCAAAAGAAATTCTTGCTCTTGCCGACCTAACTGCAACGCATGAAATATTAGACAACTTGGTCTCGAATGCAATTAAATTCTCAAGTAAAGATAAAAGTGTGCAAATATCTGTTCGCCCTGCACAAAGTATGGTGCGAATAGAAGTGCAGGACGAAGGCCCTGGCATCAGCGACGAAGACAAAAAGAAACTCTTCGGGCGGTATGTGCGGCTTTCGGCAAAACCAACGGGTGGTGAGCATTCATCAGGTCTCGGACTTTCAATTGTTAAAAAGTTAGTCGAAGTGATGGGCGGACAAGTCTGGTGCGAAAGCGTTGTCGGTAAAGGCACAACTTTTATCGTAGAACTTCCTGCCGCAGAATTTATGCAGTCCGGAACATAGAAAGAGTATCTGTGAGTAAAAGGCGAACGAAATGTTCGCCTTTTTTTTATGCACACCTCACCTTAATATAATTATTTTAAAGACAATTACTGAAAATATACGGCTGTGCATCAAAAAGTATAATAATAAACGAACAGTGATTGGTAGCATTTTTTCTCAGAGAAAAGTCAGAAAACTCTTAACTCCTAAATTACAATAGTACAAATCTGTTCAAATTGACGAATTATGGACTTTTTTGTCCACAGACGTAAAAAAAGAGGAAATTCGGTTTGTTTATGCCTACAGCCCCGAAACAAAGGAAGTCATTGAAAAGAGTTTTGCACTGATAATTGGAATACCGATGCAGAGGTTTTGCCAAAAGATAGACACAGAATATGCAAATAATAGACGAAGCACATAGAGGGAGTGATTACTAGTCTTCGGGCTAAAAATAGAAGATTAGTTCGCAAAACATAACTTTTTCCAAGAGTAAAGCTGTATCCTCTTGCTACGTTAGTCCTTATGTTCTATCACAGAAATAAATATCATACTTTTTGATACACAGCATTCTTTTATTCTTCAATAAGAATTGAACATTGTGCTATTTTGCCCTTACCTTCTAATTGCAAAGTATAAACTCCGCTGTTTACTCTATAATCCTCAATATTAATTGATAACGTTTGCTCACCTGTCAATTGATATTGCTCTGTCTTACCCATTATCTTTTTACCTACTCTATCAAAGAGAGAAAGAGTATAATTACTAGCTTGGGGAACTGATACCTTAATTTGAACGACTTTATCCTTTGAAACTGGCATTGGGGAAATTGCTTTTATACTTAGAACCGCACCATCTACTTGATTCTCCTGTACAGAAGTTACAGTATCCTTTAATGATAAAATACTGAATCTATATTTTTCAAAGGAAGGGAAATAATCATTACTTAATGCAATATCAGCTTTGCCGTTACCTGTAACATCTCCAGTTGAAATTAAAGAAGCCATTTGGACAGTAGTAAAGTGACTTATTTCCGATAAACCTTTTTCTATATCACCACTATAAAATGCTATTTCACAAGTTTCACTAACTGTTGCGTTTAGAGTCCAAATGTAAAAATCGAGACTTGCATTATTGTCAATACTATGATGTAATGTGCCAATAACCCCTCCATTGTATTTTTGAGTGTTTGATTTTTCTAACTTGTCATTACTCAAGTTATAAACCGTCAGGTTAGCACCGCTGCTTGCACCTAACCAATAGAATTTTCCGTTTGGTTGTGAAAGAAGTGTACCTACGTTGTATCTCCCTTGACCGTCTGATATATCCTTATCGAACTCATCCAATACTTGAGATTGAAAACTATTACCTTCCCACCATACACGAACTAAACGATAACCGTCACGG
>JAFDZU010000024.1:21618-57282 GCA_018266765.1 Bacteroidota bacterium
ATTTTCCAAAAGAAACAGGTTCAGATTTTGGTGGTTCTCCATTCTTAATTCCTTGATAGATATTACTATTTTCATCTACATAATCGATTATACCATCCCCATTAAAATCACCTGTCTTAATATTTGCACTTCCTTTCTGCCAAGTAAATACGTTTTGAGTATCACCCGGAAAGCGTAATTGCCATGTTTGTACACCATTTGGAGTCCAGACTACAAGTGCACCTTTGCCATTATAGAAGTTATCGAGCCATGTCATGCCGTATTTACCATACTTCATATTATCGGCACGCCACCACTCTTGGAGTTGGGGGATTGTATCTTGAACGGGGTTTTGAGCATAGACGACGGGTGCAACAACGATAAGTAGCACCAAAGCAAGAGAAGCGAGAAAGGGTTTCATCATAACATCTTCATAGAAAATAGTAGAACATCGGTTGTTGATTATACTTTAGTACTATGGTTAAGTTCCATTCTCAATTCAATATCTTCTACTTTTCAATAGGAGTTTCTACTTCTATCACTACCGTTCGATTATAGAACCGTCCTTCGGGAAGTGCATTATCAAAAAGTTGCTCGGAGTCACCCGAACCTTTTACGGTGATAGCTCCTTTATTGAGTGCTTTTGCAACGGCATTTGCGCGTTGTAATTGAAGAGATTGGTTGCGCTCAAGTGTACCTTTCAAATCGGTATAACCCACAATACCAATAGTAGATTTATCAGTCGTGCGTCGCCCGATAAAGTCAATAATTCTCTTGTGGTTTGGTGTTATGGTTGCTCTGTCGAAATCAAACAGAATAAGATTATAGCGGTCAATATATTTATCCTCCCGTTTTTCGGATTGCTTCCGCTCTATTGAAATAAATTCAACAGGAATACTACCCGAAGAAGTAGCTGTTAATTGTCCGGTTTTGTCAGTTGCGTTGAGTGTATAGTCTATTGGTGTTGATTCTCTTGGCATTGTAGCTTGTTCGTCGTTTATTCTCCAGATGAGCGAGCGAGGTATTTCGCCATCACCTTTGTATGAACGGTGTATTTTGCCTTGCTGAGAGGCAACTACATTCCACGTTTTAACGCCTGTCTCTACTATCACAGCACTCGGCAAGAATTTCACCGATGGCGGATTGGTAGTGCGGAGCGTATCGAGAATAATAATCGGGTCTAAGACTTCCAATACTGTAGATGATAGTTCAACTCGGCGGTTTTCTTCCACTCCGGTTTCAATATTCGATGAAACTTCGGGTAAATTACGAGTTTTGGTTGTAATTCGATTAGGAGCAATATTCCAAGTATTTACAAGGTAATTTTTTACGGCTTCGGCTCGTGCTTCGGAGAGTTTGAGATTGCCCAATTCTGCATTTAGATTGCTGTTACAACCCGTGAGCGTGAGCTTTGATTTGGGAAGCCGACTCATTCTAAATCCGACAACATTAAGAATATCATAATAGACTTCGAGTGAGTTTTTATTTTGCAGATTTTTTAATGATTTATCGGTAAATTCCTGAATTTTACTGTTGTGAAGTACATTGTATCTTGCAGGGATTTCGGCAGAATTATCATCAAAGAAGACATAATTCAACAGCGGATACATTTGCGTGGAAATAAACTCCTCTATGCGAAGTCGCTCAAGCGGAACTTCTGTGTCTGTATTGTCCATACCGACTGCTTGTATGTTTACCGTCATTGTTGGTTTTGGAGGATTTGGCGGTGTTTCTATTTGAACAATGTTCTTTTCGACAATTACTGGTTTTTCTTCGATTTTTTCGGGTTCGATGATTGGTTCTTTGGCAACGGACGGCTGTGGCTGATAAAACAGAGTAGCACCAAATCGCATTGCATTCACAGTCCATTTCAAATCTTGTACTTCGTTGGTCAGTCCGATTGTATATAAAAATTCGGGTGCAAGTGTCCATGCTTTGGAAAGCGGAATGTCATAGCTTAACCCTGCAAGTGCGGCTAATCCGATTGAAGAAGACTGTGGAATTGCTCCGTCATTCTGGAGTTCAACGCGTTTACCATTACCGAATGTTCCCGTTGAAGGAGAAAGTATTGTTTCTTGTTGTGTGTAGTTTTTTTGAAGTGCATAACTAATTGTTGCTCCGCCATTAATCGCAAGATTTCCCAATACTGAATAGCGGACAATTGGTTCGAATCCTATCACACCCAAAGTTGTTTCGAGCCGATGCTCAAAAATTCCGTCCACAACTGTATTCGTATTATCCAAAACAGGGCGAGTTTCGGTATTGGTAAACGTACCCTTATGCGAAGAATACACTCCGCGAAGGTTAAGTGAAAATCCAGTACTAAGCGGAATATCATACACTACTCCAAGAAAAAGCCCTGTTCCCGTTCCGTTATCATAGCGCGGACAACATGTTGGGAGTCCGGGCAAACCCCGAAAATCAGAACTATGCTGAAACAAACCTACATCACCGAACAAACCAAATCTTGATGTTTTCTGCTCGGTTACTGATTGAGATTTAGCAGTGTACATGCCGAAACCTGCCACAAGAAGCAGAGTAATAATTGATGTTGTAACAAGTTTTTTCATACGCATTAAGAGTGTTTCACAATTTAATTACTGCAAATTTACCAAACACTCTCAATATACTATCTACTACTTACTATAAACAGCACTAAAATTTAAAATTGCGGTTGTTTGCTCTGCCGAATTGACCATAAAATAGTATTATTTCGGCGACCACTGCGCTTTGGTTAATTCGTAGATAACATGTGTTTGATGCGCTCCGATATGGTCGGGCAATTCATCGTAAAGTGGAAGGAGAACCGCGCCTAACCGTTCAACTGCTGTCCGCGAGCGAATGTTATTCTCGCCGATTTGGAACACAACGCTCTCGAATGCTGTGAAGGCGTGTTCAATCATCAACCGTTTGAGCGAAGGGTTATATTTGCCGCCCCAATGTGAACGAGCAAGAAAGGTATAGCCAATAGTTATTGCACGGTTAATCGTTGGAGAAACTGCTTGGTATTTAGTGATTTCTCCGGGTGTGAGGTAATAATACCGCGAAGAACCGATAAGCTGATTCGTTGTTTTATCGGTTATACCGTATGCCGCCGGAGATTCGAGTGCGCCTTCAAAAAATTGCTTGAAGATTGCGTGTTTGTAACGGTCGCGCTCGGGATGTTGCTCCCAAATCAGCGGGTCGGAAGCCACACGGAATAATTGCTCAAAATCGTTTGGGGTTAAGATTTGAAGAAGCAGAAGCTCATTTTCTAATCGAGAGCTAAATGGAGAATGTGCTATTGACGACATCGTAGTTCTGTTATAATTGTTGAAATAAATATAAAGTGTCCGCTAAGAGTTTAAGTACTATTTACAAATTTAGCATCAGTAGTTTTCTGTCATCCTGAACTTGATTTAGGATCTCCGTGACTATTACGTCATGTTTTTCTCGTACTTGCGGAGATGCTGAAATGAATTCAGCATGACAAGGTATTAAAAATTGGTTACTACTATTTGAAGTTAATAACCTTGCAATCCATTATCTGACAATCAATTGCCTTACAATCCATTACTTTTTAATGCTTTTTCGACTTCGGGTAGCCACAACGCATAGCCGCCTGCGTTCAAATGCAATCCGTCAACAGTAAATTCCGGCTTGAGGTAACCATTGTCGCAAACATAAGGATTAATATCAATAAAAAGAATATTCTCTCGCAGTGCGTAAGCATGAAGTTTATTATTCAGAATCGTAACTTCCGCATTCTTTTCTTTTGATGATTCACGTTCGGCGGCTACATAGATTGTTGCTTGCATAACGACTGTGATATTGGTTTTGCGTAGCTCTTCGATGACTTGAATGTAATTTTTAACTATAGTTTCGACCGGAACATTTGAATACAAATCATTTATTCCACCCATAATAAAGCAGAGTTTGGGATGCAACTTCACGACATCATCCAATCGTTGGAGAAAGCCGCCCGTAATATCGCCACGAATTCCACGATTTATAATTCCTTGCCGCGCAAGTGCTTCATTCCAATTAATTCCAAAGGTATGCGAATCACCAAACATGACCACATCGGCATGAGTTGTTTTATACAAAGCAAAAAATCCTTTCTGATATTCGTAATTAACATTCTGAAGATAAAGCGGCTCCGTTATGAGCCGTATAGGATTGGACGGATTATTCACAAACCAAACCCAAGCTATTGCTCCAAGAACAGCGACACCAAATATAATCGAATAGAGAGTTTTCATGGAATGTGTTAATGTAAGTTGAGTCGGAATAGCCGAGCGGACGTGGAAAGGTGAAGTTAATTGCTGTTCATTTCGGCTACGCTCAATGACCATCAAAGAAAGATGGAATGTGTCGTATCACGCAGGGCATTGAGCGAAGTCGAAATGCAGTCCTACAGTAAAGTCCAGCCAATGGTAACTGCCGACTGCCAAATTATAAAGTTATGCAGAAGTTTGGTAATAACTGCTGACCGAATGGGAAAATTGTTTTATATGCAAGTGTTTACAGGCAGTTCTAAGAACTGACCTGACGGGAAAATGAGTGAAGATCGCTTAATATTTACCGAATTTGAGAATAGGCAATACTAATATAAGCTTTATAAATAAAAACAAGATACTTAATAATTTTGATTTAGATATACACAATCGGTAATACACAAATAATTCAATGAGTAAAAAAGCAGAGTATAACATTTTCTCTGATTCTTTTTCGAAAAAATTTTGGGCACATATTTTGAAAAACAGCTCATAAAATGATGCATAAACTCCTATGTGCCTAAAGGTAATGAATTGATATATTGAAAAGACTATAAAAAACAGGAAAAAGATATAATTTTTAGACGGAATAGTATTAAATAACTTCATTATGTATTTAAGTTATATTGCAAAATATAGGATGATATATAGTAAGTCAAAAATAATTTAGCTCCCTTTTAAAGTCCAGCCAATTCTTACAACCGACTACCAAATTATAAAGTTATGAAGAAGGTCGGCTGTAACTGCCGAACGAACGAAAAAAATTACAGAAGAAGAGTTTGCCATGCTTCATCGGTTGCGCCAATGTCGAGAAAAGATTGTGCAATGCGATGTCGAGTAGTACGGTCGAGTTCATTGTTCTGAGAATACACCGCCTTCAAAGCACCGAACGGATTCTTGGCTTGAAGTTCAATTTCGAGCGAGTCGGCAGAAGGAGTTGTATTGAAATCAGGGAAGTTTGTGTCTTTTGCGGGTAATTCCTTGACACCTGCAAGCCGAGCAAGGTTATTTCCGGTCAGTATGTCGCTTGAGCGAATATCCTCCGGCAGAGCGTCGAAACCAATTCCATTCCAGCGAGGTTTGCTCAGCTCGAAGACTGCATCGCCAAAGGCACGAGCATACCAATTATATCCCATGCGAGCAACTAAATCTAAGCGTTGAGGATGCAGTTTGCCATCTTCCATAGCCGATTCGGCAATATGAAAGCGCACAGCTTCGAGGAGCATCAAGTTTCCGTTTCCACCCACACTGCGCCCGAGAGGAATATTCTCGATAAACCTACATTCCATAGAAAATGGCGACTCGGCAACCATCGGCGGACGCACAAGTTCACTTGAACGCTTGGTCAGACCTGACTTGATGAATTCGTCCACCCCGCGCTCATATTCGCACGACGCAAGGTTAATTTGTTCGACCATTGAAAATTGAACGGCATTTACCGTACATTCTCCGGTTTCGATAATATTCAAATACGTATCTTTGGCTTTGCCGGTAGCGGCACTGAAAGCCGGGCCGATTGCAATAATAGGTGGCTTAGAGCCGAAAGAATTGAAAAAACTAAAGGGTGAAAGATTTATATTACCGGAAGAGTCCATCGTGGAAACTAAGGCAATCGGACGAGGCGCAACACCCGAAAGCAAAATAGAGTGCATTTCGCGGTGTGGAATATCAGCAGGATTAATTGTTATCATAGAATTGTTCACTAATACGTCGTACAAAGTAGTTTGTTAATTATATGCGGATTTTTTGATATTTGCCGTAGTGAAGTAGTGATAATGTATGTGAAATACGTTTTAATCCCCTCGTTCCCCTTTAACAAGGGGATGACTTAGCATTTATATTTACTAGCTTAACCGTTATGGTATATAATTGCTTGTCTTATTCCCTTCTGTTAAAGGAATGAGTTAGCTTATAATTGCTTGTCTTGTCTCCCCCTTGTTAAAGGGGGATTAAGGGGGATTTCTACTCTTTCTCTTTCCATAAAATTATCGTGAAGCATTCTTTTCCTTTGGGATATTACCAAACGAAAAAACCTTTACTACGAAGCTAAAAATATCCTATCTATTGCATAGCTTTACCAAACTTACAATTTCATTTAGTATCTACAAAGAACAGATTGCGAAAACAGCGTATGGAATCCTATATACCCTTGCTTCATCTTCCTGATTTTACGTATGAATTGCCTGCAGACCGAATTGCATTTACTCCGCTTCCTGAGCGTGATTCAGTCAAATTATTGGTAGCGCAAAGTAATTCTGGCGAAATTAGTCATCATATATTCCGAGACCTTCCTTCAATATTACCCAAAGATTCTTTGCTTGTAGTCAATACTACTCGTGTAATTGCGGCACGGCTGATGATGCACAAACAAAGCGGTGGTGCGGTTGAGGTATTTTGTCTTTCGTCTGCCGATTCAACTCCACCTGCGATTGCTCTTTCGGCGCATCAACCGTGTCGGTGGAACTGTTTGGTGCGTGGCAAAAATCTACAAGTCGGAGCGGTTCTTACCGCAGACCTTGGTAATGAGAATGGATTAGAACTACTGACAGCAATTATCATTGAAAGAACATATTCCGAAGCAATTGTCGAATTTCATTGGAAGAGTGAAGAGCGTTTTGGGGAAATTCTTGAGCATTTCGGAAAAGTTCCCTTGCCGCCGTATATAAAGCGTGAAGCAACTCCCGAAGATACTATTCGCTATCAGACTATCTATGCAGATGATGACGGTTCGGTAGCCGCACCCACAGCAGGACTGCATTTCACACCGGAAGTATTTGATGAATTACTGAAAAAGAATATTCAACGGGTTGAAGTGAATCTTACGGTAGGTTTGGGAACATTCAAGCCGCTCGAAACCGAAACTGTAGCGGAATTTTCAATGCACGGTGAGCAAATTATGGTTAGCCGAGAAGCAATTCAGCGAATGCTCACGTGGCTAAGTAGTAGTAGTTCAACCAACAAAGGACGATTTGTCTGTGTAGGAACGACTTCCGTCCGAACGATTGAATCGTTGTATTGGTTTGGAGTGCGATTGAATTGTAATGATGGTAATTGCAAACTTCAATCTACTTTTTCGCTTGGGCAATGGGATGCTTTCCGTTTGGCGAGTAAAGCAATTTCGCCCGAAGAATCACTGTTGGTAATTATGAATTGGATGGAAACACACTCACTCGAAACAATCAGCGGAATAACTGAAATTATGATTGTTCCTTCGTATCAATTTAGGTTGTGCACAGCTCTTATTACGAATTTTCATCAGCCGCACAGCACGTTAATTCTGCTTGTAGCCGCTTTTGTAGGCAAATCATTATGGAGGAAAATCTACGATGAAGCATTGGCAAATGACTATCGGTTTTTGAGTTATGGTGATAGCTCGCTGTTATTTGGGGAGAGAAAATAGAATAAATAAAAAAACTCTCATCGGTTTTAAGATGAGAGTTTTTTTTAATTCCAAATAGATTCTATTGTTTGATAAGCTGAAATACTTTCTGACTATTACCACTTTGAATTATTAGTCTATAAGTACCTGCCGCAAGTTTATCGGTAGGTAACTGTGATTCTTGTGTAGTGCTATTCCCAAATAACACTTTATCACCCAATAGATTATAAAGTGTAAAAGAATATGGAATTGAATTTGAACGAATAATAATAGTATTAGAAGCCGGGTTTGGATAGAGAATAGCATTCTCATCATCAGTTGTAATTTGGACAGAATTGATACTCTGCTTTTTATAACTTCTCACATCACTATAATCGCCCCAACCTGTTTTATTTCGTGCCCGAACTCTCCAATAATAATCCTGATTGGCTTTCAAATTAGAATGAATAAAATTGGTATCGGTAAGAGTAGAGTCACTAACCGACATTTGAGAAAAAGTAAAATTTTCAGCTATCTGAAGTTGATATCCGTTTGGATTCTGAGAAGATTTATTCCAAAATAAAGTAATTTCGGCATCCTGAATTTCACTTCCATTTGCCGGTGCAACTAATAGGCAGGGTGAAGGTATTTGCAAAGGGATGCTATAATGAAATGACCAAACATCACTATAATTTCCCCATCCTGTTTCATTTTTTGCCCGAACTCTCCAATAATATTCGTTACCGTCAATTACGTTATCAAAAACAAAATAAGTATTATTGGTAGTTTGTGTAGAAATCATATGAGTAAAGCCAACGTCTGAAGCCAATTCAAGCTCATAGGTGTCGCTACTTGGTTCTTTCGTCCACATTAGCTTTACAGAGTTCTCATTTTGAATACTTCGATTGTCTGGTGCAGATAAGCTAACCGGTAATGGTAAAGGCAAAGCTGTTGCAATTGGGCCTATATATTTTTTGGCAACAACTATATGATCATATAATACATCATTTGCTGATGGATACGCAGTATTATTTGTAGAATAGTTCTTTATCCAAATGTAATTAAACACAACTGACGGATTATTTCTCCATTTAAATCCTTCAAAAGGAGCACCTGCCCCTTCATTAAAAATAGCTTCATTCCACGTTCCATTCGGAAATCCTTTCCCATAATGAGCAATTAATTGTCCGTTAATCCATAGCTTTAATTCTCCCGAACTTTCACTTACCGGATTGTTTAGTTTTATCATAATTTCTATACAATTCCAAGCATTCATATCTATCGAAGCTGATGAATTTGGGCTAATAAATTCATTGCCATAATATTGACCTGCGTTCGGCCCTGATGTAAACGGTTTCATATCCGCCCAATAATTATAGAATCCAAACTTTGAAAATGCTTGTGCACTTTTATTTGCCGCTCCTCTGATTTCTGTTCCCACAACAAAAGCTGAATCACCATTGGTGGGTATACTTCTTCCGGGAATATTGCATGACCAACAAGTATTTGCCGGGTTTGTTCCACCAATCCATACACCTGTATGATGAAATGTATGTGCATTATTAAATTTTACATAATACCTTACAAAAACCGAATCGGAAATCCCCGTAGAAAATTTCTTTAGAATATTTGCATCTTCATTTTTGTCGTTAGATGCGTTACTACTTTCAATTGTTGTTAGTTTCAACGATTGTTTCCCTGTACTACCGATAGGTACCGAAGGGTCAAAAGTAATATGTGATACCATCTGCGATGTCTGATAGCCGGAAGAAGAGATCATTGTACTGATAGAATTTTGCTCAAACATTTCAGAGAATACTACGTTTGGGTCAGATTCAATGTTGATATCACCCGGAAAGCTATTAGCAATTTGCCCCTTTAAAGGAGAAAGTAATACCAAAAACACTAACATCATAAACGTTAATTGTACAGAATTAGAAGAAGTTTTCATATAACCTCCATAAATGAAAATAAAAAATGATATGATAAATTCGATGATTGCAAAACTACATCCCCTCAAGAACATAAACCTTGATTCAAATCAAGATTTTAATAACCTTGATAAAGTTTCCGGTGCCATCCTCAAATAAGAAGCGATATATTTATTGGGGATTTCTTGGAAAACATGTGGACTGCGTCGTAATAAATTATAATATCTCTCTTCCGGTGTTTTACACAATAAGTCAATTTCTCTTTCTATATGTTGATATAAAGTGACACTCAGGGCAGACATCCAAATCTGTCTTATTTCCTCGTCAATATCAATGATATGAAAAAAATCATCACGGTAAATTTGAACCAGTGTTGTCTTTTTAATTGCTTGAATACTAAACTTGGTAGGACAATTTCCAATAAACGAATCTAAAGCACTAATAAATGAACTCGGATAACCGAATCGCATAGTTTGTATATCATGTTCAAGATTTAGAAATACATGTAATGACCCTTTTTTAATAAAATAAAATCCTGTGGAATATTCACCTTCTTGAATGAGGTAATCATGACGGTGTAGCACTATCTCTTTTTTCCATTTTGTCGGGTAGCGAATATCAATTATCTCTTTTAATTGTTCTATTTGCTTCATTGTTAACTCTACATCAGTATAAAAATTTAAGTATAGATTAGTATTACTTATTGTATTAAAGACCTATAATGGCTTCTGCTGTATTCTTAGCAAAATGGATTAGTTGCATTGAGTGTTCATTTTTATCTATAAAGCCGTCGAAAATAGATTTGGTTACAATTCAAACGATAGAAATTAGTTGTTGAAATGTATTAGATTGAGACATAAAGTTTTAAATAAAGTAATTTAAAGGATAATACCATTAACCGGTATTTTCCCATTTATTAATGCAATGACCAGTTTTTTTGTTATCCATAAGTACGGCTCATAATGCCATTCGGGTTATTGTAGGGAAGAGGTATATGGGATTCTGTTTGTAATTTAAATGATATGACCTATAATATTCCTACGACGAAAAGAACAGACCATAACTCATTAGATTCATTTTGGGAACCTATATATGACAACGTGGAAAAACCTAGGTGCACATGAAAAAAGCAGACTTTTAACACGTCGTCTTTTTTTTAATGATAAGCTTTAGAGATAATTTTACATATTTACATCAAGAACACAGTAAGTAAGGGATAATTTGGAGTGTCACAAATTCAAACCTTTTTCAGTACGTTGGAGGGTTCATACCAAGAAGCTATTTCGAAAATTTAGCGTATTTTGCAGAAAAAAATAGAAACCGTCATTATTTGATAATAACATAATGCAGACTCAACTTTTAGATTTACGATTACAAATCGCCGAAGCAGTGGCGGCTTTGCGGCTAAGAACTTCCGCTTCGCCGACCGTTGGGATAATTCTTGGTACAGGACTCGGACGTATGGCACATGAAATTTCCGCAGAAGCCGTAATTCCCTACGAGGAAATTCCGCACTTCCCGCTTTCAACTGTAGAATCTCATACCGGAAAGCTGATTATCGGTACGCTTTCGGGCAAGACTGTGGTAGCGATGCAAGGAAGATTCCATTATTACGAGGGATATTCGATGAAGCAAATCACGTTTCCTATCCGAGTAATGAAGGCGTTAGGTGTGGAAACATTGCTTATTTCGAATGCGTGCGGCGCATTAAACCCGTTGTACCGCAAAGCAGATATCATGCTGATGGATGACCATATCAATTTAATTGGCGATAACCCGCTTATTGGTGCAAATGATAATTCGCTCGGTGTTCGTTTCCCTGACATGAGCGAGCCGTATTCACAGCGTTTAATTACAATGGCTGAAGTAATTGCACTCGAACAAGCAATAAAACTGCAAAAAGGAGTGTATGTGGCAGTGGCAGGCCCAAATCTCGAAACACGTGCTGAATATCGTTTTCTGCGGACAATCGGCGCAGACGTGGTGGGAATGAGCACAATCCCCGAGAATATCGTAGCTCGCCATGCAGGAATGGAAGTTCTCGGACTTTCAATTGTAACCGATGAATGTTTCCCCGACGCTTTGCATCCTGTTTCGGTGGCTGAAATTATAGAAACCGCAGGAAAAGCAGAGCCGCTCCTCACTAAGTTATTAGTAGAACTTGTTGGGAGATTGTAGGATATCTTTTGTGTTATATCTTTCTAGAACGTTACTTATTCTATTACCTCACAACAAACAACGGTAATACCATTGTTTGTCCGGACGAACGCAAACGGACAAAATACGCAGTCTGTGCAATATCCAAATCCATGCTGAATGGTTCGGTGTACTCACCAGCAAGTACGGTTTCATCCTTCAATGTTTTGAGGATAATTCCCAGTGAATTTACGATGTCAATTTTAACAAATGAATTTTCGGAAAGGGCATATTGTACCATAAATTTACTATCACTCGATACATTCGGATATACAGACAACAGTTGAGGAGTTTTTGGCAACGGCTCAAATATAAATCCGTCAGAAAGTTTAGTCTCTTTTGCAGTTTGGCGTGCTTGTGAAATGACCGCACGCAAATTATCCGTTTTATCTGCAGCACCGATAGCAAAGCCCACGCGAACAGTTTCACCACGCAGAAGATTCATCGGGCCAGCGCCGATTACCATCGAAATATCGGTAGGATTAGAAGCCCTTCGCCCTATTCCGCTTGAGAGCATTTGCCATTTAATAGCACGAGTAAACCCTCCGTAGATACTGGGATTGCCCGGAGTTGAGCCGTCATTATCTGCGGCAAAAAAGTTTAATTTTTGGTTGCTGAGTAGTGCCACAGCTACAGCCGGAAGCGTGTCGGGTTTTAGGCAATACGCATAACCAAAACCATCCTGTTCATCTAATCTGACTATATTGTTTTGTCCTGATGTACCGATGTCCCAATCGAAGTATAATCCGGCGTGAAGCGTGGTAAAATCACGCGGCGAAGTATTGGTAATATCATAAGTAACTATCACAAAATCATCCTTACCCGTTCCCGAGAATTGATACGCATTATGTTTTACGCTTACGCCGACATCGGTAGAATCATCAAGGTCTGCAAACTCAGCCGAACCGTCTTCGAGAGCGACAATTCCGGGCATTTTTACCGTAAATGACTTTTTCAGTTTAAATGAATTGTCTTGTGAATTTGCATCAAACGACGACCGCGCCACATTCGAGAGACGGTCTTTGGAAGTGCCAACCATCAATGCACCTTCAAACAGTAGGTTCGATTTATTTTTATAGATAAAACCGTCGCCTTGAAAATTTGCAGGAAAATCATTGAACCCGATATTTCCAATGCTGTTGAATGTAACGGTAATATTATTGGCAACCATAGTCCGATAGGTCGGATTCACCGTAAGAGCAAAAATTGACGTGGAAATACTTCCTATAGAATCCCGGAAATCAAGACGGATTTCCATGTTGTAGTTTTCGGGTGAATTAGCCGGAACAGTAAAGACTATAGGCACAGCAATATCATGTTCTTCGAGTGTTGCAAAATTCCCTGCATTAATAGTTTTAGGGGAGAAAACAATACCCATGCCATCAGGAAATTTCGGCTCGATAATAAGGTTTTGAATTGGTGCCAAGATATTTTTGAGAGTCAAACGAACTTCGACTTGCTCGCCAATTTCGAGCAGACCATCGCCATTTGCATCGGTAACTTTATATCGTGAAAGAAGAGTTGCACGAGTATTATTTTCGGAAATTGCTCTTAAAGCATTCACTCTTCCACGTCCAATGTATCCGGCGCGGTCTGGATTGATTGAGTCAATATTATCGGCGGTTGCCTTAATTTGTTCTTTAATTTGAATCGGTGAATAATTCGGGAATTTCTGGCGAACCATTGCCGCAACTCCTGCAACACATGGAGTTGCCATCGAAGTTCCACTCATGCTTCCATAACTGTTATTCGGTAATGTAGAGTAAATAGAACTCCCCGGAGCAGAAACATCTACCGTTCGATTGAAGTTTGAATATCCTGCAATAATATCATCTCTCGTGGTAGCGGCTACTGATAATACTCCCGGATACGAAGCCGGATAAAACGCTATATTTATTCCGTCATTTCCTGCCGCCGCCACTATCATTGCTCCAAGTGAAATTGATGTAGCAGTGATTTCTCCTTCAGCTTTTGAAGGAGTAGAACTTCCCCAACTGCAACTAATTACTTTTGCTCCCATTGTAGCCGCATACAGCATACCGTCGTAACCATTTTCAATAGAGGAACTTCCGTTGTCTTTACCGATTTTGACCGGTAGGATGCGTACATATCGGGCAGTTCCTGCTATTCCGATAGCATTATTCACAACTGCGGCGGCAATTCCCGAACAGTGTGTTCCGTGAGGATGCCCGGGCAAGGATTCGTTATCTTGTCCGCTTGGCGAAGTCGAACTGACAAAATCCCAACCATGCCAATCATCAATAAAGCCGTTCCCATCATCATCAATATTATTCGTTTGCTTATCGCGCCCTTGGGAAT
Organism: Bacteroidota bacterium; assembly: GCA_018266765.1. Lineage (GTDB taxonomy): Bacteria > Bacteroidota > Ignavibacteria > Kapaibacteriales > UBA961 > JADJXV01. Next base: position 35,658 of record JAFDZU010000024.1, read on the forward strand.
CGGTGCCTGTCTCTCCCGGGTTTGTATAGATATTTGCGGCAAGGTCTTCGTGATTGAAATCTACTCCTGTATCAACGATTGCAAGTAAAATCGGCGCAGTATCCGGCGGAAAAGCATCCCATGCTTCGATAGCTTTCACAGCTTGGACATTATATTGCCTTGCAAGAAATTCCGGGTCATTTGGCTCAAAAACAAGAGTATGTTCGGGCATGGGTTCGGCATATTCAATATTTGGGTTTGCCGCAATTTTCCGTGCAAGTAGTTCTATATCAATAGAATGTGAACAGTCAATAACAGAAATCAGCGAAAGATTTTCGGATAAAGACAGCGTGGATTTACGTAATGATGATTGCAACTCTGCTTCGCGTTTGGCTACTGCTTGGAGATTGGAATTGCTCACATAGCCATGAGTGGTATGACTGCCGAGAAGTGTGGTAAATTCCGGTATTTCTCCTGCTCGTCCGCCTGCCAGCCATTTAATGGCAAGTTCAGAGTTATATTTGAATTTTACGATAAGCACACCCGGTTTTATTGCGGCAAAACCGACCGATGAACTACTTATGATAATCGCACAAAGTACAAAAAACAGTCGAGTGATTTTCATGGCGAATCTTCCTATTGAAACTAAGAGAAATTTTATAATTTATGTACGGCGAATTACTGAAACTATTGCTCAAATTCACAAAAAATACTATTTACTTATTTTTATATCACTTAAATACGGTTTTAAGTTATTATGAACTGCTCGTCCATTCACCGTAACAGTCCGCTGATTCCAAACCCAAACGCAAGTATCAGCAGCAAAGCTCCGCTAACCCACATCGTAATTCTTTTGTGTTTAGAACCGACTCCAACAAATGGAAGCAGAATCCAAAATCCGCACCAAATCACCATAAACAGGGCGGCTAAATCCATCGGGAATACACGCAAAATCTGAAACCCGGGCAGAAAATACCAACTTGGACGCAAAGTAGCCGCACCACTTATTGCTTTGCTCACATCTGCCGGTAATCGCTCGGCATAATTCCCAAACGGAACAAAGACACTTGCTCCAACTGCCAATATTACAACAGCTACGACTAACCTTGATATGTACGAAAATTGACTTGGCGGAGTGTCGGTGCTTAATTTATGTGCTAATCGAACAACCGAACGAAACATCCAAATAATGATAATAGGACTAATAAGAATATGCACAATAAACATTCTCGGCAAAGTAGCCGGCCCGAGAATAGTTCCGCCTCGAATAATAGCGGCAAATGTTTCCCCCAAAGGAATATAACTAACAGCACTCAGAACAATTTGAGCCGAAACATACCCAAGAATATTCCATGGTAAAACATGACCACTAAAAGCCGAAAACAACGCAACAGCAATAATACCAAGTGTTTGAAACCACACTAATTCAAATGGCGCACGATACCCACGCCGAAAGAACACCACCACAAACGCAACAACCAAACATCCGATAAAGCAATGAACGCTCAAAATATGGATTCCACGAATAATAGCTCCAAAAGGGATTTGTTGCATAATCCCTCGTTCAACGCTTGCCGTTGCTGCGCTGACGGTAAGAATTTGCCCTTGTTCGTCGCGCATTATTTGGATGTTTGATAGTTTATCGGCAGGAAATTCAACGCTGTCGGCGGAGCGAATCGGAAGTAACAGCATTTCATTTGCCATACAAATTGTATCAGAATTAACCACGACAGTTTGTAATGCACGAGCCATCGCAAGCGGTTTGTTCTGTTGGTATTGTGGCCTGGCTGAAGGTTCGTAATTGAGCGAAAGAAGAATTCCCGTAATAACAAGAACGCCCAGAAATACTCCGGCAAGACGCATCGTATCAAGCCACAAAGCAGGTAATTGTACAGTTTTACTACTCAGAGGAAATGGAGATTTTCCCAAACGAATGCGCCACCAGAGCTTACTATTACGAAGCGAAGTTTGAAGTGCTGATGGCATAAATTTATAGTAAAATGGACTGTGATTACTCTAAATATTACAGTTAGTTATGGCTCTCGTCGTTCAGTTGCAATACCGAGATACAGCGGAGCAAATTGTTCTATCATCGTTGGAAGTTCCTTTTCTTTTCTTGGAATCACTTTTACTGAAAGATTGAGTTTTTCGGCTCTCGATTTGATTTCTTCGATGGCAATACGGCACTGCGGACTTAATTTGCCACTTGCGTCACCGCCGTAAGGTTGGAGAATAATTGCAGTAATGCCGTTACTTCGGACAATATTCTCGACCATCGAAACAGTAAGCATCGGCTGAATCACTGGCAATAAATAATTACTTGCTTCCAAAGAATGTGTTTTGGTGCGAATGTGTTGCACAGGAAGAACTACTGTGCGAATAGCAGCAATATCACCGAGTGTATCGGTTGCCTTGAGCGTTAGTTCAATAGAATCTGAATTGCAGAACGAGCGAAATTCATCACTTTGAATCGAGAATTGAGCCGGAAGTTTATCATTTTTCGAGGAAGCAATACTTTTGCCTGCTACAAAACATTGCCACGATTTCAATAGCGAACGCGGGCGAGCATCCACTCCAAGTTCTAATTGTGAAGGAGTAATCTTGATTGCTCCTTGACGCGGGATAATCGGGGCAAGCAGTTTCGGCGAATCGGTCTGTAAATCTACTCGAGCATATTGCCCTTTGGTGCGAGCTGAAGTAGTGTCCGATGATTCAACCGCATGAATTACCACCCGACTATCGGCAATATTCCACCGTTCCACAAGATACTTTTTCACAGTTTCGGTGCGTCGTCCGGCAAGTTCGATTGTTTCTGATTTGGTGGACTTATCTGCCCACCCGACAACCGTAAGCGTAGAGGTTGTATCTAATTTCATTCGTGAACCAAGTATATCGAGCGTTCGCACATAGAGTGAATCCACATCAGAAGTAAGAGTTCCTTCCGAGAACAGAGAGGTTTTTGGGTAATTGAATTGTAGGGGAAGTTTATCCGAGTTTTGGGTGAAATAGAGTACGGGAATTATTGGAAAACCTTTGCCACCTTGCTGCTCCTGAACGATAATATTCGGGACGAGAGTCGAAAGCATTATTTCAAGTGGTTGATTCTGCTCAATTGCCGCCTTGTATTGGGTTTGATACAGATCAAGTTTGCCTGCGCCGCCTGTTCTGTTCGATGCAAACAATGCAGTTTCACCGTCTATCAGCGCAAAATCCGAGTCGTCGTATTCTGAATTTATCTCCGAAAGCGGCACAGGCGGTTGCCATAATCCGCCAATTTTAACCGAAAGGAAAATCTCATATCCACCTTTTCCACCCCATCCGTCCGATGCAAAATAGAGCGAATCTTCTCCTGCGAGAAAAGGAGTGATTTCGTTACCGGATGAATTAACAGCATCTCCGAGATTTAACGGTTGCGACCAATTACCGTCGGTTTGTTTCCGAGCAATCCAAAGGTCAGTTTCGCCAAATCCGCCCTCTCTATCTGATGAAAAAACCAAAACCGAACCGTTCCGTGAGATTGTCGGATGTGACGAAAAAGACTCACTCGAAAGCCCCTCGACAAGTGAAGGAGGATTCCACACCGAACCATTAACGAAACTTCGGAAAATTGCAAGATACGAACGCCGCTCACCAAGTCGAAACGCTGAAAAATATGCTTCGCCTTTGCTTGCTATGGTAAGATACGACTGATTGCCACGCTTGGCATTGAGGACATCATTCAGAACTGCCGGAGTGGAAAACGAAGTGCGGGAATTTTGCGAAGCAATATAAAAAAGTGAGCGTCCTGACTTGTTGGAATTGAAATGCAAGAGGTTCTGAACTGGATTCCATACGGGGGCAAAATCATCATCAGCCGAATTTAACTCACTGCAATTCCGCACATTCCCCCACTGCCCTTGCGCGCGGGATAAGCAGGTAACTATCATAATTAACAGTAGTATAAACAAATATCGTGTCATCCTTGATTTCTCTAATGTATCGGGCTGATGCTTAAATTTTAATATGGAAGTACAGCAGTTCCGGTTTCGTTGTTCAATTTTGACGTAAATTTAACGAATATTCCTTGAATTTTTGTGCAAGATGTGGAGAAAACAAGCGGAATGATGGTAATACAAGAAAAAGCCCACGAAAAAACTCGCGAGCTTTTTCCATAATTTAAGTTAGTCCGTTTTAAAGCGACCTCCAAGACGGGAAGTTGATATTCATTTTAGGGCTCCGCTCAATGAACATCAAAGAAAGATAGAATGTGTCTTATCACGCAGGGCATTGAGCGAAGTCGAAATGCTGTCCTGCATTTAAAATCAATGCAAGGAAAAAATTTAGATTGTTCATACAAAAGGCGCATTCATATATTAGGGACGCGTCTTTTTCTTGTTGTGGTTATCGGGGAATATTTGTAGTTTCGCTGAAAATTATAAATTGCAACTCATGAGGTTGGTTGGTAACAACCGACTGGACGGAAAGACCTACACCAATGAAAGGATTAACAATAACATTATTTTTGACACTAACCTATTCCATTTCGTTTGGACAATTACTTGTTCCTGTGGACAGCCTTTATACATTTATCAAATTTAACTCAATTCACCGAACAATGGCTAACTGGAATCAGATTGACAAATCTTTCCACGAACAAATAAAAACTGCAAGATCTCTCAATGACACAATGAACTGTTTTGTTACAGTATTGAGAAGTTTAAATGATGTTCACTCGCAAATATTTCTCAATAATCAATATTATGGACATTATCCAAGCTTTGATGACTCGGTGTTGGTTTGGCTCAAACCTCTAAATGACAAAGCAACTTCAATGGCTAATAAAATCCATTCTGAAATTCTTATAAATGAGATTGCCTACATAAGAATTCCGTCCTTTCAAGTTTATAACCCTAAACAAATAAATGCTTACTCCCAATTACTTGCTGACAGCATTAGTAAATTATCAAAGAGATGTAAAAAAGGATTTATTATAGATTTACGGTTGAATGGTGGCGGTAATTTGTATCCGATGCTTACGGGTCTTAATCAGCTCTTAGGAAATAAAACCGTTGGATATGAGACAGATGTAAATGACAACATTATCCGTACTTGGGAAATTAAAAATGGAAACTTTAGTATTGGCGGTTACCAAACAACCGACATAAAAGTTAAGTCAAATTCTAACCCAATAAATGTACCAACTGTAGTAATTCTTGGTCCAGTTACTAAGAGTGCAGGAAGTATGGTTGCAATTGCTTTTAAAGGCAGGCCCAATACCTAATTTTATTGGTGAGCCGACAGCTGACGGTTACACAACTTCAAATGGATATTTTCAATTTTCTTCAAATTTGACTTTAAATTTTGCAACAAATTATGTGGCTGACAGAAATAAGAACGTGTATAAAACTACCGTAAATCCAGACTTAACCATTAATCAAAGAGACAATTTTAACGATCTATTGAATGATGAAAAAATTAAAGCGGCAATCAAATGGTTGACAGAAAAATAACAGCCTATAAGCGTTTGGCTCAATGGCGGGTGACGTGGTAATTGTACATTCTACCTCGCATTAACTTTTGTGTCGGCAGACAGGGACGAAGCCCGCAATCCCCAACATTTCTACACCTAACCATTGAGGCAATTGTTAGACGGCATTGAACCTATAAAGTCAAGCCAGTTCCTTAAACCACCTTTCAACATTATTCAACATAAAAAATATATAATCCCAAACTACAGCCAGCAACCTTCTGTCCTCCCGACTAAGCAAAACCAACTATTTGCACATTCGGGAGGATTTTTTTTCTGAATGATTACAATTCCCAGTCAAACCAATTATTATAAACAGCTTATAACAATACTCCAAATAAACTCTCCTATTAATGACAGTGCGCTCCTAACAAAGCTATGCTTGGTTTTGGCTGTTCACATTTCTACAAACAGCCTGCTCCTAATGGAGCATCTTAAATTTCGTAGGAATGTTCTGTTTGTAGCATAGCCCCCAAAGAATAATTCCGTAGGAATGATCTATTGTCCTTCATTGAAAATAGAATATCCGTTTAAAGTCCAGTCGGTTGTTTACAACAGACTTCAAGTATTTACCAACTATAACGTTATGATGAAGGTTGGTTGATGTAGCCCCTCCGAATGGGAAAATTGCCACTATACTTTATTCCGTAGAGGAAAGAAAGCCCGAAACTCACCTACTAAGGAAATGATAAAAATCCAAATTACCATTGGAACTATAAATGAAATACCAATTTGATTGATAAGAGTAATTTGCATCATCCAACTGATAATTCCCTTCACCGTATCGCCAAACCTATAAATTCCTATACCGTTTGCTTCGGTATAGCCGACAATTATCAACCAAAGCACCGCGGCTATAAATACATGGATAAAAAGTAATCCTATACCCAGGGATTTCAACCGATGTTTCCAGCCGATAGGTGTAGCAAGCATTAACGCCAAAAACATACTCGTCGGCAAATATCCTTGCAGATGAGAATTAGCTCCCAATTCTCCAAGCACAGGTCTTCCATCGGTATAGTGATAATTTTTATTATTGATGCGTACAGAGATATTCGTTGCTCGGTGACCGTCGGCAAGAGTTGTTTGCTGTACATTTTTGAGAACGAATGATATCGCTACGTTTTCCCAATGCGTGCCAAAAAAGAAATTTCCATAGTCACGAAAATACGAGGAATACTCATCGCCCAATCCCATAAACAGGAGCGCAACAAACGCGAAATAGATGCAAATAAAATGCAGAACAAAATAGAGTAACTTGTTATAATGCTTCATGCTGCGGCTGCCTTTCCGTTATCGACACCCATAGCACAAACAGCGCAAGTGCGAGAATTATAAACAATGCCTGCCACACTTCAATGTGCATCAATTCAAAATATTCACGCTTATAGATGCCTGTTAGAAAGAGAGTAATGAGCCGGATAATATTAATTGCATACAGCAAAGCCACCCCGCCAAGTACACCCAAAAGCTTCTTTTTCCAAGGGGCAGGAAATGCAAGCACCACCACGGCAAAGAGGAACGTCGGTTCGAGGGCATCACAGCCATACGCAATATTCATGGCAAATGCTTGACTACTGACGGTCGTACCCGAGGTAGCGGTTGCAAACCCGAGAACAGAAAGTGTTGCTGACGTCACCGAAGCCACCACCGAGAGGTAAGCAGGAAGAAACTGTTTGCTGAAGGTTTCGGTGCCGGTAAGTGCGTAATAGCATCCCATCAAGAGCACAACTATTGCTAAGAATCGAAGCTGAGGCATTCGTTTTTGGAGAGCAGTACCAATCCTTTTTGGTAAAGATTGGGATGGAGTTTCGTGTTTTTTCTTTTGTTGCTTTTGTTTTGGTTTCATAGAGATTTAGTTGTATCAATCAAATAATAATGGACTTTACCGCCCAAGCAATAAAGCCCATTATTTACAATAAATGGTATGTAATTTACGCAATCCGTGTCATATTGCGCTTTGAAATATATCTATATCCTGCAAAAAGCAAGACCATACCAAGAATAATCATACCCCATTCGCCAAGACTGGGAACGCTTAAAACACCCGTGACGAAAAAATTATTAACAGGACTTGTGAAAGTACCTCCGACATAGAAAACACCGCTGTTAAAGAGCAAGCGTGTGTCATTGACATAAACAGGGTTCAAAGCAATCGACCAAGCAGGGTCAGCGACTCCTGCACCCGCAGCAGATAGCTTAGCGATATAATTCTTTGCCGCGCCGCCGATATTCCCGAAATTTCCTGTTGCATAGACATCTGTGCCTCTCACTTCAATGTCGGTGACCCTACCATCCGCATTTGGATTCCATGTGGCATCAGCAGCACCTATACCGGAGTATGATAGCTTAGCAATGTAATTCCTTGCCTGACCACCTATATTCAAGAAATTGCCCCCTGCATAGACATCGGTTCCATTCACTACGATGCTATATACACGAGCATCAGCATTAGGATTCCATGTAGCATCAGCTACACCGGCACCAGTTGTGGATAGCTTGGCGATGTAATTCCTCGTTGCACCACCAATAGTCGTGAACTCTCCTGCTACAAAGACATCGGTACCGTTTACTAAAATACGATAAAGACCAGCATTTGCGTTGGGATTCCACGTGGGATCAGCTACACCAGCACCAGTTGTGGATAACTTAGCGATGTAATTCCTCGTTGCGCCACCGATACTCGTGAAAACACCTCCTGCATAAACATCTGTACCACTTACTGCAATAGTGGTGATAATATTATCGGCACTAGGATTCCACGTGGGATCAGCTACACCGGCACCAGTTGTGGATAACTTAGCGATACAACTCCTTGATAAGCCGCCGATAAAGTTGAAAATTCCACCTACATAGACATCTGTACCACTTATTGTAATAGTTTGAACATAACCATTGGCATTTGGATTCCAAGTCATGTCAAGAGCGCCTGTCCCTCTATTATACCTTGCAATATAGTTACGCGGAGTGGCTCCACACTGTGTAAAATCACCACCTATATAGAGACATAGGTAGGGTCAACTGCTACAGCCCAAACGGTACTGTTTGGTAAATCAACAAAAGCAGGATTGTGTACTTGCGCCGTAACTACAGATGCCGATAGACATACACAACAGTAAAAAAGTACAATGAGATATTTCATCATGAAGTAACTTTCTGAATAAAAAAAAATGGTTTTCAATAACTTTATCAATATACAAAATTTAAATCACTATCTGCTATAATTCCCGTAAATATGAATAAATTAAAAATTTGCAAAAAAATAACAATGGGCTCTATCTCCTATAGGATAAAACCCATTACCGTAAAAGACACTATGGTACGCAAGCAATCCTTGCCGTATTTATTGCGCCTTCAAAGTCGAGTCAGTTGTTACAACTGACTTCAATTAATTTTCCTGTCCGACCAGTTGTTACCAACTGGTCGTAAACACTTGCCGATAAAACGGTTGCATGATGGATTGCCCGATTGATTGTTCCTTTCTCAAAGCTCCAACAATTTCCTTCCTCTATGACGGAATGGGCAATAGAGTTCGTAAATTTGTAAGTGCAGGAAACAAAACAACGTACTATGTCCGAGATGCAAGCGGTAATGTGATGTCCACGTATGAAAAAATCGGAGAAAATGGCGTGATAAAACAAATAGAAGTTCCGTTATATGGAAGCGACCGCGTGGGCATGGCAAAACCCAACATAACTCGTAATAATAACGACAACATAGCCCCGACAGACGAAACGATATTTACCCGCACACTCGGCTTGAAAATGTACGAATTGAAGTCAAGCTAGTTTTTAAAACTGACTTTCAATTACTTACCTGATTATAAAGATATGAATAAGGTCAACTGTATTAGCCGAACGAACGGGAAATCGTTTTATAGGCAAGTGTTGACGGGCAGTTGTAACAACCGCCCTGACGGGAAGTTCAACGCATTGCAATAGAATGTTATCCACGAACCTACGTTAAGTAAAAAGAAAAATCACCCAAACTACTGCTTTACAATTGTAAATTCAACTCGTCGGTTGAGTTGTCGTCCTTCGTCAGTATCATTGGTTGAAACAGGTTTCGTTTTTCCAAAACCCTTTGCAGTCAGTCGCGACGATGCTATACCATGAGAAATGATATATTTCAAAACAGACTGAGCGCGATTATCAGACAACGTCAGATTAGCCGCATCATTTCCTACATTATCCGTATGTCCTGAAAGTTGGATCTCAATATTCGGGCTTTCGCTAAGGAATTTCACAACGCGGTCAAGTTCGACAAATGACTCGGGCTGTAAATCTGCTTTAGCAAAATCAAAGAAAATATTATTGAGACGAAATGTTTGTCCTACTTCGATTGGCGTTAAATAAAGATCTTTTGTAATTTCTTTATATTCAGTAAGTTTTGAAGTATTCAGATTTTCACTGATAGCATAATAATTCTTTGCCTCGGCGCGAAAACCAAAATCTTTACCGGCGGGCAGAACTATTTTATATTCACCGGTAGAAGGATTCGAGCGAGCTGTTCCGCTATTAGAACCGTCGGGCAATGCTTCATATTTAATGGCGGCTTCGATTGGCTGTTTTGTTTTAGAATTATACACTTTTCCGCTTACTAATACCACCGGCTTTGGCTTTACTGCTTTGGGCAATTCAATTTTAAAAATATCTTCTTCACCATACGAATTGGCAGAAGACGAAAAATACGCATACTCGCCTGAAGCGGCAAGAGCATAATAGGCATCGAATTTTGGGGTGTTGATTCCTTCGCCGAGATTTTCGGGTTCAGACCATTTTGTCCATGTATCATCCAATCTTCGTGTTAGAAATAAATCGTTATTACCATAGCCACTTATTCCATTGGTTGAATAATATAACGACACTCCGTCTGCGGCAAGAAATGGCCCTATTTCATCACCAATTGTATTAACGGTTGGTCCTAAATTCTTGGGCTCTGTCCATTCTCCGCTTTCGGTAAGAAAGCTCACATAAATATCATTTGAACCATAATTATCATCAGTTTGAATTCCACATAGAAGTGCTTTCCCGTCGGGAGAAAGTGCATACTCGGCGTGTCCACTTTTATTTTCAAAGTTTCGAATATTAAGATTTTCGGGCATACTCCAACCATTGGCAGTGCGATGTGTCATGGATACTCCGCTTCCGGCACTTGAGCCGTCACTTTCATAGCGGTTGCCAAGGAGCAATGTGTTTCCGTCGGGTGTTATAGAATTAACATAATTATTTCTATCATTATTAATTGGTCTGCCAATATTAACGGCCGTTGACCATGTACCGTCGGAGCGCAAGGTAGAATACCACACATCACGTCCGGCATCTACTCCGCCGATGTTTTCAGGATGTTTGTCGCGGCTGATAAAAAGTGTTTTTCCGTCGGGAGAAATTGCATCAAGAGCGTCACTGTATTTGGAATTAACTGCTGTTCCCAAATTCACCGGTTTCGAATCAAATTTCACCGTTGACGCAAGGCGAATAGTGGCTTTTACCGAGTCTTTCGAGTCGGAAATTCCAACAGCATCAATTTCATTCCATCCGCTTACTTTGCCGGGTTGAAGCGTAAGAGTAACAGCTTCTACTTTATAGCTTGTCATCGGTAAAAACAAGTTGAGCATTCTACCTTTTTCGCCTGCACTTTTTGCTTCTGCAGTATAAATTTCGTGTTCGTCTCCGTCGGTATCAGTCAGAACAACACGTTCAATTGCACCGGGGGCACAATTCTCGGCAATTGCTACTTGTTGAATTCTCATCGGATTTGCATAACCAAGTTTGAGAGTTGCTTCATCTGTTGATTCGTGATCGTCTTCCTGCTCGACCGCCCAAGCCATTGGAGAATCACCACCTACGGGAAGCGAGTTTGGTTTGCCGAGTGCATGCTGGGCTGAACTGTTTTTTTCGGAATATTGCGAAGAATATTTGAGCACTTTCGATGCCCATTGTACATTCTGAGAAAAAGAGTTATTCGCGTTTAAAGCAAATATACAGGCGGCTGTTACAAGAAATGATTTCATAAATAAATAGAATTATTTTGTGGAAAACACAAAGAAGATAATGATGTCTTTATTGTTGCAAACATACCAAATATTTGCAAATAATATACAAGTAAATTCCGGCTATTTAGGAAACTGTTTTATTATAGACAATAAGTGACGATTTACAAATTAAGTACACGTTGATTTAAGCTGGCCAATTACTCTTATCTCACAAATCGCTCTAATGTTTTTTCGAGTGTATCGCTTCGGAGTTCTTCTTCGAGTGCTACTATTTTGCCGTTTGGATCAATCAGTATTGGCTTTGGAATACCGCTTACCTCGAATAATTTTGCGGCTTCGCTTTCCCATACTCCTTCTGAAAAAGTATGTATCCACGGCATCTTGAATTTTCCTTTGCGGAATTTGGTTACGTCACTTGCTTCGCGGTCGAATGAAACGCTTAACACTACAAAGTTTTTATCCTTAAATTTCTCGTAAATTTTATGCAGAGCAGGAAGTTCTGCAATACAAGGGCCACACCAAGTTGCCCAATTATCAATCAAAACCCATTTTCCTTTTAGTTCGGCAGGTGTTAATTTAGAGCCGGTATTCTCCTCGATTCCATCAAAAGAAAAATTCGGAATAGGATTGCCTTGCTTCACTTTACGGTCGGGGTTGAACGCTTTTTCGGCATAGCGTGCGGCATAGGTTTCGGGGTAATCACTCATCATTTTTTTATAGTATTCTCGTGCAAGTTGGTCGTTTTTATCTTTTGTGGCTTTTTCGAGCATTGAATTGAGTACCTCCGACTGCACGTACGGTGATGAGTTTTCTTTTATAACCCGTTTCATATACTCATTATCGCCTACTGCCTCCACTGCAATTGACACAAGTCGCGGATTATGTCCCCAAACAGGCGATGAGGGTTGGATTGTTGTCAGAATAGTCTTCACAAAATCAGCATCTAAGCCGGATGTATCCTTCGAGAAAAAGTTAACCGAAAGATACTGGAGCATTCTGAGTTCTTTGAGGTATTGGTTTGTTTCACTTATGGCTAAATTTTGAACTTTTTCATGAGCTGTAACCGGATTGTAATGTTCCGGCTTTCCTGCTTTTCTATTAGAGTAAGCCGTGAAGAATTCTTGACGGTCTGCTGTTTCTTCGTTGGCAATGGCTTTGACAGATTTAGAAAATTCATCGGTAAATTCAGCCGATGCAGTTCCGCTATTTTCGGGTAATTTTTTAGGATCGAATACGATTTTAACTACACCGTTTTTACCTCGAATTATAGAACGGTAGTCGCCACCGCCGTCGTATTCATAATGATCGCTCATTGTTCCGTTTATGCTATGTTCGCCTTTCTGGTCGCCTCCATAAACCAATACCTGATAACCAATTATCGGCTTATCAGTCTTAATTTCTGTGCTGAATGTTCCGTCTTTTTGTTTGGTCATCAGCATAGCTTTCGCAAAATTATAGTCATTTATTTCAGAAACTATTTTTACTGAGTCAACAACTTTCGGTGCAGAGTTTGCCGCAAGCTGTACGTTGAGTTTTACAGGTTCGCCACAACAATAGATTTCCATCGGGAACGATGGTGTGGGTGCATAATCTACGCCCGAGAACTGAACACGATGCCAGCCGTTCGGAAGTGAAAATGTGAATGTACCGTCTGAGTTTACATCATACGTTACAGCTTTTGCCTTGATAGAATTTGAGTTGGTGATATGAACATGGGCAATGGATAATGTTTTGCCACCGGCGGCTGTAAGCATTCCACTCACTGTAGTATTTTGCGAGAAAAGAGTATTTGAACAGCAGAATATCAGTACTGTAACTATGAGGAAAGATTTCATACAATTCTCCATAAAGTATAGGGATAAAAAAGGAATTTGACAGTTCTACATACGAAATTAGATAATTTTGGGTAATTACTATTAGGAAAAATATGTTTTTAGAACTTTTGGATAAATTATGGAAAAAACTATACAATATTTATATTATTTAATTAGATTTATTGACATTGTAAATTTGATTCATTAGTAATAATTAGTAATAAAATGAATAAAAAAAAGCAGAATGGAGTTAATTCACATTCTGCTTTAAAGTTTTGTATCAACCCTTTATCGATGGGCAATTGGGTCAGGATTCCCGTCCGGGTCGCCTGAAGCATAGCCATTGGTAGAAACTGCTCCCAATAATAATATACCGGCAACGTGCGGTGTTGCCATTGAAGTACCACTAATGGTTTTTGTACCGGCATTTTTCCAAAGTGAAAGAATACTAACGCCAGGTGCCGCAAAATCACAGGGTGGATTGCCATAGTTAGACCATGAAGCCATTACATCTGAGGAGTTAATGGCAGTTACCGTATAAATATTAGCTCCATTAACTCTTGCCGGTGACGAATTATTTGCATTTGCGCCATCATTTCCTGCGGCAATAGCAAACTTAATACCTTTTGCTGCAGCAGAAATAACTGCATCATCCAACGATGTCGAAACACCACCACCAAGACTCATGTTTGCTACATCGCCTGCGGCCGCATTATTACTAACGTAGTTTACACCGGCTATCACACTGGATGTCGTCCCACTTCCGTTTGAATTAAGTACTCTGACAGCAACGACAGTCGCTCCGGCAGCTACCCCGACAACGTAAGATGTATTATCTTTAGCAGCTATTATTCCCGCAACATGTGTACCATGGCCATTACCATCATCGGGATTATTTCCACTAATAAATGCTTTACTTTTTGCAGTATTGACTGTTAAATCAGGATTGTCAAGATCAATACCTGTATCTATAATCCATCCCGTTTTTCCTACCCCATTACCTGCTCCTCCGACACGGCTTATTCCCCATGGCGTTGTTTGGGACAGCACAGTGGGTTCAGATTTTGATGAGGAATTACTGACTTCTAATGGGTCTAACGTAATAACTTTATCCTGCTCGATATATTTGATTCGAGGGTCTTTGATAAGCATACCTACTTTCTGAGCATCTATCTTTACAGAAAACCCCTGAATAGCAGATTCGTAGATAAACCCTAATGATTGTTGTGGAATAGCGTAATCACTAAGAATTGAGTTTACCCTAGCCGTTACCATTGAAATATTGCTTTGAATACCGGATTCCGGTTTTAGAACAATGATGTATTGATTAGGTATCGGTGTTCCGGATTTTGTAGAACCATCAAGTAATACATCATTTTGATTATCCGTTGCAAGTTGTATTGGATTTTCAGAAGTATTACTGCAACCATTGAAGAAAACGGCTGTCGCTATTGCGACAATTGCTAAATGAGAAACATATCGTTTCATAGCTACACTCCTTAGTTATTGTTAAAAATACTACTTCGACTAAAGTTATTTTCAAAAATAAGTAATTTTCAATCACAAGATATTGAGAATTATTAAAATCTATCTTGAATTTTCGGTAAAGAAAAAAAATACTTGATTTTTGGGGTACTTGTTAATATTTTTAAGTGTTTTTGGGGTGTCGTTTTATCTGTAATTATTATAAATATATATTGCTGACTAACTATACAAAACAATGATTTCTAATTTTTCACCGCACAATTATCTCACGTACTACTTCTCCGCCGCATCGTTCATTAATTTTACGACGAATATCCTCTCGGCGAAGCAATAATTCCGAACGCCAGACAGAGGCACGCACTTCGACAAACAGCTGTCCATTTTCAAAATATTTCACCACTGAAACTTTATTTACTTGCTCGCCTACAATATCTCGCCAATACTGTGGCACAGAAAGCTCTTTCATTTTTTGCTCTAATCCCCGCTCTCGCAAAAATTTATTGAGTAAAACCGAAAGCGATGTAAAATTTTCATTATTCATACTAAAATCCTTGATTGATTTACGATATTCGCTCGGCAATTCCCGATGTTACCCGAAAGAATGCAACGTCAATTCCACCGGGAAGTGAACGCCGTAATGATTCTGATTCGGTGGTAGTAATAAATGTTTGCGCGCCGGAATTGAGAATATTTCTAAATACCCGCTCAGTGCGCATTTTATCAAGTTCACTAAAAATATCATCAAACAGCATAATCGGCATTTCATTCTTTGCGTTGCGAAGATACTCGAATTCAGCGGCTTTGAGGGCAATAAGCAGTGATTTATGCTGACCTTGCGAGGCATATTCACGAGCATTTCCACCATTAATTCCAATATACATATCGTCTTTTTGCGCTCCAAAAACCGTAACACCGCGCCGTAATTCTTCTGTTTTTCTGCGTTTAGCCACTGCCAAATATGCGGCTTCGAGGTCAGCGATTGACGGCGAGACGGCGGTAATTTCAGGTGGAAGTGAATCCGGTTCGTAGCGAATTTCTACTCGTTCATCCACACTTGTTACTTGACGGTATGCCTCCAAAAAATAAGGAGCGAACTCACTAATAAAATGAAGCCGACGGTGAGCAATTTCCGCACTTGTTTCTATAAATGAACCTGTCCAAACTTCGAGAATATCTTCGTTGACCGTTCCATGCTGTTTTGCTTGTGATAATATATTATTCCGTTGTTTGAGAATACGTTTTAAATTAAGCGACTCTTCGGCATAGCGTTTACTTGCTTGCGATAGCATCATGTCAATAAATCTACGGCGGTGGTCAGGCGAGCCAAACGTTATTTCTTTAAAGTCGGGTGAGAGAATAATCAGTGGCATCTCGCCAATAATTTCCTTCGGTGATAGATTTTCACCAATCGAAGAACCAATCATTTTTCGGCTTCCTGCGGCATATTGTACTGCAATTTTATACGGAACTCCCAAATCAGTCAGCGCAGCGGCTGATGCTCTGTAAAAATCGGCAGTCTTACGAATCATCAATGTTTCGGTGGTCGGTAAAAAGCTTTTCGACAATCCACAGATTGCAATTCCCTCCAAAATCGTGGTTTTACCTGCGCCGTTTGCACCTTCGATAATATTCAATACGGGCGAAAATTCCACGTCGGTTTGGTCGTGGTTTCGGAGATTCATCAGCGATAACGAGCGAAGGTGCATAGTTTGAATTTCTTAAGTAACGAAGGTTTGTTGCAACTCAGTTTTGCTTCAAAAATACGGAAGAATCGCTGAGTAAGAGAAATAGAACTTTTATTCTGAATCGGATTCTTTATTTTTGCAGGTACTTATTTCGGCGAAGGATATTCAATAGTATATAATTTTTTAGAAAATCACCCACGATTTATGGCTGTTTCCTCAAATGCAAATTCGTCTCCATCAGTTGGAATTATCGGTGCGGGAAAATTAGGCAGTGTGCTTATTTCTGCATTCGGTAAGCGAGTTGCATGGATTGTATGTCATTCTCAAAATCAAGCCGAAGAGATTCATAAACAATTCCCCACAACACTTATTTATACTTCACTCAAAGAAATAACTACTCTTTCTGATGTAATTATTCTGACTGTACCAGACAGAACGATAAAAGAAGTTGCAGAGGAATTGTCTACTCAATTTGGAACAAATGACAGTAACAGCGTTGTCATTCACTGTTCGGGTGCGCTTGGTGTGGACGAACTTATTTCCTGTCATGAGGTCGGAATGCGAACGGTTGCGGCACATCCCTTTCAAACATTTACAGGAAATAACATTGAGGCACTTCAAGGGATTGCTTGGGGGATTGAGTGCGAACCAAATGATGAAACCTTTGTGGAGGAATTGGTGCATGATTTGGGTGGAATACCCGTGATACTTTCGGAGATAACACGAAAAAACAAAGCTGTCTATCATGCTTCGGCGGTTGTTGCTTCTAATTTTGTAACAATGCTTGTAGAAGTTGCAAAGGAATTTGCACAAGTTGCCGGAATTAACGATGTTTTTCTTACGCCGATTATTCACCAAGCAGTCAAAAATTCACTTACAGCAGTTCATATGAATACTCCGCTGCCGCTTACCGGGCCAATTGCACGAGCGGATATTTCCACACTTAAACTTCACCGTTTAGCACTCGAAAACACGCCACTTTGGGAACTATATTCAATTCTTAGCAAAGCAACTGCAATTGTTGCATTTCGTAATTCTATTATTACTTTTGAAGAATTCGAGAATATCAAAAATGTTGTTAAAGATGAGTAGATTAGCATCTGTTATTCCTAAAAAACTGTTAAAACCTTCACACAAAAGCAACCATAATGATAGATAGAAAGCGATTTTATCGTAAATTTGAGTTAATAAAGAAAAATCAAACTATAGTAATATTATTTTTTCAACCTTAATTGGAAGGCAATGAACACAAAATCTTTGCATCGTGCATTTGGGCTAATGGCTTTTGCTATTGCTCTCGTAACATATTTAATGACAGTACAGCCGTCGGTTCCATTTTGGGATTGCGGTGAATTCACAGCCGCCGCTGCAGAACAACAAGTAGGCCACCCGCCCGGTGCGCCTTTGTTTTTGATGGTTGGTAAATTATTCCATTTGATTCCTATTGGCGACCCGGGCTGGAGAGTAAACTTAGTATCGGTAGTGGCAAGTGCAGTTACGGTATTTTTGCTCTATCTTATTACAGTACAAGTAATTCGCAATCTCCGTAAAGACCCGATTGAATCATTTGGTGACGCAATTGCAGTCTATGGTTCGGCATTTGTGGCCGCCGCCGCCTATACATTCAGTGATACTTTTTGGTTCAATGCGGTAGAATCGGAGGTGTATGCATCATCTACTCTGTTTGTAGCATTGATTGTATGGCTGATGATGCGCTGGCACGAGGAAGCCGACAACAAAGGCAATGAACGATATCTGCTCTTAATTGCTTATTTAGTCGGGCTTTCGACAGGTGTTCACTTGTTTAGTATTCTCACATTGTTTTCAATTGTTTTGGTTGTTTACTTCCGTCGTTACAAATTTACCATTGGTTCGTTTTTACTAACGGGTGTAATAGGAATTGTCATTTTTGGAATAATCTATCCCGGTGTGGTGAAAATTCTTCCTGCTATGATAGGCGGAGATTTTCTCCGAACAGAAGCACGTGAATATGCCTATAACGACAGTATATTTGTCTCTATGATTGCTTATCTCATCATTGCCGGCTCCGCTTTTGGCGTGTGGTATGGTATGAAAAACAAGAGGCCGATACTCAATTTAGCATGTTCGGCTTTTCTACTTATTATCCTTGGATATAGCAGTTATACGCATATTCTTTTGCGTTCAAATGCCAATCCGCCGATGAACGAAAACAATCCTAAAACATTATCGGCTCTTACAGCATATCTTAGCCGTGAACAATATGGAGACGCTCCCGGATGGCCACGCCGCTATCAAACAAGCAACCCTTATGAACAACACCATCTTCGCTATGGTAAATGGGAACGCCCACCATATAAAGTAGTAACTCGCGAAAGCGGAGCTCAATTCCAAGTGCCTGATTACAGCAGAATGAAAGTGAATATGAGCGGAGAAATGAAATTCCTCTGGCTCTATCAAATCCAACACATGTATTTGCGCTATTTCGGTTGGAATTTTATAGGGCGCGAAGGTGATATTCAAGATGCACACACAGCATTTTTGACGGATAAAAAAGACAAAGACTACCTCGCTTATAATTATCTTTCGGGATATAAAGACCATTTCCCGATTCGTTTCTTTGCGTTGCCATTTATTTTTGGTCTTATTGGTTTATATTTTCATTTTAAGCAAGACCCCAAAATGGCATTTGTCTATCTGACGATGTTTCTGATGATGGGTGTTTTGGCGGCTTATGCCCAAAACCAACAAAGTCCGCAACCACGCGAACGTGATTATTTCTATGTAGGTTCATTCTTTGTGTGGTGCTTGTGGATAGGAATGGGCGTGTATGGAATTATCGAAACTCTTCGAAAGGAAAACGCTGTTTCGACAGCTCTCGCGGGTGGTGTTGTTGCCGCTTCGATTATACTTGTGCCGCTTAATATGGCAAATGGCGGATGGAAAATACACAGCCGTGCAGGAAATTATATTCCGTTTGATTATTCGTATAATGTTCTTCAAAGTTTAGATAAAGATGCTATCGTTTTCACGTATGGCGATAATGATACATTCCCGCTCTGGTATATGCAAGACGTAGCGGGTATTCGGCGTGATGTACGGGTAGTTAATCTTAGCTTAGGGCAAACCGGCTGGTATATTGACCAACTCAAAAACCGAGATCCGTGGGGAGCAAAGCGTCTTCCGCTTAGTTTCACTGATGAATCGCTCCAAGTGGACGAAAGCGACCCAAAGGCACTTTCGCCTGAATATAATGAAGCGCAAGAAGTTACCGTTACCGTTCGTCCGGAAATCATGAAAAAATACACGGACAATCCCGCCTATATTCAGTCGGGTGCGATGAAATTCCTTTTTGTCGGTTCGGGTGAAGCACAGCAAAATGGCAGTGGAAAATCAGTCTATTTTATGGGTAATCAACATAAATTAGTAAAAGATATTGTTGAGCAAACTCACTTTGAGCGTCCTGTTTATTTCTCGGCAGGCGGTAATGAAAATTACTGCGGACTCGATGACTATCTCCGTTGGGAAGGTCTTGCTCTTCGAGTATGTCCTGTTCCACAACGTCAGATGGGCTCACAAACAGATGTATTCGATACTAAAATTATGGATGCTTGTTTGCTCAATACATTGCCCGATGATGAAGTTCATACTGAACCGCATTATGGCTTCAAGTTCCGTAATCTCAATAATATGAATGTATATTACGACGAAGTTCATCGTCGATTTATGGATAGTTATCGCATGATTTATCTTCGTTATGCTATTCATTTTATATCAGAAACAAAGGATAATGCAAAATGCGTTGCTATTCTCGATGCAATGGATAAAAATATTTCTGCGGTTCAATTTCCGATGTCATACGCGCTCGAATTTCAAATTGCCGATATGTATAAACGTGCCGGAGCATTCGACAAAGCCAAGAAATATGCACAAATGGTTATCAAATCAACGCAATATTTGATTGATAATCCTTCGCTGTTAGAGGTGGAACGTTATTCAGACCGCTTGAGTCCGTATGATGCCTCGGCAAGAGCGTATGTACTTGCGGGTGATATTGCAGGCGCGAAACAGAAAATGCGCCAAAACCCTGCCAATGCCGGCGACGAAGTCAAGGTAGAAGCTCAGATTGATCAAATGGAAATCGGTGCGCTCGAAGATGAAGGAAAATTCTCCGAAGCCGCCGCGCTGACTGATAAAGTTATTCAAAAATATCAGACTTCCAATAATAAAGATTATATGAGTTTATTGCCGATGCTTCAGTCGAAGTCTGCCGAATTGAAAGCAAAAGCAAATCCTAATGCCGCGCTCGATACATCGAAAAAAATAAACTAATTCGTTAGTTTGAATACATATAGAAAGACCTGACAGACACGTTCCGTCAGGTCTTTTTTTATATGCGCCGGTCGGAAGTTTGGAAAATTCTTGGTTGGCATGTCATATTCTCGTAGTTTCGAGAAATGGACTGTAGCTGAGCAAAGAGAAGAAACAGCAGAAACTTTGGAAGTTCTATGATTTTCTATGGAACTGAATCATAACACGTACAGTATAACATTCGATATTATTCTATTTCCTCGAACGTGATATTATGAAATCCTTTATTCTTTATCTGGCTCTATTATTTGCCGCCCCGCTTTTTGCTCAAAACCCCGTTCAAGATAAAATCCCCCAACTCAAAGAGTGGTGGCGTGTAGATAATATGCAGTATGGTAAATACGGCATGACATGGATTGACAACTTCTATAATGGCAAGGGTGCACTCGCTGTTTGGACACCGCAAGGTGTAAAAACGTGGTTGCTTCGTTTTCCCGGCGATACTGCCGATGTCTTTACTTGGCAGAAAGGTGGTTCCTATATCAAAACGGGTGATATAAACGGGGATAAGATTACAGATTATATTGATGAAAATAGTAATATCTACGAAGGAGTTAAGAATGGAGAACCACCAAAACCTGAACCTGTTTCTTTTGGAAAATATTATTCAGAAGCGATAGCTGACATCAACGGAGATGGATATGACGATTTAATAAATACTCCGACACTTGATTATGTAGTATCTGCAACTCAAATTACTGTTTGCTTTGGTAAACAAGGGTTAAAGGATATGAGTTGGCAGAATTTCAAAATAAAAGATATAGATAGCAACAATACAGTAATAACGTGCTACACAACTCCAAATAAAGAA
>JAFDZU010000025.1:0-15753 GCA_018266765.1 Bacteroidota bacterium
TCTTATCCCGAACTCACGTTATATAATGGAACTCTGTTAGTTGGTTATACATCGAAGTGAGGTGAGATATTTATTTCGCGAATGTATATTTTTAGTACTTGTACCAACCATGTATTTATTTGATATGGAATTGTCGGTTGTGATTACCGAGAAGAATCAAATAATACAGCCCTTAATTTTTAAGTAATTACGGGCTGTTGAGTTGTTTATGCGAACTGTTGCTATTCCAAAGAATATGGCAACGCCATGAGGGTATGTTCTTTCATCGAAACATTCAGAAGTGAATACCCGTTTGCAAATTGCTTGCGAATTGATTCGGGCATTGCAGTCGGATGGGTGAAAGCAGACCAAGCCGCCGCACCCATAGTTTGACGTAATATTGCTTGCAGACGTTCTTCGCTATTATCATCGCTACTGCTTTCGTCACTTTCATCATCATCCATATTAATTCCAATTGCTTTAAGAAGTTCTTTAATATCATCTTGAGGTTTGGGATAAATCTGCACCATTACTTTGGTCGAATCAGCAATTCCAAGACGGCGTTTCACTAGCGAAAGAGTAGTTTGCCATCCGCCGAGAACATCCACCAAACCGACTTTTTGGGCATCGTTTCCGCTCCATACTTTACCTTTTGCGAGTGCTCTCATATCCTCATACGATTTATGGCGACTTTCGGCGGCTTTCGAGACAAAACGGCGATATGTTCCTTCCATAAGTGTATGAAACAGCTTTAAATCCTGCTCATTATGTGCCAAATATGGACTCATAAAATGCGAGGAATGTCCGGTAGAAATAGTATCAACCGTAATTCCAATTTTATCGAGAGTTCCTGCGAATGTGGGTAAAATCCCGATAACCCCCACCGAACCGGTAATAGTTTGCGGATGCGCAATAATGGTATCGCATGCCATTGCCATATAATACCCGCCTGAAGCCGCAACATCACTCATCGAAGCATAGACAGGTTTTATTTTACGTGTTTTTTGAATTTCTTCCCACATAATATCAGAAGCAAGCGCTGAGCCGCCCGGGCTGTCAATTCTCAATATAATTGCCTTTACAAATTCATTTTCACGAGCTTTTTTCAAATCGCTGATGAAAGATTCCGAAGCAATATCAGCGTCACCGCCACCGCCAAACGGACTGTTGCCCCCGCGCTTTCCTGTGCGAATTGTACCCGAAGCATAAATTATTGCAATTTGATTTTTCACGTCGGCAATTGTAACCTGTTTTTTATCAGAGCTTTCCGAGTAATTGTCTATAGAAACAAGTCGCAGTTTGTTTGCTTTGTCGTCACTTCCATACGAACGAACGCGGAGTTTCTCGCGCACTTCGGTTTCGGTGGAAAATCCGTCAATAAAACCATTTGCTTTCAGTGAATCTGAAGTGTAAATGCCACGATTAATTGCCGAAGTTACTATGTCTAAATCCATTTTGCGTAATTTCGAGACTGCTTGATTGAATATATCGGCACGTTGGGCAATCAGTGTACGCAATTCATCTTTGGCAGGAGCAGAAAAACTTTTACGGCTATATGGTTCGCCAAAAGACTTATATTCTTCAAATTGTTCTACATGAGCATCAACACCCAATTTTTCAAACAAACCTTTGTAGAACATAACACTTGTACCTGCAGCATTGAGCTGCAAATATCCCTCACGTGGCATGAAAATAGAATCGGCCGAAAGTGCGGCGTAGTAATTAGCACGTTCACCTGATTCCATAAATGCATAAATAAATTTCCCGGATTGCTTAAAATCTTCTAAAACCCCGAGCAATTCAGTTGCTTTGGCAAAACCTGATGCAGTTCCGGGTTTGATATAAATTCCTTTGATATTATCATCTGTTTTGGCACGTTTGACTGCATTCAAGATTTCTAAAAATGTGGCAGGCGATTGTTTCTGAAATAGTCCGCTATGCGCATTATACTCACTCATCGGACGTGAAAGATTCAGCATAAGAACTGAATTTGGCTTTACTTCAACTACTTTATTTGAAGAACTGTTAATCGAACCGACAACAGCCGCAAAAAAAGCAATGATTCCAATCACGAATACGGCAAGGACGCCAAAAATTATCACAACGGGAATCCACCATCGTGTTTTGCGAGGTTGAGGCGGAATATATCCGGTATATTGAGGGGGCTGAGATTGAGGAATTTCAGACATATCGTACTTTCAGGAAAATAGAACAAAAAATTGAATGTTTATTTATCAAGTAATTGCAATTTCAGGAGTATTTACTTGTATTCATTGCAATAGATTACTACGAAACTACTAAATAAGAACGAACTTTTTACAGAAACTCGCACTTTTTGCTTCTTAATTATTGCTTTAGTTGCGTTTAAAGCTACGCAGAAACATAAATAATAGTTGCACCCGGTGTCAAATAGTTATTGGTCTTAGTTTCCAATAATGCTCATGCGGCGCATCGGTAAATGCAGTGCCGTTGTTCAATAATTCTATTGGCAAATCGGGAGGTATTCCTCCTAAAAAAAGCTACAAGAAGTATTATAAATACAACGTGTAGCTTTTAGATTCTATTGAATAGTATGAAATTTATTCTGCAACCGTCAGCCGTGTTGTTTGCACATTATTTGATGCAGAAAGACGAACAAAATATGTTCCTGTGGGTAGATTGTTTGCATGAAGAGGAAGCACATAATTAACCTCACCATTATTTCCCGAAGTAGTATTCACAGAGAAAAGTTTCGCACCCGATAGTGAATAGATTTCTATGGTAACAGGTGTGTTTGAATGTCCGTTAAAGGTAGTGGAAAATGTAGCAGAAACGCGAGCAGGATTCGGAAATACCATGTTTTTATTCTCGGTAAAATATTCTTCGACTGCAAGCGGCGAATCAAAAATAGCAACTGTATTACCATAATCGGTATAGCTATTTTTTTCATATTCATTTGCTACCCATAATTTCCCGTTTATGACGGTTAGTCCTTCGGGTTTGCCTTTTGAATCTAAGGTTGCAATGAGATTGCCTGTTTCGATGTCAAATTCACGCACGTCAGAATTATACGTCGTTACGAATAGTTTATTTCCGATAACAACAGATTCACGTGGCCCGTTATAACCTGTTGTTTGGGTTGGAATCGACTTAACTATTTCCTTTTTAAGTACGTCAATAATTAGTACTTTATGTGAACCATTAACGGTAACAAAAAGTGAGTCACTTCCGTCACCTTGATAGTAGATATGATTACCTGCATCACCCATGGGTAAAACAGTGTTTTCAAAATTCTTTCCAAATATCTGTAAAGTTGAATTATTTGCCCCAAAACCACCTTCATTAAGAACTGCAAGAAAACTATTGTGATCGGAAGTAACAAAATCTAACGTTTGCTGAGTGTTAATAAGTGTTTGAAATACTCCGAGTATTGCAGGAGCTACCACATCTACACCAATAATATATCCGGGCGTACCGTAGTTTTTTCTCGACGACAGAGTAAATATAGGATTAGAATTCGGTTTACTTACTGCATAAATTTGTCCGAGAGAATCAGGAAGCACTATCAGTTTATCAACATCAAGTTCTTGAGTTGATGTCAGGAAACGACTTAAATGGTTACCATTCGGAAAATAGGTAAACTGCTCTGTAACCACAGACCGAAACGGAAATGGCAAATATCTGTCGGTAAATTCCCGATGTTTGAGAACGGAGTGAGTTTGGGCATCAATGACCCACCATGAGGCGGCTACATCACCGCTGTCCGGCTCATAAATAGAATTGAAATTTTTATCATCGCCATTGCAAAACACATGAACAGTGTTTCCAACCGGAATAATAGCAAGTGGCTGTTTGCCGACGGTAATAAATGACTGAGCCGAGAGTGTAGAAGTAAATCCTAACCCCAAAAAAGCGATTGCGATAAAAATCCGCAATAAAGAAGAAAACTTCATAAAACATTTCCCCTAAGAAAATATAAAAAAACACAACTGACATACTGTTGTCAGTCGGAAACTGTAAATTTGTACTAAGACAATGGGGAAATGCAGGAAGTAACGATTTGGGAAGGGCATTTCCTCATCTCATTCGTTAGCGCGAATGAACTTTACACAAGATAAAGTGACGATGAGTATTGCAGGCAGGTCTTCTGACTATCGGGGTTCGTCCTCGTCTTTCGTGCCTTCCCGCCTAATAAAAAGCAGTGGCTTGTAGATTGAAAGAGTTGTATCCCGTTACAGCGGCGCAACCGTTCCCGATTTTCACGGGATTCCCTATTCTCTTTTGCACTTTGGCAAAAGCACCGTACAATAAACGTGGGACAAAAATACGTGAAATCGAGAACGTAGCAATTAATCGGTGAAAATTTTTCATTGGTTGGGTTTGGTGAAAATGGTAAATTACAGTACTAAAATTTGGTTATCCTTTTATTTTTCAACTTCTTCAGGGAATAATGAGTATGTCTAACGATATAAAGAACAATTCGATGAAAATCAGCGATGCTAAGATGAAAGCCGCTGAAACCGCTATGGAGCAAATCGAGAAACAATATGGTAAAGGTTCGATTATGCGCCTTTCCGACCAAAACGTGGTGGCAATTGATTCAATTTCAACAGGTTCACTTTCTTTCGATGCTATTCTGGGTATTGGCGGAGTGCCCAAAGGAAGAATTATTGAAATCTACGGGCCTGAATCGTCGGGTAAAACGACCGTCTGTTTGCATATTATTGCAAATGCACAAAAAGCCGGTGGATTAGCTGCTTTTGTGGATACCGAACACGCTCTTGATGTTCAATATGCACAGCGTTTGGGTGTAGATTTGAATAATTTGCTTCTATCTCAGCCGGAGTTTGGCGAGCAAGCACTCGAAATCGTCGAAACACTTGTGCGAAGCAATGCAATTGACGTTATTATTGTGGATTCGGTGGCGGCACTCACGCCTCGTGCCGAAATCGAAGGAGATATGGGCGATGCACAAATGGGGTCACAAGCTCGATTGATGTCGCAAGGTATGAGAAAATTAAATGCGGCAATCGGTCGGTCGAATACATGCGTGATATTTACCAATCAACTCAGAAGTAAAATCGGCGTTGTGTACGGTAATCCCGAAACAACAACCGGTGGAAATGCCTTGAAATATTACGCTTCCGTACGGATTGATATTCGCCGAAAAGATGCAATTAAAGAAGGAACTGATATCGTGGGTAATCGTGTAAAAGTGAAAATTGTAAAAAATAAAGTAGCACCGCCATTTAAAGAAACTGAATTTGATATTCTTTATAATGAAGGAATTTCAAAGGTTGGCGATATGCTTGATGTGGCTATTGAACACGGGATTGTCCAAAAAAGCGGCTCGTGGCTTACCTATAAGGAAGACCGAGTACAAGGACGCGACGGACTGCGTAAACTTCTTCAAGATACTCCGGCAATGTTCTCGGCACTTGAAACTGATGTGAAAAAAGTGCTGAATATTATTCCTTCCGTTCCACAAACAAACGAGCCATCGTCTGAAAAAGCGACAAAAAAATAATCAACTTCCCAAAATCTCACGGCGCACATAGTTCCGTGAGATTTTTTTATTATGGTATGAGCGATTCACTCATCATTACTCGAATTCTTAAACGGCGACGAAAACCACTGTGTATCGTCTTTGTCGGCGATGAAATTGGCCTGGAATGTTCGATGGATTTGGTTTTGGAATTCAAATTGGGACGTGGTGTCATTCTCACCGATGAACTGAAAAATACTATCCTTGCTCGCCAACGAATTGTGGACGCTAAACAACGTGCCCTTGCTTTTGCCACCTATAAGCCCCGAACGGAGGTTCAAGTGCGACGAAAATTACAAGAAATTGGATTTTCTCCGTGGGAGCAAGACCAAGCAATTCAATTTCTTAAAGAATTTAAATATTTAGATGATGCTGAATTTGCTCGAATGTTCGTCGGTGATTTTTTACTCCGAAAGCCGTCATCGGCAAGTCGGATAAAAATGGAACTCCGCAGACGTGGAATTAGTGAAGTATTAGCACAAGAAGCTATTGAATGTCATTTCCCCAAAGATACCACAACAGAACTTGCACTCAAAGCCGCCGAAAAAAAACTGCGTTCGGTAAAACACAAACCTTTTGAGAAGCAGAAAACTGCACTCATAGGATATTTACAACGACAGGGATTTTCATGGGAAATCATCAAAAACATTCTAAGTGAATTATTACCGAAAGAATCTTCAACCGATGAATAACAAGAGGTTTGGGTATGAGTGAGAATTGAGCACAATTAACTATTATCTCGGACGCCTAAAAATATTTCTTCTTTCTACTTTAACTTTGGGGAGTCGTTCTGTATGTTTTTCATACCAAAATTCTGCAGCTTCAGCAGAAACCAATGTAATAAGTGCAGAGTAATATATCCAAATAGCGACTGTAAATATAATTGCATACACTCCGTATATTTTACCGAATGAACCTACGTTTGTCAAGTACCAAGCAAACCCAAATCTGGCAGCTTCCCATAATCCTGTGCAGAGAAGTGTTGCCGTAATTACCATTCTTCGAGGTAATCGCTGATTTGGGATAAATCTATACACAAAATAGAAAAAGAGAACCGATGAAGCCAATCCAACAAAACGGACGGTTGCACCGCTTATCCAACTAAATATATTTTCTGGTAGAATATTTTTTCCGATTGATCCAATAAATGCGGCGGCTGGAGCAATAAGCGACGAGGCAAGCAACAGCACCATTAATACTAACGTAAGTCCAATATCCTGAAGTTTATACAGCAGGAAAATTTTGGGTGTTTTTATACTGAAAATTGCATTAAGACCAGTCCGCATCGAACTAAAAAGTGCAGAAGCGGTCCAAAGCAAACCTAAGCCGCCAATCCATCCGGCAAGATTACTGAATTTGAATGCTGTGTGAAGTTCATTGAGTGTGGAATCAATAATTTCAGAATTGATTTGGTTCGGCGGAAGTGTATCTCGTAGAATTCTGTTGAGAGTTTCTGAAAGTGAAGCACCATCAGTAAGCGAGCCGACAATTGCTGATGCAATCAATAATAAAGGTATTATACAGAGAATAATATTAAAAGCTATTCCTGAAGAAAGGAGAAAAATATGCTCTTTGGCAAGACGGTCGCTAAATTCATCCGTTAGACGGTAAATCCGTAAAAAATGATTTTTCATAATGGCGGAAGAACGATTTCGGCTAAACGTTCGGCGCGTGCTGTTTCGATATCATCGGGAATTTTTTGTCCGGTCGTATAATAAGCAAGCGGTAGTTTATGTCGGCGCAGAGCTGTAAGAATCCCACCCAAACCTGCAGATTCGTCGAGTTTTGTAAGAATAAGTGCGTCTGGTTCAAGCACACCAAACCGTTCTAATGTTTGGAGAAATGTTTGTTCGCCTGTAGCCGCACTTTGGACAAGATATGTAATTTCCGGAGCCGCTGCTTCGAGGTAAGCACCAATTTCTAAAAGATGTTGACGACGTTGCTGACTGCGCCCGACTGTATCAATAAAAATAAAATCACGTTTGGATTCTTGCTTAATAATTTGCCGTAATTCTTGCGAGCTATACGCAGTATGAAAGGCAATCCCTGCAATTGAAGCAAAGGTTTGGAGCTGTTCGGCTCCGCCTACTTTATATGTATCTGCAGAAACAATAAGAATATTTGCTTTGTAGAGAAGTTTACAAATTGCCGCAAGTTTTGTGATAGTTGTCGTTTTTCCACCTCCCGTTGTACCAATAAATGCAACAGTAGTTGCCACAGAACGAGATTCGAGCGGAGGGAAAAGCGAAAGCTCGGAAGCAATAATTTGCCGTGAGGCATTGAGAATATCCTCGGTGGTAGCGATTCCGGAAGTGACTTGAGCTGAAGCAAGCCCAACAATACGCAGTGCTTCTTCATCGGGAAAATCTTGCGCGCGGAGTGTAGTATAGACTTCGCGACTTGCCGGGTTTAAAGAGCTTGCATACCGATACGGAACACTTTCGGCAACGGTCGCGAGAGTATCTTTGAGCCATCGAACATCATTACGAAGTTGGAGAAGAGTTGCGGCTTGACTGATATTTTGTTCGTCGTCATTCTGCGGCAAGGTCTGAGAATATGTAGCAACCGCTTTGGACGCGGGTATAGTTTTTTGGGGTGGAGTTGAGGCAGAAGATTTAGCAGACGTCTTTGATTTGGCATTCGGCTTTTCTACAGATTCGGCAGAATGAAGCCGGGATGCATGCCCAAGAAGTTGGTCGTCTAATGCGGCGATAATTTCCACGATATCGTCGCTACCTTCTACTTTTACATTGCGAGTAGAAAGAATAACGGCATCTTCACCTAATTCTTTTTTCATCTGGATTATTCCTTCTTTCATCGAAGGAGCAATAAATTTTTTCATGCGCATATTTCAAGGACTTTCGTATAAATTGACGACTTTTACAATGAGCATAGATAGTTACTTGTACTTAAAAATAAAAACTTGTGTTATTGCGACATATCGGTTACTTCTGTGTTATTGGAATTATAGGGAAGAAACAGTCATTGTATAATATGGATTTACAATGTTTAGTCAGTTCATGTAATCACAATATTTTCTAAATGTACTACAAATTACCAATAAAAACCACAGCTAACAGCGCAAAAATAGCAAATAGTCCGGCTCTAACGTAACTCAAGCAACATCACTCGGTATTTTCGATGGGGCATTATGCCGAAAATACACATAAAACGGCGTATTTACTAAGTTGCAAATGATTAATCCTTACTTTTTGAAATTTTTTATTATTATATTTCCTATTAATGCTGTAATTTGAAGTTCAAAATATATCAAAAAAAACAAAAACAATATCTTTCTATTAATCTATTTTTCGGGAGTAATTATGAAATCTTTTGTCAAAGTTCTATTCACTATTCTCTTTGCGTCTGTGCTGGCGTTTCCAATACAAGCACGAACTTTGGATGCAAAAACAGAAGCAATTCGCAAGAAAATTAAGGATGCCGACCGTGTGCTTAACAACACAGCGCAAGGGCGTGAGTTCTGGCTTGCTGTTCCGCTCAATGATGTGAAAGCGCAGCCAACGCTTCAGCTTGAATTTTACGTAACATCAAGTTATAACACACTTGTAACAATGGAAGTTCCGGGAACCGGGTTTATCCGTTCAAAAAAACTATTAGCAAATGAAGTAGTTATCTTTACCACAAAAGACGGTTCAGCTACCTACGACTTCGAAATTGTTTCTTCTCAAGTAGCAGACCCACGCGGCATACATATAACAGCCGATCAAGCTATTTCTGTCTATGTGATGAATGGTAAGCAAGTTACATCTGATGGCTATTTAGCTCTTCCTGTCAATACTTGGGGAACAGAATACATCCATTGTGCTTATTACGACTATGCCGAGTTTCGAAATTGGGGAGCGGGATTTATTGTTGTCGCTTCAGAAGACAAAACAGAGGTTAACATTACATTACGCGGAGTAGGTGGTGGTACTGCCAAAACTCGAAGTGGCTCAAAAATTGGAGAGGTATTAGGTCCGATTATTCTCAATAAAGGTGAAGTATATAATGTAGTTGGGGATGCAACTACCCGTGGTCAATTTGACCTGACCGGTTCAAGAATCACTGCAAATAAACCTATTGGTCTAATTTCGTACCATGAACGAACAATGCTACCGGTAAATAATACAGACGGGCGCGACCACATGTGCGAAATGGTTCCACCTGTTTCAGCATGGGGCAAAAAATACGTTTCCATTGAACTCCAACGGGATAATAAAGGTGATTTTTTTCGAGTAGTTGCTTCCAAAGCCAACACAAGAATGAAGATGAGGTATTATGATAAAGTCAGCAAGGAATTACTAGGACAACGTGATTATATTCTATCAAAAGCCGGAGATTTTTACGAAGACTTTAATACATGGATCGGAAATGGTGCTGTAGTTGCTTTTAACGGAATTACTGTGTGGGAAGCCGACAAACCGATTCTGGTGATGCAGTATTCCTATTCTGCAAATTGGGATAAGGGGAGCGATTTTGATCCTTTTATGATTATTCTTACACCTCAGGAGCAGTATCTTAAAGCAACTGTGTTTCAAACCCCCGTCAACGAGAATTTTGTTAATAATTATTTTAGTTATATCGTCGAAGGCGACACTGCAGATCTTCAACAGAAAAAACTAAAATCTCTTACGATAGACGGTGATACTGTTTATAAAACATATTCGAAATTACTATCGAATAATGTTCCGGGTACAAACCTTTATTGGGGACGGAAAACCGTTACTCCCGGGCCACATATCGTTACAAGTAACACACTTTTCGGCGGCTATATTTATGGTTTTGGTACATTTAACTCGTATGGATGGCCGGCGGCACTTGCCACACGGTCACTGACCGATTTAGATACTCTTCCTCCTGTTCTCACCTTCGTTGAAAATTGCGGTGACTATACGTATCATGCAACCGAACTTCGAGATTACGGACCACCGCCACCAGATTCAGTACAAATTGACCAAGGAATATTTGATATTTATATTGTAGATTCAGTGAGTTATAATTATGAGTTAAAACTTCTGACCGCCGAAAAAGTTATTCCTTTACCCAAAGTAACAAAATTTGACTTTAAGCTCTTAGTGAAAGATAAATCAAAGGATGCTTTTGCGGTTCTTGTAGTACTTGACCGAGCAGGGAATTACACGCTTGATACCGTCCGATATGTCTCGGATAATCTTCAGCTAAACCCTGCTATTACTCATTTTGGAAGAGTACGGGTAGGAACGACAAAACAACTCACAGTTCAACTGAAAAATCCGAATAATAAAGATGTCATTGTTACTGCAATTAAATTAAAGAAAAACTCTGAGTTTAATATTATTAAAGGTGATTCGGTACCGTTCACATTAAAAGCGTTAGATTCACACGCTATAATATTATCCTACAAGCCAATTAAAGAAGGTAAGACCGACCAAGACCCGGATATAGATATTGATTCGCTGATAGCAGAAACTACTTGCGGAAAATTTCCATTCCCGGTTAAAGGGCGTGGCGTAATGCCATGTGCGGATATAGAAGCGCGATGGAATGCCGGAAGCGTGGTCGTCGGAACGGATACATCGTTCAAAGAACGCCAAACCGGACGCGGACTTTACATTAGAAATAAAGGAACAGACACTCTTACAGTAACTGATGTAAAGGGTGTTCGACTTCCATTCTTTATTATTAATCAAAAACCATCATTCCCATTCAAAGTAGCACCGGGTGGTGAAGTACTGCTTACTTCTGTAGGATTTGCACCGTCGGCAATAGAACCCGACAGCATTACCGTAACATTTGTAACAGATGGTGGAGGTACAGACTGTAATGAAACCTCATTGTGGCGTGGCGAAGGCAAAGCTCCCGGACCTGTCATTACCCCGTTTGATTGGCAAAAACGACGCGTAATGACTGTTAATACGGGAGAAGTTTATATTTATAATCTCGGAAGTTCTGATTTAAATCTAACTACAGTAGAATTACAAGATAAGACTGACCCTAACTTCAAAATAATTGGAACTGTTCCAACTCTTCCTTTCATTTTACGTCCTCTTGATAAGGGTGGAATAAAGTTGGTTGTTAATGTGGAGTATACACCACAAACAGAAGCGACACATCATAATTTAGTCGTGCCGACATTTATAGAAAATGTTCCTCCGCAAACTGACGGAACATTAGACGGAATCGGTATTCTGCCAAAAATTATTCCTGTCGGCTACACATTTACTCCTTGTGCTGAGGTTGGAACGAAGGCAACTCCTGACGGGTTTGTTACTATAACGAATCCAAGCACGTCAGCCGACCTAAACCTCAAAGGATTTTCTATTAATGCGGCTGGACCTAACATTGCAGATTTCACATTTGTAATGCCGACTATTCCTCAAATAATTCCAATGGGCGGAACGCTCAAAGTGCCTGTTTCATTTACTCCAACAGGTGTTGGTCGCCGTTTTGTGGTTGTGGATATTCAATCTGATGCCGCACCGGGACCGGAAGTTGACCCAACTGTAAAAGATACAGTACATGTAGTGGGTTGTGGATTTTCAAATGTTAATACAGAGCCGCGCATATCGGTAACTTCGATTGACTACGGAACTGTACTTACATGCGACCAACCGGCAAAACAATTTGTTATAGCTAATCCGGGTGGAACGGCTCCGCTTGTTATTACAGGTTATGATGTTGTAGGTCCTGATGCTGCTGCATTTAGCGTTATCGGATTCGTTCCTCCTTTCTCTATAGCTCCAAATGGAACTCAAGCATTTGATGTTCAATTTAAGCCGACAAATAATCAACCATATAATGCACAGATTTTGATTTACAGCAGTAACTTAACTGATACAGTAAATCAGTTCCCGATTTCTACACGAACAGTTAATCTTACCGGAGTAGGGAAAATTGTTCCGGTTGAATTTGCTATTAGTCCGGACATTAATGCAGGAGAAAAAATAAATGCCGGTAAATCACATACATTTACCCTTAAAGCAACAAATGGTGAGTGGACAGGTGCACCAATTAAAGATTTTGTAGCTCAAGTAAGTTTTGATGAAAAACATTATAAATTTACAAGTGCAGATTTTACAGCTGCTTATACGTCAAACGGTTGGAAATTTAATGTTAATCCTCCGGTAGAAAGTGGAACAGGCAAGAGCCATATGCTTACTCTTGATGCAAGCGGCCCAGCGGCTATACCGGCAAATGGTGATATTATTAAACTTAAATTTGTAGTACTCCTCGCCGATACGATTCATTATCCGATGGGATTAGATGTTCAAACTCCAAAACTGACTCCGTGCGTTATTCCAAAGAGCATACCGACCGAAGTTACTATCGAGGGATGCTTTATTAATGCTCGTTTGATAAAATCTTCGGGAACTGCGTATTCTCTTACGTCAGTTTCGCCTAATCCTGCAACAAATAATGATATAACTATTAATTATAGTGTTGGATTAACCGCACGTACTACATTTGAACTTTATAATTCTCTTGGTGAGCATGTGGCTACTTTGATGGATGAACAACTTAATCCGGGAACGTATCAAGCAAATATTCCGCTTACCGGTATTCCATCAGGTGTGTATCTATGCCGTATGATTTCCGGTCAGTTTACTCAATCGCAAACAATTACGATTACAAAGTAATTTTAGAATAGAATAAACTCTGTTCTTTATCGTAGCCCTGCATATACTTCACAGTTGTGCGGGGCTTTTTTTGTAATTTTGAATATTCATATAGTATTTACTATAATTATCAAGCGCACTCATGCCCCGTAAAGTCTCCTCATTATCGTTATTTTTCTGCACGCTCCTTGCAGTGGCTCTCTGGGGTTATGTTAGCTTGAAAACACCTTCGACTATTTTTATTCAATATCCGTTAGTAGTTCAACCGCAAGAAGATAAAGCAGTCAAAAACGAACTTCCGAAATTTATTACAGCAAAAGTTCGCGCCTCCGGCTGGCAAATTATCAACATTGAATACATTGGTACAAAGCCCGAATGTATGATTGATTTAACTAAATTATCAGAGGTTTCGCCTGATGGTTTCACTCTTACAAAAAACGAAATATTACAGAGTTTGCGCCCGCCTCTCAGCTTAGAAAAAATAGTTGAACTTTCTCCTGAAAATCTTAGTATTACCACAGGAGCTGTTGCCCGACGAACGGTGCCCATCTTTTCGGGTATAGAACTTGTTCCGCGCGAAGGATTTACTCTCGTAGGTAATATTCGTATTGAACCAGACAGTGTCGTTATTCGTGGTAATGAAGCTATGCTCCAAACCATTCAAAAATGGCAAACTTCACCTCTCAAAATTACTGATGCTATTCAATCATTTCGTTTTGAAACTTCACTTGTGGATTCCTTGCAGAATCATATTGCTCTTTCGCAACAGACAGTTGTAGTTTCCGGTGAAATTCAGCAGACTGCCGAAATAACGTTCGACGATATTCCCCTCGAAATCCTCTCTGAACCACAGCAATCATTACATCAAGTTTTCCCGAATCGCATTAGCGTTACTCTTCGAGGTGGAGCGGAACAACTTGCCCAACTCAGCGCATCATCTGTCAGAGCGTTGCTTGAATATCAAAATATTGCAAAAGATACTACGGGAATTATCAACCCGATTATTTCGCTTCCGCCATCGCTTACTCTGTTGAATATTACACCTCCCTATCTCCGACACAAACGTATTGATAAACTCGTTACTCAAAATTCCTCTGTCTTTAGAAAATAAATTTCAATTATAGTATGAAGCAAGCTCTTAAAATTTTTCGTAAAGGAATCATAATGAATCGCTTTTTTCTTTTTATGCTCTTAATAGCAGCAATAGCTAATCCTGCATCAGCTCAATTTTTCCATTCAGAAACTCATTACACAGAACCGTTTGCCGAACCGCGCGAACACCCTGTGGATATAAAGCGGATGACCGTCGAAGTTAGTTTTGATGCTCCAAACGGTATTGTTAAAGGTAAAGTAACAC
Source organism: Bacteroidota bacterium (assembly GCA_018266765.1). Classification (GTDB taxonomy): domain Bacteria; phylum Bacteroidota; class Ignavibacteria; order Kapaibacteriales; family UBA961; genus JADJXV01. The sequence continues at coordinate 14,456 of JAFDZU010000025.1, forward strand.
ATCTATTTACGCCATTACAGCGTGCCGTTGATTCTATCTACTTTGATGCAATTAAAATATCAATTAAAAGTGCAACGCTCAATGGTAAATCAGTTCGCTTTGTTTCTACTGATACAAGTGTTATGGTGTATCCGTCGCCCGCACTTTCGTGGGGAACGGCCGACAGTATCGTGTTTTCCTACGAAGCAACTCCACGCAAAGGACTTTATTTCATAGGTTGGAATGCTGATGTTGCTTCAACCAAAGAAAATGGCGCGGCACGGAAGCAAATCTGGACTCAAGGTCAGGGAATTGACAATCGTGCTTGGATTCCGATGTACGACGAAATGAACGATAAATTTATCACCGAAACGATTATTACTTTTGATAAAGACTATCAAGTTCTCTCTAACGGCACGAAACTCAGTGAAAAAGACAACGGCAACGGAACCAAAACATGGCATTATACCATGACACACCCGCACGCCGGATATTTGCTTATGCTTGGTATCGGAAAATATGCAATTGACAACCGTACTTCCAAATCCGGTGTTCCTGTGCGTTTGTGGTATTATCCCGAATTCCCTGAGCGCATGATACCGACATATCGTTATTCTACCGAGGCAATTGATTTCCTTGAAGAACAAACAGGCATTAAATATCCGTGGGAATCGTACTCCCAAATTCCAGTAGAAGAATTTACCTTCGGTGCAATGGAAAATACAACCGCAACCGTATTTGGCGATTTCTCCCAAGTAGATGATCGTGGATTCCTCGATAGAAGCTATGTAGGCACAAATGTCCACGAACTGACACATCAATGGTTTGGAGACTTCATTACTGCTCGTAGCGGCAAAGGAACATGGCTTCAGGAAAGTTTTGCTACGTTCTATCCAACTATATTTACCCGTAAGTATTATGGTGAAGATGCCTATCAGTGGTCACGGCGTGGTGCTCAAAATGCGGCTATTGCCGCTTCCGAAAAAGACCGACTTCCTATTGTGCATACCCAAGCCGGAACATCGCGCGTCTATCCTAAAGGTGCGGCTGTAATTGATATGATGAATTATGTATTCGGCGAAGAAGAATTTAAGCGTGTTATTAACCATTATCTTACTCATCATGCGTACGCTAATGTTGAGACCAATGACATCTATTTATCATTCCAAGATGTGCTGGGATTTACACCCAATTGGTTTTTCGATGAATGGCTGTATCGTGGCGGCGAGCCGCATTACAAAGTATCGTGGGATGATGTGCGAAGCAGTAAAACAGGACGTGAAACTCAAATTTCAGTAGCACAAATTCAACCTCGCGAC
>JAFDZU010000025.1:15831-44828 GCA_018266765.1 Bacteroidota bacterium
ACCGACCGCAAACGTGAATGGATTGAAAAAGAACAACACACTGTCGTTATTCCCAATTCTAACGACAAAGATATATCATATGTTCTATTCGACCCCGCAAGCCGAATTATCAAACAACTTACATTCAAAAAACCATATGCTGAACTCAAAGCACAAGTGTTGAATGCGACAAACATGATAGACCGCTACGATGCACTCGTGGGACTAAAAGCTGATTCGAGTGATATAAACGCAAAACAAATTCTGCTCGCGCAAGTATTAGACAAAGAAAAAAATGCTCCGATGCGTAGTGAAGTAGTTGCTCAACTTGCAGGAGAAAAAACTGCTATGGCTTTTTCTGTTTTGCATAAGGCATTTAAAGACAAGGATGTAGAAGTTCGTAAAAGCGCGTTAAACAGCGTGAAAGGTGTTCCGTCTGAATTCCAAAATGATGTGGAGAGCTTACTCAAAGATTCTTCGTATGCGGTAGTAACTACTGCACTCGAAAAACTCTCGGAAGCATATCCGCAAAATACTGCGTCGTATTTGGAAACTACCAAAAATGAACTCGGAATGTATAATCAAGTAAAAATTAAATGGCTCGAAATCGCAGTTACACACAATATTCCGCCAGTAAACGATGCACGCCAAAAGTTAATTCGCTATGCAAGTCCGAGCTATGAGTTTTGGACGCGACGCAATGCAATGAACTCGCTCAAACGTCTTAATTATTGTGATGATGCCGTAATTGAAAATCTTGTTGACGGGATGCTGAATCCTTGCGGAAGACTGAGCGCGCCTGCTCAAGAAGTGCTCGGCTACTTTTATCAGCAGTCGCAGTTTAAGCAAAAGATAACAAGCTATTATGGAAGTAAACAGTGGAAAGGATGGCAGAAAGATATTCTGGATAAAGTAATTAAGTAAAATTTGAAGTCAGTTGGAAACAACCGAGCAAACAGGAAAAATCATTGAGAATACAGGGTATGTATTTTGTCGTCTATAACCCTTTACTGCCCATGTTATAAACGGTGAAAGATACGTTTTATTCGACAATGTCGGTAATAAACCACTCATCAGCGATTTTTTGGGTGGTAAACGTAATGTTTTTTACGTAATCAAATTCAATTTTGACACGCTGTTTTGTGGTTGAAAGTGTGTCGCTGTGGGTGAAAGTAATTGGTTTTTTGGAAATAAGTCGTCCGAGGCGATTCATTTCGTCGAAAAGCTCATATTTTTCGATGGCAAGAAGCGGGTTTCCATTCGAGCGAGCGAGTATTTCTGTAGCCGCAGGAGCATTATTACTGTCAAGTTCGGCTTTGAATAAATAGACTGCACCAACGGATGAACGCTGACTTATTTCTTGCTTTTGCGGCTTACGGCTCCCCACCGTGAACAGCTCACAGCCGGTAAGAAAAATCACGACAAGAAAAAAGGGTGTACGTTTCATACTTGAATAAAGAGAGCTAAAATTATAATCCCAAAAATGTGTAGGTATATTCTAATGCACTATTGAGTGCTACTGATGTTTGCTCGAAAGGATGTGTAATTCCAAATGTATGCCCCGTTGCGGGAATAACATGAAGTTGAATACGTTCGTCCTGCTCTGCTAATTTTTTGGCTTCTCGCACGGGAACGGTCATGTCTTGTTCGCCGTGAATAATCAGAAGTGCAGAGTTAAGTACTTCGGCGGCATTATATAACGAAAATTCTTCCGAATGACTTTCGATGTCGAGGAGGAAGTCAAGATTCATGCCAAGCGTCTGATGAGTGCGTGAGTTTTCTACCTGAAATGTTCCGGTTTCGTGCCACAGTCTTTTTTGACGGTCGGTGAATCGCTCAAATGTGCCGATAGAATTCCAAACCACTACTTTTTGAATGCTATTACGTTCTTTTACTCCGGCAAGAAGCGCCACACCGCCGCCACGAGAATGTCCAAGCAGAAAAATATTCCCGTTCCAATTCGATAATTCTGCAAGAGAGTTGTCAAGTATTTTTCTCACTGTCAGACGTACTTCTTCTATTTCCAACGAAATAGTATTACGAGCGAAGTCGTTTGGATATTCTACTTTATCCGAACCAACCACATAACCGTTCAGCGAAAAATTAAGACAAATACTAATTGCTCCATGTTTTGCTAATTCATGACATACAAATGGAAAAAAACCCCAATCCTTAAACCCTTTAAAGCCATGCAATACCAAAACAATCGGCTTTTTGCGCTCATCTTCAATCGAACGAACATCCGCAACAACCGGCTTCCCGCTCGGGCTGTCGAACTGAACAGTCCGAACATTGATTTTTTTCATACGTCGTTATGGTTAATTAAACAGCGTATCGGGTACTTCTACTTCCATCATCAGCATTGCAGTTGCAATAGTTTTTCCTTGTGCGTCTAATTTTAGCGAAACCGTACCGCCACCGCCAAGAGTATTGTGCATAAGAAAGTTGATTGCCCACAAATTAGGCATCTCAAAACGTTTTACTTCGCCAAGGCAGATTCCTTCAAAATGATTTTTAACACGCTCTACGGTTAATAGTTCGCTTATAATCGGATACCATTCTTCTCGGTAGGCAATCACGCCACAATTAGCAGCGTCGCCTTTGTCACCACTTCGGGCATGAGCAATTTTTGACAAGGGAATTTTCATACTAAATCTCTATTATTATTATTCAATTAACTATTGTAGATGTACAAAAATACAGTGTTTATAATGCTTTTCGACATTTTTTTCAGAATCATAAAGAACTCCTTTGGTAAATATCACCAAAACCCAACAAAAAGTTTGCATTTTAAAATGTATATATGTATATTCTTTTATAGGGAGTTGTATTTAAAAACAATTTATAGAGGATATATGAATAAATTCCAACTATATGTATTATTATTGTTTGCAGTCTGTATTGCAAATGTTACGGCACAAGAAACCTTGCTTCCTGCCGGAGGAGATGCTTCAGGAACAGGAGGCAGTTCAAGCTATTCAGTAGGGCAAATTACCTACAGCTATGATATTGCTCAATCAAAAGGATCTTCGAGTCAAGGGGTACAACATCCGTATGAATTCTTCACAGTCGGGGTTGATGATAACAAAGAAATCAGTTTGTCTCTGACTGTTTTTCCGAATCCTACTCAATCGGTGGTTAATTTGAAAATAGAAAACCAAAGTTTGGAGCATCTTTCTTTTCAACTGTTTAATGCAAAAGGAGAGCAATTACTTACTCAAATAATACAGAGTGAAAATATGCAAATTCCGATGTCTTCATTAGCATCGGGTATGTATCTCTTGAAAATATTAAACGGCACAACAACTGTCAAAACATTCACAATTATCAAACATACATAATATGAAATCTATACGTACTATCTTTGTGATGGCAATACTTTTATCAACAACCGCATTTGCCCAAGCACCCAATAAAATGAGCTATCAGGCAGTAATTCGTAACGCATCGAATGCGCTAATTACAAATAAAACAATAACAATACAAATTAGTATTTTGCAGTCTTCCGTTACCGGCAATGCAGTTTATGTAGAAACTCATACACCCCTTACCAATGCAAATGGGCTTGCAACATTAGAAATTGGCGGTGGTACGGTCATGAGTGGTAGTTTTGCCGCTATTGACTGGTCTAAAGGACCATACTTTATCAAAACCGAAACTGATCCCGCAGGTGAAACAAATTATAGTATCACAGGTGTAAGTCAACTGCTTAGTGTGCCGTATTCACTTCAATCGGCTTCGTTATCCCCGACAGCAAGCGGTGTGGTTCGTAATCTGAACGGAAAAAGTGGGAATATTGTTTTGAAAGGTGCGGGTGGTACTTCTGTAAGTAGTAATGGAGATACGATAAATATATCATCAAGTGGAGGTGCAGGTGGTACAGGTATTCAGGGAGTTCAAAATACTGACGGAATTGTACGCATTAATAATCCTAACGGGCCTATTGCAACCCTCAATATCAACGATGGTTCTATTCCTCTTGAAAAATTGGCAGCAAGTGTAATACCGACATCACTTCCTCCGAGTGGTGCGGCAGGCGGAGATTTGGGTGGAACTTACCCGAATCCTTCGGTGGTTAAATTACAAGGTCGTCCGCTTGCAAATACACTTCCAACATTAGGACAGTCTATTGCTTGGAATGGAATGCAGTGGACACCAAGTACAGTTTCTTCGGGATGGTCGCTGACGGGTAACGCCACTACCAATCCCCTATTAAACTACTTGGGAACGAACGATAGCATTCCCTTAATTATTAAAACATACAATTCTGAACGTATGAGAATTTCGGGAGTTGGAAATGTGGGAATTGGAACATCAAATCCAATAGATAAATTTCAAATTGGCGATTATACCGTGGGCTCAAATCTCTATTCAAGTATCAAAACCGTTGGAGGAAATCAATATAGAGCCGGTATTAAACTACGACATTTCAGTGATGCATGGGGATGGACTTTGGTAAGTGATGAAGTAGCTACAAAATTTAATATTATCAGACATTTAGATGACACGACAGGTTCAGTTGCCATGTCTATTGATGGATTTAACGGGAATGTGGGGATTGGAACTACTAATCCAAATTCTAAACTTCATGTGGAAGGTAACGCAATTGTGAATGCAAATGGAGTTTCCGGAATAGGGCTTAGTTTACGTGAAGGATATTCCGGCAAATATCACCAGGGAATTCTTGCGTATGATCATGATGGTAACAGCTTTGCAGATGGTCTTGCTGTTTGTGGTCAGGATGGTATTAGTTTTATAACTCTAAATACTACACCAACATGGGGAAGTGTGAAAATGATGATTAAGGATAACGGCAATGTAGGAATTGGAACAACTGCTCCTGACGGACTGCTTGACATACAGAATAATCAGTCTAATTATACTTTTAAGGTGAGTGGATATAGTACTACTTGGACAGGCCCTGCGGCTCATTTTTGGACACGGGGGAAAGGACCAACGGTAAATATAGATTGGGCAGGGACAGCTTCAAATGATATAGTGACCTTCAGAAACAACGGAAATCAAGTCGCATCAATAAGAACTGATGGTGGTGCGTATTTTACAGGTAATGTGGGGGTTGGTTTTAGTGGTTATTCAAATAGAGCATTGGCTGTTAAGAAGAGTGAAACGAATGGATATGTCTGTTCAATGGAAAACTCCGGAAATACAACTACTGCCGGAGTATTGTCTTTATGGGGAGGTATTTCTTCCGGATCTGGGGGTAATCTCGTTCAATTTGTTAATTACTCCACCGCAACGGAATATGGAACCATCCGACTTATTTCATCCGGGGTTAGTTATGTTACCACTTCCGATATGCGTTTGAAGAAAAATATCGTAGAAACTAAAACCGGACTGGATATACTTAAGAAAATTAGCATTAAAGATTATGAATTTATTGATAGGGCACAAGGTCAAGTTGTTCAGGGCATACTTGCCCAGCAGTTATTTGAAGTGTATCCTCAAGCGGTAAGTGAAGGTACAGATGAAGTTGATGAAAAAGGAAAATTAATTCACCCTTGGGGAATTGATTATGGTAAACTAACCCCAATTCTTATTAAATCGGTTCAAGAACAACAACAAGAATTGGATGGATTGAGATTAGAAGTTATAAAAATGAGAACGCAACAGGAGGAATTAGAAGGATTAAGAGGTGAAGTTGCGAAAATGAAAGAACAAATGCAGGCACTCGAAGCGGCAGTTCGCACTTCAACAGTAACAATAGGCAAATAATCCATTCTCAAAATTTACGAACAATATTACTTACAGAGTTACAATCGAAAACCCCGACTGATTAAACTATTAGTCGGGGTATTTTTGTGGTAATTACTTACTTATTAGTGAGCGAGGGAATAATACGCCGCACTCCTGCAAATCCTGCCGAAAGATAACTGTCATCAAGCGGCTGGCGAATCACACCACGTGAACTCGAAGCATGAATAACCTCATTATTCCCTGCATAAATTCCGACATGAGAAATTCCCGAACCGATAAACGAAAAGAAAATTAAATCTCCTGCCTTCGAGTCGTTCGGAGAAATGGACTTGCTTGCGTTATACTGTTCGGAGGCGGTGCGTGGAAGTGCAATTCCAACAGAACTATACACCCTCTGGACAAATCCAGAACAGTCCATGCAGTCTTTATCCGAACCACCCCAACAGTACGGAACACCTAAGTATTTTTCAGCTGAAGTAATTATACGATGTTGCAGAGGTGTGAATGTCTGCGTTTGATTTCCCGTAATAATACGACGTTCGATCTGTGAAGATGTATCATTCCCCGAGGCAAATCGAACAGAGCTTCTGCATGAAATCAGAGTGAGCAATGCCACGAAAAATAGGATATATTGAATTCGTAAATAAAGTACTGTCATTAAAATCTTGTGCGTAGAACTATAGTAAATTTCAGAATACTGCGTTCATACAATCGCCGCAAGATGTATGCCATGCAATAGAGTGTGAATTTGACCGTTGAGTGGAAATGGCTTATTTTTACAGATTAATTACAAACTAAGTACGAGAAATAAATTTAACATGGAACTCAAAAAAAAATATCTGTTACGTGACCGAGTAGTGCGGGCTGTAACCAAGAACGGAAAATTTCGTGTGGCTGTCGTAAAATCCACCGATACCACTCGAAGCGCAATGGAAAAGCATCAAATCGCCGGATTGACAGCGTATTTACTTGCTCGCGCGATCTCGGGAGTGGCTCTGCTTTCATCGTTTTTAAAGGGTGAAGAACGGATTGTTCTTCAATTCGACGGAACAGGCCCTGTGAGAATGATTTATGTGGAGGCATTACAATTAGGAGAAGTTCGCGGATTTGCCAAGAATGCCGAGGGAGTCGAAGATGCCGCAAGTGAAGTGAAAAACCTGACTGATGCACTTAGCGTGGGATTTCTGAAAGTATCAAAATATCTTTATAATAAATTTGAGCCGATAACCGGAATTGTAGAACTTCACCGAAGCGATATAACGACCGATTTGGCGTATTATCTTACGCAGTCGGAGCAAATTCCATCAGCGATTACACTTGATGTGTTGATGTCGGATTATGATACCGTTCAAGAATCGGGTGGACTATTGGTTCAAGCAATGCCCGGTGCAACCGACCATGAAATCGAGCAAATGGAGCAAGCAATTCTCGATTTAGGAGCAATCGGCAAACTACTCCATGAAGGGTTATTTCCCGAAGAAATTTTGCAAAAAGCAATGCCCTTTGAGTATGATATTGTAAATACTTCGCCGATTGATTTCTTCTGCCGATGTTCATTACAACGATTCAAAGATATTATCTTGACATTGGGAATTGACGAAGTGCGTGATATGCAACAATCGGGACAAAACGAACTTGTGTGCCAGTATTGTTCCACTAAATATCACTTAGCACATGCAGATTTTGAGGAGATTCTTACAACGCTAAAAGCTCGTGAAAATTAGACAAGTTAGAATTTTCGCATAATGCCGACAACTTTCCCCAAAACGGCTACTTGCCGGTCATCGGGAGTAAATTGGACGCGCTGAAAACCTTTGCTTGCAGCTTGGAGATCGCCTTTTTTGGCTAATCGGCGAATGATAACAGTATCGAGGTGAATTGCCGCAACGATTGACCCAATTGCCGGCGAAGATTGCTGTAAACAAATCGCAATATCACCGGCGAGAATATGTTCGGAACTCATGCCGTCATCGGTAATTACAGCGGCAAAAAATTGTCCGGATTCGGACGAAAACATTCGGGTGTCAAGTTGGATTTGTCCTTGCGGATTAAGAAAGACCGAGAGCGGTTCGGCTGACGTTCCATTCCCGATAAGTACAAGATTTTTAACGGGTGATTGTTGGGGTTGAACGGGCTGTTGTCCAATTAATTGAATTCCTCGTGAAGCACCTTTTTCACGACGTTTGATATAGCCCTTTTTTTCGAGAGCTTGGAGCATTTGGCTAACGCCGTTTGTAGATTTAAAGCCAAATTCAGCGCATATTTCGAGCATCGTCGGGGGAAAACCGTCTTGCTGGATTTTTCGGCGAAGGAATTGCAGTAATTCATTTTGCTTCTGTGTAAGCGGAATTCGAGCGGTTGTCATTGTTTACTTTAATTGGGAGTATTAACAAAAAACGTGAGCGTTTTTCTTCCAAAATTACCAACTTTTTCAATGGATTCTCCATGAATATACGACAAACTATTTTTTTAGTGCTGTTTTCATTTGTTTTTTCATTTTTCGGTGGATGTTCAAAACCCGAAGTAACAACATTTCATCAGGCAAAAGACGGTAAATTCTATGGTGGGACATTTCGCCTGAATATGGTTCGCGGCAATCCAAACGGACTTGACCCTGTAATTATCAACAGTAAACTTGCCGACGATATTGCTCTCCAAATTTATGACCGCCTCATTACATTCGATTCATTGCTTAATGTTGTTCCCGAACTCGCCAACCGCTGGGAAATTTCACCCGACGGCAAACTCTACACATTTCATTTGAGAACAGACGCGTATTTCCATGATAATAAATGCTTTCCAAACGGAAAAGGACGCAAATTGACAGCCCGTGATGTTGAATATTCTCTCACTCGGTGTTGCAATCCAAAGACAAGATCAGTTCATTTTTGGGCATTTAATGAGAGAGTTGTCGGTGCGGCTGAGTATAATAAAGCACGACTTTCCGGAAATAATTCTCCCGAATCGGTCAGCGGAATTCGCGTAATGGACGATTCGACACTTCAGATTGAATTACTTCGTGCAAATGCTCCGTTTTTACTGACACTTGCTAATTCTCTCGGTTGTGTCGTTCCGCATGAAGCAGTAGAATATTATGGCGCAGATTTTTTCCAAAATCCGGTGGGAACAGGACCTTTTATTTTTGAAAAATGGGAACATGACCGCCAAATGAATTTGCGGCGCAATCCTGTATATTGGCAACACGATAAAGCAGGAAACCAACTTCCATTTTATGATAATGTAGCAATTAGTTTTATCAAGGACGACAAAGTTCAACTTCAGGAATTTTCCAAAGGAAATCTGGACGAATGTTTTACGATTCCCACAGAATTTTTTGATAATGTGGTGGATAATGCCACTCGCACACCGAAGCCACCGTATAATAAGTATATTTTTCAGGCGAAACCTGCGATGTGTACATGGTTTTTAGATTTTCTGTGTACTAAACCGCCGTTTAATAATGCTGATGTTCGTCGTGCTTTTTCGCTTGCGATTGACCGTGAAAAAATCGTGAAATACGTTCTGCGAAATGCTCCGTTTGCCCCGGCAATTCATGGAATTACACCGCCGGTGATGCCAAATTACCCGATTGATTCTATCGTCGGATTTGGGATTGACCTTCCGAAAGCACGAGAGTATATGGCAAAAGCCGGCTACCCGAACGGCAAAGGATTTCCGGTGGTAACACTTCATATTTATACCGAACCACGATTAGTACAAGTAGCCGAAGCTGTTCAGAAAATGCTGAGTGAGGCATTGAATGTGCGGGTGGAAATCAAGACAATACAATTTGCCGAATTGCTCTCGCTTGCCGAGCAAGGCAATCTAAATTTTTGGGGAACGCGGTGGTACGGAGATTATCCTGATGCCGAAAATTTTATTAATTTATTGGATGGCGCGCTTGTTCCTAAAAATGAAACCGAGCCAAGTTATCCGAACAGTACGCGATATTCAAACCCGACAGCGACAGTGGCACTCAACAAAGCAGTTGCCTCGACCGACGTAGTAGAACGCTCGAATTATTACCGACAAGCCGAGTCGCTCGCCATGAAAGATGCGCCTGCACTTATGTTGTTTTATGAGATGCACTATCGAATGCTCCAGCCGAATGTTCGTAATTATCCACTTGATGCAATGGCACGAGTTGTGCTGAAAAATTCGTGGTTTGAGGGGAAATAGAGGGAAACTACTCCATTTTCTGAACTATAATTACAACATGTTTTTCGGGATATTGGTCTAATTCTAAATGGCGACATTCACAGTTTGATTCCATTATAATTCGTAGATTTTCTTGTATTCCGATTGAACTATAGTAGAATGTATCATTATGCCAATTACCTTCAATTTCACCGGTTGCATCGCCAAACGTATAAATCAAAATGCCGTCTTTTTGAAGCATAGAACAGAGTTTTGAAATTACAGGCGGGTGCATTGCAAACGGTAAATGGAATATACTATCCCATGCTACAATAAAGTCATACTGCTTATCAGTTTGCCACGAAGAAATATCTGCTACTTCAAAATCGAGCGAAGGATGATTTGATTGAGCGAGTTCGATCATGGTAGCAGATGCATCTATCCCTGATACTTCAAATCCTTCGTCAAGTAACTTCCTCGTAACCCTTCCGCCACTGCCACATCCGACATCTAAGGCAAAACCTCGGTTTTTGCAATACGAGATTGCTCTTTCAATCTGAGGTAATCCATAGTTTGATTCGTTGTGATTTTCATGCCACCACCGAGCTATTTTGTCATATTTTTGTCCGATGTTCTGTTCCATTTATCTTTTTGATAGTGTTGGAAAAGGTCGTTTCTTTCCGCTTTATCTTTTCTCCTTCGATGTATGCCATTGGTACTGAGAGTATTAATCCATTATTTCTTGCGGAGTGTTCGTTTAAATTGTGTTCAAGCGACGTAAAAATTTCTTCCAATTCGTTTTTGGGGAACAGTTTAAGCCATGAAGTCAGCCACCCTAATTTTACAAAATTATGATGGAGAAAAGCACTACCATCTAAAAATTTCATTTCAAAATATTCCTCAAAATGTCGAGAAATAATGAAACCATGTTCAATAAATAGCTTTGAAATACTTTCTACTGTTCCACGATGTTCTTCATCTTGTTTGAGAGCGGGTATTAAACTTTCCTTTCCGAGCTGTTTCAGTGTTGTATAAAATATGCTGTAAAATTCCTTCCAATGTCCGTTCAGATTTGACGTAAGAACAAGTCTTCCATTCGGTTTCAGCACGCGATTACACTCACTAAAAACAGCTTGAGGGTTGTCAAAATTATTGATGCCGAGATTTGAAACAATTAAGTCTATCGAATTTTTAGGAAAAGGGATTGCCTCCGCCGAGCATTCAATTATTTCAACATTTGAGAGATTGTAATTTTTTATTTTCTGTTTTGCTCGTTTATTGGCATTTACCCAAGGGTCGAGTCCGTAAAGTTTGCAGGAGTTGCCAAGTCGCCCTGCAAGTTCTGTTAGAGGAAAACCTGCACCCGAACCAATATCTATTACCGTCAGATTTGGTTGTAATTCTAAGTGTTTCAGCAATAACAGTCCGAATGAAGCACTCCATAAGGGTAGTTCGTCAAAGGTATTGATGAACTCTTCGCTGTCATCGAACGTATATGATAAATATTCTGTCATGTTGTAATTGTTTGAGGGCTATTTTTGGGTTTGATATGGTTGGCTCGTCTGTATAAAAATCCCTACGGGGAACGTGCATAATTGTAATAACTATAAAACTGTCTAAATGTAGTATGTTGCAAAAATACTGATAGTAGAAATTTTTTTTCTGCACGTAATTTTTACGGCTTTATCTCAATTTGTGTCCCAATTTTTACTGCATTATAAAGTTCGTCAATTTCTTGATTAGTTACGGCAATGCAACCTAATGTCCAATCAAACCAGCGATGGAATTTACCAATAAAACTTGTTTGATTTCTAAGCCCATGAATTTTAATATCACCACTGGTTGGTTTGCCAAGTCGCTTTGCGTTTTCAATGTCGTTACTGTCGGGATACGAAACACCTAAGTTTTTGTGATAACCACTATTTGGATTTTTGTCGTTTATGAAGTAAACACCTTCGGGAGTCTTTTTGTCGCCTTCGAATTCTTTATCACCAATGGGTTGTCTGCCAATGAAATTTTATAAATTTTTATGAGTTGTCAATTTGAATAAGCAAATAATTGTCTTTTCGATTTGTAAACAATAATATTGTCAATTTGTATGTCAGCCGGTAATTTTTCTTCGGGGTAAAAATAATAAACTGTCATCCCCAAAAACGACATGAAAATTATCAGCCATATTATTTTACTTTTAGTCATCGAGTTAGAGTTTTTTTTGCAGTTAATTTCTTGTAAAATCTTGTAAAATTTGAAAGTTAGTGATTGTTGTTGTTCTTGATTGTTTGTCTCCAACGTTCAATGTATTTTGCTATGAAATATACAACAAAACTAATAAGTAACAAATTTGAAATGTATATTACTAATGCCAATTCATTACTTTTTATTATGTCAGAAAAAAAATATAACAAAGGAAATGAAAAGAAAGTTGTCATATATTGAGAAGTCTGAATAAGAGTCTCGTTTCCATAAGATATAATCATTCCGGCATCAGCTTGTAGTACAATTATACAACCTGGAAGTTGGAGAACAAATACAATCAACAAAATTGTAAAATACTTTTTCATTTTATGTATTATAGAATAACATTGTTACCGTTTTAAATATATGTGGATTTTCTATCGCACTATTTCACTTAAATTTATCATAAGAAAACCTCACTCCTGCGAAACTACGGATAATCTCACTAAAAACCACACCAAGAAGTTAAGTACCAATCATCTACGATTGCTATTACACCATTATATCAACATACCCGAAGAATATCATGGACAAGCGCACGCAAATTCTGCTCTGCTTTTGCGGCAGTTTCGATAACCTCTGCGTGAGATACCTGGCGCGGAGCATCCGGACGGCATTCATTGGTAATGAGCGATAATCCAAGTACTTCCATTCGCAGTTGCCGAGCAATAAGTGTTTCGGGAACACTGCTCATACCCACAACATCTGCACCGATTTTTCGCATAAACCGTAGTTCTGCACGCGTTTCATAATTTGAGCCTGAAACTGCAAGGTACGTTCCCTTTCGTAGGGTTATACCGTTGGCAAGAGCCGTATGTTCGGCAAGTGTGGCGAGCCGTTCCGAATAAGGATTGCACATATCCACAAATCGGTTTTGGTCAGTATTTCTGCCAATCAAAGGATTTGCCCATTGAAGGTTAATATGATCGTCCATAAGCATGATTTCACCGGCACGAAATTGAGGGTTCAAACCGCCACAAGCATTCGTGAGCAATAAAATTTCCGCGCCTAATTGCCGAAGAATTCGCACAGGATACACCACATTTTCGGCTGAATAACCTTCGTAATAATGAAACCGACCTTGAAGAACGGCAACCGCCGCCCCGCCCAGAAAACCAAGCGATAACACACCTTTGTGTGAATCAACCGTCGAAACGGGAAAATGAGGAATATCACGGTAATCAAGATGAGAAATAACGTCCATTCCATCGCATATACCACTCAGTCCACTACCGAGAATTATTCCCACTCTCGGACGAAACCCTTCGTGAATTGTAGAACGAATGAAATCATCGGTTTCAGTTAGGTTTGTAGTCACTTTAAAGTGTTTAATTTGTTTTGAGAATAGTACTTTCTGTGTGCGCGAGTATGAACAAACATTGTGCCATTTGAAATAGTGTTATTAAAATAGAGATAGTTGAGAACGATGTTTTGTTGTGTTTTTTATTTGCGCCCAACATCATTGATGCTTACTCGTCTCGCAAAGTTGAATTATAAATTTGACTGACTACGTTCACATTTGCTTTATTTATTTTTATTCTGTCAATCAAACTGATGGAAAATAGATTCGTGTCTATACTATTTTGTGAGAAATTCACGTAATTTGTGCTTGTTGTTCATTCAATTCTTGTAGTTTGTGCTTCTAAATAGCGTCAATTAATCGTATGGTATATTTCTTTTCAGATGTGCATTTGGGGCTTGGCAGTCGTGAGTCAGACCGCGAGCGGGAGCAGGAATTACTGCGTTTTCTCAAAGCAATTGCCCCTGATTGCGAGCGACTGGTAATTGTGGGCGATTTGTTCGATTATTGGTTTGAGTATTCTACTGTCATACCCAAATATTATTTTCGTGTATTGACTGCACTATCGGAATTTCGAATGCGAGGAATCCATATTGATTATGTGATGGGAAATCATGATTTTGGTCATCAAGATTTTTTTGAGAAAGAATTGGATATTCCAATACAACATAATGATATTACACTTAATTTAAACGGCAAGAAATTCTATATTGCTCACGGCGACGGCAAGGCATATAATGACACCGGTTACCTTATTCTTCGGGCAATTCTCCGTAATACATTATCTAAAAAACTGTTTCGGTGGCTTCATCCCGATATTGGAATTTGGCTTGCTTCCGGTTCGTCTCATGCGAGCAGAATCTATACCGACGAAAAAGATTACAGCAAACGCGATGGCTTACAAGATTTCGCAGAAAAAAAAATAACTGAGGGTTATGATTACGTTATAATGGGACATCGGCACTATGCATCTGTTTTGAATTTTGGCAATGGAACATATATTAATCTTGGGCATTGGCTGGCAGAGCCGGCTACATATGCACGGTTTGACGGAGATAAATTGGAACTGCTCACCACAGCAGATTTAGCATGAAATTCAGTCTCAAAACGTTGTAATACCTATAAAAAATCTTTAGAATTATACTGCGAAGGGTATGGTAACCGCCTAAAAATTCGTAATTTTGTAATGATTTAACACTCAAAACAACAAACAATTATCAGCATTTTTTAATTTTTCAAGGAGACGCAGATGAAAACAATCGGCATTTTATTCGGGATGGAATCAACCTTTCCGCCCGCACTCGTCGAACGCATCAATAGTATGGGGGTAGATGGAATTTCGGCAGAATTTATAAAAGTCGGTGGCATCAAAATGGCGGATATGATGAAATATGACGTTATTCTTGATAGAATTTCTCAAGATATTCCGTTCTATAGAGCCATGCTCAAAAACGCAACTCTTACCGGAACTCGTGTGGTGAATAATCCGTTTTGGTGGAGCGCGGACGACAAGTTTTTTAATTATGCACTTGCTTCGCAAATTGGTATTCCTGTTCCGAAAACGGTGCTGTTGCCGAGCAAAGATCATCCGCCGGAAACAACTGCCGAGTCTATGCGCAATCTGATGTATCCGCTTAATTGGGAAGAAATTTTTGAATATATCGGCTTTCCCGCTTTCCTCAAACCACATGCAGGCGGTGGATGGAAACATGTCTATAAAGTGGACAATCCGCATGAACTTTTTGCAGCATACAACAAAACCGGTGATTTGGTGATGACTTTGCAAGCCGCTGTGGATTTTACTGAATATTATCGCTGTTATGTTATTGGTAAAAAGTATATTCATATTATGCCTTATGAGCCGCGCAATCCGCATCATCTCCGTTATGTGGCAGGATTTACACTTACCGCCGCTCGCAAAAAACAACTCGAAGAATATTGCTTGAAAATTGTGAACGCGCTTGATTATGATATGGATACTATCGAATTTGCCGTACAAGATGATATTCCGTATGCAATTGACTATCTCAATCCTGCGCCCGATGCCGAAAAATCTTCGGTACAAGAAGAAAATTTCGAGTGGGTTCTGCATCATACTGCTAAATATCTTATCGAACTTGCTCAAGAAGGAAGACGTATCCCGACTGAATACAAGTGGAGTAATTTTATAGCTCCGATTCCCGCTCCAAAACCGGCACCAAAAGCGAAAAAGAAGAAATAAACGGTGCTGTGAATTATCCCGAAATAATCAGACACATTACATCAATCCCAGTTGTTCATCTACTGGGATTTTTTTATGACGAGATGGGTAATAGAATTCGTAAATTTGCAAAAGCAATAGGAACAGCGGATGGTTTCTCGGGCGGTTGGTTGTTACAGCCGACCTCCATCATTATGTCATAGTTGGCAAACAATTCTGATCTTTTTCATAAAACCAACGCTACATTAAAATTGCCACACACTTCAAACAGTTTGAAATACGTCATATCGGGGGTAATTGTTTTCCGTAGGTTATTAGTTGTCGTTAAGAACTTATAAAACTAAAACTTCTGCTTTTCCGGCTATTATTTTAATCATGAATTTTGGTATGAAACTTCCAACTCTTATTTCGCGCCCGCTTCCTCACCTTCTTCATGTGGAATGGAACGATGGATTTACATCAACTATCGCGCTCGAAAAGCTCCGCGATGAATGTCCGTGTGCTATGTGCAAAGGTGAACAGATTATGGGACAGCCGATTTCACTCGGAATCAAGATGTTTGCACCCGGTATGAATGAATTGGACAAACTTGTACCCGTGGGAAATTATGGAATTCAAGCGTTCTGGCGCGACGGGCACGACACCGGAATTTACCCATGGCAATTGCTCCGCACAATCACAGAAAACCATTCAATCGGTACTTCAAGTGAAACTATCGCCCACAGCGAAACATCCCTAAACGGAACAATAAAACGTTAAAATTTAGCGTTACTCATTGCAATTCAAAAAAATTATGGCAATTTTTTCGGAAAAATGCCGCATTTTTGCAGTGAAATAACTCACATTATTTGTTATTTTCTTAGCAGTATATCTGCTTTTTATTAATTTTCAGGAGTTAAACTATCATGAGATTCAGCGCAATTGCTGTTTTTTGCCTTTGCATTCTTGCAATGCAGGCGTGTTCGGAAGAAAAACCAGGAAAAACTATGCTAAAAACCCAAAAAGACAAGGTCAGTTATAGTATTGGCGTTCAAATCGGTAAAAATTTGAGTGCAGGGAAATACGATATAGATACAAAAGTAATGTATGAAGCACTTAAAGAAGCTTATACAAACGGTAAACTTTTGATGACTGAAGAAGAAATCGCTCAGACAATGCAACAAGTTCAAGCTGACATGGCGGCTAAACAAGAGGCAGAAGCTAAAAAATCCGGTGAAGAAGCTCGCAAAAAAGGCGAAGCATTTCTTGCTGAAAACAAGAATAAACCGGGTGTAGTAACAACTGCAAGCGGTCTTCAATATATCGAACTAAAAGCCGGAACAGGCGCAACTCCAAAAGCAGACCAAACGGTAACAGCTCATTATACAGGTACATTACTCAACGGCAAAAAATTTGATAGTTCTGTCGATAGAGGACAGCCATTAGAAATTCCTGTTGGTGGTGTGATTAAAGGATGGACTGAAGCTTTGCAACTTATGAAAGTTGGAGCAAAATGGAAATTATTTATTCCTGCTGACCTTGCTTACGGCGACCGTGGTGCTCCGGGTGGAGTAATTGGCCCCGGCGAAACATTGATATTTGAAATCGAATTACTTGGTGTAAAGTAAGTCTGAATCGATTATAATTTAAAAGCCCTGCTTGATTGAAGCAGGGCTTTTTTTATGAATTGAAGAACCCAAACCATCTACCGTTTCATCGTCCGAAGTCCGTTGTTCCCGGCGATAATAATTTCGTGGGCAATCCCAACAAACAGACCATGTTCGACAATTCCTGCACGCGATTTCAGAGCAGCAGCAACGGTTGCAGGTGATTGCATTATTCCAAAATTACAATCCATAATCAGATTATTCTGGTCAGTAAGAAAGTTATCTCCTTCTGCGGTTTTTCTGACACTAACCGTTGCGCCGAGAGATTCAATGAATTTCATTGTTGATTTCCACCCAAAATGCAATACTTCCACCGGAACAGCCCATTGTTCGCCTAAATAGTTGGAATACTTGGTTTCATCAGCCACATAAATACATTTACGGCTTGACTGCGCCACGATTTTTTCGCGGAGAAGCGCGCCACCACCTCCTTTTATCATATTCATTTGGCTGTCAATTTCGTCTGCGCCGTCTATTAAAATATCTACGTTTGGATGTTCTTCTAAGGTTGAGAGGGGAATTCCAAGTTCGGTTGCTTGCTGTTTGGTTTGGAGTGAACAGGGGATACCGATAATATCACTAAGCGCACCATTACTGAGTAGTTGAGCAATTTTTCTCATTGCAAAAATTGCAGTACTGCCATGCCCTAATCCTACTATCATTCCGCTTGTGATTGACTCAACTGCGGCTTCAGCAGCTTCTTGTTTAAATTGTGCTGTCATTGTGTTTATTTATAGTTTGTTATTCGATAATGTGCTTAAAATTACGTTTGTATTGTGTCAAAAATAGATAATTCATTCTCATTTTATGCAAGAATCTTGATTATTCTTTGAATTGAAATTACATCATTCATTTATCGCACTACAACTACTTTTTGTGCTGAAATTATCGTTCCTTGTTCCATTAGAACAAGTTGATACACTCCGCTTGCTATTGCATCAAGCGGAATATTCTGCACAGATGATGACGAGTCAATTTCCACCGAAAATTGTTCAATTCCTACCATATTTATTATATGTAAGGAACTTTGACGGTTTATTCCTTCGCAAAAAACTGTGAGAAAAGACGAGGCAGGATTGGGATACAGATTTATTATTCGTGGACGAAGAATTTTCTGGCTGTCATAAACCGAAAGTGCGTTTTTCGTCAGATTCACAGTGAATGTCGAAGGTGCACTTAATTTCACTCGCACTTTGTTAGTTTGTGGAATTATCTCCCACGAAGAAATATTTTTGTCTGTCACATTAGTAACCCGAAAAGGTGTTTCAAGTATAATTTCGCCCGCTTGAGAAGTATTTACCAATAGTAGTGTGTCATTTGAATAATCTATGGCAACATTCATACGTGGTGTGGCTTTGATAGTCATATCATTGCCTGTTATGAGTTGTGTTCCTTCGCGTATGAATGCTGATTTCAGATTTCCACCCGAAAGCGGAAACGACCAATATCCGAACCGTGCATCAGTACGTAGTGTGTCAGATTGAATATTCCACGTGATTGAAGAAGTATCTTCTTGCACCAAAACATAATCACTTCGATGAG
This sequence comes from Bacteroidota bacterium, assembly GCA_018266765.1. GTDB lineage: Bacteria > Bacteroidota > Ignavibacteria > Kapaibacteriales > UBA961 > JADJXV01. Next base: position 34,586 of record JAFDZU010000025.1, read on the forward strand.
CAAGAGTATCGGTAATGGTTGCGGTTGCAAAATTAGGTTCACTACTCAAGCGCTGATTTCGTGAGGTAGTTTTATCAATCGGTGAGAGCAACGCGAGAAGTGCGGCTTTTGTAACAGGTGAAGTTTTGGCAAGTAAAACGACGTGTTTTGCCGTTGCATTATAGGCGGATTCGTGAACTGCCGAGTCGGTTGAGAATGTCATTGGCGTTTGTCCGTTACCATTTGCCGAGGTAACGCCGGTGATAAATTCCGATGAACGGAAATATCCTGTATTAGAATTACTGCTTAATTGCTCGTTTTTGCCGCCGGAATGAAACTGCCACGTATAAGAATGCGGCTTGTCCGAACTCATAAAATCCGCATTCATAAAATATGATTTACGTATAAACAGAAATGAACGTGAAATATCTGTACCCAGATAATTTGTTCGGACTTCGCCATAATGAAGATTAGGCAAATCAACGGAGTTTTCGATAAACCCTTCTGCATCATTTGGTTGGGCAGGTGCGCCAATAATCGGGCCTGCTCCGTCCACTAAAATCATATTATGATTTGTGGCATTACCAACTTCACCTCGTCGTGCATAACTGATATAACCGCCATCCCGTGCAATCGGTTCGCCGCCTCGATAAATGATAAAACTGGATACATCTGCTTGATTATGTCCTGCCCCGCTTGTTCGAGCAAGTCCATTTGCTCCGCAAACATGCATATACACAGCATCCGAATCACGTGACGAACGAAACACCAAATCTCCGCTTTTGGATAACGCATTCAAATAAACACCGTTTAATTCAAATGCTAATCCTGAATATGCCGCCAAGTAATTTGCACGCATATCTACCGTAGAATTCAATTGATTATTATATGTATTCGTTCTGGACGAATTCTGATAAAGTCTTGATTTGCCGGCCCAAATCAATTCAATCTCAGGAAAAGCTGTGAGGACGTATGTATCACCAATGGGCGGAAGTGTTCCGTCGGGAAGGGCAATTCTATAAATCCAATTCCATAAATTGTGATATTTCTTATCAAGCCGCGGATTTGTAATTGTTCTCGTTTCTCCGTTAAACGTAACTGCTGTTGTTGTATCAAGCATGAAATTCCACATTCCCTGCATAAATGGAATATCATTGAGCATTGCATACCGTAAGTAATACGGGCCTTCGGCATAACCCGCAATGGTGGTAGAATCAGATTGCCGTGCTGCATCGCGCCAAAAAATATTATCCATATTCCAAAGTGCGGCATCTATCCAACGTATAGGTTGTTCGTTTAGGTCGGTGCTTGTTGCGTCATTGAGCACTACAGCCGCTACTCCGAGTGCGCCGCATGTCATCAACGCATGATTGTTTTTAACGGTTGAGAAAAAGGTAAGCCCGAAAAACGACCGTGTTGCCTCGCGGTAAAGATTACCTGCATACTGCTGTAAAGTAGCTTTTGCTGTCGTAAGTAACGAATCGGGAACATCTGCACCTTTGAGCAAATCATAGGCACAAAGGTAGTCAATCATATCTTTTGTTCGCCATTGCCAATCATCATAATTACTTGGATTTGTAATAGAAATTGCGGGGATGAATGTATTGACCGTAGAAAGTAATGACAGTACACGCTTTTTGAGAGAGTCGGATTCGGCAGGTGTGAGTGTCTCGACTTGATTCTGTACCCATTTATAATTCATTAACACTACAAAAGCGGCATTTTTTGCTATTCTTGCACGTTCGCGGCGACTTGAACTCTCTGTATTATCGCCGGGTATTGTGGTAACTGCACTTTGATATACTCCCGATGCAAGCTCGGCTAATCCTTTTGATGTGATATTTTCTTTTGCTTTGATAAGTTCTGATTTAGCAAGTAGTATCCGTGGATAGATTGGTAATGAGTGTTCGGGAAACCACGCGCCGGACTGGCCAAACGAACAATTTATCAGAGCAAACAGAGAAAAAATTAGACTGAAACAGAATGCTCTTTGCAATATTGGGTTAGTCGTTGTAGAATTACTCATGAAATTGATGAAATGAGATAAAAAAACTGTTTACGTAATTTTACAGTTGAGTTCTAAAATTCTGAAATGGATGTTGCCAACGAGTAGAATCTCTTTTTTCTCGAAATTTACGGATTTTCAATGAAGTATAAATGTAATTTGAGCTTTTCACCTCTGACCGAACAATAATAAAGAACGATAAATGGTGTGTTGAGAATTGTATTTATTACGTATGAACATCTAAAAATACAAGCGTCTATCTTATAATTATAACATTGACTTATACAAATATAGTACAGAGCATTTAATATCCTTTGGTTGGGTTTGGGGAATTATGTAATATTGCAGTGGGTGTAATTATTTACTTTGCTCAGATTTTATGTTCATTATTCGCTCGGCGGTTACAGACGACACACTGCATAACTTTATATTTGGCAGGCACTTGAAGTCAGTTATAACAACTGGCAGGACTTTAAAAAAACAGGTCATTCCTACAGAATTATTCTTTGGCTCTGTATCACTCAGCTACAAACAGAACATTCCTATGGAATTGTAAATTCACCGTTAAGAGCAAACTGTTTCTCATATAATGAAGTAATTTAATTTTTTCAGGTATCGTTTGTTAGCCCCTCCTTGGTCGTCTGAGTTGTTTTCCCCACAAAAATTCAGGAATTTTGTTGTGTAATAATAGTATTTTTGCATCGACAATATTCTATAATTCTAACGGATACTAATGGTTGGATTTGGTTACGACATTCATCGTCTTGCCGCCGGTGAATCGCTTATTTTATGCGGGGTGGAAATCCCCTCAATGCTCGGGACAGTAGCGCACAGCGATGGCGACGCTGCTCTTCATGCCCTTACCGATGCCTTGCTTGGTGCGGCAGGACTTGGTGATATCGGCGAGCATTTCCCCGACACGAACCCTCTTTATAAAAACGCTGACAGCAAACAATTTGTTCGCCGTGCTCTCGAACTTCTCCACGAAAACGGACTTCGACTTATTAATATTGACATTACTCTCATTCTCGAATCGCCCAAAATCCAGCCGTATAAAGAAGCAATGAGAGCCGAACTTGCTACTATGTGCGAGCTTCCACTTCGTCGTGTTTCCGTAAAAGCAACTACCAATGAGCGTGTTGGATTTGTGGGACGCAAAGAAGGAGTTGCGGCATTTGCAATTTGCCAAGTAGAGGAATAAATAACAATGTATCGTAAATCGCACAATTATCATTGCTTGTTTCTGCGGTTTCCGAGTAGTTGTGTGCACTTTTGGAGAAACCTTGTTACGGTAGCTGTCTTGCTACTACTGCTGTGGCAAATTCCTGTTCGAGCGGATAATACGTTCCCATTTTCCTATCAGAATCCTGTTCAATTCCCAACCGGTGAAATAATCTATGCCGGAAACACCACTTATTTACTTTCACCCAAGCCGATTTGGGCAGATGAATCTACTGTTTTGGTTGCATGGCAGGGATTCTTACAGAATAATTCTCACAGTAGTACACTATCGGGTGCGTCAATCCATGCGGCTTATCCTTCTCAAAGTGAATTATTACTTCTTATTTCTCGCAATAATCATTCATCGCTTGTACTTGTAGATTCACATGCGCGGATACGTTGCGAAATTGCTTTTCCGGTTGTTAATACTGTTTCATCGGGCGAATTTATCGGAATGCTAAACAACAGGACAACCTATTTATTAAATGTTAATTCTACGCTGTTTGGGATTCGTCGCATTGGCGATTCGTTGAAGTATCAGGAAATGGCTGAAGGAATTATAGCCGCCGCAAGCACCAATGACGGCATCGCTTATATTACATATTTCGGTATTTCGGCGAATATTCATTTTGTTGATTCATCAGCCCGTGAACGGAGTATGAATTTACTTCCCCTTCGAGAACGATATGCGATTGAACAATCAGGAAGTGTCACAAGTGTTCGTTCGTCGGGCGGGAGTGCCTATGGTTTTGTGGATATATTTCAATTGGGACGTGGACTTATCGGCTCGGCTTCAGTTCCTTCGCGATTGGAATTAACCACCGTAATTGCTGACAGTACAGATAATTACAATTCTGTCTATCTTCGTCAGTCGGGTAATAATTATGCACTTGTTTTCGAACCGCTTTCCTTACAAACTTCCGCACAGCCACACAATGTAGTTCTTCCGTCGGGATATATCGAACCGATTTCAGTTCGGCGTACAGGGAATACTATTTTTGTTTTATTTCGTAATGGAATAGTCAGTGTGTCTTTTGCGGGTGAAGTGCTTTCATCAGATTTCTTTCCGATTGGCGAAATCCTGACCGACGCACCGAATATTCACCCGAAAGATGATTATTTACTTCTTTCTACTGCGTCGAGTTCGGTGCTTTTGCAACGAGTCAGTCATCAGTTTTGGCTTGTTAACCGTTTTGTGGAGCAGAGTGGAATTATTGTTGGCGGGCTTATCATTGCCACACTTTTTATACTTCTTTGGCGCAAGTACCGCCGTCAGAGAAGAGTATTAAATACAGCGTTGGAACTTCCCGAATCAGGTGTTGTATTTGTATTGGACGGCAACGGACGTTTACGCAGAGCTAATCAATCGGGAAGATTATTATTTGGAATATCGGGTGACGTTCCGCTTCGTCGTCCGTTCCGGTTTTATAGTGAAAAGGAACTTGAATTATTAGCGTTTATCGAGCATGTACTCACGAATCGTATCGGACAAAAACAAAAAATATCTGTTCGTAACGGTTCAGAATTAAAAGAATTTATGTGGTCTGCTGTTCCGCTATTTGCATTTATGGGAAGATTCAACGGACTGATAATTACGGGAGTTGATATTACTGAAGAATTAGAACGAAAACGCTTAGTTAATTGGGCGCAACTTGCCCATGATATGCAAACTAATCTTTCGGTAATTCGACTTAATGCAGAGCAACTTAATTCGACAACTCCGCAAGAAACGGAACGCCGTCGTAAAATTCTTCATCAAAGTCGTCTGCTGATGCAAAAAGTCCGCGATATCGTTACCGTGGGGCGCAGTGACCAACTCGAAACATCACAAGTAGATGCGGCTGAATTATGTGCAGAAGTTATCGGAGAATTCGATGAGACTTCTAACCCAAATGTTACGCTACTAATGAATGTCCGTGCCGTAAAATTGGAATGTGATAAGACAAAACTTGCTCGCGCACTCCGTAATGCTGTCGAAAATGGAATCCGTGCTCTGCAAAAACAAGAAGGAACGGTTGAGTTATCGGTTCGCTCGGACGAACGTTTCGTCTGTTTTATAGTAGCCGATACTGGAATCGGGATGGATGATGAAGTGAAAAATAATATGCTTAAACCATATTTTACCACAGCAAAACACGAAGGCGGTTCTGGTATCGGAACAATGATAATGCAACGTGTGGCGGAATTGCATAAGGGGCAGTTATTGGTGGAATCCGAAGCTGGAAAAGGAACGACTATTACTTTTAAACTACCGCGAAGGTAGAAAAGTATTTGTTGCTTTCTATGCAGTTTTGCAATGGAATATGGTATTTTTGCAAGTGAAAAAGATGTTCTGATTATCAATTATAGGATGTACTATTATGGCTGTCTACCCTCTTAAATCTTCAAAATTTACCACGCTTATTATTGGCAAAGGGCGTTTATCGGCAAATATTGCGGAGCATTTGGAGCGTTCCAAATCTCGATTTCATATTCTACTCGAGCCGAATATTACGGATATATTAAACTTTGAAATGAATATACCTCTGTCCATTCCTTCATATTTAGAGCCGTATTCTCATCTTTGTTCAAGTGAATTACCACCCGTAAATAAACCACCCCACTTTATTATTGATGTTGGTCCCGGACTTCCCGGTGAACGTGCAGGCATTATTACCGATGTAACAGATGAATTTCCGAATGCGATTGTTCTCACATCATGTCTAAGCTGTACTGCCTCAGAATTATATGGTGAAATAGGTTTGGATACTGAAGTTGTTTCGTTTAATCCGCTTGCGTTTCTGATGAAAACTCCTGTAATGGAATTTGCGCCTATGCTTGCCGCTAACGATGAAACTGCAAAACTTACAAGGCGATATTTTTCGGCATTAGGATTTGAATGTGAACAAGTAGAAGACCGCGTGGGACTTGTTTCACCGCGAATACTGGCGACTCTTATCAACGAAGCCGCTTTTGCAGTCTTAGAAAAAGTCGGCTCAGCAGAAGATATTGATACTGCCATGAAATTAGGAGTGAATTATCCCAAAGGACTTCTCGAATGGGCAGATGAAATCGGCATTGACCTCATTGTGAATATACTCGAAACACTCCAAAGCGAATACGGCTCAGAACGGTATCGTCCCTGCATTCTGCTACGACAAATGCTTCGATCGGGATGGGTTGGTAAATTCACCGGTAAGGGATTTTACCAACACGAAATTCCTGCTGAATGGGAAATGTAAAAAAGTAAAAGAGTATTAGATTTACTTACAAAGCTTTAATCAATTCGCGAGCTATAACGATGTGTTGTATCTCGGATGTTCCTTCGTAAATCTCTGTGATTTTCGCATCGCGTAACATTCTTTCTACGTGATATTCGCGTACATATCCATAACCGCCATGTACTTGAACAGCTTCAAGTGTAACTTCTACGGCAGTTTTTGAAGCCATAAGCTTAGCTTGAGCGGCTTCCTTTACGAATCGAACATGATTGTCTTTCATCGTTGCGGCACGAAGAATAAGCAATCGAGATGCTTCGATTTTCACCGACATATCCGCTAATTTGAATTGAATTGCCTGCAAATCACTAATCGGTTTTCCGAATGCTTTTCGTTGAGTGGAATAATCGAGCGCACGCTCAAATGCACCTTGGGCAATTCCGAGTGCTTGGGCGGCAATACCGATTCTTCCGCCATTGAGCACTTCCATTGCAATATTAAAACCACGTCCTGCTTCACCTAAGATATTTTCGGGTGGAACAGTTACATTCGTCAGACCGATTGAACAGGTATCACTCGAACGGATACCGAGTTTATCTTCTTTAAGTCCGGGTTCAAATCCTGCGCGGTCACGTTCTACGATGAAGCAAGTTATTCCTTTGTGGCGTTTTTCACGGTCAGTTTGCGCCATGACGAGATAGATGTCGGCGGTTGTTCCATTTGTAATCCAGTTTTTCGTACCATTAATTACCCAGTTTCCGTTTTCGAAAGCAGCGGTTGTGTGTTGTTGGGTTGCATCCGAACCGGCTTCAGGTTCTGAAAGGCAGAATGCACCAAGTTTTTGTCCGGTTGCGAGCGGACGGAGAAATTTCTCTTTTTGTTCGTCATTACCGAATGATTCTATTGCCCAACAGACCAATGAATTATTCACCGACATTACCACACCGACGCTTGCATCTACTTTTGAAATTTCTTCCATTGCAATTACATAACTAACTGCATCCAAACCACTTCCGCCCCATTCAGGCGAGACCATCATGCCCATAAATCCAAGTTCACCTAATTTTTGGACGATTTCGTGAGGGAATGTTGCATTTTTATCACGTTCGATAACCGAGGGTAAAATTTCTTCTTGGGCAAATTGACGAGCTGTTTGGCGGATAAGTTCGTGGGTTTCAGAATATTGAAAGTTAAGCATGAGAATTTCCGATTAAATAAGACAAAATGCGAATAGAGAAACTACTGTTAATCATGTAATTTCAGTACAAAATTGCGGGTAATTCTCCACCCGACAAAAGAAAATTTACAATTTTAACACAAGTATACCGCAAAACCACACTAAATCTTTGATTTTTTGCTCTTCGTTGCGTAAGTTGTAGCTTATTAATTAAATAATCAATATAAACTTCTTTTTTTCTACCAAATTTCTTTTCGGAGGCAATGCAATGAAACAGTTTATTCTCCTTTTAGTATCAGCTTTTTTGCTGATTTCGGGCAATAATTTTGCCCAAAGTAATATCGAAGAAGAGCATGAAGGCGACCCTCGTGACCGAGCAAAATTTTTCTACGACCAGCGAGCATATCCGTTTGATTCAATCCCAAGCGATGCACTTTTTAAAGCACGCGAACAACAACGTCGTTTTTTTAGCACAAAGAAAAACGGAGCACAGCTTCTGGCACAGCAACCTATTTGGCGACAAGCAGGACCTACTGATGTAGGAGGACGCACACGGACAATTGTCCATCATCCTACCAAAGATGGCTGGGTGTATGTTGGTACAGCCAATGGCGGAGTATGGCGCACGACAAATGGCGGCGGAAATTGGGAACCAATCATGGATCACGAAAACTCTATTTCAATGGGTGCTCTGGCCTTAGACCCCAACAATCCTGATGTTCTCTATGCCGCTACAGGCGAGTACGCAAGTGGTAATTATGGTTATTCGGGTGCCGGAATATACAAGTCTGTTGATGGAGGAACTACGTGGAATCTTCATGGATTGGCTACTGTCGGAGGTTTTTCCAAGATATATGTTCATCCTAAAAATTCTGATGTAATCTATGCAGGAGCGGTGTATGGCGGTGGAGGATTCTATAAATCTGTCAATGCCGGAGTTACATGGAAACGAACCATCAAGGAGTCTGTATCTGACGTTAGTATTAATCCTAATAACATAAATGAACTGTTTATCGGTACAGTAGGTTCGGGGATATTCTATTCTCAAGATGGAGGAGAAACATGGACACCAAAGACCATTCCGCTTTTTAATGCAGGAAGAATTTCAGTTCAACAATCAAATTCAAAACCAAATGTAGTATATGCACTTGTAGATGTTGGTGGAATAAATGGAGGAGCGGGTATGGGGCATATATTGGTCTCCAATGACCGCGGAGATACTTGGGAGGATATGTATAGTGATATTAGTATCTTCAATACAAATGACCAAGGTGGCTATGATAACTTCATTACAGTCCATCCTACCAATGCAAATATTGCTTTGGCAGGCGGCGTGAATCTTTTTCAAACTACCGATGGTGGTAATTCTTGGAATAATGTGGCAGGGTATCGCTTTAGTAATACTCATCCTGACACCCATTGTGGTTGTTTTAATCCTTTGAATCCAAATATAGTCTATATGGGGTGTGATGGTGGTATGTACAAGAGCGAAGATGCCGGGTCTTCATGGAGCAGTATTAATACCGGCTTGGCTGTTACGCAATTTCAAGGAAATTTTGCTATGGATCAGTCTAAACCTGCGGCTATGTATGGTGGTGCACAAGATAACGGAACAATGAGTAATACCGCAAAAGGGTTTGGTGAACTTTTAGGCGGTGATGGTGCATTCGTTGCCATTAATCCAAATAATCAAAATATTATTTATGCGGAGACTCAAAATGCGGGTAACATGGTTAGACTAGATTTAAAATTAAATTCATTCTCTCCCATGGCAAGTATTTCGGATCCGGGAGCATTTGTTGCACCCCTCATATACGACCCTGCAACAGAAGGACTCTATAGTGGACGTAGTGCGCTCTATGCTTCTTATAACCAAGGTTCGACATGGAGCCAGTTTTCACCGGCTCTCAAAGCCAAAATTTCGGCAATAGCTGTCTCTCAACCAAATCCTGATATTTTCTATATTGGTAGTCAAAGAGGAGAATTGCTCATATCAAAAAACGGTGGCGGCAGAGATGAAAAAAATTGGACAGCAATAAATAATAACGGACTTCCGAATCGTTTTGTCAGTGATATTGAACCTTCGCTTGTCAATCCAAATACAGCGTATGTTACTCTTTCGGGTTTTAATTCTGCCCACGTTTTTAAAACAGTAGATGCCGGCTCATCATGGATAGATATTGGAAAAAATCTTCCGGATGTACCGACTAACTGTATTGCTATTCACCCGAACGATGAAAATATTCTTTTTGTAGGGACAGATATAGGAGTTTACAGTACGTACGATGGTGGTAAATCTTGGTTTCCACTTGGCACGGGATTTCCAAGTACAGCAATTATAGATATGCAGTTTTATCTTGGACCACCGACCCAACCGGGCACACTGAAACTTCGTGTCTCGACGCATGGGCGGTCAATGTGGGAAGTTGATGTTCCTACCGAAATTATTAGTTCTTATGAGATTACAGCTCCTGTTGGCGGAGAGCAATTTGTTACAGGTTCGAGCCAACATATTTCTTGGTATGGTTTTACATCACCTGTCAATGTAGAATATTCTATTGATAATGGTACAAAATGGACTCTAATAGCAAGCAATGCTATTGGTTCAAGTTTACAATGGACAATTCCAAATCGTTCGAGTGAATATGCCCGAATTCGGATTAC
>JAFDZU010000025.1:44847-49658 GCA_018266765.1 Bacteroidota bacterium
ATTAAGATTGGAACAATCTTGGGGAGTGGAAGTGTTGCACATGCCCCTTACGGATTGGCGTATGATGGTAAAAATGGACTCTGGACAACAAGTTTTTATGAAGCAAAAATGTACAAGTTGAACGCCACTACTTTAATTATTGAGAAGGAGGTAAATTTTGAGGATACAAAAGATTCACTCGGTACGGACTTAGCAATAGACCCCAAAACCGGAACAATTTATCTTCATAAACTGAATAGTACAAGCAGTGACGGTGGAATGATTTATGTTATGGATACAAATGGAGTAATATCTAAAAAATTTAAAAGTCCTTCTTCAAGCTATCCTGTCGGACTGAAACTTGTTGATGGAAAACTTATTGCAGGCGACCGTGACGGGGCAAGGTTGTTTTCAACTGTTGACCCCTCAACAGGAGCTACTCTTGCTCAAGTAAAAAACCCATATCAAGTAGCCAACGGGCCACGATGCTTAGCGTATGACGGAAATCAGTTTCTCTACCAAACATGCTATAATCTTCCAAGTGCGGCTTATTGTATTAAAATTGATAAAAATGATTTGACTAAGGAAGTTGCAAGAATGGAACTCCTCCATGGCAGTAGTCCTATCAATGCCCGTGGAATTGAATATGACCCAGGCGACAAAAATTTCTGGGTTGCTGATGCATTTAGCGGAATAATCTACAAAGTTGCAGGTTTTGAAACAGTTACACCGCCTGATGCGGTAGATGAACCGATTAATGAACAACTAAATGAAGTGATTTCCGGCTCAATTTATCCGAATCCGACTGCGGATGCTGCATTCATTTCATACCAAGTAAATAAACCTGCTTCACATCTCAAAATTGAAGTAGTTAATTTACTGGGTGAAACAATTGGCACTCTGTTTGACAATACAATCTCCGGAAACGAGCAAAATATCCTTCGTCTTGAAACTTCAAATATGACAAGCGGTGTTTATTCTATCGTTTTCACGGTTGATAAAATGCAGCGCGTTGCAAAAAAATTAATAATTGCACACTAATAGTATAGTTGAATCAATCGTTCAAATTCATACGCGCTGTCCATTCTTTTCAAGAAGAATTGGCGGCGCGTTGCATAATAACTATATAGAGTATTTATAGTTGTATTTTTATAGAAATTTTGAACTGTTCCTGTGAAACGCAAATCAATACATACGGAAAACGAACATTCGGGCGCAGACCGTTATTTGATTACGTATGCAGATTTAATTACACTCTTGCTTGGATTATTTGTCATTCTTTATGCTTCGTCGCAGGTAGATAGTGGTAAATACAAGGAATTCTCAGCCGCAATGACTGACTATTTTAAGCCATCGGCTGATAATAAACAGCAACAAGGTAGTAAAATATTACCCGGAGCTGATGGAATTCCTCAACCGATTCTTCCGAAAGTGCAAGAAAAAACGATTGATCAAATAAATCTTGAAGTTGAAAAATCATTGCAACGCGAGATTAACAACGGAAAAGTTTCAATTCAACGAACGGCAACGGGGATAATTGTCAGTTTACCCGAAAAATTGTTGTTTCAATCGGCAAAAGCAGATATTCAATCTGATGCTTATCCGATTTTAGATTCAATTGCAACAATTCTAACAGGAATTAACAAGAAAATTACGATTGACGGATTTACCGATTCAATCCCAATTCATACATTTCAGTATGAATCAAATTGGCAACTTTCTACAGCCAGAGCAATGAATATTGGTTATTATATTCTCCAAAAAGGAACTCCTGAAGAGAATTTCAGTGTGCGAGGATTTGGGGCAAATAAACCGTTAACAAGCAATGCAACGCCCGAAGGAAGAGCCAAAAATAGACGAGTTGAAATACTTATCGAAGATTTGCCGAAGAGCGTTCCTTCGACTGAAGGATATATTTCAGACTCTACTTCTGTAATCAGTCCGTAACAAAACAACTTAACATTGGATTCTTAGAACGAAAGAAATAAAAATTTCATACAGTAAACTCTTGCGCCTTACTATATTTTTAAAAGGACAATTTTTATGCAGGAAGCACATACTCCCAATTCAGATATTCTCCCATCAATTTCGCTTGATGTTCCCGATTTTGGGAACCTTCAGGTAGAGCCCAAACATATTTTTACGTTTAGTAACGGGTTGTTGGGATTTGAGAATTTAACGGAATTTATCCTCATTAATAATGATGCTACCGCACCGTTTCGGTGGCTCATTTCCGTTGAAAACCCAACAATCGGATTTCCACTTCTCAGCCCTTGGCATCTTGATTTGACATTCAATCCGGGTGTTGATTACGACCTTGCCTCACACTCACTTTTTGTGGTGGTTACGTTGGCGGATGAGCATAATCAAATGACTGCCAACATGAAAGCTCCAATACTTTTAAACACCAGCGAGCAAATTGGAGAACAGATTATACTTTCTTCTGAAAATTATCCCGCTGAATTTGTGATAAAAAATTCAACTGTCAGTAGCGGCGGCTCTCAAAAAGAAGAAAAACTACGAACTATTTTTACGGCTCAATTTGGTGAAATTCATGTGGCTGAAAGTAATGTCATTACTTTCCCGAAAGGTGTGCTTGGTTTCCCGGAACTCCATGAATTTGTTATAATATCCGACGAGGAAACTGCCCCGTTCAATTGGCTTCTATCTCTTGAACAGCCGTCAATTGGTTTCCCGCTCTTATCGCCGTGGATGATTGACATGGAATACGACTTACGGAATAATTTCGACCCGAAATGTAATGCGGCTTTTGCTATTATTACTATTCGTGCCGCCGGTCAGGGCATGACCGCCAACATGAAAGCTCCTGTTATAATTGATGTTATTAAGCAACTTGGCGAACAAATCATTCTCTCGTCGGACAAGTATTCGCCAGAGTTACCGGTAAATTCTAAATAATCATCCATCTATCTTTTATAATATTATGCTGGTACTTTCACGAAAAATTGGCGAAGTTGTAACGATTGGTAATGCTATTACAATAACCATCTTAGGTAATGATAGAGGAATTATTCGTCTTGGAATCGAAGCACCGCGCGACATTCCGGTACACCGGAAAGAAGTGTATGATAAAATCATTGAAATGAACAGACAAGCGGCCCAAACAAATATCTCTGCTTTTAAAAAAGCATTGGTCGGACTTGATATTACAATACCAACAGCCGATAATAGTCAGCAAACCGATTCTCTTATCCTTACAACGGATAAAAAACAGAAATAAATAGTAGCAAAGGATGCTTGTAAATGAATGAAATTCCCGTCCTTATAATAGACGATGATATTTGGATGCAAAGAATACTCTCTAAAATAATCCAAAGTTTTGGGTTCTATCCCTTCCTTGCTTCCAATGGTTTTGACGGAATTGCGCTTGCTGTGGAACATCATCCGGCATTGATTCTCCTTGATGTACTTATGCCCGAACTTTCCGGCCACCAAACTTTAAAAGTATTAAAGACGATAAAATCTACCAAAGAAATTCCGATTATAATGGTGACTGCTGTGTCTGATATTGAAAATATTGGACTTGCGATTAAATCCGGTGCCGCCGGTTTTGTGGGCAAACCATTTACAAGAACTACTATTTACGAGAAAATTCGAGATGTGGTTAATAAAGATGTCATATCGCAAGCATCCTTGAAAGCAAAAGCAAACGACTTTACTTCCGTTGACAAACCTGTATCTCAAGAAACTACTTCAAATTTAGTGAAATCGCTCGAAGAATCTTATACGGGTAATGCCCCTAAATCTTCGGCAATGCCCCAACAGGTAATCCCAAAAACCTATAGAGAAGACGATAAAAAGAATATCGAAGCAATAAAAGAACTTCTCCTCAAATCTAAAAAACCTGAATAAGCTATCCGAAAATCTACGTTTTTTTGCCAAAAACTCTACTCAATTACAACCGAACATTGAGCCACCAAACCCTGACCACCTTCCAATCTCAACGTATAAACGCCGCTACTGACCGCATAATCGCCAATATTCACAAACAAAATCTGCTCGCCTGATAACTGAAAGCGTTCGGCTGACTTGCTCGGTAGCTTCATGCCAAGTATATCATAGAATGAAAGGGTGTAATTGCCTGTTTGGGGAACTGATACTTTTAGTTGAAGAGTTTTATCTTTTGAAACAGGCATTGGGGAAACCAATGTAATTAATAGATTAGTTTGCTGACTGATCAATTCTGAAACTGAGAGTAGAGATGTATCATTTTTTAAAATAGCAAAACAAGTTTTAGTAAAAGAAGTTTCTCTACTCACTACAAGATCATTAATATGCTCCCCGTTTCTATCTCCAATAGAAGCAGAAGATAAATATGGACAAGTAACATAGTTTGTAAACTCTTTTAGGGAATTTTGTACATCTCCACTATAAATGTGTACTCTGTGAGTATTATTAGCAGCCGGACCAATAATACACCATTCAGGAATAGAATCACTATTAATACTTCGGTTAAAGGATAGAATTTTTATAATCTCATCTTTTCTTGTTACAAATTTTTTTTCTAATCGGTCATGTGAAATATCATAAATTGTTAAATTTGTTGCCCAAACATCAGAATTTATTAGAGTTGCTCCAATCCATGAGTGTTTATCTTGATTATTAAGTAAAGTACCAACCCAATATAATCCTGCTCCATTTTGTATATCAGTTGTAAACTCATCCAATACTTGAGATTGAAAACTATTACTTTCCCACCATACACGAACTAATCGATAACCGTCACGGGTTATAACTTGATTTTTGCCTTCATAATGCCAAAAATAACGACGACAAATAAGGCGTAGTTCTTTATTTGGAGTTGTGTAGCA
>JAFDZU010000026.1 GCA_018266765.1 Bacteroidota bacterium
TTTTTATTTCGGATGGTGGCGTAGTTATTCTTACAACTAGTGGATTATACTTTTCTTTTTCGGTCTTTAAAGTGTAAGTAAAACTAGATTTGTTATGCTTACAAATCACTTCGTATTTGACACTTTTAAATTGAAAAAAGAGTTGAATAGACTTGAACTCGGTAACACATAAATTAGGTATTAATGGTCTTAGCACCCAATTTATTATGTTTAAAAGCTTGTTTTACCAGAGCCATTTATACCAACCAACAATGTCAAGTCTTCATTAAAATTAATCGTCTTGTCAATGTAGCCGTAAAGCCCTTTAATTATTAGTTTATCTATTTGCATTTTATGTCTGATTTATGTTGAATGTCTGTCTTTTAAATTTGCTGCTAACTATCTTATAGTCGAATGTTTTGAACACATATACATCCAATTTGGCAAGATAGTCGCATGTTTTTTGATTTTTTGTTGCGCTTATTTTCTACTTTTAAAAAGTAAGCCTAACCAAAATATATTTTTTTCCCGTCTGGTCTGTCGTTACAACCGACCTTCTTACATATTTATCTATTTGGAGTATTGTTTGAAAGGCGGTTATAATACCCGCCTTGACGTGAATACTAACTGTTGTTTGTTATTCTTTAAGCGAAACTACGGATAATCTCCTTAATCAGCAAAAAGAACGTAGTACCCGAATCTCATTTTAAGCGAATTATATCGTATCAATCTTTGCTTCAGATTTTTCTGTAATTGATTGGCAGTTTATTAGAATCATCAACGTTTATCCGCAAAAATGTTTGAATTGTACAGTTTATTTCCAAACCCACCCAAACTGCTCGAAAACTAATCGAATTTCCTCTTCAACTTCTGTGTTTATCACGATTGGAATATCTTTGAACGGATGTTGAAATTGAAGTTCCACTGCAAATAATAACAGACGCTGGATATCGAATTGATCACGAAACAACTGATTGTGTTTTCCGTCGCCATACTTTACATCGCCAATAATCGGATGCGACAGTGACGAAAAATGCCTTCGGATTTGATGCCTTCTGCCGGTAATAGGAGTTACTTCCACAAGTGAATACCGAACAGTAGGATGATTGTTTACTTTAAATGGTAATTCAACTTTCCCAATCACAGAATAGCGGGTTTCGCTTAGGTCGAATGTTTCAGTAGAGCCGGTAATGATTGTTCCTTGTTCCGGAAGATATCCCCTCACAAGAGCAATATATCGTTTTGATACTTTACGTTGAGAAAAAAGTTCTCCCATTGCCGATGCAGTTTTATTATCTCGTGCAAAAAGTACAATGCCGGAAGTTGCTCTGTCAATTCGATGTGCAGGAGCAAACCAACCTCCATATTCATCTTTCAACTGTTCAAGCAAAGAAATTTCATTGCGAGAAAAATCGCTTGGATGCACATGAATGCCAGTCGGTTTGTGAACCGCAATTAAATATTCATCTTCATATAATATAGTTAGTTCCATACGTTGCTTTACAAAAAAGACGCTCCTGCACCGCAATAGTGCAGAAGCGTCTTTCTATTTTTAATAAAATGACTCTTTGAATGTTATCGCACTACTTCAAGTCGTTTTGTAAGTTTTGCTCTCGGCGTAGATAATGTATAGAAATACACACCCGTCGGGAAATCCGAAACATCAATTGAAACAGAATGTTGTCCGGCTGTAGTCATTGAAGAATTGCTCCAAATTGTTCTTCCGAGCATATCAACAAGTGAGAGTGTTGCTGTATTATCCTCAGGTAAGGTATAACGAACACTAACAACAGTTGAAGCAGGGTTAGGAATTGTTTGTTCTAACTCATAACCGCTCGAAGTAAATTCGTTTACATCTGTGGAAGCAATCACAACCACACGAACTGTTATAACAGTTGTATCACAACCATTCATAACCAAGCATTGATACGTACCGCTATCTGCTTTAGTAATATTATTACGATTATATAACGGAGAAAATTCTCCATCTATAATTTTACCGTCTTTTTTCCAACGATAATTTAAAGGATGCAATCCTGTAGCAGATATTCCCAGATAAATGATGCCACCCGTTTTAACTGTATCAATAGCTTTAGGTTTTGCAAGAATTTGTGGCTTTGTAATTAATCGAGCGTGCATCGTCACCGTATCTTTACCACAAACAGTTGAAACAATAGCTTTGTGAGTAATTACATAGTTATTTGTATCGCTTGGAGCAATAAATCGTTCGACAATTGATCCTTTATCATTGATTGCCACTTTTCCGTTATCCAACCATTGATATTGAACTCCTGTAGTGTCTTCTACTTCTACAGAGAGTTCGTATACTTTGCTTGCGCATATTTCGATGTCGGATGTATAGTTTTTAATTCTCAATGCAGGAGCAACTCTTACAAGATGATTCATCGTTACATCACCTGATATAGAAGGAGCTGTTACATTTATTGCATAAAATCCTTGATCTTGTTTTTCTATGTTTTTAATCGTTAGAGTTGCTGTATTTGTACCAGAATATTTAACTCCGTCTGATAGCGGTAATCCGTTTCTCATCCATTTATAAAAAAGTTGTGTGCCGATTGGCTGAACAAATTCAAGAGAACGAACTTGTTGTGAATTACCGACACAAGCGATGACTGTATCCTGATTAGCAGTTAATATTCCTTGATTGAGCGTAAGAGTCCGAGTAGTTGCCGAGCCACAAATTGCAGTCCCTGTGATTGTACAATAATAATTAGAACCTGCATCCGAAACTTGGAAATTACGAATAACAAGCGTTGCTTCTTGTGCTCCACTTATTCGAGTTGAATTTTGAACAGGAACGGAACCACGATACCATTGGAATTTATGATTGTTTGTTCCAATGACATCAACCGTTATTTTACCGGTTGCACCAAGAGCAATCGTTTTGTTTTCAGGTTGTTTCACAATTTGAATTGGAGGAGTGATAAACACAGTTGCAACCGAAGAAGTAGTAACGCCACAAGGGCCGTATCCAATTACATTACAAGTATAAGTCCCTGAATTTGTGACAGTAACTTTACGTAAAGCAATAGTTCTGCTATTCTCACCCGGAATATCAAATCCTTCTTTTTGCCATTGATATTTGAAAATATTGCCATATGCTTTCACGGTTAAATAGACAGTATCGTTAATACAAGTGTTCTGTGATAACGGTTGTATTTCGATAATTGGAGGAGTATAAGCCGAAACTTTAGCTGAAGTAACAGTTTCTGTTGGATGCTCGGCATCGGTCAAACGGATTACAAGCTGAGTAGTTGAATCCGTAATATCAGTCATGAGCCAATTATATAATTGAGCAAACCCATTAGCATTTGCGGCAACCAAAGAAAAGGCGGATGCACCACGAGCATATTCTATCATCATTGACTGAACTCCACGAGAAGACCAACGAATTGGATTAGCAATATTTGTACAATATTGTTCACCACCGAGAGGGGATAGAAGTGTAATTTGTGGAGTTTTAAAATCAATTGCTGTTGCACCGAGAGTTTGGCTAACAGTATTAACTCCCGCCCAAATTCCATCATCATCTGACCAGAATTTGATAATTGCACCGGTAGTTAAAGATCGTTGTTCAATTCTACGAACACCTGTTGTAAGATTATTTGGGATAATAGTTGACCAAGCACCATTTGTGTTTTCGAGATTTGCGTAGTAGGGAACAGTTGTTCCAGCGGCAACAGTTGCGCCTTCATCTTGTACCAATGCTGTAGAAATTGGATTCCCGGTCCCTCCGGTATTATCATATAAACAAATATAAGTTTTAGCGGCAAGTCCACTTTGGCTATCAAAAATTCCCGTTCCATTTGCAACAAACTCTCCAAACTCCAAAGTTTTTGTAGTAGATATAGTATTAAATGTATCAGCAGGGAATCCCGGCTGGTCAGTCATAATTATCCGCCAAGTAACCGAAGCTCCTTCACTAAATGTTGTATTTGCTGACGGTAACATATTTACCCAAATTGTCATAGAAGTTTGACCTGCCGCTGTTGTAAATGTGGAATAATCGGTTGAAGTCGAAGTTAGATTTCTATTACTGTTTGAAACAAAAGTTTGAGTATTAGCATTGTAATGAATATCTACACCACCACCAATTGTATTTGGTTGAGTAGGCCCCGTTACAGCACCGGTAAAATAACGATATGAAGTATTTGGAATAAGATTATCAAATTTAACAAGAGCAAATGTTGGAAGTCGAGTAGTATTAGAAGAAGACTTCATAAATTTAGGTACCAAAAGTTCCGTCATTGCAAGTTGACCATACACTTGAATAGCCGAACTTTGAATTAATGCTAAATCTGTTGAAGTAGCTGAAATAACATAACTTCCCGATGCTGAAAAATTAATATCTGAAAACGTTGCTACACCATTTACGAATGATTTGGTAAGAGTTCCGCCAAGGTTTCCTGCTCCTGATACTTTCGCAAGAGTGACAGTACCTTGAAAACTTGCATCAACACTCGCATCGGGCCTGCGTGCTTCTACAGTAAACGGACGGAAATTTTTATTGGCATTTCCGGCTGTTTGTAATGAATTAAATACAGCTTGTGTTGCTCCAATTCCTACTGTAAATGGTGCACTTGTTCCTGCTGTAAGTACATCGCCGGAAGTTCGAGTTGCGGTTATTAGAACACCACTTTCATTTTTATTATATCGAATTCCGGTTATAATAGCAGAACTATTATTTGCTGGAATTGTACCTGTGAGTGTTCCGCTGAGAGTTCCTGTACCTGCGCCAAGTGTAATTGAAAAATTTGTTGCAGTACTAACATTCGCAGGGGAATTTGAACCGTCAACTGAAGAAATGATTGCTGAAAATGAACTTGTTGCTGAAGGAGAAGTAGGTGTAATACCGGTTACTGTAAACTTAGAAGGAGTTCCTAAACTTGAAGCACTTGTCACGGATATATCATCTAATCTCATCCGAGGGCGTTGTCCGCCACTATTTTGTGCAATTTGATAGAATTTCCACCGAACCTGAACAAGTGATTGATTATTTGCATCAACCGGAAGAGTAACACTAAGGGTTTGAGAAGTATTAACAGCTAATCCTTCGCTAGAAAACTCAATAGGTCCTGGAACATCACCCCACGCAGCGGCAATACTTGTTCGATATTGGAGTCGAAATGCAGAGGTTCGAGGAGTAGGATTTCCATCACCTTGAGCCAGTAATTGACAAGTAAAACTTACTTGTATATTTGCTCTTCCCGTAGAATTAAGAGATAAAACTGCTGCACCTGTAAATCCATTGGTACCTGAACTTGTATTTCCCATGGCAATACCTTGGTCGTCTAAGCCGTTAATACGGCTACCGCTTGTAAGATTATACACTGCTGTCCAATCACCAGTTGTAGCTGTTGTTAATCCCGGGTCGGCTGTATTGGATACATGAAACACCATATTCGGAGGATAAGTACCAGCGGCTGAAGTTGCAGGATATGCAATTAGGGAGTAATTTCCAGTAGATAGGTCCCAGGCAGTTGCAGGGTTTGATTGGGCGAAAAGCCCCGAAGCTCCTGCTATTATTAAAATAATAATGCAGGTAAGTTGACGCAAGATTTGCATATAGTTCCTAAATTATAAATGAAACATAATTTGTTAATTTTCTAGTAAAATTTTTCTGACGAAGTTTTACGTTTTATGAAAAACGAAATATTCAAACAATTTTTTAAGAGTAAATCCTTTATGATGATAAGTCATAAACATAATTCAATTGCAAAATATGAATTTTCTCTAAATTAGCAGTATCAATCGAATATTAGGACAAAATTAGCCATAGATTATTTAAAGTATGGAAATCTTTATTTACAGATAAAACTACTTACAAATATACTTGTTAGTAGAAGATAAATAACTAAACTTGGATGTAACCTTTTGATTAAAAGGCAATTTTATTAAGATAGTTGTTTTTATTTACTCAGTTACGTTTTTGTATCGTAATGTACCTGCAGTATAAGTAGCAACAACTAAGGCAGAAGTTATCTCATTAATAGGGCACGTTACTAAATTTTTATTGTGAATTACAATATCAGCATCATATTTTGGTTGAATTATACCGCGACGATAACTCATACCTGATGCTTCATGAGCCCATAAGGTATAAGAAAATAAAGCTTCTTGACGCGTTATGCATTCTTTTTCAAACCAACTTTTTTTCTCTCCGAATGGTACTCGTCTTACATAAGCATCAATTCCAAGTAATGGATCTGCAGATTCAATCGGGAAATCTGTCCCTGCTGAAATTGCTATTCCACTGTTTCTGAGAGTTCGCCAAGGATAGCTGTATTCACAGCGTTTACCTAATCTAACACGTGCCATTGGTGCATCGCTAATGCAATGAATAGGTTGAACTGCTGCAGTAACTTGATATTCAGCGAATTTATATAAATCATCAGGATGGACAATTTGAGCATGTTCAATTCGAAGAATAGTATTTGGGTCTGCAATTCCTTCTTTTCGCAAACGCTCATAAACATTAAGCACCATTCTATTTGCCGCATCTCCGATTGCATGAGTTGAAATATCCCATTGATATTCAATGCCGACTTTTGCTTTTCTGTATAACTCTTTTTCTGTAAGAAGAAAAAGTCCTTTTGTTTCCGGTGCGTCTGAATATGGTTCGAGTAGTGCTGCACCCCGCGAACCAAGAGCACCATCAGCAAAATATTTGAGTCCACATACTCTAAAAAATTCGCCGACAGCAGGAAGCAATCCTTCTTTCATCCATTCATTACCTTGAGCTTTTACATAGGATTGAACTCGAATAGGTAGTTCGGCACGTTCGGCTAATCGGCTGAATATTGGGAGTAAGTGATGTGCAACATCCATATCATGAACTTCAGTGATTCCATGACTAATACAGTGTTCCGCGGCAGATGTAAGCATTTCAATATGTTCTTGCTCGGTGTACAAAGGAATATGCTTGCGCACTAAGTCCATCGCATTATCTATTAAAATCCCGGTAGGATTACCATTGGAGTCTTTCTGAATTAGTCCTCCAGTCGGATTCCGGGTAGAAGCAGATATTTTTGCAATTTTTAATGCAGTCGAATTTACCCATGCGGCATGTCCGTCAGCTCTTGATAGATAAACAGGAACATCAGGAAAAACTAAATCAAGAAGTTGAACTGTTGGATATTCTTTTATTTTCCATAACTGTTGGTTCCAACCCATACCAACTACCCATCCTCCTCTTGTAGTGGGATGCATTATCGCTTTGCCAATACATTCATCTGCACTTTTTGCATCATAAAGTGAAAGACCTTGAAGGCGTGAACCCAAACCGAATATATGAGCATGTGAATCTACAAATCCGGGCAGAGCCCAACAATCAGGATAAAAGTCAATTCCTGCTTCGGAAATAATTCTCACACCACCTAACATCGGCTCGACAGACTGAATGCGACCGCGTTCAATTCTAATAGTTGCTTGGATTGGTTCCATTGTATTTGAACTTACTATAAAATATTAATTTGGATAAAAAAAGCCGATACGTTAAAATTTGCATCGGCTTAGGTATAATCTTCACGTATAATTTTACGGTTAATTTCTTCTGCGATTTGGGTCTATTTTATTTAGATACTCAACCTTAGCTTCGAGTTCAGATTCTGATTCCACATTTTCTGGATCCGGCAAACAACAATCAACAGGACATACGGCGGCACATTGAGGTTCATCGTGAAATGTTTTACATTCTGTACATTTATCGGGAACAATGTAGTAATAATCAGGCGACCAGAAATCACGTTTAAATTTACCGGGTGAAGTGGAATCTGTGTATGTTTCATCGCCGAGTGACCAAACGACTCCTGATTCGTAAATTGCTGTATTAGGGCATTCGGGTTCGCATGCACCACAGTTAATACAATCGGAAGTTATGTAAATTGCCATGATTTATCCTGATGTTAAAGAGAAAAGTCACAATTGATTGGATTGAGATGACGATGGTTCAAGAACTTTATTACGACAAAAATACCGAAAATTATACTTGTATTACGAATTTTTTAGTCCAAAGATTGCAATCGTTGGATTTCATCGCGTAGTTCAGCGGCTCTTTCGAAATCAAGTTCTTTTGCTGATTTTTTCATCTCTGTGTGTAATTGTTCAATCAACTCTTTGCGTTGCTCACCGGTCATAAACTTGAGCATTGGTTCAGCAGCTTTACGAATTTTTGCAGTTTGATTATATTCTGCTTTTTTAGTTCTTTCTTCCGAAACATCGGCAATAGAAGTAGAAGCCAAGATTTCTTCAAGTGATTTGAATACGGTTCGTGGGTCAATGTTATGTTCTTTATTATAAGCCATTTGTATCTCACGCCGACGATTTGTTTCATCCATTACTGCTTGCATCGAGCGCGTAATTTTATCAGCATACAGAATAACTCTACCGTTGACGTTCCGTGCAGTCCTTCCGGCTACTTGCATCAATGAACGTTCGCTCCGCAAAAATCCTTCTTTGTCTGCATCTAAAATGGCTACCATTGAGACTTCGGGCATGTCTAAACCTTCACGGAGTAGATTTACACCAACAAGCACATCATATTCTCCTGTTCGTAAATCTCGCAAGATTTCAACACGTTCCATCGTAACGATTTCAGAGTGTATATAGGCAACTTTGATGTTTAACTTTTGGAGATATTCCGCTAAATCTTCTGCCATTCGTTTAGTAAGTGTTGTTACTAACACTCGTTCGCTTTTTGCAGTTCGGAGTCTAATTTCATGAACTAAATCATCAATTTGATTTTTTACAGGGCGGACTTCCATTTCGGGATCAACGAGTCCTGTAGGTCTAATTACTTGCTCTACGACAACACCTTGAGATTGTTCAAGTTCGTAATTTCCGGGAGTTGCACTTACAAAAACAATTTGTGAAGCAACCGATTCAAATTCCTCAAATTTCATAGGTCTATTTTCAAGAGCAGATGGCAACCTGAAACCATGTTCGACAAGAGTCATTTTACGTGCTCTGTCACCATTAAACATTGCTCGAATTTGTGGGATAGAAACGTGACTTTCATCAACCATCAACAAGAAATCATCAGGAAAATAATCAAACAAACATGCAGGTCGATCTCCCGGAACTCTTCCGGCTATGTGCATTGAATAATTTTCGATACCTGAGCAATAACCAACTTCTTTCATCATTTCAAGGTCGAATAAAGTACGTTGTTCGAGTCGCTGTGCTTCTAAAAATTTATCTTGTGAACGTAACTCTTTAAGGCGTTCATATAATTCATCGCGAATAGCAGACATTGCTCTTGCCATTTCGTTTGGTGAACTCACAAATTGTCGTGCAGGATATAAAGTTGCTGATTCAACTACGTTTATAGTCTTGCCGTCGGAACGGTAAATCCATGATAATTTCTCGATTGTATTTCCAAATAATTCAATCCGAAGCCCTTGATTTTCTTCATATCCGGGTAGGATATCAATAGTATCTCCACGCACACGGAACGTACCGCGATCCCATTCGAAATCATTACGAGTGAAATACAAATCCATAAACTTTTGAATTAATTGCTGACGAGATATTTCCATTCCTACTTTTAGGGAAAAAAGCATTGAAGCAAAAGATTCTTGTGCGCCAATACCATAAATACAGCTAACTGAAGCGACGACAATAACATCACGCCTTTTTTCCACAAGCGAACTTGTTGCTCTCAGGCGTAAACGGTCTATTTCATCGTTAATAGCAAAGTCTTTTTCAATAAAGGTGTCAGTCGTTGGCATATATGCTTCCGGCTGATAATAATCATAATAACTTATAAAAAACTCAACGCTGTTATTAGGGAAAAAACCACGAAATTCGCTATAAAGTTGAGCTGCTAAGGTTTTATTGGGAGAAATAACCAAGGTAGGTTTATTGACTGCTTTTATTACATTACTCATTGTAAATGTTTTACCGGAGCCGGTAACTCCTAAAAGAGTTTGTCGTGTATCACCACGAACAATTCCATCAATAAGCTCTTTAATAGCTTTCGGTTGGTCGCCGGATGGAGTGTAATTTGAGACGAGTTGAAAATTATCGGTAATAATGGCTTTACCCCTTTAAAATGATATTAGAAATATTTGCTATTTGATGAAAAATATGAGTAATTGGAAAGAAAACAGTTGATTTCACCACCTCAAATATAGTATATTTGTATCCTTTTCCAAATTAAATCTCATTTACGAAGGGTAGAAACCAAACAAATGTACGACAATAATCGTCCTTACCTTCGTGAGTAATCTCCTGAAAACTCCTTCCTTCGCCAAACATGAACAAAAATACAATTCATTATTTTATCAATTATTATTAAGAATGAGCTATGAAATTATCTGAATTCCGTTATGCCGCTCCGAAATCCACAATTGCAAAGTTTCCTGCTGACCCACGCGATTCAGCAAGAATGATGGTTTTAAATAGAGAAACAGGTAACATCGAAGATAAACAATTTTCTGATATCCTTTCGTATTTTCAAAAAGGTGATTGCCTGGTTGTAAATGATACCAAAGTTTTTCCTGCAAAAGTATATGGTAAAAAAGAAAAAACCAATGCAAAAATTGAAGTTATGTTATTGCGCGAACTCAAAAAACAAGAGCGTATTTGGGATGTTTTAGTCGAACCTGCCCGAAAAGTGCGGATTGGAAACAAAATTTATTTTGACAATAATAGATTCTATTGTGAAGTAATTGATAATACAACTTCTCGCGGAAGGACAGTTCGTTTCAGCTATGAAGGTGATTTATTCAAAGTCATTGACCGTATTGGACAAATGCCACTGCCGGGATATATCAAACGTGATCCTACAGAACATGATAAAGAGACGTATCAATGTGTATTTGCAAACCCTAATAAAACTGCTTCGATTGCTCCACCATCCGGTGGACTGCATTTTACTGAAGCAATTTTGAAAGAATTAGACAAAAAAGGTGTTAGAATTGCCGCTATAACTCTTAACATTGGTCAAGGAATTTTTGAATCAATCGAAGTAGAAGATCTAACCAAACACAGAATGTATTCCGAATATTTTGAAATTACTCGTGATAATGCCGATTTAATTAATAAATCTCTCAAGTCAAAAAAGAATGTATATGCCGTAGGTTCAAGTGTAGCTCGTGCTTTGGAAGCAAGTGTTCTAACAACAGGAATTGTAAAACCAAACAAAGGTTGGACTGACAAATTTATTTATCCTCCTTTTGAATTTAAGATTGCAAATCGTCTGATTACAAATTTTCATCCTCCTGCAACTCCTTCTATTCTTTTGACTGCAGCTTTCACGGGTACAGAATTATTGTTTAAAGGATACAAACGTGCTATTAAAAACGATTATAGATTCTATGCTTATGGTGATGCAATGTTAGTTCTTTAAAATTTACATTAAATCCTCACTCCGCAGATTTCTCTCATTGTATCTTAAATGATTTTCTGCGGAGTTCTTTTTTTATAGTTATGTCTAATTTTGTTACTTTTCTGGGTGGTGTTGAAGAAATAGGAGCAAACTCATGCTTTCTCAATCTTGATGGAACAGGAATTATCATTGATACCGGACTTCACCCACGACTTCGCAATGAAAAAACATTCCCGACAATTTTCCCCATTCAAAACGAGGATACCGACTATATTTTACTTACTCATGCACACAACGACCATATTGGTGGATTACCCTATATTTTAAAACATTTTCCTCATCTTAAAATTATTTCAACTCATGCAACTCGCGAAATTCTTGAAGTAATGCTTCAAAACACCGGAAAACTTCTTAGAGTTAATCCGCCAGACCATATATTTTCTTCTGAATTAGAATATTATAAACCAAATAATATCCAAGAAATATCTTCGATGGTGGAAGGTGTAAAATATTCAACTCCGCTTGAACTTCTTGGCCGACAAGGAAATCAACCAATCTCTGTATCATTTCTGAATGCAGGACATATACTTGGATCAGCCGGAATTCTGCTGACAATCAATGATAAAAATATTTTTCATACAGGAGATGTTCAGTTTCGGAATCAAGCCCTGATATCAAAAGCAGTTTTTCCAAAACATCATTTAGATTGTTTGATATGCGAATGCACAAACGGTCGAACTGAGGACGAAACTCCTGATTATAAACAAGAATCCAAACGGCTCGCATCTTTTATTAATAACATAACAAATAATAATGGTAGCGTACTTATCCCCTCATTTGCTCTCGGTAAAACTCAAGAAATGCTAACAGTATTATACCAATTAATGCGAAAAGCTGAAATCCCAACTCTTCCAATTTATTCCGGCGGAATTTCAAAAAAGTTATCAAATATTTATGATAGATATTGTTATGACGGTGGAAGGGTTAGTAAAGGTTTTGAAGTAGAAGATATTCCTCAAATCCCAATTAATCATGATGAATTAATGACCGATTCTTACTTTAAATCTCCTTCAATAGTAGTTGCTTCGAGCGGTATGATGAATGCAGGAACTACATCATACAAACTTGCAATGAAATGGATGCAAAGGGCAAATTTCGGGATTGCATTTATAGGATATCAAGATGACCAAACTCCCGGGTATGCGATGTTACATTCTGAACTCAAGAAAAACTTTCAATTTGGAGGTCAAAGTCTTTTCAGAAAATGTCAAATCGGGAAATTTCGTTTCTCGGCACATGCCGGACGTTCTGACTTGTTGGATTTTATTTTAAATGCTTCTCCAAAGCAACTGTATTTGATTCATGGAGATGAAGATGCTTGCTCTTCGCTTGCACTTACTGTTATGGAACATCTCCCGCAAACCAAAGTGATTATTCCTACTCTTGCCAAACGCTATCAATTAAGTGTTTGATTGGAAATTGAAGTGGGAAATTATCAGTAATATTACAAACACGCTTCTATTAATTTACTTGCCCGTAATCCCCAAACATCCCAATGATACTTCTGTTCAAAAAGTTCTCTTGTGCTCAATGTTAAGTTTTGATATTCTTCATTATTTTTCCATATCTTTTCGATTATAGATGCATAATCCTTTGCATCCGCTAAAATATCAAGTGCATATCCATTTACTGAGTCACGGATTATCTCTGTTACTCCACCGGTATTGGTTGTAATTGACGGCAATCCGTATGCTCCTGCTTCACAGAAAACTATTCCGTATGCTTCTTGCCGTGTCGGTAATAAGAAAAAACTTGATGAAAGAAATAAATCAGCTAATATTTTTTTTTCAGCTGGGATATTTTTGTTTAAAAATGGAATAACACGAAGGTTCGGATGATTAAATTCAGGAGGAGGAATACATCCGCAAACTGTTAATGTAGATTCTACTGAATGACTTAGCAGTCGTAGCATTGTTTCGTATGCAATTCGTCCTCCTTTTCGCTCCCAATCTACACCTACAAATAGCAAATTGCACACTTTACTTTGCTTTTTTTGTTGAATTATACTAAAATCAGGAATATCTTCATCATCAATATTAGCTCCAAAAGGAATAGATTCAATTATTGACTTTGGAAGTTTATAGTGCTCTCGAGCAGAATTTGCAGCCCATTCCGACGAATAGAGTATTAATTTGGATTTTGCTAGCGACAACTGTTCAATTTTATGATGGACACGTTTTGAATTTGAAGTTAATTTTGAGTATTCAGGGTAATATTCTTGTGCTAAATGAGAAGTTAAGTCATTGATTGAAATAATAGGAATATCTGTTTTTAGTAAGCTGAGTTCGGTAGAAGAAGCGGCACCAACGATAATATCAAAATTTCCATTGTCAATTTTGGGTTGAAAAAATTTGGCATATTTTCGAGCAAGTGAAAAATTATGAACAAAATTATAACGCTTAGTGGTTAATTTTTCTAGAATTTTATTTCCAACTTTTCCTATTAACATTGGATTGCCTTTCATTGGTCCTAAATGAATAACATTTCCAAAATGTTTTTCGAGTTGCTTTGCAATATAGTATGATGTACCAGACCATGCTCTTTTATTTTTGGTATCACCTGATGTTAAAAAACCAATATTCATGTTTATTTGTCTATAATATAATAGGTTGTTGAATCTTTTATTTCTTAGGTGTTTCGACGATTTCCTTAAGGAATAATTTACAATGATTTGAATTTTAAAAATATTTTACTACTATTTTTGATTCTTTTGTCAATTTTGGGGAAATTTTATAAAATTAAAATTCAATTAATCAGTTTATTAAAAGATTACGTTAATCTTCGGAGAGTATTTCTTTATATTGTCTTAAACTTATTCAGAAAAAAATCAGATTATTTAGGATATTGTGTCAATGGGTAAATTATAATAGTCCATCCATTTAAATTAAACTTTCAATGAAATTCTTAATAATAATATTAACAGTAATTGTTTATTCGTTTCAAATTGGATATTGCGCTGTTCCTCGTCTTATTGTTGTAATTTCTTTTGACCAAATGAGAGGTGATTATCCTAAAAAATGGGAGAAATTATGGGGTAAGAAGGGATTCAATCGCCTTCGAAAAGAAGGGCAGAGTTTTTCTAATTGCTATTACAATCATGCAACAAACATGACTTGTCCGGGGCATTCTGTAATAATGACAGGGAGCTATCCTGCAAGAACAGGTATTGTTTCCAATGATTTTTTCGATAGAAAGTTAGGGAAAGAATGTTATTGTGTCCAAAACACAACTGATAAAAACGGAACAAAAGCTGAAGATGGACGTTCGGCTGATTTATTAATGAAGGGAACATTAGGTGATTTTCTTCAAAATTATTATCCTAACAGTCAGGTGATGAGTATTGGATTGAAAGACCGAGCCGGAATTTTAATGGCAGGGCATCTAGCTAAAACTGTACTTTGGTATGATGAGAACTTGAATATTCTAACCACAGCTGCACCGTATAAATTTCCTCATTGGCTAACTTCATGGAATAAAAAACATTCCGCAACATTTTACGAAAATAAAGTATGGAATAGTGAGATTCCTGATTCAATCGGAGAAATTGATAATATTCATTGGGAAGGTGATTTCCCCGGTGGTAATAAGGTATTTCCACACGGTATTCCCTCAGCTAAAGATAAGAATTTTACTGAGGCATTTTTAGAAAGTCCATCATCAATGGAGTATTTACTTGATGCCGCAAAAGTAATGATTACCAATGAAAAATTAGGAAAAGATGCTAATCCCGATTTGTGTCATATAGCTGTTTCAACAACAGATTACTGCGGTCATGTTTTTGGTCCTGATAGCCGCGAACTCCAAGAATTATATGTTCATGCAGATAAAATGCTCGGAGAATTTATAGATTATCTCGATAAATCCTTCGGTAGAAAAAAGTATGTATTAGTAGTTACTTCAGACCATGGCGTTGGTCCAATTCCTGAATTATTGAACGAGCAAGGACGAGTAAAAATAGATGCAGGCAGATTAAGTAAAAGTAAAATCTTTTCTGCAATGAATGAGTATCTTGCAAAGCAGTTTTTACCCATTGGATCCAAAGATTATTTATTGGATAGAATAGAATTACCTTCTGTTTTTATAGATGAATCAATATTAACAAAATATGAATTGAAAAAAGAGATTGTATTAGATACTTTGATAGCATTTACAAAGCGAATTGATGGAATTAAATATGTTGCTTCACGCGATAAACTCATGGGGGAGATGCCCCAAGATTGGGATGAAGAAGTTTGGGAATTGGTTAAAAATGATATGTATTTCGACCGCACAGGTGAGATGATTGTATATCCAAAACCATATTGGATTTTCGGAAATCATACTGCAACTCATGGTACAATGTATAATTATGACCGTTATGTGCCTCTTATGTTTTTTGGAGGAGATATTAAAGCAGGCGAATCTACTCTAAAAGTCTCACCTGCCGATATTGCGCCGACTTTAGGCAGAAAATTAAGAGTTTTTATGCCGTATATTGATGGAAAAGAATTGGATGTTTGGTTAGATAAATAAGATTTATTGTTTGTATTTATTACTCTTAATTTACTAAGTCTTTTTCAATTAAATAAGTTAGTTTGTGATGCCGCAAAGTAGAAAGTCCCGCTTCGACTGTGGCAAAGTTCATTTGAAGGTCAGTTTGTGCTTTTAGGGTGAGGAGTCCACCTTTGAGCGGGCGTTTTGCTTTTTGTCCAAGTGATTCAGTTAGAATAGGTTCGATGAGCGATTCGTCCAAATGAAAAACTTTGGCTATAGTTTTTGCGAAATCAAAACGAGATATCCAATCTGCGCCGGCAATATTGTATGTTCCTTCTCTGTTTTTCTTTATAATTTTAATAATGGCGAGTGCTATATCATCAGTCAGGGTAGGATTTGAAATTTGGTCAGTTACTACGTTAAATGGCTTTTCATCAGTCAGTTTATCCAATGTCCATTCCACAAAATCATTAGAATCAAAAGCAGAAAATCCATAAACTACATTTGTACGAATGATAGTATGTGAGATTGAAGCCGCTTTGCATACATTCTCGGAAGCAAGCTTTGTCTTCCCGTAGTATGAAATTGGATTTGGTGTGTCCGTTTCAGCGTATAAACCTTTTATCCCATCGAAAATATAATCGGTTGAAAAGTGAATGAGATGCGCATCTGTCACCTTACACATTCGAGCTATGTACTCTACGAGAGTAACATTTGCTTCCCACGCTGATTTGTGGTCTGTTTCACATAAATCCACATTTGTCATCGCGGCAGTATTAATAACTATAGTAGGCAATTCTTTTAAAAAAACTGCTTTTAAGTCTTTTGGTTGAGAATAGTCTATTGGATAGCATGTAATATTTTTATAATGTATATTTGCTGTAATTAATGATGAAACGAGGATGATTTCCCAAGAAGTTTCAGCTGATATCAATCGAACCAGAGCTTGAGAAGTTTTACTACTCGAACCAATTATTAAAATTTTGTGGGGAGTTAGATTCATTAAAGAGTAAATTTTATATTTGTTTTGTATTTATGTTAGTTTTAGATATTATTTGTGCGAGTTTGAAGTCTAAGGGAGTAGTGATTTTAATGTTATTTTCTTCTCCTTGTATGTAATGCACAGTACCACCACTTGATTCGACTACACTTGCATCATCTGTAGTAAGTATATTATGTGAATTTATATATTGATAAGCATCATAAATAATAGTACGTCTAAATCCTTGAGGAGTTTGAGCCATACAAAGTTTGGCGCGATTAAGAGTGTGAAGGATTATATTCTTAGTACGAATTTGTTTTATAGTTTCTTTCGGTTGCATTATTGGTATTACTGCCCCAAGCTCACTTGCAGAATTAATAATTGAGTTAACAAGAAAATCAGAGGCAAAGGGTCTTACAGCATCATGGATAAGAATAACATCAGCTTTTGTTACCATAGGAGATTCGAGTGCAGACATGACTGAATGTTGGCGCTCACTTCCACCAATGACTATATCCCTAATTTTAGTAATTGAATAAGTTTCAATTAATTTTTGAATAAGTTCTAATTGATCTTGAGCTACTGCTAGTACAATTGAATTAATATTTGGATTATTATTAAAGAGTTTTAGGGTATGTATAATAATTGGTATTCCATTAAGCAGTGTGAATTGCTTAGGAATAAGAGCATTAAATCGAGTTCCCAAACCGGCGGCAGGTATAATAACAGTTGTAGTCAAATAATAGTATCCTTAATCATAAAAATTGTAAAAGTGATGAAACAAATTTACAAATAAAATTTCATAAAATCCTTTATATATCAATTAGTAGTTTACTTTTACAACTTATCAAGTTGTTTTCAACAAAGTGAAACTATTTATCGAGTTAATAACACTATAGAATTGAAATTGAAATTTATTAGCGAAGATTCATAAGAATATAGGAAATATAATCTGAAAATGTTGTAAATTTGTAGGAGATTTATGCCCAAAAAGTTATTTATTAACTTTCATCGGACATATTTTTTTTGTTTTTAAGACAACAAAATTGAATCTTTGAATTCTAATTCAAAATCTTTTTTATTTTGGAACAATTTAGTTTGAAGTTAGTATAAGTATAGGAATATTGGGCATTATATTGTCTAATTCCTTAAATTTTTGAAATCTTATTATTTGTTATATTATTTTTTAGGAGAAATTTTATGAAAAAAATGTCCGTGTTGCTGAAAGCGATGCTTATAGCATTGATGCTGACAGCAGGTAGTGCTGAAACTAAAGCACAAATACAAGTCACCGTGGGTACACAAACAACCAATGTTGGTTGGTTTGTTGGCCCTTACAGTCGTTGGTATTGGTCACAACACCAACAATACTTAGTTCTTGCATCAGAACTCTTGGCAGCTGGAGCTGTACCGGGAGACTTGACAGGAATTGCATTTAATGTTGCTACTCCTCAAACACAAAATAGTGCTCTAACAGAATTTACTATTAAGGCAAAACTAACAACTGCAACTGCGGTTACTAATCCTTTTGACATAACTGGGTTTACAACAGTATACGGACCTACAACATATTATGCAGGCAATACAGGATGGAACCAACACGATTTCTCAACTACAATATTTTGGGATGGTGTAAGTAACGTACTCATAGATCAATGTAGTTACAATAATAATTACATCGGTGAATTTGCTTCTGTATGGTGTAGTGCTAATCCTGGTGGAATGACCGCTCCTATGGCTTATATATATCAAGATGTTAACAACCAATGTGGTCAGACAGCGAATTATGGAACATATCCTTATCGTCCTCAGATGAGATTCGATCTTCGTCCAGCAGGAATACAGAATACTTTCCCAAGAAGCGGGAAAATCGCTGGGTTACCGGATAGCAGTTTACTATTTTATAATACAATTTATAACGGTTCAAATACAACAGCACCTGCAAATTCACGACCAGGAGTAACATTTGCAAGTATTCCCGGCTTTACAACATCTTTTACTTATACTATAACCGGGCCTTTACCAAGTTCAAATGTTGTGTATCGTGGTTTAACTTCAACAGGACAAACTACTTTAACAGCACCAACCGGGGGAGGAAGTTATTTTATTCCCAATGCTGATGGTGTTTTAGCGAATCCTAGTGCACCAACTACGCCTAATACTACTGGATTTATGAATACAGCAGTGCCACCAAACTTGGGTGGTACATACCGTCTAACAGTCGTTGCAACTACATCAAAAGGTACTACTACTTTCCAACAGACAACTGTAAATGATTTTATCATAGCCCTCGACCGAGATATGTCTGCAGTTGGATTAACTCGACCATTGTCAAAAAAACAGCAAGTATATTTTAAGGCATATAATATTCCAGTTACACCACAATTCAGAAATGTAGGTCTTCAAAACGTTTTATCTTATAAAGCTATTTCTGAAATTAGGAGTGCAAGTACTAATACTTTAATAAGACGAGATGAAGTAATTAGGTCGGTTGGTAACGGTTTGCCTCCTACTGGATTAGCTACCGGTCAAATAGATGAATTCGATATGTTGAATTTTAATACAGTTGTAGCTGACTCATATCGAGTTAGTATCTGCTCGGAACTTATTGACCCTGCACCTGATCAACAATCATTCAATGATTGCTTTCCATTAGCATCTTCACCAGCATTTACTTTTATGGTGCGTAATCTTGTTGATTATGAGACAGTTAATATTTTAAGTCCCCAGAGTGGAATTTATTCAGGTCGTCCTGCAACACCAAGTGCATTAATTGCTAATAATGGTCTTGCCGCAGATGCTATTCCTGTGATACTTAATATTACTCAGTTACCAAATACGCCAATTGTGGTAAATCAAATAGTTCAGTTAGAAGTTCCAAACGGATTATTTAATACTTCAGTTGTAACATTTCCATCGTTTACACCTCCGGCAGCCGGTCAATATCAAATTTGTATCAAAACCGCTCAACTTGGAGATGAAGTTCAAGCAAATGACGAAAAGTGTATAACAATAACTGTAGCTGACAGATTATCAGGTGATTATACAATCGGTACTAATACTAAACCTGGAATTCAAAGTTTCCCGACAATTCAGTCAGCAGTAGATGCATTATATCAACGTGGAGTACGAGGACCTGTTCGTTTCTTACTAACAGATGCATTTTATACTGTTGGTAACACTAATTTACCGGGTCAGCCAGCATTAGATCTTTCATCAAATATTATTGGAATGAATTCAACAAATACTGTAACTTGGATAGCCGATCCAACTACAACAGGTTTGTCAAAATCAGGAACAGTTATTCAACTTAATAGTGGTAATGGTATTGGTGTGAATCTTGGGCAAGCATCGGTGCCTAGTAATACTTACGCAGTGCAATTAGAATATTCCTCAAAAGAGAATGCAAATTCTCCGGGATACATGACATTTGACGGTGGAGCACAAAAATCATTAAAATTCCTGCTTAAAACATATGCAAACCGCCGTGTGGTATTTAATGTTGGTCGTCGTGCATATAATAATACAATTAAAAACTGTATAATTGAGCTTGACCCAAGCACTCCTGAGTTTAACTTTTGGAGTACCTTACCCGGTGTGACAATTGAATCTAATGCATTCAAATTTGGTCCTGATTCATCTGGTTTCGGTGGAAATTTCAATACCTATACAGCCGGTATCTTTCAAAGAAACACTCCACCTGCTAACGAATTTGGTAATAATAAAGAAGGAAACGACACTTCAATTGTCGAGAATAATATTACATATAATGGTAATAAATCTAACAGATTTATCGGTAACGAAATACGCGGATTTGCGTATGGAATAGCAAGTATCGGAATCGGAACATTAAAGAAAAACAGCCGTTTAACCCGTTATTATAACACAGGAACAGAAATTCGTGATAATGTTATCTCGAAAGTTCGTCGCGCCGGAATATTCTTAGGATATGAAGACGGTGCAAAAGTAACCGGCAACAAGATATTTGATTTAGGAGTAGTAGCGACAGGTAAAGGCGGGGAAGTAAACGGAATTGAAGTAGGTGGTCAGAATTCATTATTGAATTTGGGCTTTAATAACATCAATTGCGAAATCAGCCGCAACGAGATAAGCGGCGTTGTATCAGATGTATTTGCTCGTGGAATAAAAGTACAACAAAGTTTAAATGACTTGTCATCGGTTGTACCGCCACCGGGCGAATATCTCCAGCCGAGTGTTTCTGAAAGTATGGATATAATGAGT
>JAFDZU010000027.1 GCA_018266765.1 Bacteroidota bacterium
AAAGTAGATGGAATGAGTATTGTCCTCAAAACCTGCTTTTTGAAGAAGAAATAAAAAATCTCAGGTAAAGAATAGAAAGCCGTCAGTTCTTGTTAAGAATTTGACGGCTTTTTACTTAGATTAAATGGCTCTATAGCACATCACAACTATCCCACAGCCAAAATCAGTAGATTTGACAAGTTCAAGTTTTAATTTATCTTGAACATCACGAAAAATTGGCATTCCACTTCCCAAAACAGTCGGATTAATAAATAAATGATATTCATCTATCAAATTGTTTTTTATGAGGTTAGATACAAACGTACTGCCACCGTACACTATTATATCTTTTCCCGAAGTCTGTTTTAATTTGTTGATTTCTTCTACTAAATCTCCACCCGAAATTTCGGTGTTTTTCCAGTCAAAATTTTGTAGTGTTGTCGTGAATACTACTTTGTGAGTATCGTGCATAATTGTTGCAAATTCAAACTGGTCGTCCTCGGGATTTTTGGCAATGTTTTCCCAATGAGGAATAAACCCTTCGGCAAGTTTTCTGCCCATTACAATACAGTCAATGCCCAAAGTCAATTCTTTAACATAGTTTTTGAGCGCATCGTCCCAATTCCATACCATCCAATCCATTTCACCATTTGCCCCTGCAACAAAACCATCTATCGACAGCTGCATTTGGAGTTTAAGTTTTCTCATGTGTATTTTTCCTTATGTTCTTTAATTAATTACAATTGTTTATACTTTTACAGTTTTCCACGCGCCTTTTTTGAAATAATACCAAGCAATTATAGCTATGAAAGATTCAGCAACAGGAATTGCGATAAATGCACCTGTGGATTGAAAATATAACCCCTTTGCCAGAAAATATGCAAGAGGAATTTGAATCATCCAAAAACATATAAAGTTAATAATAGTTGGTGTTCGTGTATCGCCCGCACCATTCAATGCCTGAGTCATTACCATTCCTATTCCGTAAAAGACGTAACCTGAGCCAATAATTCGCAAAGATAGAATACCGTATTCTGCAACAGACTCATTATCAGTAAAGAATCTGATAATTGGCTCTGCACCGAATAAGAACAAAAGCATCACACTTCCCATAAAAATACTGTTGTACTTTGAGGCAAGTATTGCACTTTGTTCGGCTCTGAGAATTTGTTTAGCTCCGAGGTTTTGCCCGACTAACGTTGCGGCGGCATTGCTTAGTCCCCACGCAGGAAGAATAAAGAACACAAAATTACGAACTGCAATTTGGTATCCGGCAGATGCTTCGGTACCTCCTGTTTCAGCTACTAATCTCGCAAGAATAATCCAACTTCCACTTGCGATAATAAACTGAAATGTTGCCGGCCAGCCGATATTGATAATTGACTTTATGACCTCGCTGTCAATAATAAAATGATGCTTCCTAAATCGGAGAATACCACTTCCTCGAAATAGATGATAACATTGATAAATTACTCCAGAACTTCTACCGATAACCGTTGCAATTGCAGCACCTTTTAATCCCCAAAAGTGAATGAATATCGGGCACAATATTATATTAATAATACTTGCTATCCACAAACTTTTCATTGCCATCACCGCGTTTCCCGCACCGCGATAAATACCATTAATTAAAAAAAGTAACATGATTCCGGCACTTCCGCCAAACATTATTCGAGTAAACGAACTTCCCTCACGTATTACATCTTCGCTTGCACCCATGAGCGACAGTATATCACCTGCGAAAATAACACCCAAAAGGGTTGTAAAAGCAGTAGCAAATAACGCAACTATAAGCGATTGCACTCCGGCATGAGAAGCAGCTTCTGAATTCTTCTCGCCGATTCTTCGAGCAACTATTGCAGTTGCCGCCACACTTAGCCCTATCGCAACAGAATAAACTATGGTGATAACCGATTCGGTTAAGCCAACGGTTGCTATCGCATTTTGTCCAAGTTTGCCCACAAAATAAATATCAACTAAAGCAAATACACCTTCTAAACTGAGCTCCAATATCATCGGAATTGCAAGCAAAAATACTGCACTTCGAATACTGCCTTGGGTGTAATCCCTTTCTTCGCTACTAAGTGATTGTCTTATGATGGATAGTAATTTTGAGAATAAACTTACTGTGGTTTGAGATGCCATTTTATTGATTTTAATAGAGTTAATTTATCCTTCGTATGCCTGAAGTAATGTATGAATATCAATCTTAACCATTTGCATTACTGCATTCATTACTCGTTGTGATTTTGAAGCATCGCCACTACTCATCAGTTTGCCGAAGATAGAAGGAGTTATTTGCCAGCTCACTCCAAATTTATCGACGAGCCAACCACATTGTATTTCTTTTCCACCATCAGCGGTAAGTTTCTCCCAATAGTCATCAATTTCTTCTTGAGAATCACATTGAACCATAAGAGATATTCCATCAGTAAAAGTAAAATGAGGACCACCGTTTAAAAGCATATATCGCTGTCCGAAAAGTTCGATAGTTGCAATAAATAGTGCTCCAATTTCACCGAATTTTTCATCCTTAATGCGTTCAGTCTGAATAATTTTTGAATCTTTAAAAATAGACAAGTATAGATTCATTGCTTCTTCAGCTTGATTGTTAAAGGTCAGAAACGGTGTGATCTTTTGAATAGGGGCAACCGTTATTTGCTGTAAAGTTTCCATTGTGATTTGAATATAAGTTATTGAATGTATAAATCTTATTGCTGATTGTAATCATAATTAACCATCCATTGAATGCCGAATTTGTCTTTACACATTCCAAAATATGCTCCCCAAAATGCTTTTTCCAATGGCATTTCACTTGCTTTGTTACAAGAATTGCTTTGCTAAAAGCTTAAAATACAGTGGATATTATAAATCATTTCAGCATTTCAAAAGCAAATTTACAGACTCAAACTGACAACTCTATGTCAGTAATGAAATGATAAAATTATTTTTCTGTATTTTTTTTTAAAGGTTGCACCTATCGTTTTCAAAAGCGGTCATTCAGAATTGACAATTTTCTTTATTTAATGTGTATCTCCATTTTTATCAGTAAGTTATTGTCGAAAATATAACGAAATATTTCTTTGTATTCGTAAAATAATAGTAACTGACATACAGTTGTCAGTAAATCTTCATAATTTTGCCAAAACAATTATTATGTACAACTCAAATAATTATTACTATGGCAAATGCAATTACAATAGAAAATGTCTCAAAAGTGTATCAACGAGACAAAATGTCGGTGCCCGTGCTCAATGATGTTTCTTTAGAAATCCAAGAAGGTCAATTTATTGCGTTAATGGGGCCATCAGGTTCAGGCAAAACAACGCTTTTGAATCTTATTGCCGGAATTGACCGCCCTACAAAAGGGAGAATATTGGTTGGAGGAACTGATATTAGCACATTAAGCGAAACTGCACTTGCAAAATGGCGATCATCACAAGTTGGTTTTATCTTTCAATTCTACAATCTTATTCCGGTCTTAACCGCATTTGAAAATGTAGAACTTCCACTCACTCTTACTTCACTTACAAAAGACGAACGTAAACGCCAAGTAGAACTCGCACTTCAAGTTGTGGGACTGTCTGATAGAATGCATCATTATCCAAAGCAATTATCCGGCGGTCAAGAACAGCGTGTGGCGATTGCTCGTGCTATTGCTTCCGATCCTTCGATAATCGTTGCAGACGAGCCGACGGGTGACCTCGATAAAAAATCTGCAGATGAGATTATGACATTGCTCACACGACTGAATAAGGAATTTCAAAAAACTATTGTCATGGTTACTCACGATCCAAGTGCCGCTGAACGCGCTACAATTACTCGTCATTTAGAAAAAGGCGACTTACTCAGTTAATACTCAAAGGAATAAATATTTATGAAAATCTTTAAAATTATCTTTAAAAATGCGTTTCGTCATAAATTGCGTGTATTCCTGACTATTATCGGAATATCAATCGCAGTAATGGCGTTTGGACTTTTGAGAACAGTTGTAACGGCGTGGAATGCAGGTGTTGATGCTTCATCGGCTAACCGGCTTATCACTCGTCAAGCTGTTTCATTTGTTTTCCCACTGCCGTATGCTGACCGCGAACAAATAGCAAAAATTCCGGGAGTTGATGTCGTAACTCCCTTTATTTGGTTTGGTGGTGTGTATATAGAGAAGAAAAATTTTTTTGCAAGAATGGCATGTGACCCCGAAACAGTATTTGATTCATACCCTGAATATTTAGTTGAGAAAGAAAATAAAGAAATTTTCAAGAAAGAACGGAATTCTTGTATTATCGGAGAAGCACTTGCCAAACAATTCAAGCTAAAAATTGGTGATGTAATGAATATTGACGGCGATATTTTTCCCGGTAGGTGGCAATTCACTATTCGTGGAATTTACAAACCGCGAGATAAAACGGTAGATGCTACTCAAATGCTGTTTGATTGGAAATATGTGGATGAACGTATGAAACAAGATTCACCAGAGCGTTCAGGTTTAGTCGGGTGGTATGTGGTGAATATTAAAGATGCCGCAAAATCAGCAGAGATTTCCGAGCGAATTGATACTATATTTAAAAATTCACGAGCCGAAACTAAAACTGAAACTGAACGTGCCTTTCAGCAAGGGTTTGTAGCTTCATCGGGAGCAATTATTACAGCAATGAATGTAATGGCATTTGTAATCATCGGGATAATAATGCTTGTGCTTGGCAATACAATGATAATGTCTGCTCGTGAACGAACTCGTGAGTATGCAGTTTTGAAGACACTTGGTTTTCAAGGTGGTCATCTGATTGCATTTATTGCCGGAGAATCACTTATTATCTCGTTTATGGGTGGATTACTCGGGCTTGGAATTTTATTTCCATTTGTTGCGGCATTTGAAGCGTTTATGCCCAAAGGATTTTTCCCTGTGTTTAATATTGCTCCAAGTACAGTGATAATTGCGGCATCTTCGGCTTTAGCCGTTGGGTTTGCGGCATCAATTTTTCCGATACAACGAGCTTTAAAAACTTCCATTGTTGATGGGCTTCGACATATCGGTTAGAATACTATTATGACTTAAGTTTTTAACCTTATTATTTCTAATAAAATTATGAAAATTCCATTCAAATATATTCTTCGAAACTTTTGGGCAAGACGACTTACTACTTCTATTACTTTAGGAGGAGTTGCTCTTGTAGTTTTTGTATTCGCGGCTGTTCTGATGATGGCGTATGGTGTAAATAAAACTCTCGCTTCAACGGGTGCGGATGATAATGTTATTGTAACGAGAAAATCATCTCAAGGTGAAATATCTAGTATTATTGACCGCGAAACAGCCAATATAATTTATGCTTTGCCGGGAATTGCCAAAGGAACTGACGGCAAACCTATTGCTTCCGGTGAGCCGGTTGTGATTATAAATCTCAATAAAATTACCGGTGGTATGAGTAATGTTACAGTTCGTGCCGTTGCTCCTGCCGCATTTGTTTTGCGTCCTCAAGTAAAATTAAAAGAAGGGCGTTTGTTTAATTTTGGTTCGCGTGAATTGATTGTTGGTTCGTCAATTGCACAAAATTTTGAAGGTGCTACCGTTGGCTCGAAAGTAAAATTTGCCGGAGATGAATGGTCAATTGTAGGAGTTTTTGAAGCTGACGGAAGTGGATTTGAATCTGAAATGTGGGGGGATGCAAATCAGCTTCTTGCTGTATTTAATCGGACTACGTATTCTACTATTACATTCAAACTCTCAAGCCCCGATGCATTCGACGGAATTCAATCTGCCTTTGCTAAAGAGCCGCGTCTTCAGCAGTTTGAACCCAAAATAGAGAAAAAATATTTTGAGGAACAATCCGAAATGATGGCGACATTTATTCGTATTTTAGGAATATTTATTACGGTAATTTTCAGTGCAGGTGCTATTATTGGTGCAATGATTACTATGTATGGTGCCGTGGCAAATCGGACTGTGGAAGTTGGTACATTGCGAGCGTTGGGATTTCGTCGAAGTAGCATACTTATTGCATTTCTAATAGAATCCTTAATGCTTTCATTCATCGGTGGTTGTATAGGGCTATTAATT
Organism: Bacteroidota bacterium; assembly: GCA_018266765.1. Taxonomy (GTDB): domain Bacteria; phylum Bacteroidota; class Ignavibacteria; order Kapaibacteriales; family UBA961; genus JADJXV01. The sequence continues at coordinate 6,035 of JAFDZU010000027.1, forward strand.
GCATCATCATTACAATTTGTTAGAATATCAACCTTGAATTTCGCTTCGTTTTCCGAGATAGCATTTTCATTTGCGCTCTCGCCGTCTATTATAATTACGACACTCATCTTCTCATTGTTTATGGGATTTGTCGGTGGTTTTCTTCCTGCGTTTCAAGCAGCTCGACTTCAGATAGTGAATGCTTTACGAGCTTCTTAATTTTACTTGAATTATTCGAACATGAATCTAACCCAAACATCCACGCCTCTGATTGCACGTGCCAAACAAATGGAAACGTTGCGCAATGCCCGTGCTCGGTTAGAAAAGAAAAAGGGAACACTCGTCTTTATTCCCTCAGAATCCGGTTACGGCAAAACTGCACTCCTAACTGCCTTTAAAGAAGAAAGTATGCTCCAAACAGGAATGGTGACTGTCATGGTGGAATGCCAGTCACCTGTGGGTAATTTTCAAGTAGGGAATTTGCAACCACTTCATCCGTTTGTAAAAGTATTAGAAGAATTAGCAGCACAAGATTCCAAATCCGCCGAAAAGAAATTGATGTTTAATATTGGTATGTCGGTACTTACCATTCTTCCATTTATTGGTGATGCAATTTACGCAGTAAAGGAAATCGGCAAAGATGTTCGTGACTTCAAAAAAGAAAAGGCAAGCGGTACTACTATCAAAAGCGCAGTGAGTGAAGTATTAGAACTTCTTAAGGATTACCTTTTGAAAAGTCCACTCGTGGTTCTGTTAGACGATATGCAGTGGAGTGATGCCGACTCGGTAGAATTATTGGGGCAGTTCGCCGAGCAAATTGCTGAATTACCAATTATGATTGTCGTGAGCTATCGCCCAAGTTTGGTGAATGAACGAATGATGCCATTGATGTCGCTCGCAAAACAGTGGCTTCCGAACGAAAAAGAAATACTGAGAGTAGATATTACTCCATTTTCAGTTTCAGAAATTAGTGCAGTATGCGAAGCGTTGCTCCCCAAATATAAGCGTCATCGTGAATTTGAGCAGTGGCTTTGGGATAAATCAAGTGGCATTCCCCAAATTGTGGTGGAGTTTCTCCATTATTTCGAGCGAGTAAGCCCGTTTGATTCGGACGGTAATCTCACTTCGGAGTTCAAGCGTGGCGAATTAGTTCCTGCATCCGTTCATGCGGCTTTCGGAAAATTGGTAGAGCTTCTCACCGATGAAGAACGTAATTTGCTCAGTTTGTGTAGTGCCGAAGGTAATGAATGTACTGCCTTTATATTATCTAAGTTGATGAACACCGATATAGTTAGTGTCATTAAAAAACTTCGAACTCTTCAGCAACGAACAGGAATTATACATAGCATTGGCGCACATAATCGGTATGGAATAAAGACAACGGTGTATCAGTTCGGGCAATCGTTTTATCAAGAGCATTTTCATAGTTTGCTTGAATTTGAAGAAAAAACTGCTCTTCACAATCAAATAGCTACGGAACTCGGCAAACAATATGAAGAGTCTGATGAGCAAACTCGGCGATTAATTGCTCCATATTTAGCTGCTCATAATGCCGAATCAGGGAATGAAGAAGCCGCTCGAGCAATGCTTGTTGTGGCTGCACAAGCCGCAGGAGAAATTGGGAGTTCTGCTGTTACCATCGAAGCACATGAGCGTTTTAATGCACTGACACTGCCCACAGAAAGCAGTGAACAAATTGCCCAATTTAATTCTACATTTGAGTCCATTGAAAAAAAACTCTTACCCGAAGAAAACAGTGAGGAACAGTCAAGTATCTCCGAGCTAAGCATTGATGTAAAAGCAATTCAAGCAGAAATTATCGAACTCTATCATGATGGCAATTTTGAACAAGCCGCTCACCTTGCTGAAAGTACCGTTGAGAGTTTAGGGAAATCCGGTGAAGATGTTGCTCAGTTATTGGTTCTTGCGGCAAAAGCTCGAATTGAAATGGGTGATATTCCTACTGCACGAGAACATTGCCACGTTTGTCTTGAAATCTTGGAATCTACTCCAAGTTTTGAAAATAGTTGTTTGGTGATGAATACGCTTGCAGTAATATCAATGTCTTCCGGTGATGTGGCTCAAGGGTGGGATTACCTGCATAAAGCCGCCGAACTCTCCACAAAACTCACAAATGAATACCGACTGCTGACAATAACCAATATCGCACTTTTGATGAAAAAATCTCAACCTCAAGATGCCGCACGCTACAAAAAAGCCGCGAAAGCACTCAGTAAATCGCTTCAATTCTCACGCTTTTCGTTGGAAGCATTTGGGTGAGATGGATTAAATATTGGGGATGCGGTTGTGGTAATTGATTGACTGTTTCTCGGCTATGAAAAAAACATTGACTATGGCTGTGAACTTCGACATAAAGGTTTTGAAAGTATTACAACGAGAGCTTGGTGCTGTTGGTTTTGTCGAATTTCTCCGCGATATGGGGCTCGTGCAAGACGATTATACCGAGTGGAGAAACAAACAACCGAAGCCAGCTACGATGGAAGAAGCCGTTCGGCGAATTGAAGGAAGATGAGAATTTTGCTGGCGATGTGTGTGGTTGGACGGTAGGGGGAACTCATAGAAGGAATTTTATTGATATTATATGTTGAAGTTTCCTCTTCGTCTTATAGTTATTGGATAATTTTAGATACTTTTTGCATGCTTTCAATATAAATGTAATTTTGAAAGAATATGTGTCAAACATACAACTTACCTTTCCTTTCATTATGTATCCTCAAACTTAAATTGAAATTTTTACAAATAATCTATCTTTTTTAAATTTATGAGAGTTTTACTTGACACTAACATAATCATTCACCGCGAGGCTAGCCGTGTTATTAATCAGGACATTGGCGTCTTGTTTAATTGGTTGGACAAACTCCATTATACAAAATGCGTTCATCAGCTAACTGCTTCCGAACTCAATAGACATCAAGATGTAAACACAGTAAGGACAATGCAAATCAAATTAACTAATTATCAAGTTCTACAAACCATTGCACCGCTACATAATAAAGTGCAAGAAGTAAGTTTGATAATTGATACTGTCCCCAATGATTTTAATGATACCAAACTACTTAATGAAGTTTTTTGCGAGAGAGTCGATTTTCTGATATCTGAGGATAAAAAGATACATACTAAAGCAGCAATGCTTGGTCTAACGGATAGGGTATATCGTATTGATAATTTTCTTGAAAAAGTAAGTTCCGAAAATCCTGACTTCGTTAATTATTCTATTCTAGCGGTTAAGAGAGACTATTTAGGTCACATTAATTTAGGTGATGAATTCTTTGATAGTTTTAGAAGTGACTATGTAGGATTTGACAAATGGTATAATGGCAAATCAGGTAATAATGACAAAGCTTATGTTTGCTATGAGGGTAATACACTTAAGGCGTTCTTGTTTCTAAAAGTAGAAGATGAGAATGAAAGTTACTCTGATATAACTCCTATATTTAGCAAGAAAAAAAGATTGAAGATAGGTACTTTCAAAGTTGTAAGCAACGGACTCAGAATAGGTGAGCGCTTCTTAAAAATTATTTTTGATAACGCAAGACTATACAAGGTCGATGAAATCTATGTTACAATCTTCGACAATCGACCAGAACTGTTGAATCTCATTCACTTGCTTGAAAATTTCGGCTTTGTATATCATGGTGAAAAAACATCAGTGTCAGGAGTTGAAAAAGTCTTGGTTCGTGAATTCTCTAAACATTTCGATGAGAATAACCCTAAACTTACTTTTCCATGGCTTTCAAAAAAAAGTGATGTCTATATTATTCCAATAAGACCTGAGTACCACACAGAACTTTTTCCCGACTCCATTTTAAGAACTGAGTCAGCAGACGACTTTATAGAAAATGAACCATATCGGAATGCAATCAGTAAAATTTATGTTTCCCATTCTTATACACGAAATTTAAAAGTAGGAGACATCATTGTGTTTTATCGCAGTGGTGGAATTTACAAGGGAGTTGCGACAACTATAGGTATCATAGAAAATGTTGTAAACCCAAGAGATTTTAATGAACTTATTCAGGTTTGCCGTAAACGAACTGTTCTGTCTGAAAAAGAGCTGCTAGAATACTGGAAGAGATACCCGAGAAACCGGCCATTTGTAATTAATTTTCTTTACGCATTCTCATTTTTAAAAAGAATAAACCTAAAGCAGATGTTAGATGAAGGTATACTTCCTGACATGGATTCTGTAAAAACCATAACTAAACTTGAAAGAGAATCTTTTGTAAAACTTATAAATATATCAGGAATATGACAGTTATATTATCCATCAAGCCAGAATTTGCCAATAAGATTTTTGAAGGTACAAAAAAATATGAATTCCGTAGGGTCATTTTTAAGAACCCAAACGTGAAAAAGGTAGTAGTCTATTCTTCATCACCGATTCAAAAGATTATTGGTGAATTTGAAATTGAATATATCATTAATCACGAATTAGAAATGCTCTGGGATGAGACAAAAAATTATTCAGGAATTTCAGAAGAGTTTTTTTTTCAATATTTCGCTGACAAACTTCGTGGTTTTGCAATTAAAATAAAGAACACTAAACTATACAGTACTCCTAAATGCATCCGAGAAGACTATCACCTATCCCCGCCACAATCGTTTTTATATTTAATATAGTCCCGTCCGGTCAGTTCTTAGAACTGACCATAAATACTTGCCAATGAAACGTTTGTATGTTAAATGTCTGTTTTTAAATTTTCTTTTCAATTGTTTCTTGCTCCTAATTTCAAATACTTGTTATAGAAACTCATTGAAGAAGCCGTAAATGTTTTACAGGATAGTATTTACAAGTAATTCTAAGAAAATTCCGAACGGAAAATACCTCGATAATTTACAATTAACCAACAAACAATGTACTATCGTAGAAAAATTGAATTAGCACTCCTTCAGCAGTTTGGCGGAGTTGTAGCAAAAATAGATTTTCAGAAGCTGTTGTTTTTATTCAGCCAAAAACAATCTGAGCCGACGTATCATTTTGTGCCGTATAAATTTGGGGGATTCTCATGGCAGGCGAATCAGGATATGTCCACCCTAACCAAATATGGCAAGGTGAAACAGAATACAATTAATTGGGAAATTATTGATAATGATAACTATAGTAAGCAACTTACATCGGCTGATGCTATTGTTTTGATGCAAATATACAATCAATTTAAACATTTACGAGGAAATGAATTGATTCGTTATGTCTATGAACAATATCCTTATTATGCAATAAACAGTGAAATAGCAGGACGAATACTTGATAGTAAGCAATTTAGCAAGGTTCAACAAAATAAGCCCGTTAATAATGACTGCACTCTTTTTACGATAGGGTACGAAGGTAAATCTGTTGAACAATATGTTAATCTATTGATTCAGCAGGATGTTAAATTACTCTGTGATGTTAGGAAAAACCCTATAAGTATGAAATATGGATTTTCCAAGAGTCAACTTAAGATGATAGTTGAAGGTGTGGGAATTCGTTATGAGCATTTCCCTGAGCTTGGCATAGAGTCGCAAAAGCGGCAGGAATTAAATAGTATGAATGATTATGAAGTATTGTTTGAAGATTATAGACAAAATACATTACCCTTTAAGAAAAAAGAAGTTAATGCAGTGTATGAGGAATTTCGGAGTGCAAAGCGTATTGCCTTAACTTGCTTTGAAAAAGAAGCTGAATGTTGCCATCGGAATTCTTTAGCCAATACGATAAAAGATACTTTTAAAGATGCAAATATTTTTATCAATCATCTTTGATACCTTTATGAATAAGATAGTTACTATGAAAACTCTCATCTTGGTAAAAGCGTATCCTGCTATTTCAAAAAAATACGGAGAAACTGTTTGTACAGCCGGAATTACAGAAGATGGTAAATGGGTAAGAATTTATCCGATTCCTTTTCGACAACTAGACTACAATAATCGCTTCAAAAAGTATGATTGGGTAAAACTTGATTTGATAAGGAATACTCCTGATTTCAGACCGGAATCATACCGTCCTGCTAATTTACAAGAGATAGAAAATGTAGGGCAAATTATAGCCGATGGTGATACTTGGCTTCATAGAAGAGAAGCTATTCTTGATAAAGCAAGGGTTTATACTAATTTAGCCGAACTTATTGCTGAAGCAAAAGATAATACTATTTGTACTTCTCTCGCAATCTTCAAGCCGACTGAAATAATTGATTTTATTTACAAACCTGTTATTTCTCAGTGGGATAAAAATAAGTTGGTTGCTCTTAAATCTTTACAAGCACAAGGTAATCTGTTTGATAACGAAGATGAGAATGATATTCAGGAATTTGAAGTAGTTGACAAAGTACCATATAAATTCTCCTTTAGATTTCAGGACGATGCGGGAAAAGTAAGTACCTTAATGATAGAGGATTGGGAAACGGGTATGTTGTATTGGAACTCACTGAAAAGACATGAAGGAAATGAGGAATTGGCTTGTGAAGATGTTAAGAAAAAGTATTTTAATGACTTTGCTAAAACTAAAGATTATTACTTCATTCTCGGAACAACGAAAGCACATCATTATGTTGCACCCAATCCTTTTGTGATTATAGGTGATTTTAGACCGAAGCATATAGTACAGATGGGATTCAATTATTAGAAATGTAAAAATCACTCAACTCTGTACTCAAGTTTCTAATTCTTATTCCCAAGAATAAAGAACATTTGCGAGGTCTTGGCAAATCTTCCGCGAATAAAATCAAATCCTGCAAAGAGTGCACTTAAAATTCCAAAAAATGGGTGATACACCACAGGGCGTTCACGAGTAATCGAAACCCAACCAAGCCGTTCGAGGGCAAATAGTACACTCGTTGTCCAGAATGGCGCACCTTGAGTATAGTTTGCCTGCACTACTTTCAAGTCCGCTTTTTCGACTAATCCCGTAAGACTTTCTTTGGTAAATAGTGTCCAATGGCGCGGACAATGAAAGCCGCCCCAATTTTTATTACGGAAGATTCGTGCATCCCAACTGTCAATATTAGGAGTTTTGATGAGGATAATTCCTGATGGAGAGAGAAGGTTTCTTGCTTGTGCTAATACGGCAAGCGGGTTTGCTACGTGCTCAATAAGATTGAGCATTAAAATCACATCAAACTTCTTGTCGGTAGTAAAATCTTCGATACGTCCACAGAAATATTGATGTCCGTTTGCGAGTGCAAGTTTTTCGGCATCAACATCTAAATCAACTACTTGTGTGAAGGCAATACGGTTGTCTGCTTGTTTCAATACTTGCAATTCCCAACCGGCACCTCCACCAACATCCAATGCACTTAGAGAATTACCCGGAACTTGTTTCAAAAGCGGACGGAAATATCGTTTATCAAGCCAAGTTTTGATGCGGTGAACAAGCGAATCCTGTGATTGAGCAAATGAATAATAATTCGAAGGGTATATTTCTGAAAGTCTATCCTCAGGAACAGGATGAATAAACATTGAACCGCAAGTGCTACACTTTAATATATTGAATAACTCATTAGTTGTGCGGTATTCGAGATCAGTTGCCTGCGCCCAAACTGCAGATGTTCCTGAAGTGCCACAACACAGACAAACGGGCTTCGTAAATGAAATTGGAGTTGCCATATAATTGTTTAGCGTAATGTAAATAATCTACCGAATGTACGAAAATATCCCGTTCTGTGACGTTGAAGTATTGTTTTAGCCGGAGTTTCTAAAAGGAATTTTTCTAAATCTTTCAGACGAGTATAGGATATTTGCATTTCCCAGTGATGAAGCAAGTGCCTGTTGAATCCCGCCGCACCTAGCGTTGAAGCAATAATGCCGGAGCCAAACATTCTGTTGGTTTGTCCATGTGGTACTTTTGAATAATCAATTGTGCTTTTAGCTGATTCACTTCGATGTTCAAGTAATTGCCGTACTGATCCAAAAAACGGGAAAATAATCAGAAACCCGATTGTCCAACTGATAGCAAGTGACCAATAACCGAGTAGTGCAGCACTAATAACAATTCCTGCATTAAGTAGTCCACCAAGCAGCACTTGCAAGCCAATCGTACTTTTTTTCTTTTCCATTTCGGGAGTAGGGCGTGATTGCAGTACCTTCTCGCGATTTGTGAGGACTTTAATAACCCTAATTCCTGTAAGTGATTCTATAATAAATCGAACTGTAAGTGCATCAAAATATGAATGTTCTGTGTCCTCGGGAGTGCCAAGATGCCGGTGGTGCATCAAATGAATAGGACGGTAGAATTTAATATCTTGTCCTACTAAAGAACCAATAAAAAGATTTGCTAAACGGTCATTTTTCTTTCGGTCTTTGGCAAGGTTATAATGTGCCGCCTCATGAAAGAATAATTGAATATATTGATGAATATAACCGAATAAAAATGAGCATAGAATTACCGTAAGTACTTCCCAAGACGGATAATACAAATCCATTGCAATCGCCCCGGCCGCTGTAAGTACCAAGGCAAAATGCCCCAGAAGAATATCTCGCCAAACAACGGGATAATTTGGTGTAAGAGACTTACGAAACTCTAAATAGGGAAGACCGCTTACACTTAGAATTTGGTCACGTTTCAGGTCTTCAAGTTGTTGTATTTCAAGATTCATAGCACTATAGTATATTCTTAATTAAATTCATCTGTTTGAAAGTATGTCATCAAGCGTTTTTTGTAGCTGTTCTGCTTCCCACATTTCTTGATTGCGACTGTGTGCATAGATTAAATTACGAATCATACGAATAATCATCGTGTAATTAGAAATCTTTTCGAGCATCGAATCATTAAAATCAAAATTTGATTTAGAGATAAAATGTTTGCAGTCTTCTCGACTGATAAAAACCCCAAAATTAAAAACATCTATAAAAACCTGTAAAACGGGATGAAAAACTACAAAGTGAAGTGGCATTCCAATTCCATGAAACTCAATTCCAACTCTTTCTCCAACAAGCATATACACTGCCGAAAGCGATATTGGAATTCCAATGTGAGAACGCATTAAACTGTGAAAGTAGGAATGTTCAGGTTTGTAATCCGGTACGGCTCCGCGAAATCCACTTTGTTCAAAAAAAGCGTCGTTTAAACTCATCAATAATGTAAGGTCATTCGTACTTGTATTCCGAATAAAACTATGATGAGCATCAAGTGCAATTTCATCTAATCGAGCGGAGATTGCCAAGCCCTTTGTTTCAGGGTAACCAAATTTTGACAGCAGAATAACAGCTTTTTCGAGGTTAATATCTTCATCATTTTCTTGTGCTGTCATTATCATTGATTTCAATTCATGTAAGGCATTTTTTTGAAATTCTTGAATAATTGTTTCGCAATTTCTGCGTGTGTAAACACTCGCATCATTTTCTAATAATAATCTTAGATGAGGTACTACAGTCCCGCCATATTCTGCGAGTTTACTCTGAACTGCTCGCGCTACCGAGTCATCAGGGTCATCCAAGAGTCGAAGCAATGCATCCAATTCTCCAATATTTTCAAAGCCAATTTCTATGTCTGAAATATTTGCAGCCATTATATCTAAATTAAAATTAGAGTGAAAATTTAAAAAATAAAATGAGCGGTTAAAGTTCGAGAATTTGCGTTAATTCATTCTTTAAAAACTCAAAAGCTTCATCAGGAGTATTTGCGTATTTGAATAACGAAACATCACTTTCTGCAATCATTCCTGCCTCTATTAAGTACTCAAAATTAAGAACTTTTCTCCAAAAGTTCTCTCCATAAATTAAAATTGAAAGTGGTTTTCCAATTTTACCTGTTTGAACCAAAGTTAAAATATCAAATAATTCATCACAGGTGCCAAAACCACCAGGAAATACTACTAGAGCTTTCGCTAAATAGACAAACCAAAATTTCCTCATAAAAAAGTAATGGAATTCAAGGTTTACGTTTTCAGAAATATATGGGTTAGGATATTGTTCATGAGGTAAAGAGATATTCAGACCAATCGAATCTCCTCCGGCAAGATATGCTCCTCGATTAGCCGCCTCCATAATTCCCGGCCCGCCACCGGAACAAATCGCCAACCTTTTTTCTTTAGGAAGCGAGTTCGACCATTCTGTTAGTTTACGGGAAAGTTCAACCGCATCATCATAATATTTTGTCAGCTCGTTTTGTTTAAGCAGTACATCGATTTTTTTTTGAATCAACGGACGTTCAGATTCTAACGAATCTTGAAACTCTTTGATAAGTAAATGTTTGCGACTTCCAAATTCTTCATTTGAACATATTCGAGCAGAACCAAAAAATATAATAGTTTGGTTGATCCCTGCATCATGAAATTGCTGTTTAGGTCCTACATATTCTGCGGCAATCCGTAATGAACGAGCTTCAGGGCTCTGTAGAAAATCTCCATCTGTATATGATTTTGGTTCGTGACCACTATAATTATTGACTGACATAATTCCTTCATTCTATTGGGATAATCATATTATCGAGCATCGTGATAGCCACCATCCACCGACAATATTTGTCCGGTAATATATGACGGGCAAGTTGCAAAAAAATAAATTGCGCTACAAACATCATCGGGTGTTCCATGTCGTTGCATCGGGATACGCGATGTTGGAATCATAGCTGAGTCACTGTCGGACGGTTCATCGGGCACAGCAATTGCACCCGGACAAACACAATTAACAGAAATTCGTGGAGCAAGTTCACGTGCAAGAGCTTTTGTTAAATGGATAACCGCAGCTTTTGATACATTATAGGGAATACGATGTTTCCATACTTCTAACCCGCCAATCGAACTGACGTTAATTATTCTCGAATTTTCAAAAGCAAAACTCGAAAAAATCTGAGATACGATAAATTCTCCGGCAACGTTAATCGAAAATGTTTCCTCCCACATTTCATGACTAATATTCTGTAGAGAAGTAGGAGGCGGAAAAACTCCTGCGTTATTGACTAATACATCTGGTGGAGTGCCAAATTCACGCATTGCCAGATCAAAAGCATATTCCATCTGTCCCTTTGAGCGTACGTCTGCTTTAATTACTAATCCACGTTGTCCGAGGGTTGCAGTTCCTATCGAATTAATTTGCCGAACAGTTTGGCTTGCACCTTCGTGCGAAGTATGGTAATGTACACATACATTCCACCCTTTTCGAGCAAAATGCAATGCCATTGCTCGTCCCAATCTACGCCCGGCACCTGTAATAAATACAATCGGTAATCTGGGTTTTTCTTTTGAAGTGTAAGCTTCTGTTTGAGTATTATCTTTCAACGGGTTATAAAATTAAGTGAAAGTTATTATTGTACCGGAGTTTCAATTATTACCTGAACTGTACGCGAGTAATTCCGACCTTGAGAAGTAGTATTATCATACAATAATTCTGACTTACCCTTAGGTAATAATTTTACTCGATTATCAGCAATACCAAGATATCTTTGCACTTCGGTACAACGTCGAGTTGTCAATTCTTGATTGTAACTTTGCTCGCCTGTTCTATCAGCATATCCGGCAATTGTCACCTCAGAATTTGGTAGAATTCTCCTCTTTACTTCTTCCAATATTCTTTGGTTGGGCTTAGTAATTGTTGCGCTGTTATAATCAAAAACAATAAGCGAAAACCGTTCAATCCGTTTGTCATTCTGAAGTTCTACTCGTTTTTTCTTAATTGTTAATTGCTTGACTGCTAGGTTTGTATCAATAGATTTTTTCACGCCAAGTACGTCTGTAGCTTCTAGTTGAATGACAACAGGGGTTTCGACAAGTGGCTGTGGTATTTCCAATATATCCCATCGTTGAATTGAAGGATTCCCAATACCTCGATATGAACGTAATATTTGTCCGTTTTGCTCAATGCTCATATTCCATGATGCCACTCCTGAATCTGAGAGAATTTTCGGCGTAATCTCAACATACGGAGGATTAGCTGTTCGTACTATTTCCTTGAGAACAACCGGCTTTAGAATGTCAATCTCGCTTGAACTTATTTCTACTCTTCTGTTTTCAGACTGCCCATCTTCATTTGAGTTATTTGCCGCGTTTTGTGGTAAGTTCTGTGCTGCAATATTCATTCTTTCGGGCGCAATATTCCAAACAGATTGCAAATAATGCTTCACTTCCTCGGCACGCGAACGTGAAAGGTTTGGCGTGGTTTTATCACCACCAATTGTATTATTCGTTCCGGTAAGAGTAATGATCGCTTGAGGATTTTTCTGCAAACGTGACCCAACGATGTTGAGTAAGTCTTTATAAATTTCAAGTGTATTACGTGGGAGATTATCTTCAGAGAATTTATCTGTTCTATCACTTTTCAGACGGTTCACATCTGTTTCGATAAGGTTTGCATCACCCTCAATAAAAAATATGTAGGGCAAAAGCGGGAAACTTTCTTCGGTTTCAATTTCTTCAATTCGAATGGTCGGTTGCGGCTGACGAACTCCATTTTTTTCAATTCCCACAGCAGTCAGCGAAAGTTCAAAACGAGAATTACGAGGAATTTCTTTGCGGTATTCTTCGTAAATAGTTGTTGTATATCGTTCTATATTGTCTTCTCGATGTACACTGACATCTGCAAGCGAACGAATTTTCGTAAGAGTAGCTTTTTGTAAACCGACTATAGGAACTACATTTGTATCACGCCTATAGATAGTATCATGGACAATTTGAATTTCTGGGGCAGGATAAATAGGGAATTTAAGTGACGCTCCAAGTTGCAATGCACCTACTTTCCATGTTACACCGGAGATATTGGTAAATGGGAGCTGATAACGAATATCGGGTTCTACCATAGCTCCTCCACCTATTGGTAATTCGTAGCTAATACCCATTACACCACTGAATTGCAATGCGCTTTTGTTCGGAATATCACCGCTACCTTCGTTACGAATAGATTTTCCTGTTCCTAAAAATGTGGCATTGTCAGGCGTAACAATCGTTTCATTTTGAGTAAAATTAGCAGTCATTAGGTATCCAAAATTAAACCCGATTCTACTTTTAAATCGTTCTAAAACCCGAAGTGCAAGAGTAGGTTCGATACTTAACGTTGAAATCGTAGAGCCAAGAAAATGATTGACTGTGATCGGAGTTGTCGTGTCTCGTCCATTACGAGTAATAGGAGTATTACCAATTAACTGTGGTACACTAAAATCTGCTCCTAAAGTAGCATATCCCAATCGTGTCTGAAGTGACAAATACGAATTAATATCAAATTCATGCAATCCTCCAAGTGAAAACCCACTTCCACTCGCTGATGTAAATTGTTGACAACAATTAGGAAAACCCGGAAGCTCTCGAAAATCTGCTGTGTGAATTGTACTGTTATATGCCCCGTATAAACCCAGATAATAAAGCGGTTCTCGCTGCTTTGGATTCTCTCGGTTTGATTGCGATGAAGCATGTTGGAATTGCCCAAACGAGAGAATTAAAACGATTGAATACGATAAAAGTCTGAAAGTCATAATAGATTATTGTTGTGCAAAATTATGGTGCGTAAACAAAACACACAGAAAAATTAAATTAAGTATCATTATCGTACAACCATTATTTGTGTAGTTTTTACTTTTGTTGGAGTATGGAGTATCGCCATGTACATTCCACTCGATAATGCAGGTGCATCTACGTTAATTTCATTCCAAATTCCCGCTTGATTACTATCGGTAACTTCCCAAACCGTTTGATACACTCGCTGTCCGTTTGTATTAATAATTTCAACTCTATGAACTCCAAGCTCGACCGTTGCAACCGAAAGAGAAACATTTCCCGTAGCCGGCTGTGGACGCGCGGCTATACCAAAACTTCGCAATGTATCGGAAATAAGACGTTTACCGCCTCTTTCACAAATAGTAAGTTTGAGATAGCCATCTTTTAGTCCGTCAATAAGTGCAGAAGTACCTTTGGTCCATTTAAAATTAAGCCAATGAAGCGAATCACTTTCTATACTCCCTAAGAGAGCATTTCCACTTATTTCAGCAATAATGGGTTTCTCGGTGCTTATATCTACTATATCGGACATAATTGTTACAATTCTTTTATTTGTAATTGGGTCAATTCTCGTTGTCATTGTTCCTTGATTGACTGATAACGGAAGGAAAATTCTACTGTCAAACTCGAATTCTGCTGTGAATGTTACTTGTTTTAACGGCTGATTAGTTGGAGAAAGTGATGCTATTATCGGAATTTTATATCCGATAGTTGATGGATTGACAGCTGTGTCAACTGGTAAACTTATAATAGTATGTACGGTTGGAAGTCCTGTACCGGTAACAATTACCAGACGTTCATCGGTGCATGGCTTTGTAAGTGAAAAGCGAATTGTATCTATCCATGAAGTTTCAGTTTTAGGAGCAAATTGAACGAGTAATGTAGCACTTTCACCTGAAGCAAGTGTAATCGGAAATGTTAATGGTGGCTCTAAACTTGCCGAAAAATCACCACCACCATTACTAAATACAAACCCTGAAATTTCAATTATTTGAGTTCCATTATTCCTTAGGGTTAGTCGCTGTATAGCCGTCGAAAGTGTTTCAATATTTCCGAATGTAATTTTATCGGGAGCAGTAAGAATTGCGCTTTTGCGTTCACCTCTAAGCAGAGTCAGAAAATCCCTGTTTACGCCGTTAATTACAGCATTTGTAGTTACTTGTGCTGTCTTTAAACCGTCTGTAGTAAATAGAGGATTAAAAATAATTTCCCGTTTAATAGTTTCAAATGGTTTTAGAGTTATAGGGAAATTCATTGGAGTTGAGAAACTAAATACTTTAGCATCTATACCCGAAATTTCCATTGAAATTATTTGCAAGTCGGCTTGACCGGTGTTTGTATAAGAAACAGAATCAAATTGCTGTTGGCAAGAAACGACATCACCAAAATTGATTTCATTACGGAAACCAAGAGCCGCTTCTATTCCTGTTACTTCGATAATACTTAAAATTGTATCAGCGCAGGGCTGGTCAAAAATAAACTTTAGGGTGTCTCGGATAATTCCACCTGAAGTTGCTGGAAATGTTATTGTAAAAGAACCCGAACCACCCGAAGCAGAAAACGACGATGTTTGCGGAGTAACGCTCGAACGAGAACTTGTTATTTTTGTAAGGTTTGCCGGAAGTAAGCCACTGTTTATAATGGTAATAGATTGAGTACCGTTTGCCGGAACTGCAACCACACCCAAATTCAAATATGTAGGAATATTCACCTGCAACGATTGTTGAATTGCACTAATTGGAATATCTATCAGAGGGTTTTTAGGGTTGTCTGTTTTTATGGAGAGAATGGCAGTATTGAGACCGCTTACACCCAGCGAAGGTGCAAATTGGACAGTAAATACCATATTTTCATTTGTTTTAAGAGTTGTTGGTGGTTGGGCCTGATTAATAATCGAGAAAGCGGCTGAGTTGGTACCGGTAATAAAGGCACGTTCACTGATAATAAGATTAGCTATACCAACGTTGGTAAGTCGAATGGAATCAAGCTTTACATCACACCGAGCAACAATTCCCATGTTTATCGAAGACGCTGATAATTGTACTTCGGATTGATTAGCTTTCCCAGCGAGTAATATTCGGGCAGTATCGCGGCATCCTCCGTCTTGAAGTAAGGAAATTGCCGTTAAAGTAGCTGAATCATCACCAATTGAAGTAGGGGAATATTCGCAGGTAATAGTAACATCACTTCCTGCAGGAATTATTGCCGGAAGTGGGGGAACTACCGAAACTATTTTGAATGGAGTAGGAAGTGTAGGAAATGCTTGTAATGAAGCAGGCGCACTGCCATTATTCCTTAAAATGATTGTCAGTTGTTTTGTATCGCCAACTTTAACGGCAGAAAACTGTCCTGTGCCGATGAAGTCAAGTTGTGTTTCGATACCTTCTGCAAGTAAGATGAGAGTTTTAGTAAATCCGCATTTATCAATACTTGCTGTTAGTTTTGATTCGATTTTTCCACGAGAACGTGCTTTAAATATTAGCTCAATGAATGCAGAATTCCCTGCTGGGATTGAGCCGGTTGCCAGAAGAGTTGCCGAAAAATTTGATTGGTCTGAAAGTTTGATTTCATTGACTGAAATTGGTAGCGAAGAGCGATTCAAAAGTTTCACTCTTGCTAAACTTTCCCGTCCGGGTGATACGCAAACTTTCCCAAAATTTACAGTGTCAATGGGCGTACTGCCACTGGCATCAAGAAAGGCAATGGCTACAGTATCGCGCAGGCCTTTATAGGCAATATTCCAAGGTGATTTACCAATTTCAGGGTCATTGTTTTCAAGTTTGAGAGTATCCGAGAAAAATACACCACCTGCTGGTGGAGAAGTATATCGTATGATAAAATTTAGAAAAGATCGATCGGGAATTGACACAGGAAATGCGGTAGGTGCGGGTGAAGTGAGTGTAAATCCTTGATTACCTTTTACAAATGTTGCTTTGCTAATAATAAGTGGTTGTAATCCTTCATTCAGAACTCGGACAGTATCGTAATAGACATCATTTGGACAAACAAGTGTATTTAACACTCTGTTTTGGCTGCTGTTTATGATCGGTTGGTCGGCAATTCTGAGGATATTCGCTCCTGCTTGCGACATTACCAAGATTGGTTCAGTAGTAAAAGCGGCTATGTCTGGATTTGGTATCCGTTGCATTGCCACAAGATAGTATCGAGTTTCGGGGAAAGCAGAAGCATTACTTAAATCTATGACTTTATTGTATTTTCCTGTAATACCAACAACGCTGTCAATTATCAGCCATTGTCCTCTTTCGGGTTTGAGAAATATTAAAAACGGTTTACCGTTGGAGCTTATCGGAATTGTTGCAAGACGTTGAATGACTGTAGTTGTATCGGTAGTAGGCCCGCGAAAAATAGATCCGGCAAAATTACCAGAAATAGGAGGTTGCATATCCATTGCATCATGCCGGAAACGACCCGAACCGCCAATCGGTGTTTTACTTCCACCCGAAACATTTACACTCGAACAGTTTATCAAGTCGGATTTGCTTAATAGCGAAACACCACCGCCCGACCCCGAACCGCCATTGCCATCCGAACCGGTTAGTCCGTCTGCTCCTATTGCCTGACATTGTATATTTGAAATTGAATACCCATACAGAGATACTGCACCGCCACCGCCGCCACCTTCACCAGAGCAAACATTTAAACCTTTGGGATTACCTCCTGCTCCGCCCGAACCTCCGGCAAATGGTACAAGACAACTATTACCAATAATTTTACCACCTGTTTGACTCGATGTAACGCTGTTCCCACCTGCTGTAAAATTCCCGCCACCTCCGCCCGGTTCATTATCGCGCCGACAGCTTCCGCCACCGTTTCCGCCGGGAGGATTACAAGCATTACCAAATTGACAACCAATGCCCGATGTTCCGAATGGATGCCCGCATCCGCCACCTGCCGCCTCATAATCGAGCGTTGAACCGCCGGGCACTCCGTTCAAACTTCCTGCGGTTCCTCGAACTGCGTTTCCTGTAGATATACCGTTTGTTTTATAACCTGAAGAAGCTGCAAAAGTTCCATTGACTCCACCTTTCCCGCCTCCTGTAAATCCATCACCACCAACATCACCCGTTGGTCCGCCGAACAAGGGTGGAGTTTGGGCATCACAAAACTGTCCACCACCACCACCACCGCCGATACCACCATTTCTACCAATTGCACTCACAGATATAATTGTATTATTTCCGCCTGAGATTTTCCCTTTGGTAAGAATAGTGAGTGGTAAATATCCCTGATGACCATTGGTATAGGGGTCGCAGTCGGTGGACGTAACGGTATAAGTTCCTTCGCCGAGTATCATTCCGTCCACGAGCATCGCACCGCGTCGAGAGCGAATTCCGAGTGTACCTGCACCTAAAATACGTTCGGGACTTAAACTTTTATCGCCAAAAGTGTAGGGTTTTACTATATAAAATGTATCTACATTAGAATATTGTCCACTCACAAAAACGCGAATCGGGATTCTATAGTCCTTGTCTAATAATTTCCAGTTTTCTTCTGTTGGCGGGGGAACGGGAAGATACGTGCGAACAAATATTTGTGAGGAAATCAATCGTCCGTTCCAACTTACAACGATTGGACCAATGACGATTTTGTTGGTATCTAAAGGATTTACACATTCGAGGCGTACTTTGTCGGATGGATTATTGAGATACATTCCATCTGTGCCGAATGCACCTTTTGCGCTGTCGGGAGCGATGACCTCGACGTAGGTATTCATGTTAAGTGTGCCGATGTCGGGGATAATATACGAAATGGTAGGTTGGGCTACCATGCTGACTGATGCCATCAACAATGCGGCAAAAAGAAAAAGATACTTCATACTGTTAACTCCGGTGGATTGTTTTTACGTATAGCAAAACTACGACTATTAGTATATAATTTCCAAAGTTTTTATTATATGAATTTAGCTCTTGTTTCAAGATGCTATAGTGATTGCGATACACCAATCTTTTTGACATTTAGAAACTTCCAATATAATAACAAATCAGAGTATCAGTATTTTGGTCGATGATTATATAATATCACTCCTCTTTCTATTCTCGCAAGTCCTTATAAAAATTATTTTTTAAATTAAAAAAATACTTGCATAAATCATTTTTTTTTTAGTTTGAACATAAATTTATGTTCTATAACTAATAAGAAGGTAACCATTATGAAATTAAACATAATTGTACTTGGTGTTTTTCTATACTTAACAGCGTATTGTAATCTGTTCTCAAATATTGATCCACGATATCGAAAAGATTGTACTCCCCCATGTTGTGTCAATGCTCAAACTGGAATGAGGAATGTTTGCTCGGAAGTACCGGTTTATTGTATAATTGCATGCAGAGTAACATGTTATGCAACAGGAACTTCACAAGAATCATTCTCAAATAAATGCAGCGAACAAATCATTTCCGGTGCTGATTGTAAAATAACCGGTGAAAATGGCGGATGCACCATACCTACGGATATGTGTGGCCCTGATGCATGTTCCATTGATATATGCGGACAATCATCTTGTATTCAAACCATACTTAATCATTATAATCAAGGATATTCCGACTGTCATACTGAATCGTTTCTATTTCGTCGCTAAGTAACTCACCTTACGCAGGAG
>JAFDZU010000028.1:0-12621 GCA_018266765.1 Bacteroidota bacterium
CGGGTGCAACATTATACAGAATATCCAACATTTCCAAGAAGTATTTTCATGGAAGAAAGATTATGGTAGTTACGAGCGCAGTATCCGGTGATTATTCTTTATTTACGAGGAGCTTTGTGGCGTTTGGCGACGTTATAATTTCAAACATATATTCTTGGGTTCGGTGAAGAATTTCAGAGCTTCAAATCCACCTTCGCGCCCTACACCTGAATGTTTTACTCCGCCAAAAGGCGTACGCAAATCACGAACCATCCAGCAATTAATCCAGACGATTCCACTCTGTAGTTTTGCCGCAACTCTATGCGCTTTCGATAAATTCTCTGTCCAAACTACAGCGGCAAGTCCATAGTTTGTGGAATTAGCCATAGCCAGCACTTCTTCTTCATTTTCAAAAGGAATAAGCGTAGCGACAGGCCCGAATATTTCTTCTTGGTTAACTCTGCAATCATGCGTTAAACCCTCGATAACTGTGGGCTCAATAAACCAACCGGCGGCGCATCGTCCTTCGGGATGAACTGCTTTACCACCGCACAGAACCGTTCCACCTTCTTGTTTAGCCATTTCGATATACGACAGCACTTTTTCATAGTGCGCCTTTGAAACAAGCGCGCCTTGTTTGGAAGTTAGTTCGAGCGGGTCGCCAACGGTAAATTTGCCGACATGAGAGAGAAATTCCTTTTTGAATGCTTCGTAGATTGATTGTTGAACAAAAATACGTGAGCCGCACAAACAGATTTCACCTTGATTGGTAAAAGCTGCGCGGGCAGATTGAAGAGTGGCTTCGGTGAGATTACAATCATCAAAAACGATATTGGGATTTTTACCGCCAAGCTCAAGCGAAAGTTTTTTGAACATTGGCGCGGCTGTTCGGGCAATGTTTTCTCCCGTTGTAGTTCCACCTGTAAATGAGATAGCGTGAATATCGGGATGTTCGGTAATTGCCGCACCTACTTTTGCGCCAAGTCCGTGAACGATATTCAGAACTCCGGCAGGCATTCCGGCTTTTTGGCAAAGTTCGGCTAATAGAAAAGCAGTCATTGGCGTAAGTTCGGATGGTTTTGCAATCACGCAATTTCCGGTAGCAAGTGCCGGAGCAATTTTCCATGTAAATAAATACAGCGGAAGATTCCACGGCGAGATACATCCCACCACGCCTATCGGATTGCGAAGTGTATAATTAAGATGCTGGTTTGTAGCATGAGTTTCTGATGCAAAATGGAGAATTTCCGTACCAAAAAAATGGAAGTTTTGTGCGGCACGAGGAATATCCATTGCTCGTGAAAGCCAGAGCGGTTTCCCTTGGTCAATCGTTTCGGCTGTGGCAAATCGTTCGAGGTGAAGCGTTAATAAATCTGCAATACGAAGCATAATAGCCGACCGCTCTTCCACTGACATTCCCGACCAAATAGGAAAAGCGTTACGCGCGGCTTGCACAGCGAGTTCCACATCGTGCGAGTCGGAGTCGGGAACACGAGAATAAATTTTGCCGGTTGCAGGTTCATAATTATCTAAATATTTTCCACTTAATGGTTTAATAAATTCACCGCCGATAAAATTACTGATTGTATTCATAGTGGTATAGACTGTTTTGTTTGGAATAACATGAAGAGATATGCGTTTCGATTCGGGTATTTACAAATGATTTTACATACAATTTACGCAATTTTTCAGAAAAATACCGCCTGCCAAAGTTAATTGCAAACCACTCAGTAGTTTAAGAATGTAAATAGTTTACGAGAGTATAAAAGTATAGAGGGATAAGAAAATTAAACCACACAGTTGATTGGTTGTTATTATTCACTTAAAAATTTGCTCAGCATGAACAGTCAAGGTAAAGTGTAGCATAAATTATATTTGCCACTTGCCTATCCATATAGCGTACTAAATCATGAAGAAAAGGAAGTTAATCATTGCCACTTTTACAATCATTTTTCATTTATAAGCAAAGTTTTACTATTTTCCTTTTTCCTACAATCTCAAAAAATTGTAATTTGCATTTGAATTTATGTATAAATGCAGATTTAGATTCGAGCGACGTTCTCTTACTTTATTCCTGAATCAAGGAGAAATTCATGCCTCAGATTACTATTGACGGTCAGCGTATTGAAACTTCAGCCGGAAAAACTATTATAGAAGCCGCACTTGACAACGGCATAAACATTCCTCATTTCTGTTGGCATCCCGGACTTAGCGTTTCGGGTAACTGCCGTATGTGTTTGGTTAATACAGGATTCCCCCGTAAAGCTGCCGATGGCTCGTTTGAACGCGATGAAAACGGAAATTCGGTTATTGGCTGGGGCCCAAAACTTGCAATTGCTTGTGCAACTCCCGTAGCAGAAGGAATGGTAATAGACACCAAAGGCGAGCGCACTGAACACGCCCAAAATGCTATAATGGAATTCCTCTTAATTAATCATCCGCTTGATTGTCCGATTTGCGACGAAGCAGGTCAGTGCAAACTTCAAGAATATGGTTTTCTCCATTCCAAAGGTCAAAGCCGCTATAATGAGCAAAAAAATCAAAAAGATAAACGAGTTGAATTAGGCCCGAATGTCATGTTTGACGGCGAGCGGTGTATATCTTGTTCGCGGTGCATTCGATTTGCCGATGAAGTTGCCGAACAGCCGGTTCTTACGTTTGTACAACGAGGCGATCATGTTACCATAGAAACCTTCCCGGGAACTTCATTCGACAGCCCCTATTCGATGAATGTGATTGATATTTGTCCGGTGGGTGCGCTCACAAGTATAGATTTTCGATTCACTTCCCGCGTATGGGAAATGAGTTTTACCGATTCGATTTGTCCGGGCTGTTCGCGAGGATGTAATATTAAAGTCGGAGTACGTAATAATGAAATTCTCCGCCTCGAGCCACGTACGAATATGCACGTAAATCAATATTGGATGTGCGACGATGCTCGTCTTACTCAATATAAATTTGTCAATGAAAATCGTATTTCATCTCCAATGATTCGCTCCGGCAACACTCTTGCTCCTACTACGTGGGAAACAGCAACTGCTCGTGCCGCTGAATTATTAAAAAATTACAAGCCATCGGAAATTATGGTTATTGGTTCTGCACACGGCACAAACGAAGATAATTATTTGCTTGCTAAATTTGCTCACAGCACTCTCAAAACGCATAATGTTGATTTTTTCCGTCATCTTGACAATCATTTCGCAGATACTTTCCTCCGAACAAATGACCGCGCACCAAATTCTCACGGTATAGTCGAGGTTGGAGTTAAGCATGAGCCGTCTTCGGGGGTTTCAATGGATACCTTAGTTGAACGCATCAAACAACATGCAATTAAAGCAATGTATGTAATGGGTGATGATATTGCCGCAAATTCTGACTTTGCTTCTGCGCTTACGGGTATAGAATGTTTGATAGTTCATGCTTCTAATCATAATGCTACAACCGCACTTGCACACGTAGTGCTTGCCTCAACAACATACGCCGAACTCGAAGGAACGTTCACAAATATGAACAAGCGTGTTCAGTATGTTCAGCCAGCTGTTGCTACTCAAGAGAACGAGCGCATTGCCGGATTGCAAATGAGCCGTTGGGATAAATTTGGTGCGTCAAACGACCGTTGGGCACGCGGTGAACGCCGTAATTGCCGTCAAAACTGGCAAATTATTCAAAATATTGCAAATCTTTTCGGTGCTGATTGGAATTATTCTGATTCTGAAAGTGTATTCAAAGATATTGCCAATCATATCGGCGCATTTTCGGGTATGAGCTATAATCTTTTGCAAGAATTTCAAGGATTAACGCTTGGTAAAGCCGATTCGCCCGAACCCAAAGGTGTTGTCTATCAATCGCATACATTGAAGCCGAACTAACCCTTTGAAAGCATTAAAACAACAATATTCATTTTCTTTGATGAAAGTATTATGTCTTCAATAATTGATTTAATCCTGGGTTTTCTATCCGAACATATTGACGCTCTGATTTTACTGGCAAAAATTGGTTTAATAGTGAACGGGCTGTTGATGGCGGCGGCGTATTTGGTGTATTTTGAGCGGAAAATTTCGGCTTGGGCACACAATCGAATTGGCCCGAATCGCGTTGGTCCGCTTGGACTTTTCCAATCGTTTGCCGATGTGTTTAAGCTCTATCTCAAAGAAGATATTATCCCGACACTTGCCGATAAAAAGTTCCATTTTATCGCGCCAATTATTTCCATTGGTGTGGCAATGGCAGTGTATGCTGTTATTCCTTTTGGTGATTCATTTATGGTCGGTAACAAAGAAATTTTCCTTTCAGTTGCTCCCGGTATCAATATTGGATTATTATTTGTACTTTCGATGTCATCCGTTGGTGTGTATGGAATTACACTTGCAGGTTGGTCATCCAACAATAAATATTCGTTGCTTGGAGGACTGCGCTCAGCGGCTCAAATGATTTCGTATGAACTCTCAATGGGGCTTTCGCTGATTGGTGTTTTAATGCTCGCAGGTTCGCTTGATTTAACAACGATTGTTCATGCTCAATCCGGCGGAAAATGGAATATATTTCTTCAACCGCTTGCATTTATTATCTTTCTTGTGGCATCATTTGCCGAAACTAATCGTACTCCGTTTGACCTTCCCGAAGCAGAGCCGGAACTTGTTGGCGGTTACCACACAGAATATTCCGGTATGAAATTCGGATTGTTTTTTCTGGCAGAATATGCAAATATGGTTACGGCATCAGCGATGATGGTACTTCTCTTTTTGGGTGGTTGGGAAATGCCCGGACTATATGAAGCACTTGGTTTACCGGCAGGTTCGCCGTTAATAGCGGCTGTTCAATTCGGAGTATTCGTGGCGAAATTAGTCCCGATTCTCTTTTTCTTTATTTGGGTTCGCTGGTCGCTTCCTCGTTTCCGTTATGACCAATTAATGAATCTCGGCTGGAAAGTAATGCTTCCGCTTGCTCTTGCTAATATTGTTATTACTGGAATTGTGATGACAATTTTGAAACACTACGGAATTATGTAAATTATTCTCTTAACTTTCAACGAAACTGAATCATGAATGTTACTAAAAATACCGAAAAAGATCGTCTTAATTTTTGGGAAAAACTATATCTACCGGAAATTGCTCGCGGCTTAGGGCTTACGCTCAAGCAAATGTTCAAACCACCCATGACACGCCAATATCCCGAAGAACGCTGGGAGCCAACGGGTTCATATCGCGGTCGTCCTGTCTTGGTTTTAGAAGAAGACGGTGAACGTTGCGTTGCATGCAGTTTGTGTTCACGAGTTTGTCCTGCGCTCGCTATCGAAGTACAAGCCGCAGAAACAACCAAAGAAAAAGAACGCTATCCCGTTAAATTTGAAATCAATATGCTTCGCTGTATTTATTGCGGATTCTGCGAGGAAGTCTGCCCCGAAGAAGCCATCGTGATGAGCAAAGATTATGAACTTGTCTTTACAAATCAAGAAGATGCCATCTTAGGGAAAGATAAACTTTTGATTCCAATTGCACAATTGCAAGATCGCCTTGAATTTTTACGCAGATACAAATAACTTTTATAATAGTAAAGTACTTTACTATTAATTTTGTTAAAGATTCTCCCCATTACAATGACAGAGAAACTAATTTTATCGGAAATTTACCAACTTCCTGAGAGTTTAAAATTGGAGGTTCTGCATTTTATTGCGTTTTTAAAACAAGAACACACCTCAACAAACAGTGAAAAAATAACCGACAAAAGAATTTTTGGCAGATCAAAAGGCAAATACACTCTCGCCTCTGATTTTGACGAACCTCTTGAGGATTTTAAAGAGTATATGTAACAATGAAGTATTTAATTGATACTCATACTTTTCTCTGGTTTAGTGCCGGTAATTCTGAGATTAGTTCTATTGCTAAACAGCTTATTGCAGACAGAAATAATGAGATTTATGTCAGTATAATCAGTCTTTGGGAAATTTCTATCAAAACAGCAATAGGAAAGTTAGAAATTTCAGGTGGTTATGAGCAAGTTATCGAAGATTTAACTGAAAATGAGATGGAAATTTTATCTGTTAACTTCGCACATACCGTTATTCAGAATAAGTTGCCCATGTTTCACCGTGATCCTTTCGACCGTATGCTTGCTTCACAAGCAATTGTAGAAAACATGAGTTTGATAAGCAAAGATGAAATATTTGATTCTTATTTTAGTGATAAATTGATAAAACGGTTATGGTAAGTAAGGATAGTTACTTTTTCGGTTTTTTTGGAGTAAACCAATAAACTACTCAAGTAGGAATCCCATCGTTAGTCGGTTAATTAGTCTATTTTCACAACAAACTATCTCTTCATAATTACAAAAATGGTTATAAAAGAAACGCATCACTTTCACCCCGAAAACTCTATAGACGATTCATATAAATTCCATTCAAATATTCCAAAAATCTCTGTAGTTGTAATAGAAATGCTAAATTTGGTATAAATATTTGCCATTTGAAAACAATTATAGGAGATTAGTTCATGCAAACTATTATTCATAAAGCAGATTCGCGCGGCGGTGCAGACCACGGTTGGCTCAAGGCAAAACATACCTTTAGTTTTGCAAGTTATATGGATCCGTCGAGAGTACATTTTGGAGTGCTTCGGGTTTTAAACGATGATATTATTCTGGGTGGTGGCGGTTTCCCTACTCATCCGCATGACAATATGGAAATTGTAACCATTCCCATTATCGGCGCACTTGCTCATCGCGACAGTACCGGCGGAATCGGTACGATTTCAGCCGGTGAAGTTCAAATTATGTCGGCAGGGAGCGGAATCAGACATTCGGAATTTAATGCTTCCGCAGAAAATACCGTAAATTTATTACAAATATGGGTATTTCCGAAGGATAGGAATATCACTCCTCGCTACGACCAACGAGCTTTTACACCCGAAGAGCGCAAAAATACATTACGAGTTGTTGTTTCACCGGATGAAAAAGACGATGCGCTATGGATAAATCAAGACGCGTATTTTGCTCTCGCTAATTTGGACGAAGGAACTACTGTTCGCTGGAATATTCGCAACCAAGGAAGCGGTGTGTATCTCTTTGTTATCGAAGGTGAAATTGATGCCAACGGAATAAAAGCAGAACTAAGAGACGGAATAGGAATTACCGAATCGAATGAGATAACTATTCATGCGACTGCTGAAAGTATTGTATTGCTGATGGAATTACCGATGCGGTAGAAACTTTTACAACTATTTTATATTTAATAACTAACGGAGATTTTATGTTTACAATTACATGTTGCTTGATGGTGTGTATAACACTTGTGGCAACCGGAAAAGAGAAGAAACCAATTGTTCAAGAGAAAAAATCATGTTGTTCGACCGAGCAATTTGCTGAATTAACAAGTGATAAATCGTTTCGTAACGCACATCTTGAACCGACTGCACTTGCTTTTACTCCAACGACCGGTAAGTGGGTAACACTTAAAACCGCCGATGGAACCGATGCAAAGATTTTTGAGGTAGCATCCACAAAACCAACCAATAATGTGATATTTATGATTCACGAGTGGTGGGGTTTGAATGAGTATATTCAGCGTGAAGCCGAACAGCTTCAACAGTCAATGCCCAATATAACGGTAATTGCGCTCGACCTTTACGACGGAAAAATCGCTACCGACCGCGAGACTGCCGGAAAATATATGAGCAGTGTCGTAAAATCGCGCTGTGAAACGATTATTCGTGCGGCTATCGGACATGTAGGCGCAAAAGCAAAGATTGGAACAATCGGTTGGTGTTTTGGTGGCGGATGGTCCCTTCAAGCTACATTACTTGCAGGCAAACAAGCAGTTGCAGGAGTTGTATATTATGGAATGCCCGAAACTGACGTGGCTAAACTCAAAATGCTTCATGCGGATGTTCTCGGGATTTTCGGGAAACAAGATAAGTGGATTACTCCCGAAGTAGTTGCACAATTTGAGAAAAACATGAAGCAAGCCGGTAAAAACCTGACGGTAAAATCGTATGATGCCGACCACGCTTTTGCAAATCCGAGCAATCCGCAGTTTGATAAAACTGCTACCGAAGATGCTCGTGCTATCGCATTGGAATTTTTCAAAAGCCGCTTGAAATAGAAAAGGTGAAGCTCCTTTTTACTCAAAATAAAAAATGCTCAAGCAAAAATTTTACTTGAGCATTTTTATTTATTTCAAATCACCGAACAAGCTTCATTGTCTTTTGCTGTATTCCTTCGCTTGTCTCTAACCGATAGAAATATGTTCCGCTTGCTGATTGTGAAGTCGGCGGCGAAAACGTATAAGAATGTTCTCCTTCTGGTAATTGTCCATCTACCATTGTTTCTACTGTATTTCCATTTATATCAAATACTTTCAGCGAAACTTTGTCGGCTTTCGGGAGCGTAAAGTTGATTGCTGTGTTCGATTCAAACGGATTCGGTGCGTTGGTTGGTTCGACTTTCCCTTCGCTATCATCCATCATCTCGGGAGCAAGTTGTCCTTGTTCATCCATGATGGTTTCATCGCCGTTCCAAAGCATAAATCTTGCAACAGCTTTGCGTTTATCTCCACCACCGGCGAATTGCTTGAAAAATCCGCCAAGTTTCTGTAATTGTTTGCCGTCTTTGAGTTCATCTTTGTGAGATTCTGCCCAAGTTTTGACAATTTCACGTCCTTTTTCTTTCCACGTTTCCACTTTCGGCTTGGCAACTTCGCCGATAGATTTCAAGGTCGAACTATATTTCACTGCAATCGGTTTGAGTTCAGCGAAGAGTTTATCACGTTTTTCGGCAAGGGATTTCATTCCGTCACGACTTGCTTTTAATGCAGTATAATCTTCAGCTTTCCACGCTGTGCCCATAGATTTAGCATAGGTACGCGCTTGTTTACGAAGTTCGGCGGCTTGACTGCGGAGAGCGTTGAGCGAAGCAAGGTCAGCAGGTGTCATTGCGGCATCAAGCTCTGATTTCCAACCGCGAAGCGAAGGAAACACTTCTGATTTTGCAAATTGTGATAGTTTAGTGTGAAGTTCTTTTCGAGCGGCTGACTGTGATTCTTGGGCACGAATATTACCAAAAAACAACAGTAGAACAAATGCGCCAATAGCTCCAAAAAGCATTTTACGGAACGGTTTCATAGTATATCTCCTTATAATAATTTAAGTGTGTAAATTCGCAACCATAGAGCATTCAATATACTGTTCGGTTTAATCAAGATTTATTTATAAAACGAATCACGAATGATTAAATTCAATATTATGAGAATTTTACGTGAATAAGCCATAAAATTCCAGTAATTTTGTACTTGATAAACGTAACACACTTTCACAAAAAAAACAATGATACCCAAAAAACTCTTAGTAGTTGATGACGAACAGGATATTGTAGATTTAATCTCCTACAATCTCAAAAAAGAAGGTTATACCGTTCTTTCGGCATCCGATGGAACATCTGCATTGGAAATCGCCAAACAAGAAATACCCGATTTAATTATTTTAGATATAATGATGCCCGGCTTGGATGGTTTTGAAGTGTGCCGGATGCTCCGTCAGTACCCGCCAACTTCGCAGGTGTCTATAGTATTTCTAACGGCAAAAACAGGAGAAATTGACCAAATAATCGGGCTTGAACTTGGTGCAGATGATTATATTCAAAAGCCGGTTAGCCCTCGTGTGCTTGTAGCGCGTGTAAAAAGTATTCTGCGGAGAGTAGCAGAAAGTGTTCGCACCGAAACCATAGTTGCACCCGAAACGCTGTGCATAGACACACTCGAAATTAACCGCCAAAACTATACGGTTCGTATTGACGAGCGCGAAAGTTTTTTCCCGAAAAAAGAATTTGAACTGTTGGCATTTTTGGCTTCTAATCGCGGCAAAGTATTTACACGAGATTCACTTTTGCGGAGAATTTGGGGTGAAAGCGTCTTTGTGGTGGATAGAACAGTAGATGTACATGTTTCTAAAGTGCGTGAGAAATTAGGAAGATACGCTCCATTTGTCGAAACAGTGAAAGGTGTCGGATATCGTTTCAAGGATTGATGTATCGTTTCAAATATGAAGAAAATTCAGCCCACGATTTATTGAAGTCGTGGGCTTTTTTTTGTGCGTGCGGAGTAGAATTATGCCAGTACTTTATTCAGCTTCTCACCATTTTTTGCTTTTCTAATCAAAGGAAATCCGTATGTTCGCTTTAAAGTATTAGCAATAGTGTGTATTGTTTGCTGTATTTATAGTGGCAATTCCGATATAAAAATCAATACAGTAGCAATAAATAACTCCCTTTAAATTTCTCTTTTCATTTTTCTTTGGAGTAAAGCCCATGAAAACAGTAGCTCTTCTTTTTATGTTGGTGCTACTTATCGTTGTTGCACCCGTCGTCCACGCTCAAAAACCCGTTCAAGATACAATCCCCCAACTCAAAACTTGGTGGACTGCCCCTGATGAAAAAAAACTTGGCATTGCTGCAAGTTATCTTCCCAATTTCTATCATGGAAAAGATGCAATGGCAGTGCAAACGTATGACGGAACACAAACTTGGCTTAATCGTTTTCCGGGTGATAGAGAGAATGTATTTCAATGGCAAGATAATGCACCTATCTATCGTGTAGATATAAACGGTGATAGTATAATGGATTATATTGATAAAGCCGGAAATATCTATAAAGGTATCCAAAACGGTGAGCCACCAGTATCTAAGCCAATTCAAACTTTATTTGATTTTATGGGTAATGAAAATAGGCATATCCTCTTTGCTGATTTTGATGGAGATGGTATTACTGATGTTCTGAGAATACTAAATGATAGGGTTACTTCTTTACCCGACGTTGTTTCAATATATTATGGTAATAAAGACATATCAAAAGTAGAAAGGGTTAGAATACCGTCTTCAATATTACAAAATGGTAATTTATTGGAGCGTGTGCCTATTTGTCTTTATAAAACCTCGGATGGAAATTATCGGCTTATTATGAGTGTCCGCCCTACAGCAAACTCTCCTTATACTAAAGACGGATTCGAACTTTATGCAATTGAATCTCCTATAGGGGAACGAAAACCAACATTACGGAAACTTGCAGATTATATGGTAAATGTGCCCAAATCTTTTAATAATTTTCAGCCAGGTTATGGTGCAATTTACCGAAGTAAATATCACGATAGAACGTATTTTTTTGCAGTTGATTATGACAATTCTAAAATTACTGTTTTTGAACTTACTGATAATACTTTCAAAGTTGCTCAAAAAATAATAATGGACAGAGTATATAAGGTTTTCCCATTAGAATATAGTATTAACGGTGATAAGTATGAAGATTTTGCTGTTTGGCAGGCAATTGGACAGGAGCAAATACTTAATTTTTATGCAGGAGGAGAAACACTTTCGACACAACCATTTACAGTATATAAGCCAAATTGTTATAATAATATTGGTAACGTAGTTGTGGTTTCCGATTGTAATGGAGATGGAATAAATGATATAGCAATAGGGGCAAGACAATATGACGCTGGTAATTGTTTTCGATTGATTAATAGTCCTGGCAGTATAGTTGGCATACAAGAAAAAGCTCCAACAAACAGTATCTTCAATTTAAACGGTACGACTCCTTATCCAATTACTGATAGAGCAATTGTTAGCATTAGTATAGGAAAAGTAGGTGTATATAGATTATCATTGTATAATTTGGATGGTAAAGAAATTAAAAGTATGTTCTCTGGAATATTGCAAGTTGGTGAACAGAATCTTCCAATTGATGTATCGAATATCAGTAGTGGTACTTACACGTTACAA
The DNA here is from genome assembly GCA_018266765.1 of Bacteroidota bacterium. GTDB lineage: Bacteria > Bacteroidota > Ignavibacteria > Kapaibacteriales > UBA961 > JADJXV01. The sequence goes on from JAFDZU010000028.1 coordinate 11,740, forward strand.
TTGCAATCAGATGACAAGTTACTTATTTCCCGCCGAACCATCATCATCACTAAATAGGAGTAACTACAATGAGTTTTAAAGATTCGTCAGTTTTTGCACCAAATAAACATTTTTAAATTGAAAATAAAATCATCCTTTCACCTCACAAGTTTCATCAGTCGTTCTGCGGCGGCTTCGAGAGTTGCCCACTGTTTGCAGAAGGTAAATCGAACAAACGGAGCGGCATCAGTAGCATGGAGATACAGTGTTTTGGGCGGAATAGCCGCAACACCGATTTCTTTAATTAACCACCGGCAAAACTCATCGGTATTTTTACCAAAATGCTCAATATTTGCCATAATAAAGTACGCGCCTTCGGGTTTGGTGGGCTGTAGCCCTACACGAGTAAGCACGTCAAGCAGATAATCACGGCGCGCCTGATAATCTCGCGAAAGCTCTTGGTAATACTCATCGCCAAGGCGCAATCCATCGGCAGAAGCATATTGAAATGGCGTAGCCGTAGCAAAAACCGTAAATTGATGCACACGCCGAAGTGCAGTTTGTAATTCAGCCGCACCAATCGCCCATCCAACCTTCCAACCCGTAAAAGAAAACGTTTTACCTGCACTCGAAATAGTGAGAGTTCGGTGTTCCATTCCGGGAATTGAGGCAATGCGCCGATGCTGTGCTTCACTAAAAATAATATGTTCGTACACTTCATCAGTGATTGCCAAAACATCATATTCCTGACACAATTCAGCAATCATAATCAGCTCTTGATGCGTAAAAACGGTTCCGGCAGGATTATGCGGAGTATTGATAATAATTGCTTTTGTTTTCGGAGAAAAAGCCGCACTCAGTTCAATCGGATTGAAACGAAAATCGGGAGCATGAAGCGTTACG
>JAFDZU010000028.1:12785-19418 GCA_018266765.1 Bacteroidota bacterium
GTAGAAACGCTTGCTGTGTTCGGCGATTGCTCGGCGGAGTTCGGGTTCGCCGTGACTTTGGGCATATTGATTTTTACCGGCTGAAATGGCTTCTTGCGCCGAAAGTTTGAGTGAGTTCGGGCCGTCGAAATCTGGGAAACCCTGACCAAGATTTACTGCTCCGTATTGCCGAGCGAGCGCACTTATTTCACTGAAAATTGATGTTCCGAATCCGCTTACACGGCTTGCCATAAAGTTTTTGCTCATAGTTGTTTATTCCGATAAAATCATATAATTATCGTGGTCTTCCCACGTATTGTTTATTCGTAAGTATTGCGGTGAGAATCCAAATTTTTGGAAACCGCATTTTTCGAGAACGCGCCGAGAACTGATATTTCGCGGCATAATATTAGCTTCTAATCGGTGCAGGCCAAGTTCTGAAAACGCAAATCGAATTATAGATTGGATAGCTGATGTCATAATTCCCTTTCCTGCATAATTTTCATCCATCGAATAACCGAATCTTCCGTTTTGAAACACACCGCGCTCGATTGCATTCAGCGAGATTGTTCCGATTATCAATTCTTCTGCTAAAATAACAAATCTATATTCTATTCCGACGTTATGTAAGACTTTATAGGTTGTAAATTTCTCCTGTTGAAATTCTGCGGTAAAGAATTTAGGGGGCGGAAACGGCGACCATTCCTTGTGATAATTGATATTTCGAGTGTAATATTCGGTTAATTGTTGAATATGCTCGCTCTCAAGAAGTGTGATATAAGTATTTGGAAATAATAGATGATTCTTCATATTTGATTTCAAATTAAAATGTTACTCATCACAAAAATAAAGAAAGTATTTTAGTTGCAATCCTTTGTAATAAAAACTCTTCTAGTGGGAAAAAAAGTGAGTTTAATGGAAAATCATTTACACAAATAAAAAAAGTTTGTAGCGTTTTGGTGTTCAGCCGCATCTAATCCTCCGAATGACATAAAACTTTCATGCTCGGTCAATTTCATTCTTTCTATGCAAACAGATGAATCTCATTTAGTAGAACAAGCCAAACAAGGCAGTCATACTGCTTTCCGGCGGTTGTATGATATGCACATAACTCCGCTCTATCGGTTTATGCGGCAGTTTGAGAGCAACACCGACAACATAGAAGAATGGGCACAACGGGCGTTCATCAAAGCATATCTCAATATTAGTCGCTTTGAGCAATCGTCAAGATTCTCTACTTGGCTTTTTCGGCTTGCACTGAATGAAATGAAAATGGACAAGCGCTCACTCGCCATTATTCCGCTTGAAACGGTTTATGACGAAGACTATTCGTCCGTAAGTTCAGATGTGGAATTTGAATGGAACGACTTGATGAAAGCGTGGCTTTCGGAGCTTTCCGAAACAAAGCGTATGGTTTTTTTGCTGTATGAAGTTGAGGGATATTCTCACGCAGAAATAGCAACAATGCTTGGCGTGGGCGAAAGTACATCACGAACAATTCTCACAAGAACAAAGCAGTTTTTACAGAAACAGTGGCAGAAGTCACAAGAATTATAATCGAATAATCATTGATAACTATTCAAAAGAGTAGCACTATGAAACCGGATGAATTTTATAGAAGTTCCGACCTTCCTTCGCCTAAAGCGCAAGAAAGAATGTGGAATATAATTGAGCATGAAATTACAGATAAACGAGGCAAAACAGTGTTTTTTCTCCACAAACGAAGTTTTATGTATGGCGTTGCCGCTTCGATCGTACTGATGCTTGCTTCTTTTGGTGTGTATTCGGGAGTGGAGCGTTCGCTTGCAAACTCACGTCCCGATGATATAAAATTCGATGCCGCGTACCGTTCTGCGATTAAAGAACTAGAAAAAGTAGTTCCTGCGGTCGAAAAAACAGTAGTTAATACGCCCAAAGCAGATATTCTCGAAACTCGGAAAGAACAAATTGCACTTTTAGATACAGAAATATCAATCTTACAGCGCGACTCAAAACGTGGCGATTTGTCGGAATTAAAACAAACCAAACTGCGCCAACTTTATCGCCAAAAACTTTCAATTCTTCAAGAAATGATTGAAAATGGAGAGATACCGTTATGAAAACTACTCGTTATTCTCATTCTCTAACATTCTTGGCTGTACTGTTTGTATTCTTAGGAATTACTACATCTGCTTATGCAGATAAATCAAAACAAATTGAAAAGCATATTGCAGTTTCTCCTTCCCAAAAAATTGATTTTTCGGACTTTCCAAGTTCTAAAATTACCATAAAAGCTTGGGACAAACCGGAGATATTTATTACAGTAAAAGTAAAAATCTCTGCTTCGGATGAAGACTACGAAACACAATTCATTGATTCAATTAAAATCCAAGAAAACAGCACATTGACAAGTATTTCAGTTTCTCTTAAAGATAATGCACCCGAAGAAAGCGATAATCAGTTTAACTTTTTCGGATTGAAATTCGGTTCGTATTTCAAGAAAGAATTTTCGGTTGAAATATACGTTCCATCGGGTAATAGTTTGACCGCAACGATGAAGTATTCTACTCTTTCGATTGAGAGAATTCGGGGTGAATTGCGTGTTTTGGGGAAGAATAATTCGCTAACAATTATGGATTGTTTTCAGTTAAAAGAAATCAATAATGATTACGGTTCGGCATCAATAAGCGGATGTAAAAATAACAGGTTAATTCTCAACACAAAAAGTGGCTCATTACGAATAAATGATTTTGACGGGGCAGTGGAACTCAATGCGCCGTATAGTTCATTGCGAATTGCAGATATTCGATTATCAACCATTATTAAAGCAAAGAATTCGACAATTGAACTCACAGGAGCCGGTGGTGATGTAACGATAGATGCACACTATTCTACGATTTCTCTTTCTGAAATCAAAGGTCAGGTGTGGGTTAATTCTAAGAGCGCGGTTATTTCTCTCAAAAAAACAGGTAGCGCAAACGTAAATTCTGATTATTCAACGATTGATTTTCGGGAAATGTACGGCGATTCACTACGAATAAATGCTGTAAACCGTTCGGGAGTTGTACGTATTGACGGAGCAAATGCTAAAGTAGATATTGATGCTCCCTATTCTAAAATAGCTCTGCGAAAAGTATCGGGTGAAGTAGCAATTACAACTCAAAGCGGAAAAATCAGTTCGACCGAATCAAGCGGAAAACTGAACATCAAAGCTGAATATTCTACGGTTATTGCACGGTCGTCAGACGTTAGTTCATTATGGCTAAACGGCAAAAATAATTCGATAGAATGCAGTTTCTCTCATATTCCCAAAAATGCAGTAATCCTGAACGACCAAGGCACAACAAGTATAACAATTCCGTCAGGTTATACGGGATTGCTCAATCTTGAGGCACAGCAATCAAGAATCGAAACAAATCTTTCATTGCCCGAAAATGCAAAAGGAGCAAGTGTTTTTCGCGGTGAAATGGGATACAGCAACGAAACGATTACGATTAAATCGGGAGTTGTTCGCCTTTTTCAATTATGATATTTCTATTTAATTTTATTCTTTACATGGAGTTATAACAATGAGGAAAATGCATTTTTTTTGGTTATTGGCAGTCTGGATTGTGCTCGCAAGCGTACCTACTAAATCACTTGCAATGACAGATGATGATGGTTGGGATGATTTGAAAGAAGATTTTTTACCGGATTTCAGTTTTAAATTTCGACATGAGCGTGCAGTCATTGAGCCGTCTTACATGATTTCAATGGCAAAACATAGAGAGCTGACCACTCATGCACTTGCTAATCTTGGTGGATTTGATCTTCGGCTCGGTACTGCCAAAAAAAGTGAAAATAAGTACAGCAAGAGTTTGGTTGATTACAAAATGAGTTATATGTTTCTGGGATACAACTCTAATGATTTCGCAGTTTCAAAACCTGAAACCGGAAGTATAGAATCAAGTATTTTGCGGTTTGGATTTGGAGATAAAGAAGGGTTAGGATATGAGGTTGATAATGATGTAAGTATAGTTCCCTATCGTGCTTCAGCACTTCTGTGGACACAATTATCGGTGAAAAATCTTCCTCCAGACACACAAGCGGTAGCTACTGTTGAATTGTTTAATGAAGCATTTCGTTTCGGCAAGCAAACAGAAGCCGGAGTTTTAGTACAATTCACTAAAAATTCTGGAATTTCGCTTGGTTATGAGTATTCGGTTATTTTCCCGCGTCATTTATTTTGGTATTGGGCAGGAAGTGAAATAATTGAATCTATTGCGCAAGGTGCCGTTGATAATTTTGTGCGAAAAATTGAGAAATCATCACCAACTGCGGCACCAATTGTTTCATTTTTATTGAAAAACGGGATTTCGTATGGTATGTACGAACTCCGCAAGAAGAACATGAACTGGCCATTTAACACAGCTCCTGCAATGAGTTACAGCGGATTCAAATTAGGAGTTAATCTGGCATTTTAACATTATTACGCATATGTAAAAACTACGAAGCCCGATTGGTTTATTCAGTCGGGCTTCGTGCGTATAGTCTAAGTTAGATATTCTATCTAATATTTTTTTTAAATAATTTTATAACACTGTAAGGAATCAGATTTAAGATTGTTTTAGTAATAACGTTTTGATAAATTTTGATTACTTAATTGTTTGGTGTGTTCTATGAAATTCCTATTACCATTAGTTCGAAGAATGTTTTTCACTATCATAGTGATTTTGGCAGTGCCATTATCACTTACGCTAGGAATTCATGCACAAAAGCCAACCGTCGGTTTACTACAATACGTCAACGAGCAAGAGCAACAAGACCAGCAAGAAGGTTATGTTTTATTTGCTCCAATTAGTAGTACAACAACATATTTAATTGATAAATGTGGACGGAAAGTTCATTCTTGGAACAGCACCTACAAACCGGGATTAAGTGTGTATTTACTGCCTGATGGGTCGATACTCCGTACAGGAAATACCGGTAATCCAATTTTTCAACTTGGTGGAGGAACCGGTGGAATAATCGAAAAAATCAGCTGGGAAGGTTCAGTTGTGTGGTCATATAAACTATCAAGCATGACAACGTGCCTTCATCATGATATTAAGCCGCTTCCAAATGGTAATATTCTTGTTGTTATGTGGAGTGCAATGCCGGCAGAACAGGCAATAGCGGTTGGACGCACACCTTCAAAAACAGGTACAACAATATGGAATGAGAAGATTATAGAATTAGCGCCTGAAGGTACAAATTCAGCATCAATTGTTTGGGAATGGAGCTCTTGGGATCATCTCATTCAAGATTTTGACCAATCAAAAAGTAATTTCGGTGTAGTAGCTGACCACCCTGAACTAATAAATACAAACTACATCACGAACCCTAACCCATCAAATCCGGATTGGCTTCATTTCAATTCTATAGATTTTAACCCTGAACTCAATCAAATTATGGTAAGTGTTCATACTTTTGGTGAAGTATGGATTATAGACCACAGCACTACAACAACCGAAGCTGCAACACATGTAGGTGGAGCATCAGGCAAAGGTGGTGATTTATTATATCGTTGGGGAAATCCTATTGCCTATAATCGTGGCACAGCCGACAATAGAATAATCTATGGACAGCATAATGCTTCTTGGATTCCCAAAGGATTAGTGGATGGTGGCAAAATTATGGTGTTTAATAATGGCTATAATCGTTCAGACGATTCATCATTCTCTTCGGTAGATATATTTTCACCAACTTTAGATTCTAAAGGAAATTATACTCTGGCAATCGGTAAACCCTATTCTCCGGAAGTACCGGATTGGAGATATACTGATGACATTCCCTCAAAATTCTTCTCTACCTCTCATTCGAGTGCTCAACGCCTTCCAAATGGCAATACTTTGATTTGTGCCGGTACACAGGGACTTGCCTTTGAGATTGCTCCCGATAAAAAAATAATTTGGGAATATAAGAACCCTATTACTATTAACGGCATAGCTAAACAAGGTGATAATGTTGGAGTTTCTACTAATATCGTTTTCCGAATGTATTTATATCCAATTGATTTCAAAGGATTTACCAACCGAACATTTGAGTCGGGCGAACCAATTGAATTAGATCCCTACCCTTCTCTTTGTTCCACAACTTTTGTAGAATTCGACGATAAGAATACGAACATTACTGTATTTCCCCAACCAGCCGAGGACTTACTTGAAATTCAATTTCCAGAGCGTAGCACTCAACCCACAGAAATTTTACTAATCAATTTGTTCGGAAATATCATGAGTAGCAAAACTGTAAGTTACCCGGCTAATTCTTGTACAGTAGATGTAAGCAATATTCCGGCAGGAATGTATGCTCTCAAAATTTCAAATCAATCATATACAACAGTTAAAAAAGTAAATATCGTGAAATAAAGTCGAGGATAAATTCACCAGAATTAGTCCGTAATCACAACGTAAAGGAGAAACCAATGCCAACAACCCAACAATTTGTAGGGAAGCTACAGTTATGTTTAATTGTAATAGCTACTTGTATTTATTGTACAGAAAATCTTTCTGCTCAGCAACCTACAGTAGGATTATTACAATTCAGCCAAGAGAATCAGCAAAGTGGCTATGTACTCTTTGCTCCATTATTCAGTACCACTACCTATCTTATTGATAAATGTGGAAATCAAGTACACTCATGGGAAAGTGAATACAA
>JAFDZU010000028.1:19469-28915 GCA_018266765.1 Bacteroidota bacterium
AATGTAAATAATCCTCTGTTTGCTTTGGGTGGCGGTGCCGGGGGAGTAATTGAAAAAATTGGTTGGGACGGCACTCTGCTTTGGTCATATAGAATTTCTGACCAAACACAATGTCAGCACCATGACATTAAACCGATGCCAAATGGCAATGTACTTGCAATTGTCTGGGAAGCTAAAACCTACCAAGAATCAATTGATGCCGGGCGCGACAGCACCAAAACCGCCCAAATTGGGTGGTATGAAAAAATCATAGAAATTGAACCTACAGGGCTAACCACCGGAAACATAGTGTGGCAATGGAGTGTGTGGGACCACTTAGTGCAGGACTACGATCAAGAAAGTAGTAATTATGGTAACGTAGCAGAAGCACCTGAACGGATAAATATGAATTATATCTCAAGTGCTAATCCTAATAGTTCCGAGTGGATACATAGTAATTCCATAGACTACAACCCGGAACTTGACCAAATTATGATTAGTGCCTATAATTTTGATGAAGTATGGATAATTGACCATAGTACGACTACAGCTGTATCTGCTTCTCATTCCGGTGGAAAATACGGTAAAGGAGGAGATTTACTTTATCGTTGGGGAAATCCCAATGCGTATAATCGCGGAACTGAAACTGACAAAAAATTATTCGGTCAGCATAGTGCACAGTGGATTCCAAAGGGACTTCTTGATGGTGGTAAAATCATGGTTTTTAATAATGGTTCACGTGGTTCAGCCAATTTTTCATCAATAGATGTGATAGCTCCACCAATTGATAAGTCAGACAATTACATTCTGGAAAAAGACAAACCATTTGCACCTGTTGAGTTAAGTTGGACATATACTGATTCTATGCCAAGTAGTTTTTTTGCATCAAATTATTCAGGAGCTCAAAGATTATCGAATGGAAATATGTTAATATGTTCCGGCCCGACCGGTCTTTTCTGTGAAGTCACTCCAAATAATAAAAAAGTATGGCAATATAAAAATCCGGTTTCTATTATGGGAACTGCAAAACAAGGTAGTTCTGTTTCCGGAAACAGTGTATTTCGAGCAGTTCTTTATCCACCTGATTTTCCGGGATTTGTCGGACGAGATATTTCGCAGGGCACACCAATTGAATTAGAACCTTATTCTTCGCTTTGTAGCACATCAACAGTTGATAATCCGGATACCCAACAAAATTCTATAGAAATTTATCCTAATCCGACGAATCAAAGAGTATATGTAAAACTTGGAAATGATTCACAATTCATAACAAAACTTTCCTTGGTTAATATACTTGGACAAGAATTTACAAGGGAATTTATAAGGTTAGGTTTAGATTCATACTCTATTGATGTCCATGATATTCCGACCGGAATATACACTTTAAGAATTTTTAACGGTACATCTTTAAATGTAAATAGTGTTCTTATTACTCGATAGTTTAATTCTGATGAATAATCTACTATAATATATCTCAAAGCGCTTAACTTCGCCGGGGAACGGCTGTGGACGGTAACATGATGTTGTTACTGTCCATTTTTTTGAACCACATAGAAACATAGGTTACATAGATTTATGTATGTGAGTAGTTCGGGGACTTTTTTGGGGTGTAAGATGTTTTAGAAAAGCTCACTTACTACATCACTTTTGTAGTTCAGCCCTTGTAATCCCCCTCATTCCCCCTTTAACAAGGGGGAGGCAAGAACTTATTTTATATACAACTTACATTACGTCCTACATCATCCCCTTGTCAAAGGGGACAGAGGGGATTCTCTTCTTCTTCCCCTTCTCCTTCGTAAACAAATCGGCAGTATATTTCTCATACAGCTCAAATAAAAACACCATCCTATTGGCTTCGCTTGTGAAGGGCTGCGGACGGTATGCCAAATCAACTGCTTTGTCGAGGTCGTTGTGGGCTTTTACTAAGGCGGGTGGCATCGTGAGAGGGTCGTATAAATCGGCTAAGGAGCTGTTCGGGAACTGCAAACGGGCATCCAATACCTTTTGGGCGGCACTTTCTATTGCTTTTATTTGTTTGTCGGTTGGGGATTCGGGGAATGGGTAGTTGTTGTAAACTAAACTGTTGGAGTACCTGTAATCGCTTTTTATTCTACCGCAAATAAACTTAATCCAAACATTGTGCATTGCAGAGGTTAGAATCCCAAATAAATATAATGTTGCATTTGGCAAAGCAGTACATGAATCACTAACTATTGTTTTAGAATCAAAAAAGCCGAATGGAATATATTTTCTTGTTTCCGATGAATGACGTGGAATAATGATAAAATTACTTTTTGGCTGTCGAATTTCAGAAAATAATGAAGGTGTTGCTGCTTGCTTTTTAACTGATTCTTTTGTGCTATTTGTTCTAAATTTTCTGATATTTTCCAAGCGAATCATAACATTAGACATTTGCTTTAACTCCGTTGGTTCTGCATTTTCTAACCATAAACACCATCTGTTTTTCCCATGCAAAAACTCATGACTGCTTAAAATAGGTCTTATATATTTTTCTGCATTCGGTTCTTTACGTATAAATTCATCTTTTTCTTCATCTGTGAAAAATAAATTACCATCATCAACAGGTTTACTTCCATAAATCATGCTAGGAACATTATTTATAGGATTTGTCCGAGCGGTAATTATTAAATCCTTCCCCTCCACTAAATAAGGATTAACATTTCTAACTTTTACTTCGTGTGGTTCACCTTTTATGTCTTGATATTCATAGATACTTTTTTCAGGTATATCAAAATTTGCAAACCCTATAATTACAACATGAACTGCTGCATTTCCTCTCGCTTCATTACTCCAACTAAATGTACGGTGGGCAAAATGTATTTTAATTTTATAAATATTAAATAATAAACTCCACAATATACCGGGCTGTTCACCTTGCGCTATTGAATTGGTAGAAACAAAAGCAACTTTAATTTTAGTATTCTTTATATATTGGGCTGCTTTTACATACCAAGCAGTTACATAATCCAAAACACCCGAACCTTTTACAGAAGAAAGAATTAAATCCATATCCGCTTTCTGTTGTGCATTTTGTAGGTGCTTCCCTATAAACGGCGGATTCCCCAAAATAAACGAAAGTTGCTTTTTAGGTACTACATCCTCCCAGTCAATTTGCAGCGCATTACCATGCACAATGGTAGCAGCTTTTCTAAGTGGCAACCGTGCAAAATACTGTCCGAATTCATTACTGACAAGCATATTCATTTGGTGGTCTATCAGCCACATTGCAACCTCGGCTATCCGCGCCGGAAACTCCTCGTATTCTATGCCGTACATCATATCCACATCAAGCCACAGAATAGTTTCGATATTGCTGGCTAACTGGTCTTTTTTATAAGCAGCGCGCAGGATTTCAAGCTCCAACAAACGGAGTTCGCGGTAAGTTATAACAAGGAAATTACCGCACCCGCAGGCAGGGTCGAGGAATTTAAGCGAGCCGATTTTCCTATGGAATATTTCCAGCTTTTTCTTGTTTGTTTTAATGGACTCAAACTCCGCCCAGAGTTCATCCAGAAACAGCGGTTTGATGAGTTTCAGAATATTTGTTTCGCTTGTGTAATGCGCGCCGAGGTTTCTCCGTTCGGTAGGATTCATCACGCTTTGGAACATCGAGCCGAAAATAGCAGGTGATATTTTGCTCCAATCCAAGTAACAGCATTCCAAGAGTGTTTGGCGCATCTTTGCATCAAAACTCGCAGTAGGCAATATTTCCTTGAAGAGATTACCGTTTATGTATGCAAAGTCTGCAAGCTGTTCATCAAGATTACGGAATCGTTTATCTTTTGCAGTATTAAGCACTTGGAAAAGCTCTTGAAGTTTTGCGGCAAGGTCACTGCCATCCTCCGAAGTGCGCTGTTCGATATAATCCTCGAACTGTTGCTTATTGAAAATGGTAGTATCTTCGGCGAACAAACAGAAGAGAAGCCGCACAAGATACACTTCAAGCGGATGACCGTCGTAGCCGATTTCTTTCAGTCTGTCGTGGAGTTTTCCCATCAATTCGGCGGCTTTGATATTGGCGGGGTCTTGTTCTTTATATACTTTCTTTTGGTAGCCGAGAATAAATCCGAAATGATGAACATTCTGCACGAAGTCAGCGAGTTTGAATTCGATGGTAGTATCCTCTTCAATATCATACAGCCGGAAAATATCAAAATCGGACACAAGAATATATTTGGGGAGTTCGTGTTGTTTGAGTCCGGGCAGGTATTCTTTTGCTTGCTGAAAAGCACGGTCAAGGTTCTTGCCTCTGCTTTTCATTTCGACAAGGATAGTTCCTTTCCACACCAAATCAATAAAACCGTTGGAGTTATCGAGCCGCTTTACACGGTGTTCAAACGTTGCAACTTTCCTTCTGCTTACACCGAATACATCGAAAAATTCAATAAGGAAAGATTGTGCGTCGGCATCTTCATCGGTAGCATCTTTCCATTCTCTGGATAATCGTAGTGCGCGGTCTTTAATTTCGTTCCAACTTAGTGCCATAGTATTTTTGTCTGATTGGTAGGATAATTAGTTCTATTTATAAGTCTTTTGATGCAAATTTGATAGGTTGTATGGTTATTTTATATTGAAAGCACTCACACAACAAACCTAAGTGCCTTCTTAATCAGTTGGTCAGCCGTAACGGATTCGGAATCTCTGTCAAATCGGTTGTTGCACCAATTTGACGGAAATCATTCAAAATATCAGCAATGTATCTTCATCTTGTATGTTTGCTATACCGATAGAATATAGACATTTTTGATACATATTCCCTTAGATATGCAATGTTTTTAAGTTGCGAACCTTGGCTCTCGAACTGAAGAGTCAAATAGCAATCTACTTCTGCGGGCTTATCACCGAATACTTGTTTTAGACCTGCTTGAGTACCTCCGTTATAACTTCGAACGGTCTCATCCAAGGTCACCTTTGCTGATGGAAATAATGCACTCCAAACTACCTCACCCGTTACTTTAAAAGATGGAGGAGGATCCTTTGTAAGGAGAACAAAAAAATCTACTTTTAAATGCTCTTTGGTACAAATATTTTTTTGAGTTTGATAAATAATAAATTTGATTGTATCTCCGTAATCTTGATAAAAAACTATATTTCCAGCTGGAAGAGGATATATTGCCTTTTCAATCTCAATCCCCCCATCTAATGTAACATTATGATCCACATATTCTGTTCCGGCATCACAAGCACCATCAGTTACATTCACATCTTCAAGACATGAAGTAAGTACAAGAGACACTGAAAATATAATCAACATATAGAATGTAGAAAATGCTTTCATTGGAAAACTCCTATTTTGTAAATGAAATGATTATTTAAGACTATACTTAGTAGCAATAGAATCTAACTCCATGTATAGCATTGACATTAAAGGGCAATATTACATTTTTTTTAGGAATCATCCAAACTAATAATGGTAACAGAAAAAAATAGTTTATATAATTTAAAAGCACTCACACAACAAACCTAAGTGCCTTCTTAATCAGTTGGTCAGCCGTAACGGATTCGGAATTGAGTTCGGCGGCGGCACTTCGTATAGCTTTTTCGGCGATTTGCTTATTATACCCAAGCGAAAGTAGAGCCGCAAGTGCATCCTGTTGCACAAGTTTCTGCGCTCCGATGAACGAAATACCAACGCTCTCCTCAAGTGGAAGTTTACCGATTTTATCACGAAGTTCGACGATAATGCGCTCCGCAGTTTTTTTGCCGATGCCGGGCATCTTTTGGAGAGCAACGAGGTTGTTTCTCAGGATATGGTCGCGCAGTTCAAACAGCGAAATGGACGATAAAATAGCAAGTGCGCTTTTTGCGCCAATACCCGAAATGGAAGTAACCATCAAAAATGCTTCGCGCTCGGCAATTGTCGAAAATCCATATAGGTTTAATGCGTCTTCTCTGGGAATTAATAGAGTGTAGAGGCGAGTTTTGGCATTAAGTTCGGGCAATTGTTCGTGAGTAGCAAGAGAAATTGCTACTTGATACCCCACACCTCCACAATCAATTACAATTTCAGTAGGTTTTTTTTCGATAAGTGTTCCGCTAAGTTGAGCTATCATAGTTTGTTTGTAGAAAGTAAGTTGTATTTTAATCCATAACAATAACAGTTCAAAAATACAGAAACCCAAGAATCCGACCAAGCCGAGTAACGATTAAACCTTTCTATTTCGGAATTTTCGATAACAGTATTCCATAAATTATGCACACATTTAAATGTTCCATTGTCATTAAAGCAACGCCCGAAGCGGTATTCGATTTCCATACAAACGTCCAAAACATTCTCAAGATTACTCCACCCGGCATCAAAGTAACAATTATCCAAGCAGACCCGCCGCAAAAAGGACAAATCGTTGTTCTGCGAGTCAAGCAATTTGGATTTTTTACCTCAACCATGCAGATGGAATTTGTGGAGTTTGAACGTCCGAGCTTGTTATCCGACAGGCAGATTCGCGGGCCGTTCAAATCCTTATTTCAACGACGAACATTTACAGAAACTACCAATGGCGATACTCTCCTAACAGATTTATTTGAATATGAATTACCCTTTGGGATTCTTGGCAAAGCAGTTCAACGGTTATTCGTAGGGAAAATCGTCGAAAAAATGTTTGAGTTTCGCCAGAAAACCACCAAAAAACTTATAGAATCCGAACAGAATATATAAACCCGCACCATCCCAACTTTTGCACGGCTCAATCGTCTCACCGAGAGCGTCGTAATGTTCTACTTTGGTAATCTGATGAAGTATATTTTTACTCTTTTTGTGTGGTGTTTACCGGTTCTTACCTTTGCCCAACAAAGCGGCAGAAGCACTGTTATACAAGGGCAAATCATTGATTCAATGACGAATGAACCATTGCGTTTTGCCACTGTTCGAGTGGAGGAAACTTCCAAAGGTGCAATGAGTAGTGTGGGCGGGAAATTCCTCGTGAAGATTCCCCCCACAATGCAAAAAGACAGTTTCTTACTTAAATTTTCGATGGTTGGCTATCGAACCGAACGGAGAATTATAGCTCGAACAGGCGACACATTGCGTATCAATATTGCACTTCAACCAGCCGCTTCTCAAATGATGGAAGTGGTAGTTTCTGCCGAAGACCCGGGCGTAAAATTGATGCGAAATGTTTTAAAACGCAAGCAGCAACAACGTGATTCTCTCCATTCGTATTCCTACAAACTCTACACTAAATTCCTTGCAAGTACAGATACACTAACTGCTTCCCGCGCCGATAGCCGTTCTGATACAACAATCGTTGCCATATTTGAATCCTACTCGAATGGCTATTTTACACAGCCCGATAAGTATTTCAATGAAATTACCCAGCGAAGGCAAACGGCAAATGTTCCGCCTGAAGCAAATTTTGTGGCATTCGGTACAAATCTCAATGTCTATGATGATTATGTGGGGATTTTAAGTGAAAAAATTGCAACGCCATTTCATCCCGATGCGCTTGATTTTTATGACTTTATCCTCGAACGCCAGATTGAAGGTGATTCGCTGACTATTAGTAGGGTGCGAGTTATTCCCAAAGGTGACCGCAAGTTATTTTCGGGAATAATAGACATTAACGCAGAAAAATATATCCCACTTTCAGTGGAATTAACACCTAATCGAGCCGTGCAATTGCCGTTTGATGCTCATTTAACCTTCGACCAGAAATTTGAGGAAGTCGGTCGGTTTGTACTTCCGACGGGATTACATATTTTTTCGACACTCGAAGCGGCATTTTTGTGGATACTTTCACCTCGTTTAGATATTACTATCGAAACAGTGGCACATGATTACGAAGTGAATATTCCCTTGGATGACAATCTATTTACGCAACGCCGTGTGGAAATAAATTCATCGGCTGAACTGTTCGATTCGACGGTATGGATTGACAATCCTATCTTGCCGCTTCGAGCGCAGGAAGCCGCTGCATACGTCAATATTCAACGAAGCCGCGACAATGCAGATTCTGCAATCGGCTCGAATATAATTGACCGTACTTTTGGCATTTTTGCCAGAGTTGCAAGGCGGCTTGGGCAACGTCCTTTTACGGGATTCGAGGATATTTTTCGATATAATCGCGTTCAAGGTGCGTATCTCGGAATCGGTTTGCGTGATGATGTATCCGAACTGGTTCATTGGACTGCAAAAGTTGGGTACAGTTTTGCCGACAAACGACTTTCGGGGGAATTATTCCTCAAAAAAGGAATTGATAATGCACAACTGTTTTCGGTAGAAGCATCAATGTATCGGCGGCTTACGAGGCGTGATAATCCATACATTGTTACCTCTAACGGCATTACTCCGATTGCTCTATTATTCAAAGATGATTATGGAGATTATTATTATTCTAATGGAGTTGAAGCGGCAGCAGAAGTAAGTTTTGGGCAAATAAAATACATTCGCCGTGATATTTTTGCTCGTCCTCGTGTGTTCAGAATATTTGCACGGAGCGAGTATCAGCAATCTGCACCAAATCAAACAAATTTTGCGGTTTTTGGAGGAAAATTTCGGGATAATCCTCTTATTATTGATGGAATGATGCGAACATTTGGTGCGGAAATTCGCTGGGATTACCACCCGCAACGAAGAATCAGTAATTTTGGATTTAATCTCAATGCGGAGATTTCCAATCCGCATATTATGCCGAGTGATTTTTCGTTTGAACATTATTTCGGTTCACTTCAATGGCGCACACCGACGCTTCCGCTTTGGCAATTAGATCTTCGATTTTCGGGTGGCTATTCGCGGGGAAATATTCCTCCTCAAAAGTTCTACAGTTTGGAGTCTTCGGCAACGTATGTGGCCGCCGAGAGTGTGTTTCGTGGAATGAGAGTCAAGGAATTTTACGGTGACAGTTATGCCGCAGTCTCGATGGAACATAATTTTGGGGAAGTGATACCCGGAGTGTTACGGATACCGAATATTGCTTCTTTTGGTATTGAATTTATAACAATTGCGGGAGTCGGTTGGTCGCAATTTTCGTCACAAACGCTTAATTATACAGAAACAAAATTGCCCACAACAGCGAGTACTGCCGATGGTTGGTATTACGAAGCAGGGCTTGGATTTAATAAAATTATCCTGTTTCTTCGGTGCGATGTTTTTGCAAGGTTTTCACAGCGGACTCCACCGCAATTTGGTCTTACTATTTCGACTGCTACGTATTAGATGCTTGAGAAAAACCGTAAGTTTTGTATTTGGTGATATTTTTATAGAAGAGGGGCACGAAAATCTGAATATTGTGAAAATATGCTGTTATGTGTAGTATTTATGGCTGTGTATCAAAAAGTATGATAATAAACGAACAGTGAGTGGAAGCCGTTTGTTAGTTCATGACAACAATAACAATCAGCGTCCATTGTCCTAACTGTTCATCATGAAAAGTCGTTAGAAATGGACGTAAATCCCACGGCGAACAGAATTATCACTGAAAATCATGCAAGAAACAATTTCTTCAACACGA
>JAFDZU010000029.1 GCA_018266765.1 Bacteroidota bacterium
CAAATGACCATAATCTCCACTGACTCGTTGCACAAATGTGAATCTTCCGTTAGTATCCTTTGTGGTTTTTTGATATCCCTGGTCTTGGCTTCCAACAAACACAACTTTAGGATTGGTGGTACTTGTCAAGGTTGAATAATATTGGCTTACAGCCAAACCTTCTAATCCAATATTGGTTACGCTACCGACTAAATCTTCGGAATAATACAAACCTCCGTCATTAGATATAAGAGTAATTTCATTACCATCAGGACTAATAAAAAAATTTACTACCTGTATATCAGCGTGAAGTTTTGACACGATATCTCCATAATAATCTACCCAGCTATTTATAGGTATCCACTTAGCTCCTGCGCTTGTACTTCGATATAAATCTACACCCCCGGCATACATATAATAATCTTCAGTAGGTGACATACAGATAGTTAGTTTTCCTGAATCAAAAGGTAATTCTCCTTTGTAAGTAAAAATAGAGCCACCATTTGAGCTAGTATATATTTTAGTATTGTTACCTCCGGTTATTCCAATAGCTAGGTTACTACTACTATTTCCAAATAAAGTAACATCTCTTGCTGATGTTAAGATTTCAGGAACATTGACAATACTGATAATTTCCTCAGTAAAATCAGATTTAAAACGTGAAAGTGTATCCTTCCGAAGAAAATATATATCTGACTCTGTATCATATCGTGGAATAAAAATATCTGCAATATGATTGTTATTAGGGTCTGATTGATTTCCTAAATGACTTCTTTTTACATTTGTAAATGTTTCGCCAAAGTCGGTTGAACGGTAAATTGACATCATTGGTCCCCATTTGGTACCGTAATCCCATTCAGTCCCAATCAAATATATCGTGTTTTTTCCATCATTAGTAAATACTGCTCTGCGTATTCCTCCCCAATTTTTTGGTGCATCCAATCCCTTAGAAACGCTCCATGTTTTACCTTTATCATCAGAATATCTAAAAAAAGGATTGTCTCCACAAACAAACAACCGAGTAAGACCATGACTATGGATTACTCTTACAGTATTTACATTCCCAAAATTTTGATTATCATTCAGAGGTGTCCAGTTTTTGCCGGTTAGTGTACCTCTCCAAAGAATCCCTCCAGCTGATGCTGCATATATTTCATTCGTTGCAAAGTCTATTTCGGTTGCAAGCATTCTACCTGCTAAGTTATTACTACCGCGTTCAGTCCAAGTACCTACTACATTTTCCGTTAAAATAGAATTAGATTTATTTCGTAAATCTTGTTCATGTCGAAAAATTCTTGCTTCTCGGTTTTCTCGTTCAATTACTTCCCAATTAACATCAGGAGCAGTTCGGTGCATTTGGAGTATCCATCTATCACGTTCTTTTTTGAACGATTCTTCAGACTCGCGGTTTTCTGGTGGGATAATTGTATTCTGAGCAAATAAATTGAAAGTGCTAACTAAACAAATGAGTAATAAAAGTAAAATAGATTTTTTCATATAAAGCATTTCAAAATAGTTCATATAGTAGAATTCATTACAAATATAGAAATATTTCATGGAATGTTTTGTAGATTGATCCGATTAAATATCGAATTGAAAGCAGAAAGAAAAACTTTTAATTTTATAACCAGAGAAGTTTGATTAAATTTTTAAATAAAAAATCCTGTTCAAAAAATGTATTGAACAGGATTTAATGTCTTAGCACTTATTTATCAAGCATTTACTTTACTACTGCTACTTGGAGTGTTCCGGTTCCATCACGAGTAACTAACCTAACAAAATAAACACCATCAGAAGTAAATTGTAACGGGAAAATATGTTCACCTGCTTCCAGCGAGCCGGAATAAACTGCACTAGTATTCTCACCAAGCGAATTCACTAAATAAATATTAACATCACTAAATGATTGTAAAGTAAAATGCAACGATGAATTGCTTGAAATTGGATTAGGATTAATAGTCATTTTTAACTTATCAGCATATTCTTTTTCTTTAACTGAAGAGGGATTACCCGAACCAAACACTGCTATACTATCATTTCCTATATTAGTAATAAATCGTATCTGACCATTTTGTGCAGCTTCTACAGTCGGTGCAAAATTAATCGTAACAGAGGTTTTACCGGAAGGAGCAACTACAAAAACCTTTGGAATACAAGAGAATACAGGATTAGTTGAAATAACGTTTGTTACTTTTAGAGTGTCAGTACCGGTATTGCTTATTTGAATTATTGAATCTCTACTTTTTCCTATAGTTATTGCATCAAATAAAATTGATTTATTAGAAAATTGTATTTCTGCATTGGGTTTTAAACCTTCTCCAGTAACTAGTATTGTATCAGGAAGTGTGTTACTTACCGAACGAAGTGTTGTAGAAATAACACCGGCAACATTTGGTACAAACCGAACGATTACATCAAGAGATTGACCGGGAGCAATTGTAAATTGAGATGGCACTACACTAAAAGCTGTGATTTGTTGATTCAATGAACGGAAACTTGTTACTCTCAATGTATCATTTCCTGTATTTGAGATACGAACAGTAGTATCTTTTGCTACATTTAATGGCACTTTATCAAAGTTTAATTCATGTTTGTCGAATTGAATTTCTGCCGCTTTTAATCCTTGAAGAGTAAGTTTATATGTTCCCCTACTTGTAAAAGCATAAACTCCATTATTTGTTGCAACAATTCCACGAACTGTCACGCTATCGAGTCCTGCATAAAGCCAAGTTGCTCCATTATCACTTGTCGCATAAACACCACGATTAGGAACATTTTGACTAAGTAATGGACTATAAGCAACATAGAGCACACCGGTAGAATCAACCGTTAATGCTCGAACGTCCGAAACAGCTGACGGTGGAGAAGCAATCTTGTCCCATTGTGCTCCATTTTTGCGGAATATTGAAGAAATTCCATTAACAGCAGAGGTTCCGCAATAAGTATTTACTTTACTTGAAGTAATAGAAGTAACCGGGGATTTATTCAATCCCATTGTATCAACTGTCCAATTACCTCCAGAATGTGAACGAGTAAACAAAATTGAACCATCAATCGCAAATGTTTGATTATAAATTACACCTCCAACATAATCATTCGACATAGAAAAATCGGTATGCATCGTAAGTGCACCTTGAGTTTGACTTGTAGAAGCAATTAATCCCATACCGATTGTATCAATACCCCATGTAGATTTGGATGAATATAATCGCATCGGAACACCTGTTCCACTTGAATTTACAATGTGTTTGGTCGCATTTCTATCTGCATAAAATACTGAACCTAAGAAGTTACTTGTCGAAGCAGGTACTGTGCTTAATCCAATTGAATCAGTCGCCCAAGTATTACCATCGTCAGTACTTGCAAAAATTGCTCCTTGAGCAGCGGCACCTGTTCCTCCACCACCAGTTGCGGCTAATTGAAAGTATGAAACACCTGCTTTATCAGATCGAATTAATGGTCTTGTTCCAGAGAAACCAGCAGTAGGATATACTTTAGTCCACGAAGTTCCTTGTTTATGGTATATTCCTAAACCTGTACTTACTACAGTTGATGTACCTAAAAATTGAACTCCATAAATATCTTCAGCCATTATTCCTGAAGTTGAATATGTCCATGAATCGCCATTACTTGCACCAGTATAACATCCAAATGAACTAGCTACTTCAACAGCTGATTCACCACTCATATCATTAATTCTAATTTGCTGAACATTCGATGTTGTTTTTAGATTTGCATCTATACGTTCCCAAGAAGTTCCGGAACTTGTTTTGCGGTAAAGTTGTCCATTATTTCCTCCGGTTGCAGCATAGATTGTATTTCCTGCATCGTCACCAAAACGAGAAATAGCTACTACCCCTATTCCTGCTGAATCTCGTGTCCATGTAGCACCTTTATCGGTAGAGAACCATGCACTCCTATTTGCAGTTCCTGCATAAATCCGTCCATTTCTACTTCCAAATATCGCAGCAATGCTGAGAGTATCAGCATTAGCTCCAACTCTTGACCAACTTCCAACTGTTGGATCAAACTTTAATACTCCTTTATTTGTGGCAGCATATAATCCATCATAAATATCTAGTGAAATATCTGCTATTGTAAGTCTTCCTAACCCCACAGTATCTCTTTTCCAAGGAGTACTTCCATCATTCAAATTTCTGAAATAACTTGTTCCAAATTGAACCGAAATATTATCTGCAAAAAGAATTTTTCGATATGCCGTATTTCCACCTTGTGGAATTGCCGGAGAAGCTAACATGACTTTTGAAGTTAATGATTCCGAAGAGCTATTATATTCAAAAATGACTACCTCACCATTATCTAACAAAATAGCATAATTACGTGTATCACCAACTTCTCCTGTTTTAAAGACTGCATCAACGATTCTTCTTGCCGGATTCGTTTGATAAACTAATTTACCTTTAGACCAAGATCCACCGGTAAATTTAGAACTATATACCGTCGAACGAGTACAAGCTAAACGACACACATCAGTACTTGAGAGAGTATTTACTGCAACAATTGCCTCGCCGTCGGGCATTTCTATTTGTTGAGCTAACCCAATAGATAAATTAACGCTTACTATCACTGCAAAAAACAGAATAAAGCGCGAAAAAAAAGAAACAAACCTCATTTTATTTTCCTCGGAAAATTTAATTGAATTAAAAGAATTTTTTAGATTATCAATAAATTAATCAGCAAAATTAAGGATTGTTTAACATTTATAACCAAATAATATTTCAGTAGTATAAAATTTTATACTGTCAATAAAATTCGGATTAATATTGATCAAATTTAAGAGTATTTTTCTCAATCAATCTTCAAAGAAAGGTTGATTCCTGCATTATAATTCACAGGTAAACCTGCTTCTAAAAATGATGGATTTATTCCTATTTTTCTTTCAGGATTTATCCAAGCTGATGTTATATATTTTTGATTTGTTATATTCATAACTCTTGTAAATCCACGTAATGAAATCACAGATGAAATTGGTTGTTCATAACTAATTCCGGCATCAATTGTCGTGTAAGAATTCACGGTTAATTGATTTGCATTGTCAGCAAAATATCTTCCAACTGTTCGCATCTCAGCATCAACAGTTAGTCTGTTCCAAAAAGATGGCTGCCATTTTGCACGTACAGTTAAATAATAATCTGGCATTCCAGCAATGTTATTCTGTGAATAATCTTTGTATGCAGCTTGGCCATCGATTGTATCTCTGGATGAACTGTAAAGTGACGACAAGTTATATTCCACATACTTACTTTTACATAAAGTAAAAGCTGAAGTAATTGAGAAACCATTTTCCATTGAAACATTACCTCCAAATTCAGCACCAAATCGTTGAGTTTTTCCCGCTGAAATATAATAACGACCGCCATTATAGGGGATAATCTCATTTGATACATTAATCAAATAGGTAGCAACATCCAACGATAGTGTAGCACTCCCTAATCCTATAAAATCACTAATTGTTGGTATTGCCTTCCATCCAATTTCATACGTAGATGAAATCATTGGCTCTAATAATGGATTGATTATTGAAGAACTTAATGCTCCAGGTGGGTCAACTTCGTTTCCTGCAGGAATCTCAATTCCACCACCAAGATTTGCATAAATTGACATTTCAGGAGTTAAACGATACAATAAACCAAGTTTAGGGGTTACTTTATTATATATTTTTTCAGTTATATCGTTCTTGTTTCCTCCATCAAAGTATATTTCATTATAATAAGAAATCTTATCATATCTTCCACCAACAGTAAGACTTAGGTTATTAAAACTAACTTCTTCTTGTACAAAAAGCCCTAAATTGTTTGCTCCTTCACGCTTATCTTGTTGTAAAACTGTATCTCTTTGACCTTCTTTTAACCCATAAAACAAGATTGCTCCATCTTGGTATTGTTCATCTATACCCATTAGAAATTGTGATGATATTTCATTTGTAATTACACTGAAATTTTTATACATCAAATTTCCTCCAATATGATATCTTGTAAATTCTCGGAATGTACTTCGTTCGGAACGTTGAAGAAATTTTGGTTGGATAAATGTCATAGATGTTATTGAATTATTGTCATCAATTTCATGATCGAGTGTAACACCAATTTGCCCTAAACGATTAAAACGACGTTCGTCTCGGGCAATGAAATTTGGGTCAATAGTTTGCGCTTGCTGTGCATTAGAATCATATTGAGCTTGAGTAAGTGGGCCCGAAACTCTAAATATATTCGATGCGGCAGACATGAATACTCCAAGTTTTGTACGTTCATTAACTTTTGAAAGCAGACCGACATTAAACTGTGAAAGTGCGCTTTCTGAATGCTCTCGCCAACCATCATATGTTGTATTATTGAAAGAAAGATACAACTTACCGAGTTCTGTTGTCGTTCCTGCCTGAAGAGAGTTTTTCACAAATCCAAAACTTCCAAACTGTGTTTGCATAGAAATAAATGGTTTGTTTGTATTCGGTACACTACTAATATTAACAACTCCGCCTGAAGCATTCCCCCACAATGCTGATGCATTTGAACGCAATACTTCTATACTTGAGGCACCTGCTATATCAATTAAATCGAAAGCAGTTCGACCATCCGGCTCGGTTTGAGGAATGCCATCAACGACAACTCTAATTCCTCGTGAAGTTCCGGCGTTAGAACGCTCTCCTGCCCCACGTGCACCGTATCCCCGAATTGTAATTCTAACATCTTGATTGCCTGTTCGAGCTTGTACTAATACTCCTGGAATATTTGATAATACTTCGTCTAAACCATATCCTCTTTTATTTTGTAGATCAATTTGAGGAACTATTGAAACTGCAAGTGGAACAGTTAAAATTTGTTGAGTTGTTCTCGAAGCGGTAATTGTCACTGGTTTTGTTGTAAATGTCGTATCTTTTACTGTGTTTTTAATTTGTTGTGCTGTTAGAATTTTTGTTGTAAAAACAATCAAGATACAAACAATAAATAGTTGTAATGTTTTCATATTTGTTTAATAAATTTTTAGGTTGTGTATTAATAAGTAATCAAATAGAGATACAGACATACCTCTATCTCGGTTATCCTTTATATAGATAAGAGCATTAAAGACTATAATATCGAATTATAAATATTAATTAGTTCGATATTGTAAAGCAAATAATAAAGTTTAGTTTTTTAGGAAAGTGGAGGGCGAAATACAGAAGGGTAAAAACCAAATCGAAGCGGTTGTGAATACTCTCCAAATTTAATTTGGGAATGAGGAAGTTTTGTCGGAATGTCTTTTTCTACCTGAAGATATACAGCTGTATTTTCTGATATTAGAATACGGGGAGCAGTTGCTTTTGAACGAGCCGAATTTTGATTTCCATCTATTAGTTGTTGAATATAACAAGTTCCATCGCCTCCATTTTGACTGTCGAACGGACAGAAATAAAGAACAATATCATCTTTTTCATAAAAATACAGCATCCATATCACGCTTACGCTATTAGAGTGCAGCATAAACAGCATTGTTATTATGATAGTTATGGACTTGGTAAACATGTACAACTAAACTAGTACAAATAATGTATCACAGATAATCTGCTCAAATTAATACTCGCAAAATTACTATTTTATTCCAAAACAAATTGATTCAATTTATTTATATGGCTAATAAAAGAATAGAAAAACCAATCACTATTTCTTGAATGACCGAGAAATACTCATTGCTTCGTTATATTTGTATTGAAATCAAGTTTCAGCATCATCTATTCTACTCTTATGAGCGAAGAATCAAACGAACTTCAACCAAATTACGAATTACCAACAGTTGAATTGGCAGCAAAAGTAGCTAATTTGCCAACCAAACCGGGGATTTATCAATTCAAAAATGAAAATAATACTATCATTTATATTGGTAAAGCTAAATCACTGCGAAATCGAGTCCGTTCGTACTTTCAGAATCGTCCAATGGACGCTAAAACAAAAGCATTAATTACCAAAATAGTTGATGTGGAAGTTATCGTTACCGATTCGGAAGTAGAAGCACTGATACTTGAAAATAATTTAATAAAGCAGTTCAAGCCACGCTATAATATCTTGTTGAAAGACGATAGAACATACCCATATATCCGTATTACCAATGAAGAATATCCTCGAATATTTTCAACAAGAACAGTTATCCGAGATGGAAGTAAGTATTTTGGCCCTTATACGGACAATCGTTATTTGTATTACCTTCTGAAAACACTTCGGACTATCTTTCCACTAAGAAGTTGCGAACTTCCATTGACCGATTCCACAATTGCAGAACATAAATACAAAGTATGTTTAGACTATCATATTAAAAAGTGCGAAGGCCCATGTGAAGGATTTGTAAACCGAGCATATTATAATGAATATATTTCTCAATCTATTAAGATTCTGAACGGTCGGACAAAAGAAGTTGAAATACTGCTTGAAGCAAAAATGGAAGAACTTGCCGAGCAATTGAAATTTGAAGAAGCCGCCGCCCTGCGCAATCGGCTACTTCATTTGAAAGAATACACAGCCAAACAAAAAGTAATGACAACCGACTTAGTTGACCGCGATGTGTTTGCACTTTCACGCGATGATGATGATGCTTGTGCTGTAATATTTGTTATTCGTGATGGCAAAATGATTGGTAAACGGCATTTTTATATCTCAAATTCTATTGCTCAAACAGATGAACATATCATTCAGCATATTGTCGAAAAATGGTATATGGAAACAGATTTCATCCCAGAAGAAATTGTTATTTCTCATGAACCGGAACAGCAAGAATTTTTGAATGATATACTCGTAAAAAAACGTGGTGGAGTAGTTACAATTACAATTCCAAAAGTTGGAGATAAAAAGAAATTGATTGTTATGGCAATTACAAATGCTGATTTTTTACTGAGAGAACTGCATCTTCAACAAGCTGCAAAAGAAAATGCTTTACCGCGCGGTGTGGCTTCTCTTCAGCGAGATTTACGACTTGAAAAGCCGCCACGCAGAATTGAATGTTTTGATAATTCGCACTTTCAAGGAACGGAATATGTTTCTTCTATGGTTGTTTTCTCGGACGGTCGCCCAAAGAAATCTGATTATCGTAAATTTAAGATTCATGTGGAAGGTAATGATGATTTTGCCGCAATGCAAGAAGTGGTTTCGCGCAGATATACACGTGTATTAGAAGAAAAGACAGAATTACCTGATTTGATTATGATTGACGGCGGCAAAGGGCAACTTTCAGCCGCTTGCGCTGTGTTGGAAACTCTCGGTCTGATGGGAAAAATCCCGGTGATAGGTTTAGCAAAACGATTGGAGGAGATTTTTCTGCCTAATCAATCGGATGCAATTCTTTTACCGAAGACTTCGACAAGTTTGCGCTTGTTGCAAGCAGTACGAGATGAAGCTCACCGTTTTGCTATAACCTATCATCGTCTTTTACGTGATAAACGAACCTTTCAAACTGAACTTACTTCTATTATGGGCATTGGAGAGAAAACCGCACAAAAATTATTAATTACATTGGGTTCTGTAGAAAACATACGAAACACAGCAGAAGCAGATATTGCCGCATTAACAGGAGAAAAAGCCGCTCGAGCCATTAAACAGTATTTTGAAACTCTTGCTGCTGAAGCTATGGAAGAATAATCATTTTTTTTGCGAATTATATGGAATATCAAAAGGTTAGCTGAAAATTAAATAACTGAAATTGAAATACTGGTAAAATTTCTCCTTCATTGGGGATTTTGGTAGGATTGAGTAAGTTTTTTGAACAAAATAGTTTACTTTATAAATAAGTTCGTACTGTTATATTTAACTTTTAGCTTGATGTTTCAATCGACTTCAATTGTTACAACTTTGGAGTTATGAAGAACATCAGCTGCAAAAAACCCGAACTGACAAAAGAATTCCAATGTTGATCACTGATTCTTTAGAGACTACCCTATATTAGTTTCAATTTTAATTTAAATCTCCAACATTTGTTAGGCATTTTTTCACGATATTGGATGCTACTCTAATAAACACCATTTTTTTCTATCCATTATAGGGAAGAACTTCAGACAAATTATCACTTGTACTATCTCATTTAAAAAGCTCAACATAACAACTAACATTCAACTTTTTCAGATAAAACCAACAAATTTATTGAATGTGTGAATCATGTAACTATTACCATAAGTTACGTAACATATTCACTTTTGATTTGCCTTATCTTTGTGTTGTAATTGAATATGATAATTAGGCTGTGTATCAAAAAGTATGATAATAAACGAACAGTGAGTGGAAGCCGTTTGTTAGTTCATGACAACAATAACAATCAGCGTC
>JAFDZU010000002.1 GCA_018266765.1 Bacteroidota bacterium
TTATCCCGAACTCACGTTATATTACTATCTCGTTTCAATTTGAATATACGGACAATCTATGAATTTTCGATTTATTTTACTTGTAGTATGCTTGTGGCTGTTTGGCGTTGGGTGTGCTGAACAAACTTCTCAGCCGATAGCGAATGTTCCTCCTGAAACTCGTCTAGCTGTTGATACAGTAACTACTGAGCAAAGTAGTCGCTTGCATATTAGTTGGTATGGGGATGATTCTGATGGATTTGTTGTGGGATTCGTAGCATCATTTGATAAAAAACATTGGTTTTTTACACGAAAAAATGATTCACTCTTCTCATTAAAAATTGAAAATAATGACACAAGTTATTATTTTTCGGTTGCTTCGGTTGATAATTCACTCAAAAAATATCCTGTCGAAGGCGCGTCGGTTCAATTTAATGACAGTAATGGAAACGGTTATTATGATAATGGTGAAACTTTTCTCGGTTTGGAGGGTGCTGTTGATATTTCGCCTGCTTCTACTCGCTTTCCCATTCGCAATACTCCACCTGTTGTTTTTTGGGGAATAGATACAAGCGCAAATTCAGCAAAACTTGTGCAACTTCCTGATACAACTTTCACATTCGCTACATTTCAATTTGGAGCAAACGACTTAGACGGCTCAGAAACAATTGCCTATTTTGAATACACACTCAATGATTCTTCATCCACCGCACAATGGCGAAAAATCCCTGCTACACAACTCTATCTAACTATTACTGCCGATAGCGGATTAATACCAAATGCCGACAATGCTTTATATATCCGAGCAGTGGATATTGGAGAACTTCGCAGTAAAAATTTGCGCTATCCGAGCGCAGGGAAAACTTGGTATGTCCGCAAACCCAAAGGAACAATATTACTTATAAAAGATAATGGTTCGAGTGATGCGGATAAATTTTACTTTTCTTCGATGGATAATATCGAAGGAGGAAAATTTGCAGGAAAATATGATGTTCTCGATCTTCGCACCGGTATAAAAGGACGAAACGTCCCTCCGTTTATCAATCCTATGTTTATAGAAACATTAAAGTTATTTCGGGCTGTGATATGGTATGGCGACTCACAGGCATCGTTTACTCTGGCGCAAGAGGGCTTGCCGGAATATATCAGAAGTGGCGGGCGAGTACTATTTGCCTCCGAGCTTCCTAATCCTATCTCAGTAGATATTCAAACGGCTCTTGTTGATTTTGCAGGAGTGGATAGCGTCAGTACATTAGAAGTAACAACAAGTCCGTTAGATATTAAAAATGGAACGGAAATCATTGCCGATAGTACAAGTAGCGGTGTGAGATATTCTACTTTGATCAAAGAAACAAGTTCGGTTACACCGCATAGTTTATATCCTAAAATTACATCAACCTCATTATTTCGATTACCTTTGAGTACAAAATGGTCAGGAAATCCGATCGTAGGTGTGCGAAATGAAAACCGACGTATGATATTTCTCAACCTTCCACTTCATTACCTCAATAAAAACCAAAGTGCTGAGAACTTTTTGCGAACTGTATTAATTGAGGAATTCGGATTATGAGAGAACCAAACAAAATCCCGCTTATACTTTCAATAGAAACTTCGGGAGTAACGTGCGGAGTGGTTCTGTCGGAAGGTGAAAAATTATTGGCTGAATATTCTCTATTCGGAAATAACCTTCATGATAGATTGCTTGCTGAATTATGCCGAAGGATAATGATTGACTGTGAAAAATCATTTGAAGAGCTGTCAGCTGTTGCAGTATCAACCGGTCCCGGTTCATTTACAGGACTCAGAATTGGTATAAGTGTAGCGAAGGGTTTATGTTTTAGTGGTGGAATTAAGTGTATTGCTGTGCCTACTCTTAGCGCATTTGCAAGTGCGGCTACAGAATATGCAGTTTCGATTGGAGTTAATGAAATTATAACAGTCGTTCCATCCAATCAAAACAATATATTTATGCAACGCTTTGATTCACAAGGAATTGCAAAGAGTGATATTGAAGTAATGGAATCACAGGATGTTCAAAAATATCTTTCTGATTCGGTGGTGCTTTGTGGAACAGCCGCAGGAAATTTCCAAACGAATGCACATCGGCTTTCGGGATTGAATCGCCTTACACCGAGGTTTACAGCTCGATTGGCGGTTAAATTATACGCAGAAGGGAAATGGGTTGAGCCGGAGCAGTTTGTCCCTCTCTATGTGCAAGAATTTCAACTAAGAAATACCGGTAAAAATATTACAACACCTTCGGCACTTTGAAAAACGACTCATTGCGTTTGGGAGCATTTCTAAGTACATCTTCAAGCGGGAGCGATGGTTGTACGACATCTTCTCTGAATACATTTTCTGCTTGTGAAATATGTGTAAGCGGTTCAATTCCTTCGAGGTCAAGTTCTTCTATAGTTTGGATATATGATAAGATATTTTGGAATTGATTTGCGAATTGACTGATTTCATCCTCTGTAAATTTTAGTCGTGCAAGCTCGGCTACGTATTCGACTGTTTCGATTGGATTCATGGTATTATGAGAGTTTCTACTTATAGACTTTTTGATTATTTACCCGAAAATTACGAAAAATAATAATGCTGACAATTATATGAACTAATTAAAGTTGCTACTTTACCTTCCGGTTTTCACTTCTTCATCGCTTAGTTTAATGAATATTCCCACACGACGTTTGCGTTCATTCTCGCGCTCTTGTTCGTCAATTCCTTTGCCAATTGCTTGCCAGTGAATAGACGAAGCATATTTAGCGTAGAGCGGGTTCTTTTCGAGTTTACTTTGAAGATATTTTACGGTATAATATGCTCTTAATTCTGATAATAATTCGTTGGTCATTTTCTCACCACGAGGAATGTGAACATTCAAATCCTCATTATTAACTTCATCTCCTACATAGCGTGCCTGACCGTAAATCCCACGTGGATCTGCATATCCCTCGATACTTACTTCTATAGTTTTGACTGCTTCTCTACAGGGGTTATATTCAAGCATATCAAATCGTTGCACAATAAATTGATATGCTTCGTTTAAGGCACTGTCCACCATCAAGGCATAGTCGTCGTATTCCGAACTTGGATTTGAAACATATCGTGAAGAATCGTTATGACCAATTAAATTATACGAGAATTTAAGTCGCAAATCACTCAAATTTTCGGGAGTATTGGGAATATAATATCCACTAACAAAAAATGGAATTGTGTATTTATTAGTGTCAAGCATAAAACTATAAGCCGACTCCTTAACCTTGAAATCTAAATTCATCATCACAGTACTTGTCTCGGAACAAAGCGTTGTGATACGTTGTTCATATTTGCCCGGTACACACGGTGCGGTATAACGCACAAGCAAGTTCTTTTTGGCAGGAACAGACAGTTGAAACGTGCCGTCATCACCGACAGCCAAGCTTGAAACGATAGTCCCAAAATCATCAATTGCTTCAATTTTCCCGGCAAGCGGAAGATGTCTCGTATCAGAAGTTTGAATGCCGCCACGAATAATAACCGGCCCGCACAGTTGAAACGCATATAAATCAAATCCTCCGCAACCACCTTTGCGATTTGATGCAAGCATCAATGAATCTCCCCACCACGACGGACTAATATCATCAGCTTCAGAATTTATCGGAGCAGGCATTTGTTTCGGAGTATTCCAGCTTCGTTCGGTTTTATTTGCCGAAACTATATCAAAATCTTTGCCTTTGCTGAATGATTTGGTAGAATAATATAATGTACCGTCCGGTGCGATATACGGAGAAAATTCATCAAACTCAGAATTAAACGTGTTTCCTAAATTTTCGGGTTTCGACCAACTTCTATCGCTCATTCGTTTGCAGATATAAAGATCAATTCCCCCCAAACCTCCGGCGCGGTCAGAAGCAAATATCAAATAGGAACCGTCGGGAGAAATCGTGGGTTGGTCGTCCCAAGTCGGAGAATTTATGTTTGCGTCAAGTGCTTGTGGCTTAGACCATTCACCTCCGGCTCGGCGAGTTGATGTAAATATATTCACATCAGTCTTTACTCCCGAACCCGTCCGCACAGCAAAATATGCTTCGATTGTCTTGGTAATCGGATTCGTATAAAACGTAGGATAACCGCTGTTTGGCAAATCATTCATCGGGAATTCTTTGGCAAGTGACGGCATCGAAAAATAACCTTTGTTAAACTCCGAAACTAATACTGCTTCATCACTTGGAGCTTTTGGTTTCTGGCGTTCGCGGTTGGTGGAACTGATAAGTAAGGTTGTTTTGCCAAACTGAACGGGAGCAAATTCATCAGCCGAAGAATTCACAACTGAACCCAAATTCCCTTCTGCCGGCTCGGAAGCGCAATGCTTCGACGATGCACAAGCACCCAAAAACAAGACAACTGCACTACTGCACAAAAACAGTATGTACATCCGAACGAGTGTACTATGCAAATAACGATTCATTCATTTCCTTTTATTATTTTCGCCTTTACGCAGTCCGAAAATACCAAAAGTTCGGCGGACTTCGGTAATTTTGTATTTGAATACTCTTCTTTTCGGCTATTAACGTCTATTCCTAACAAAAAAATATGAAACCACGTATTGCGATTATATTTACAGGTGGCACAATTGCCATGAAACTTGACGAAGGATTCGGTGGAATTGTACCGTCGCTTTCGGCAAAACAAATCCTTGAAGCTGTTCCGACGGCGGCTAACCTTGCTGATATTGAAGTCTATGAATTTGGGCGGTATCCCGGCCCGCACATGACTCCTGAGTTAATGCTCGAACTCTCTGAAGTTGCCACGAAATTTGCAAACCGTGATGATATTGACGGAATCATCGTTACTCACGGAACTGATACGCTCGAAGAAACTGCTTTCTTTCTCGACTGTACCGTCAAAACCGATAAACCAATCGTGGTAGTTGGTGCAATGCGTAATTCCAGCGAACCGGATTGGGACGGCCCGCGCAATCTTCGTGATGCAATTATGATAACGACCAACCCCGGTTTTCGCGGAATGGGAACGCTGGTGTGTTTGTCGGATATTATCAATGCGGCAAGTGAAGTTTCCAAAACAGATACCAACGAACTCGATACATTTGCAAGTTTTGATTTTGGACCTATTGCTCGGATAACCAACCAAAAGATAACAATATATAGAAGTCCGCTTCATCGCGAACAGTTTTCTCTGAATGCCCTGCCAAGTTTTGTTCCTTTATTAAAATGTTATGCCGGAATGAGCGGCGAATTGGTCAAGGTGTGCATAGAACGAGGTGCGTGCGGACTTGTCATCGAGGCATTTGGCGTGGGAAATGTGCCACCACCTGTTTATTATGAGTTGCTCGAAGCAATCAAGCAGGGAATTCCTGTCGTCTTGGTGTCGAGGTGTCCGGTGGGAAGAATAGAGCATGTCTATGCGTATGAAGGTGCAGGCAAAGGACTGTATGATGCAGGTGTAATCTTCGCCGATTATTTGAACGGACAAAAAGCACGAATAAAACTGATGATAGAAATTGGAGCAGGATATTCGATAGAACAAATCCGGCAATCGTTTGAATGGGCTAAATGAGATAACTAATTCTACGTTATCTTGTTTGCTGATGTAAGTATTATCCGTAGTTTCACTTTGTAAATAATAAACAAGATATACTGAATATAGGGCAAGGCGGTTTTTTGAACTGCTTTTAACAATTAATGGTAAGTAATGAAATTGGTTTGTAATAACCGAATTGATTTTTAAATTTACTTTATCGAAAGAAACAATTATGACAGCCGATGAATTTGTACAAAGGTTCAGCGAACTTGCTTATCCTGTTGAGATGCTTCAACGCGAGCAAAATTCAACCATATTAATAAAATTTTATCACGATAAGTACTTTTGTAAGAAAAGTACCACTTAATCTCTCTTGCTCGCACAACGATGTTATTCTGGACATAATCAGAAACTACGAAGTTGATAACAGGTCTCTTATTTTCTTTCATGATGTCCACTTCTTTTATTCCTACGATGATGCTGAGCTTGACGAACTATTTACAGAAAATAAGTCCATTATAATTGGCTCAGATGAATCATATACTATCGTCATTAATTTAACTGACGGAGTTATTGAATATCGGCATTTTGAAACTCCTGAAGCAGAATCTGTTTTGGAACATCACGGTTATAGATGTGCATTCGACGGAGAACATTTTCTTGAAGCCGGATTATGGTTTGTGAAAAACTCAAATCCAATATATTTTACTCGAAGTAAAGAGGAACGGATGGATCTAACCAATGAGGAAATTAATATAATGAAAGAGATAGCCGATCGCTGCACTGCACTTGCAGGTGGTTCTCAATTTGCTGACTATTGGTATGATAAATGCGAGATTTATGAATAGGGAAATTCAGTTTGGGTAGTAGTTACAACAGCTCATAAACACTTGCAACCGAAACAACTGTACGGTTTTTTCCCCATCTGGTCTTTTGGTATATCCAACCTTCTTCATAACTTTGCAGTTGGCAAGTAATTGAAATTGGTTGCAATAGCCGACTTGACTTTAATTGACAAATCGCTCGTTTCCATGCAGAATTTGAATAGCGCGGTTACTCGTAAGACATATACACATAATTTAAGTTTAAGTAGCAGAAAACAGTATGCTGCCAAGTGGATGGTAAATTATTTAGCTAGACAATCGGCAAGTAGTTTTTATAACTCAGCATTTGGAGAATTCAAGATGAATCTTTTAGATAATACTCTGACTAACTTTTAAAGAGGTGTTGGTATGTCCTAGTTTGAGGAATTGAAACAGAAAATTAGAAAAACAGATAAGGGAATAATGGTAGTCAATATTATTGCATTCGTAATTGGTATTATCATATTTTTTATCTCCAAAGATAGTTCAAATGAAAGAAAAAATGAAAGAAAACAGCATGTTCGTTATTCGATAGGTATTACAACTGATGTACATCACAATCCCAGAAGTTCATCAAAAATAATTGATTTTCAGTATAGTTTTAAAGACACAACATATACCAGTTATGGTACTATTGGGTGGTTAGACAATACAGTAAATACTAAAGGAGGAAAGTATTATGTAGAATTTTCTTATATAAATCCTAAAAATTGCAAGATGCTATTTGACCGACCTGTACCTATGGACATCATTAGCTCTCCTGATACTGGTTGGGTTACGATACCCTGAAAATATATCACATTTCTTGCCAAACAGGCTGTTCCAACCGACTGATAAAAAAGCAGTTGGCAAGTAATTGAAATCGGTTACTACAGCCGACTTGACTATCAAATATGAAAGAAGGTCGGTTGCAACAACCGACCAGACGTTGTTAAAATGCCCACAACATATTGAAGGTTGTGGGCTTTGATATTTATACTTGATATGCTACTTTAGTTCTTACTTTGCAAGTCCATAGCTACGATGTTCACGGATAACGGTAATTTTGATTTGTCCCGGGTATTCCATTTCATTTTCGATACGAGCCGCAAGGTCATGTGCAAGCTGGTCTGCATGAAGGTCGTCAATACGTTCCGGCTCGACAATCACCCGCACTTCACGTCCTGCCTGAATAGCGAATGTTTTGGTTACCCCATCAAAACTTGTAGCAAGTTCTTCTAATTTTTCAAGACGTTTCACATAATTTTCTACCGATTCACGACGAGCACCCGGACGAGCACCACTGATACTGTCAGCCGATTGAACCAATACTGCAATTGCACTTTCCATTTCGATATCTTCGTGGTGCGCTCCGATAGCATTACAAACAATAGGATGCTCTTTATATTTTTTGGCAAGTTCCATTCCGAGTAAAGCGTGTGGGCCTTCGATATCTCTATCCACACATTTCCCGATGTCGTGAAGAATACCGGCACGTTTTGCATGATTAACGTCTAATCCAAGCTCGACCGCCATAATTCCGCACAGAAAACCAACTTCGATAGAGTGATTAAGGAGATTCTGCCCGTAGCTCGAACGGTATTTCATCTTGCCGACTGCTCGAACAAGTTCGGGATGAATATTATGAATATTCAATTCGAGAAGCGCATTTTCACCCACGCGAATAATTTCATCTTCAAGTTCTTTGCGGGTTTTATTTACTAATTCTTCGATACGTGCAGGATGAATACGACCATCCGCCATCAGTCGCTCTAAGGCAACGCGCGCCACTTCTCTCCGAAATGGGTCGAAGCCCGAAATAACAACAGCTTCAGGAGTATCATCAATAATGAGGTCAATACCTGTTGCCGCTTCGAATGCGCGGATGTTACGTCCTTCGCGCCCGATAATCCGCCCTTTCATTTCTTCGCTTGCAATATTAACCACCGAAACAGTTGTTTCTACCGAATGATCTGAGGCAGTTCGTTGAATTGCTTGAATTATAATGCGTTGCGCTTCTTTATGTGCTGAAAGTTTTGCTTCATCGCGCACATCTTTAACAAGTTGTGCACCTTCGGTTTTAGCTTCATTCACCATATTTTCGATGAGGAATTTACGGGCATCATCACGCGACATACCCGTAATACGCTCTAATCGTATCGTTTGTTCATTGGCAAGCTGTTCAGCTTCGCTCATTTTTTCGCGAACCAATGCTTCAGATTCTTTTATTTGTTCTTGTTTTTTAGCAATTTCTTTTTCGGTTAGTTGAACTTGTTTTTCTTTTCGAGTAATCAGTTCTAATTTATTTTCAACTCCTTCTTCCCGTGCTTTTAGTTGTTTTTCCTGAGCTTGAAGTTTATTGCGTTTTACATTTGAATCGGCTTCGAATTCTTGCTTCCGTTTGTGCCATTCTTCTTTTGCCTCGAGTAGTTTTTCTTTTTTGATGGCTTTGGATTCTTTATCAGCTTCATCTAACATAGCTTTTTTTCGTAGTTCAGCATCGGCAATTTTAGCCGCCGCAGCTTTATTCCCTGCAAAGTACGACAAGCCAAAACCGACGACTAATCCTACTAAACTGAGAATTATTATACTTAGTTCATTCATGACATTAAAATCTCCTTCTTATTTAAGTTTTATATAGTTTATGGGTAATTGAGATACAAAGTCTAGAAATTGATTTACAATTCAGATAAAAAAAACCGCATCACCCTCTCTACGTCGAAAAAGTTGCAGTAAAAGAACTCTGCTTCACACACGGTGGGTAGCTCCCGATTATATTTTGCTTCCACTGAATCTCACTATTGAACTTCTCAGAAGTTCGGAGATTTCCTCTTAGTTACCAAAGAGGTCGAGGCCTGTAATTTATAGCCGGAGAAACTTCCCTATGAAATTAAATATCAGTTCTTTTATTTGCGTGCGACAACGAAAGGATGATGCGGTTAAGCGTTTGTAAAATTTTAAAATTACTTTATGAATACTTTTTATGAACACACATAAAAAGTATTTTGAAAACTCTATGAAATGATGTAGTATAAATAAATTATTTTTCTTTTTTCCAGCACTGTTCGAGGAAAGTGGACATTTTATCTAATTCAGCGGCGATAAATGTCGCGTCGGTTGTAGTTTGGAGGTTCGAATCATAGTTTTTTTCAGCAAGATTCAGTGCAGAGATCACCGCAAGAGTCGCGGTAGATTGGTCTTGGAGCTTGCCTTGAAGTGCTTGAAACTGCGAATCAACTTCTGCCGCACAACTACGGATTTTTTGTTCGTCCTCTCCGCGCAGTGTATATTCTTTTCCGCCTATTTTAACTCGTATGCTCTGTATCATTCAAAGTATCAATGTTTTTCGTTGTCAGTATTAATATTGTCGTACCTTAAAATTACGGTATTCCAAGATTCATACCAACTTTTTTCTCACTCACAGAAAAAAAATAGTAAAATAAAATATCTCACTAAGGGAATTTCGAATAACGAAAGTAAACGGTAAGAATCACAAAAGACAAGGTGTTACTTGAGATTTTTAGAATAATACTCCAAAAATTCCCTCTCGTCCGATGATAGTGATTCTGTGCCATTACTGAAAATTTTATCTAACAGAATATTGGCTTGTTCTTCGTCAGTCATGTGTTCATAGGACGAAACATGACGCAGTGCCGGAGATACTGAACTGTATCCTTGCTGAAAATCTGATTCGACAGGAAGATATTCTTCGTTAAATAATGAAGGAGCAGATGTAATTACAGTACTTCGGTTAGTTTTGGCACGTGAAGACGACTGCATATACATAAATACCGTCAGTAACCCTGCAAAGATCCCCAAACCACTTTGTGTTACAAGCGGAAAATACGGCGTTTTTGTAAGCAACACCTCAATAGCCGAAACCGTAAGGAAAATGAATGACGCAATAAGTATAATAACGTCACCTCGTACATGAAGCCCGAATAAATCAATCGCGCGGCGAGGGAATGTCCAGAGAAAAAGAGTCAGTATGTAAAAAGATATGGCCTCCCCACCTGCGAGTGGAACACCCGAATCTTGAAACAGTAACGTATAGCCAATACCTTGAAACAAAGTAATTGCCAAAAGAAAAAGTGGCAAACGGCGACGAAATACCATCTCTAATTCTTCACCGAAAAAGTATAATGAAAGTGATAGAAGCATCATTCCGCTTATGCTAAGTGAGGCAATTGGATAGGTGAGAATTCGCCATAGTTGAAAGTGTTGCAGAACAAGCGAGGGATATAATTCAAGATTTACGCCAATCAAACCTTTCGTAGCCGAATTAAGCAGATAAACTACTCCGGCTATCAAGAGAAATCGCTGAGAATATGATTGAAATGGGCGCATAATATATTTTAGTATTACATTACCGTAATGCTGTTAATAATTCATCAACTAGTGCCGGTGTTACATTTTCATGAAAATCTTCGTTAATTGCAATCATTGGAGCACCTCCGCACGCCCCCATACACTCAACTTCTTCGAGTGAAATAAGTCCATCTGAAGTATGTTCATTATGCTTAATTCCATATTTATGAGAAACGTGGTCGTAAATTTCCTCGCCACCACGTAACATACATGATACGTTCGTACATACCTGTACATGAAATTTCCCCATCGGTTTTTTGAAGTACATCGTATAAAATGTAGCAACGCCAAGTACATGTGATTGAGGAAGTTCCATCACCTCAGCAACGTATTTCATAACGTCATCCGATAGCCATCCGAATTTTTTTTGTGCCATCCAAAGTACAGGCATAATTGCAGCTTTCGATTCAGGATATTGCGCTTTTAATCGTCTTACTTCGGCAAGTTCATCGGGAGTAAAGTTTATGTCCATTATTATGCATCTTTCTTTTCGTAGGAATGTAGAGGATTTTAAACACAAAAATACGAAACCACTTGGAAAAAACACAATCAGAACTAAAAAAGCATCTTTGTTTTGAATAAAATTGAGAATCTATTGAGTTTTATTTCTCTATATTTACAACAATTCATAGTAGATTATGGAGGTATTAATAGTCTTTGTCATAAATCTTTATTGGTAATTATATATGATTTTGTTAGTTTGCATCTAAAGTTATTATCACTTATTTTTTTTACTAATTTTTTCCATAGAGAGGATGTTATGAAACAAAAATTAACAGTATTGGTTTGTCTAGGTTGTTTGATTGGTTTTGGTGCTTTGCAATCCCAGCCGATACCGAAAACTACACTCGGAATAAGTGGCGGTTTGATTCTGACCGGAAGTGCTGGTGGCAGCAGGATTGAAGGCGGACGAAATACTCTTAGCGGAACGATACTGCAAGGTTGTCAGTATTTTTTTAACAAATCGTATTCCGGTGGTGGAATAAAACCCGGAACTGATGATTTTGTACCGGAAATGAAACCGGGTATATCTACAGGAATAAACTTTAATACGAAACTTGATGATGAATGGGAAGTTGGTCTTTCAGTTGGAAGATTATTTGGAACGGCAAAAGGTACTTTTAATGGTGTTGTTTTCTTTACAGACACAACAAATCAAGAATATTCAGGTACGATAAATTCAAGTATTAATGGTTGGATATTCGAGTTAGGAGTAAAACGGTATTTCGATGCAAGTTTTCATCCGTTTGTAGGGATTGGAGGACGATATTCTACCCAAAATTTTGTTAACTCTATTATCACAATAAATGGAAAATCCGGGTCAGCTTATGATTTCAAAGGTGTTGATGAATATGGAGGATATATCAATGCCGGTTTAAAATATCCAATTTCTCAAAGTTTCTTTTTTGATGCAGAAATTGCCGGTATAGTTCGTAATGGATCAGACTTTGATGTTGATTCACCGACGAAAACTATTTCTAAGATTTCATTTGAGCCAGCACTTCGCCTCGGCATTTCATTCGATATTGGACAATATTTTGGAACTGAACGATATGGCGAAGATGACGAGTCAACTCCAATCAAAAAATAACTCTATGTATTTAGGATTTATTTATCCAAATTTCAAATGCAAAGCCCTCTAATATTTAAATATCAGAGGGCTTACTATTTTATATTTAATTTAAAACTGAATGGATTCAGATATTAATAATACGGATATAGATTAAGA
>JAFDZU010000030.1 GCA_018266765.1 Bacteroidota bacterium
GACGATTACGCCTTTGAAATGCTCGCTATTTTGCATGAAATTGACCCTGTTTTTATATTTACTGCCAAGAATAAACCGCCATTTTTTGATGAATTTCATCAGAAATACCCCAAATCTGTTTGGTGCGCCGAGCCATTTCGGTTAAATGCAGAATTTTTCAATCTATCTGATGCGTTTATTGGAGTTTCATCGGGAATTTCATGTGTTACTTTCAGCGATTATTGCCGAACTGATATTCCACGAATTGAGGTTTCACGCGGAGAACATTGGAGCGCGTCGGGGTATGCTCATCTTTCGGAACTGTATATCTGCTATAACCGTAAGCGGTTTCAAGAATCGTTACGCTCAGTTGCCGTGCGGCTTTCAGGCGAAAAAACTCCGCTTGATTTCTCTCCTCGTTTCAGTGCAATTAATTCTTTGCCGAATGGAAAAGAGCGTGTTGTTTGCCTTAGTTGTGGTTCGCGTCAGGCAATTGCTGTGCGCGGCGATGACATCGTAAAGTGTAATGATTGCGGATTTCACTATCTCCGTGACCGAATGACCACCAAGGCAATGGAGGAATATTACACAAATGTCTATGCTGTGGATAATCCCCAAGCCGCTCCAATGGTTCGAGTTCCACCCTCGAAAGAAGCAGTGGACAGTAAACCTGAGTTTATTTCATCTCAGCGCAAAGATTTATTTAATCAAGCAGTTACGGCGTACAATAAAAATATCCAAGGCGGAACACTCGTTGATATTGGTTGCGGTTGGGGCGCATTACTCCACAACGCAAAACGTGAAGGAATGAATGTCATTGGTTTTGAATTTACTGCTCCGAATGTAGAATTTGGTCGGAATGTTTTGGAGTTGGATATTCGCCAACAGCAGTTTATTGATGCAGATTTAGCCGAAAATTCAGTTGATATTATCACGATGTCGCATGTATTGGAGCATGTTCCTTTCCCATTTGAGTTCTTGCAGAAAATCGAGTATGTACTCAAACCTGAGGGAATTTTTACATGTGTTGTTCCTAATTTTGGCAGTTTGTCCTCCGAGGCAATGCGCGAACAGTGGGCATGGCTTGAGCGCGACTGGCATTATTCGCAATTCACACCGTCTGTGATACGAGAAATGTTTATTCAAGCGGGCTTTTTCATTGAGAATTGCACCACGGCAACGGGAGATTTTGGTACAGAAATTCCGCTTGCAATCTTGAAACATGTTCAGCCCAATTCTACAACACAACAACTAAATGATGCTTTAGAAAAAATTAATCAATCAGGGTTAGGCGAAGAAATTCGGATTATTGGGCGAAAACGTGGCACAACCAAAGCACGATATATTCCAAAGGGAAAAAATCTACTGTGGGTGCGGACAGATTCCATTGGTGATGCAACTCTTTCAGCATCCATGCTTCCGTATATCCATGATAATTATACCGATTCCACGATTACTGTTCTGTGTCAAAATCATCTTCGGGAATTTTATCTTGCAAGCCCATACATTGATATTGTCATTGGTTTTGATAAAGACCGCGCTTACCGTGAGGAAACGTATCGCAATCAAATTGCCCTAAAACTTCAAACTATTCACACCTATATTGCGCTAAATTCAGTCTATTCCCGCGAGCCACTTACCGATTTTTTTACACTTGCTTCCGGTGCTCGTCAAAGTATCGCTTTAGATGGCGGACTTGACAATATGAATGATGCTGTTCGGCTTCAAAACAATGCTCAATATTCCCAAATTATTCCAAGTAGTGGAGATTATAAACCGGAACTTGAACGCCACAAAGATTTTTTACGGGGTTTAGGTGTTGAAAGTGATTCGCTTTTACCGACGATTTGGCTGACAAAAGAAGATGAACAGTACGCAGAAGATTTCTTTGCAGAACATAATCTTACATCGGAAAATACTATTGCATTATTTGCCGGAGTTCAAGTTGACATTAGGCGTTACGACTATTATGGCAAAGCACTTGCGTCAATTTGCTCTGAAAATAATTGGACGGTTATTGGGTTTGGAGCAGAGAATGAACGTGATTTTGTTCAAAAGCAATTAGATGAAACAGGCGCAAACACCATCAACCTTTGCGGCAAAACGACAATCCGACAATTAGCGGTTTTATTGAAAAATTGCAAACTGTCTGTGGGTGCAGAAACGGGTGCGGCACATCTTGCCTGCGCTGTTGGAATTCCTCATGTAGTCGTGCTTGGCGGAGGACATTTTGGGCGGTTCATGCCTTATTCTGCTTTGACTTCGGCAGTTTCTTTGCCGCTCGAATGTTTTGGATGTAACTGGCAATGCAAGTATAAAACTCCGTATTGTGTGCGGTCGGTTTCTTCTGAAATTCTCACCGAAGCAATCAGACAAACTCTCGCTAAACCGTCGTCGAAGCCACGAATATTCATCCAAGAATCTGCTGATTGGAATCCTAAAAATAACGAGCCACAATGGGGTTGGTTTTATCATTTGGTCAAGCCGAATGATGTAGAAGTAATTCGTGTACCATTAGAACTTCACAATGAATCTGACGAACAGAAAATTCTTGTAACAGCAGTTATTTCAACGTATAATTCCGAAAAATTCATTCGTGGATGTTTGGAAGATTTAACCCAACAATCGCTTTATACGAAAGGAATGTTGGAAATATTAGTTATTGATGCTTGTTCGGAGCAACATGAAGGTGAAATTGTAAAGGAATTTCAATCTAAATTCCCAAATATCCGTTATGAACGTAAAAATTCACGGGAGCCACTTTATTCTTCATGGAATTACGCCTCAAAAATTGCACAAGGAAAATACATTGCCAATACAAATGCCGACGACCGACGACGCGAAGATTGCCTCGAAAGATTAGCGAATGCACTGGAAACTACTGAGAAAGGAATAGCTTATTCTGATTTGTCTTTTGGTAAAAAGGAAAATGAAACGTATAAATCAGCTTCCATCGGTGAGTGGCATTTCCCTGATTTCGACCCGAAACTCGCTG
This sequence comes from Bacteroidota bacterium, assembly GCA_018266765.1. GTDB lineage: Bacteria > Bacteroidota > Ignavibacteria > Kapaibacteriales > UBA961 > JADJXV01. Next base: position 2,975 of record JAFDZU010000030.1, read on the forward strand.
TTTTGTATAATCTTGGATGCTTTACTCTATTGTGGAGTAAATCTGCTTGGGAGCAAATCGGCGGCTTTAATGAACAATATAAACTCGCCGCAGATTTTGATTTTTTCACCCGAGTCGGATTACAATTTGGAGCTGAACACGTGGCTGAACCGCTAACAATGGCACTCTTACACGACGGTCAGCAATCAAAAAAAGAAGAACAAATGAACGTTGAGTCTAACGCCATTCGCTCTGAATTTGCAAAGTTACCACTCGAACTACTGTTTCCAACTGGCAACTTAACAACTCCTGAACAGCGAGCGAATGCTTGTATTCAAATTGGTAATTCTGCAATGACATTGCGAGAACCGTGGTTTGGCAAGCAAGTGGTTATCAAGCCCCAAGCCGCCGCATTGTGGTATCAACGCGCACTCGAAGAACAGCCCGAAAATATCGTAGCCAATTATAATATCTCACTCCTTGCGTCAATTGTCGGACAGAATTCGGTGGCTCGTCAAATGCTTTCGAGATTGAAAGCCAAAATTACTGAAATTGAATATAATTCAGCAGAGCAATTCATTGAAAAAGCAAAAAGTGAAATCAATCAGAATCTATTGCAGAATATTCCTATTATGGAAATAGTAGTTAAGGAAATCCCTCAAAGTGTTCACACTCCAAAAACGAGTGGCAAACCTAAAATTCTATTTACAATGTATGGCTGGAATGAATCCGGCGGAGGTACGACATTTCCACGTTCTGTAGCTATAAAACTTAGTAAACTTGGTTATGACGTTGCCGTATTCTACGCCGCACAGACACACCCAACCATCAAATCTGCATATTATTTAGAAAATTCTACTGAAGAAGGTGTTCGATTGTATGGTTTGTTTAACCGTTCATCTGTTTTCTTGGATGCCGAGAATCCGCTAAGAGAAATTGAAGATGGTGATTGCTTGCAATACTTTAATCAAGTTTTGGATGAATTCAAACCCGATGTTGTGCATTTTCACAACTTTTTGGGCTTGTCGTTTGCAATTGCTGATGAAGTTAAAAAGCGTGATATCCCGTCGGTTTACACACCTCATAATTATCATTTGATTGACCCGAATTTATATCTTTTCCGTTCTGATTTATCATTGTGGAATGGAACTGATTTTCTTGAAAATTCAGAGCTGGCAATTAATCTTAAAAAACGTGGCGAATATCTTCTGCGAGAGCAGAAAGCACGGGAACTACTTTGCGAAACAATAGATTACACCGTCGCTGTTTCTCGTCGGCAGTATGATATTTTGGCTGATTTTGCTGGTAACGCTTCTCATCTGACTGTAGTAAATCAAATTCCTGAGAGTGCAGTCAATTCAGAATACACCGTAATACAATCAAAGAAATTACCGATTAAAATTGGATTTATTGGCGGTGTCATGCCTCATAAAGGAGTGCATATTCTGGCACAAGCGGCGCAAATTGCCGAGAAATCTGAAATTGAAATTCATGTGTATGGTTTTGGAAGTAAAGAGTATATAACTATGCTCAGTCAAATTGACCAAAAAGGAATCATCAAATTTCATGGTGAATACAATAGTGGAGACTTACCCGAAATCGTAGGTAAATTAGATGCTATCATTCTTCCGAGTGTGTGGGAGGATTGTGCGCCATTGGTTATTGCCGAAGTTTTAGCCCTTCATTTGCCCGTTATTGGTGCTGATATTGGCGGATTTAGTGATTTTATCACAGACGACTTCAACGGACGACTTTACAAGTATGATTCAATACATGAACTTAGTCAAATAATAAAAGAACTAATTTCTAAGCCAGAACTGCTCAATAAATGGAGCAAAAACGCAACATTGCCGTATTCTTTCGATGATTATGTACAATTCATAGCAGATTTATACATTCAATTATCAAGTGGCGAGCGACCAAATTCTAAAGACATTTCTCTTCTTTTCAAACGTAATAATATTCTTTCTCAACAATCTACATCAGCTATGACATCCGAGCCATTAAATCGTGTTCAATTTTCCAAAAATTTACGTGGTGGTTTTTCTAATTCTACCGCAAAAGGTAAACTGCCTACTCCCCTTCCCACTCCTCTTTATCTGAATCTTGGTTGCGGTCGAGATGTGCGCGACGGATTTGTCAATATTGACTTATTCAGCGATGACGAGCGTGTAGTCGGGATGGATATTCACCGTTTAGATTTACCGGATAATATCGCTGACGGAATCCTTGCAAGTGATGTTTTGGAACACTTCTCACATCGAGAAACTGATGCTATACTTACTGAATGGGCGCGAGTTTTAAAACCGAATGGCGAAATTATTATTCGTTGTCCTTCGTTGCGACTTCAAATGCTTGCATACCAAAAAGGAATCTGGGATGCTGATATTGCTTCGTATATGATTTTTGGCGGACAAACTAACCCTGGTGATTATCATTGTATCGGATTTGATGAACAATCAATTCGCAAACATTTAGAAAAAGCAGGGCTTGAAGTACTTTCATTTGAAGAAGTTGACACTCCGCAATCGGGAGGGTTTATTAACTTAAATATGACTGTCCAAGCTCGTAAAAAAGTAACCCAAGTCATTGAACAAAAAAAGAAAACTCCTCCCAAAGAAGTTATCCCTCATCAAACCGGAAAACCTTCTATTAATTTAATATGGGAAGGTTCGCAATTTGTTTGGCATTCTTTTGCATTAATTAATCGTGAGCAATGCACCAATATAATCGAATCCGAGGTGGCAGAAGTAACGATAATTCCGTATGAACCCGATCAATTTAGTCCAAATGATAATTCTAAATATGAACTTCTCGCTTCTCATGATATACGTTTTAAAGCGGAAACTGACGATGTCACGAAAAAATTACCATATGTGTGGGTGCGCCATCAATGGCCGCCAAAAGCCGAAGAACCAAAAGGTGCGTTGTGGGTTATTCAACAGCCATGGGAATTTAGCTCACTGCGTAAAGATTTTGTAGAATTATTTAATCAAGCCGATGAAATATGGACTCCGTCAAATTATTCGCGGAATGCGTTTGTAGCTTCCGGAGTAGAATCGAACAAAGTACAAATTGTACCGAATGGTATTAATCCTGAACTCTTTACACCAACAGGTATTCGTCAGCAATTCTCTACAAACAAACGCTTTAAGTTTTTATTTGCAGGCGGAACAATTCTACGAAAAGGGATTGATATTTTACTCAAATCATTTGCAACAACCTTCACTTCAGAAGACGATGTGTGCTTGATAATCAAGGATATGGGTGGCGATTCATTCTACAAAGGTCAAACTGCTACAAGCATGATTGACCAAGTGCGGAAACTGCCCAATGCACCCGAAATCCTTTATACTGACAGCAGTATGAGCGAAGATGAGATTGCACAGCTTTACCGTTCGTGTGATGTTTTTGTTTCGCCGTATCGCGGCGAGGGTTTTTCGCTTCCCGCATTGGAAGCTATGGCTTCGGGATTACCTGTAATTGTTACTGATGGTGGCGCAACAGATGATTTCGCCGATGAAGCGGTCGGGTGGTTAATTCCGGCAGGTAAACGCTCAATCGGTACAATGATAAGTGGACATGAACTGACAGAAGAGGGCTTTTTATTAGAGCCGGATGCGGGTGAATTATCTGAAATATTACGCTATTGCTTTGCAAATCCGACTGAATGTTTCCATAAAGGAATTACTGCAAGTCTTCGAGCTCGAACAGATTGGACATGGAAACGCGCTTCTCTCAAAGCACTTTCGCGGCTCGACGCATTATGTAATACCGCGATGGCAGTTGAAGCAGAACAAACCCTGAAAGATACTGAAGATGGAAATATCGCTCTCGCCAAAGCAGAACAAACTCTCGGAAGTGGTGATATAGACGGAGCAATTCCACTGTATCAAGCCGCAATGATGATAGGCGGGCTTTCTGAACGATATAATTTATTGGGAATTCACAGGTTGGCGTGGTTATCTGCCGCTGATGGAGATGTAGAACTTTCTCGACAATTTATAGAAAAAGCCGAAAAACTTCATCCAAATCATCCTGATTCTCTGTATATACAATCACTCTGTTTCGCGCTTGAAAGTAATTGGGTAGAGTCGCTCGAACTGCTCAATCAATTACTCGATGGATGGAAAACATATCGGTTTGATGTGTCGCTCGGTATCGCGCTTGACCAATTATTAAGTGAATCGGCAAGAGCTATGCTCGAACTCGGTGACCTCGAAAACGCACATCTCATTTACGAACAAGCACTCAAACTAAATCCCGAAAATGCTGATGCCTGTTATGGAGTTGCTCTCTGTTTTCGTGCGGCTGATTTACACGACGAAGCACGAACAATGCTCGAATGGGCTGTTCGGCTAAATCCTGAATATGAAGAAGTTGCAGGGGAATTTTGAGGGGATTGATTAATCTATCTATTTAATATATCTGGGTTTAATAAAAGTAAATTTCTTTAAGATTCATTGCAGAACTTAGAAGGCGGTTTTAACTTCTGATAAATGTTTAATCAAGAAAAAATACCACTACCCTATTCAATCATTCTTGTTTCATTTCGTCACTATGGAATATTCAACATAAACTTTATCAATTACCGCTCATTATTGCACGTAAAATATGGCAACACAATCAACGGATGTACAGCAAATAGAACACCTTTCAAGCTCGGTTGCGAAGGTTCGCTCCGAAATAGCAAAGGTTATTATCGGACAAAACGAAATCATTGACCAACTTCTCATTTCACTGTTTGCTCGCGGACATTGTCTCTTGGTAGGAGTTCCCGGACTTGCAAAAACACTCCTTGTTCGTACGGTGGCGCAGGCATTAGACCTTAGTTTCAGCCGCATTCAATTTACACCCGATTTGATGCCGAGTGATATTACCGGAACTGAAATCATCGAGGATAATATTTCTACAGGACAAAAACAATTCAGATTCGTAAAAGGGCCGATATTTGCAAATATCCTTCTTGCCGATGAAATTAACAGAACTCCGCCCAAAACTCAAGCCGCACTGCTCGAAGCTATGCAAGAACATTCGGTTACAGCCGCAGGAACTACCTATCACCTCGACGAGCCGTTTTTTGTACTTGCTACTCAGAATCCAATCGAACAAGAAGGTACATATCCCCTTCCCGAAGCACAGCTTGACCGTTTTATGTTCAATTTATGGTTAGATTATCCATCCTCTGACGAGGAAATCAATATCGTAAAAGCGACAACTACACAATACAAACCCGAAGTAAAAGCCGCAATGAATGCAACGGAAATCAATGCGTTTCAAGATTTAATACGCCGAGTACCGGTAGCTGATAATGTTATTCAATACGCAGTTAAATTAGTTCGCTCCACTCGTCCGCAGAATAATTCCAGTAAAATGGTAACAGAGTTTCTAAATTACGGAGCCGGCCCGCGTGCTTCGCAATACCTCATTCTCGGAGCAAAAACACGTGCCGCTTTGCAAGGAAGATTCTCACCCGAAATTGAAGATGTTCGCGCAATTGCTGCATCGGTTCTTCGCCATAGAATTGTGGCAAACTTCAATGCTGAAGCTGATAATATTAGTCCGTCGGATATTGTAGCTAAATTGATGAAAGAAATGTAAGAATCTTACAACAGTAGATTTACAAGAAAGGCGAGCCGTTCGGTTCGCCTTTCTGCGTTTTAAAAATTAATATTCAATGAATGCTTTTAGAGGGAACTTCATCTACAAATCAATATTCAAATTTATTCACCAAAGAAATTGGGATTGCTATCTATAAAGTCAATTTTGTGTATTTTCGTGGAAACAAAAATGAACTGACAGCAACACGTAGAATAATTATTGATTATGAGCAAACCTACTACTAAAACTCCCGAAGAATCCAAACCGCGCAATGAATCGTATGGTGCATTTGTCAAACGCCAATTCTACAAAAAACGGCTTGGTGTTTTGTCGGTATATTTTATTAGTTTTCTTGTTTTTATTGCCGTATTCTCGGATTTTCTTGCCAACGAAAAACCAATTGTTGCTAAATATCACGGTTCGGTTATTTTTCCGATTGTAAAGCAATATGGTGTTTCTCTTGGCATTACATCATTTGAAAAAGAGATGGCTCTTGCGAGTTGGAAAGAGCTTCAATATGACTGGGCAATTTTTCCGCCTGTGGCATATTCTCCCGAAACAACCGATAAAAATATTTTCTCACTTCAAGAACGCAAGCCGTCGGCGAACCATTATTTCGGGACAGATGATATTGGGCGTGATGTTCTTTCGGGGATAATTCACGGTTCACGGTATGCACTTGCTATCGGACTTGTTGCGATGAGTATCGCACTGACAATTGGAATAGTATTGGGACTGTTAGCAGGGTTTTACGGAGGAAAAATTGATATTCTTATTTCACGACTTATTGAAATTGTCATTACATTCCCTACTTTTTTCCTTATTATAACAATTGTTGCAATGGTTCAGCAAGGAAGTATTTGGCTTATCATGGGGTTAATTGGCTTTACTAATTGGACGAGTATAGCACGTTTTGTTCGTGGAGAAGTGCTAAGAGTGCGCGGTTTGGACTTTGTAACAGCGGCAACGGCACTCGGCTATTCCCAACCGAGAGTAATTTTTCGTCATGTTCTGCCGAATGCTATCGCACCGGTTTTGGTGTCGGCAGCTTTTGGTATTGCAGGTGCTATTCTCACCGAGTCAGCATTAAGTTTTCTTGGTTTTGGCGTTCCTCCTACTGTTGTTACGTGGGGTTCTGTGTTATTTAGGGCGCGGTCGAGTTCTGCTTCGTGGTGGCTGGCAGTGTATCCGGGAGTGATGATTTTCCTTACTGTTTCGGCGTATAATCTTATCGGTGATGCACTTCGAGATGCTACCGACCCGCGGTTGAGGAATTAATTTGCTATAAATCTACTAAAAATCCAAGTTGTAACGATTGGCGGATTTGCACTCTTTTGGTTTGCTGTTCATTATAATTCGCCGAAAGATTCAGCACTACACCAATTATTTTCCATACTTTTACCGAAAGTTCGCTGTCACTTTGAGCGTTCCAAGCGTCATTTGTCAGAATATTCTTTTGAGTTCCGGCTCGTATTCTCATTGTTATAAGCGAGTCGAGTTTAATTGTAGATTCTAACACCCATTCCATACCTGCTGTTGCCTTGTATAATTCTTTTATGGTTGGAGTTTTTGGATTGTCAGTCAGTTCGGAGTGGTCTTCTGCTCGTATTTGCTGAAAATTTGCTCCTGAACGAAGAGTAAAACAAACAACTTTACCGTTTAATCCGTATGTAAAACCCAATCCTTGCTGACTTGTAACGGGATCCCAAAACTTAGAAGTACGAATTAGAGATTGCTTTTGTAACCGTTGAGATTCGGTAAGTTGTGTTTTGAAATTTGCAGAAATATACGGGTCTATCTGAAATCCAAGTGGAACGGTAAGTATAACTTCACCAAAGAGTTCATTATCGGTAGCACGAAGAAAACTTTCTTCATTCGCTTCATTTTTTTCATTTTGAATTCCCAAAATTGCTCGTAATGAGGTGCGTAATGTAAGAAGTGAAGTCGTAAGATTCGTAGTATTGCGGAAGGAAGATTTTATATCAAGAGATGATTTTTCACCTTGTAGAATGTCGTAGTTTGATGACTGAGAAATAGTGAGTGTGCCTCCTGTTACTTGAGTGAATTTTAGGGCAGATGGGACTGGTGCTTGTTGGGCATACATTCTGATAGAATTAATACAGAACAGTACAAGAAAGGCACGTGTTGTAAAACTCTTCATAGTCTATATTCCTATGGAAATAAAGTGTAACCTCTCGGCGAACACCGAGTGTTTTCTTAAATTATTCCTTGCGATGAAGAGGGCGCAAGTGTTTTGAATTATGGTATTAAGAGGTCATAATGTAAAAATATATAGAAGATTTATTTATGTTTATCGTATAATTGCTTTTAAGGTTTCTTCTAATTGCTCGCCTCTAAGCTTAGAACCAGCCGCAACAACTTTACCTTGGGGAGAAATTAATACTATCCGAGGTATTGCCTCTGCTGAATAAAACTTGATAACAGATTCTAGTGAATTTTGTGCAATCATAAAGTTTTGCCAAGTTAATTTTTTCTTTTGAAGGAATAACTTTAATTTACTCAATTCTGTATCACGAGATATTCCAACTATTTGCAAACGGTTTGTATCATAAATCGAATTAACTTTAAGAAGATTTGTCATTTCTTCAATACATGGCTTACACCATGTAGCCCAAAAGTCAAGAAGTATGTATTTACCTTTGTAATCATTACTTGAAATAATATGCTTACTACCGTTTACATCTAATGTTGGAATGCTCATCATTTTTTTTCCAACAAAATTACTGTCGGATTCTAATTCTTTCAGACGTTCAACAACTGCATCATAACCACTTGTTCCTTGGTAGTTGGTTAAAAGAATTGACTTGTAGTATTCAGCTAATGAAATTTGCTTTTTATAGGTACAAACCTCATCTAACCCACTTAAAATTAAAGATTTTGCATCATTACTGATTGTTTTGCACTCTAATATCGCTCCAAGATGTTTATTAATATCATCTTGATTTTCATAAATTGCACCAATTACTGCAAAGGATAATGCCATATCAATTGTCCAGACATCGGGATATTTTTGGCAATGCGAATTTACTTGTTCAATAATCTGCGGTTTATATTTAGGTTGCTTTGTGTACCAGCCAATAACAGCGGCATCGCTATATGATTTTAGTAGTAATGCCGTGATATATCCGTCATGCTCTGTAGCCATTGCAGAATCAGAAAATTCCATTGTTTTATAGCTACTTTCAATCCATTGTGGAATTAGATTTTCGTTTCTAAATTTTCTCATTTCAGCCATCATTGACAGAAGAGTATCATACACTCGTTTTCTATTCTCCAAAGTTTGATTAGAAAATTTTACAGGATTTTCTATATTACATGGCGGAAGTGAAATCCATTTATATTCTAATAAAACAGAGTCTGAATTTTTTGTTGAAATTACTCCAATCATATCTCCTTCAGGGTCGGGAATAATTCTATCATAACGGCTTGGACAATGAGTACGCCCGGTTATTTCATCTCCTTTAACCTGATAGAAAAGTTCAGGAGATTGTGCTTTCACTTTTGCTCGCCAAATATTATCGTTACCTCTTACGGGAATTGCAGTCTGGTTCAATGGGAATTGATTAGAACTATAGTGAAAATATACTGTAGTATCTTTTGTAGAATAATAATTCAGTTTCAAAGTTACATCTGTTGTAAAATTAGAATCAACATATAATGGTATCCGAATCGGCACACAATTAGGATGTGAAGCGTCCAATTCATACAGTCCTCTTTCACATTCTATTGTTAGGTTAAAACTTCCATCTTTTCTAATGTTTACTTGAGAAAGGGTAGTGTCTTTTGCTCTAGCTTTAAACATCACTAATGTTTTAGTATAATCCAATTTACTACAGAAATCTACTGTACCCGAAATTGATATTTGGTATAAAGGTTGGTCAATATGTTTGCTTTTATGTTGAGCAGACAAAGAAGAATAGCTAAGAATTATTATAACTACACCTGAAAGTATGATTATTGTCTTTCCCATATATTTTGTTTAATAGTTGTTGTAAAATTACCGACGAGTAGAATATCTCTTTCTACTCGTCGGTATATAAAATAAAATTTAATTTATCATAATGGGTCAGTATAACCATGATTGCATAACGGCGATTCATCTTTTTATTTAGTTAGGGAAGTAATTAAAGTCCTGATATACGAATTATATCTTCGTACACACCTTCTTCACTCGGGCGTTTTGCATTAGGAATTGCTACTTTTCCATCCTTATCTATTATTATAAACGACGGTACTCCTGAAATTTGATACAACTTAGGTGCTACTCCAGCGAACTGATATTCTGAATAAAGATGAGCACCTTCTAATCCCGTTTCTTGTATATATTTCAACCATATTTCTGGAGTTGCCCCTTCGAGCCATACAGTGAGAAACTGAATATTGGGATTGTTCTTGCATTTTTGTTGAAGTTCTTTTATTGCCGGAATTTCCTTCCGACAGGGGCCGCCACCAAGTCCCGGTAAATTCTAAGTACACTGTTTTGCCTTTGAAGTCAGATAACGATATATTTTTGGCAGTTAAATCCGGTAAAGTAAAATTAGGTGCTGTTTTACCTTGCGATACAGCGATCTTGGAATTGTATATTTTTGTAGCAATTTCTATATACCGTTTGTCAACCACAAACTCCTTAAAATCTTTCAATTGTTGCTCTGCTACAGACAAAGAAATTGAATCTACACCATTTGAAAGAAGAGAATTAAATGTGTAGAACATAGCATAGTCTCTTGAAGTTCCTTTCAAACGAGTTTTACAAAATTCAAAGCGCAAGGAAAATCTTTCAAACTTGTCCATTTTTCTTGTTTTCATCAATTCTAACCGCCAACGGTGATATGGGAAATTTAAATATCTATCCAGAAAACTGCGGTATGACAAGGTTAGCTCTGAATTCCCTGTTTCAAATTGAAGTTTGTCAATAAAATCCGCACAATGTGTATCACTTACTGTCACGCTATCATTTTCATCATAGTATAAGTACATTAATATATTCATTTTATCACTATTTGCTTGGTATTGCAACACGGCATCCAAATCTCTTTTTAGAGCGGGATATGTATTCAATACAAATGTATTCTTCATAAGGAATGTAGCCCGTTCTTGCTTAAGTTTATCAATGACAGCTAAACATTCCAGCAAGTTTCCTTCTTGTATTTTAGTGAAATATTCCTGTGGCATAGGATACAGTTTATAGAAATTTGAGAAAAATTTAGTTCCACCTCCATTATCATATACTACTTCAGGCGAAGATTCTACATCTGTTTGGTGTAGTATAATAGTATCACCATTTTTACAATAAATATCAGACTTTACAAAACGCTCGGCGGTTTTTATGGCATATTTCGATGTTGGTGAGCAATATACATTCAACGTGAATTTCCCTGTGGAATCTATAAAGGCAGAATCCATCACAATATCATCATACCATATTAAATTTAACGGGTCACGATAAATATACATCATCTGATTTTTCTCGGGCACAGTACCCCTAATAACTGCTCGTTCGAGATTGGTAGCAGTAGCTTTTTCAGGAGTACACATCGTGAAAACTGTTGGTAGTAATATCAGTAAATAAAGGAGTACTCTTTTCATAATTTTAGTTCGTAATTTATTTAGGTATTATGTATTGTGAATTCTGAATTAGGAAATTATTCCGACTGATAGAGAAAACCTAATCAGCCGGAATAATTTATGATATTAGCCATTAGTAGAAATCACCTAAATGTCCAGGATTGGTGGTTGTTTGATACAAACCATGATTGCAATATCCAGGTTTATCTGGGTCTCCTTTTTGCAAACAATTACAACCTACGATTTGTCCTTGATTTGTAGCGAAGTCACAACTTACGCAGTTATTGCCTGAACATGCATGTTTTATATCTATAGCAACCATTGTTGTTCCAATTACCCACGATGAATCACTTGGTCTATATACTAATAGAATCCCCATAGTTCGTGAATCACCATTATTAGCACCTTTACCGACCAAATAATAATATGGAGGTACAGTACTTTCTATAACAATACTAGAAATTATTGTCCCATCATTATACTCAGCTTCAAAAGCGGATTGTAATATTGATTGTGATACTAAAATTTGAGGTATACCATTAACTATTCTCATTATAGCAGTTTGTTCTTGCGATTGCCCAAGAACTGCACCATAACTTACAATAGCAGTCACCAATGCAACTGCAAAAAAACGACTTAAATTTTTCATTTATAATTCTCCGATAAAGATTAATAAACTTGTTAATTATTTTTTCATAACCATCTTTGTATCTATAATTACACATACTTCAGAACACATTAATTAGGAGATTGTCAGTTTGCCGTACTATCCGCGAGAAGAGGGACGCGGGGTAGTTCGGTATGAGATATTTCTCGGCTTTCAGTGTTCTTTAGAGCAATATACTAAAACCATCCGCGCCTCTTCTCTACTCCATTCAAGCAACGCACAAAATACCGTGAGAAGAGTTCGATACTTTATGCGTTGCCTGCCTGCGTAACGCAGATGGCAATTTGTATATTTTCTTTGCTTCGCATTGAACGACGGTGAAAGCGTTCCTCCACACCCGTGTTCATTATAGTTAGTCGGCTTTTGTATAGTCGTGCAATGCTTACAATATCGCTAACGCTTTAGAGGAGTAAAACAAGACAAAAAAGTTTTCCACATTGGACGAATATTGCTTTTTTAAGGTTATTTCGGTTAAACAGCATAGCTGTTTAGTAATCGTTGTAACTCTTGTTTAGCTCTTTGATACCGTTTTTGTGCACATGAATCAGATATATTCAGTTGAGCGGCTATTTCATAATACGTCAAACCATTGTGATGCAATTCAAAACATTCTCTCGTTAATCTGTTCAGTTGCTGGAGGGCTGAACGGCAATCATAAGAAATATCTGATTGCGGAAAGAAGGAATGAAGTGATTCAATAGTCTCAGTAATTTGTTGTTGATTAGCCACAATAATTGAAGAAATACGTTCTGCATGTCGCATTTTTCTCCAATGACTTACAAGTCTACGCTGTGCTACTCTCGTAAGCCAGAGTGTACACTCATTTTCATCCATAAGATATGCGGGTAAATCATGTTCTGAATTATTCATTTCAAAACTATATTTTATTTCAAGAAATCGAAGTATAGAGTCGTAAAGTGCGTCGGCTCGGTCATCTGTGGAAACATAATAGAAATGCACGCGTAACGTTTTTTCGGCGCGAGCAATAGCGGAGCAAAAACAGGGGTTTTTCATACTGTTTTTCAAAAAAGAATTTAAAGTGCCGTAAATACGAATACTTACGGGTGGGCATGGAAAGAACACAAGTGTGGTTTTTTCTTCTCTAAAAAACTTATGCAAAGATACATAAAAAAAAAAAACATTTCTGCAAGATTTTTTTTATTTGTTGTTGTTTTTTGATTTAGTTGATTTGTAGGTTAGGACGTTTATAGCAAAAAAAAGTAAAAGTATTACACTAATGTAGTGTATAATTAACTGACAAGTAATTTTGAATATAGAAAGTTAGAAGAAAACAAAAAAGCGATAAAACTCACAGTAAGATTTATCGCTTTACTAATAAAATTCAGTTATATTTTCAGCTTATCAGCCCAAGTTCTTTCCCAACTTCAGCAAAAACTTCCAGGATTCTGTCCAAATGTTCCGGCTCGTGAGTAGCCATATAGCTTGTACGCATCATACTCATATTCGGCGGAACTCCAGGCGGAATAAAGGCATTAACGAACACTCCTTTGTCGTAGAGTTTGCGCCAGAAAACAAGTGCAATATCCACTTCCCCAACCACCACCGGTACAATTCCTGTTCTACTGTCAATCACATTAAAACCAAGCTCTTTGAAGCCGTGGCGCATTTTGTCGGCATTGCTTATGAGCTTATCTACAAGTTCGGGCTGTTCTTCCAGAATTTCGAGGGCGGCGAGTGCCGAAGCACAGCTTGCAGGAGTAGGACTTGCACTAAATATAAGAGCAGGCGACACATGCTTTAAGTAATTGATAACACGCTCCGGTCCGCCGATAAATCCACCAAGCGAAGCAAACGTTTTGGAGAAAGTTCCCATTGTCATATCGGTTCTATCGGTAACACCGTAGAAACTTGCTGTTCCTCGTCCGCCCACTCCAACTATACCGGTAGCATGAGCATCATCTACAAGCACTCTTGCTCCATATTTTTCGGCAACGTCGAGCATCTCCGGAAGATGAACCAATTCACCCGAAACAGAGAAAACTCCATCGGTTACGATTAGTTTTCCTGCGGTTGCAGGTATCCGTTTTAATACTTTTTCCAAGTCTTCCATGTCGTTATGTTTATACCGAACAAACTCTGCAAAACCTCCTTTTGCAAGCATCGCTCCGTTAATGATACACGCATGATTTTCTTTGTCGGATATTACATAATCTCCTTTTGAAACCAGTCCTGAAATGACCCCCAAGGCGGTTTGATACCCGGTGCTAAAAAGCAGAACTGATTCATATCCCAAAAATTTAGCGAGGCGTTCTTCGAGTTCGATATGAAGATCAATAGTTCCAGTTAGATACCGCGAACCTGAGCAACCTGTACCGTATCGGTGAATTGCGTCAATAGCAGCTTGGCGCACTTTGGGATGAGCCGTAAGTCCAAGATAATTATTAGAGCCGGCCATAATGACCTTTCGGCCTTCAATACTGACGATGGGTCCTTCGTTCTCTTCTATTTGTCGAAAATAGGGATAGAGTCCGAGTTTTTTTACTTCGTCTGCACGCGTAAATTCATAACATTTTTGAAATAAGTCCATTTTTTTTCCTTAAAGTAGCATAATAATTTTTCAAAATAATAAGAGAGCGAGATGTAATTTACATCATTTTCGCCAAACAAAAAAAGGGACACACCTAAATTGGCGTATCCCTTTTGTAGCTTGAAACTACCTACAAATTGCTCTCAAATAACACAAGAGTAAAATTACTCTTGTTCCATTGTAGCGCGAACTTGACGGCGAATCGCTTTCATTCTGGATAACCGCTTGTCAATAGACGGTTTCACGAAGAAAGTACGTTTTTTAAATTCACGAAGTACACCACTGCGTTCGTATTTTTTCTTGAAGCGGCGGAGTGCACGGTCAATTGACTCGTTTGCTTGAATTGTTACACCAATCATGGTAATTCACCTTAATATTGAAATAGTAAAATAATTATCAGTTGTAGTTGATAGTCCTTTAGGATCTATCAAAGCATATTTTCTATAAGTTTCTTTTCTTTAATCTTCTCGAATTGAACTATAATTGCGTGTCCACCGTTCGAGGTCATTTCTTTAGAAAGAACAATTCCAATGTCATCCCATTTGGTATGATAAATAACATCACCAATTTGATATACATCAGTTGTAACGTATTCTTTAGAATCTTCACGAGAGAATTCTTTGATAATTGCGTCTTTTTTGTCGCCTTGCGCTTCGAGTATATCAAGATTTATCAACTGTGAATGTCGGCTAACGGTACAACGCGCCCATTGGCGGCGACCGTTCTCTGTTTCCATCGGCTCACCAATCATCTCATGTTTGGTTTCCTTCATCAGGAAAGGAGAGTATAACTTTATATATTTCGCTTTTTTAGCTTTTCTAACTCGTGCCATAATTTCCTTATAATGGGTTAAAAGTGGCGGGGACTATTTTTTCAGCAAGGTACAAAAATACGAATATTCCGCGAATATTCAAAACAGTGTAGATCGAACGGGTGAATTAATGATGATTTTCAGGAAAATAGTCAAAGAATTCCGCAATCATTAATTGTCCTATTATCTACAAACAACACTACAAGTCGAGGTTGTGATACATATCAATATGTACATATTATAGAATTACATCTAGTATCATTGACACATACTTAAATATAAACTACTATAATGCGAATTACAACAATTCGCATTATAGTATGAAATTTTCTACTTTTTAAATCCTAACAGTCGCCATCACATCCACCTCGGTATCCGACGGTAATTCTGTAAAACTAATCACACTTACCATTGGGAATGTACTCCGTATCATTCTATAAAAGTACGGGCGAATCTGTGCCGAACATATCACCACCGGCGAATATCCCGATAATGTAATATCATCAATAGCAACCGATAAGCTCTTTTGAACTGTTCGAAGTACATCCGGTGCGAGTCCAAGTGTCTGACTTGTAAGTGCTTGCGAACCGTTCTGCAAGGCGTTTGTCATAATTTGTTCCAATTGCGGTTCAAGTGCGATTGCATGAATCACCCCATTTTGATCTTGGAATAGTTTGCGAATGCTTTCACTCAAACTATGGCGCACATACTCAGTCAATACATCAATATTTTTGGTTACTTTCACATATTCCAAAAGTGATTCTAATATCAGCGGCAAATCTCGAATCGGAATTGACTCTTTCAAGAGATTTTGCAATACCTTTTGGATAATTGACGTTGGTAATGCCTCTGGTGTAATTTCATCTACGAGAGCAGGATAATCTTTCTTGAGTCCTTCTATTAAATGCTTAATATCTTGGCGTGTAAGGAGTTTATCCGAACTTCGGCGCAATAATTCCGTGAGATGTGTAGCGAGAACAGTAGCCGCTTCTACCACTGTAAAGCCCATAATTTCAGCATTTTCACGATCGGATGAGTTTATCCATGTAGCAGGAAGTCCAAAAACCGGTTCAGTTACTTTTACACCGCTGACTTCACCTTCTGCCATTCCTGGATTCATTGCAAGCAACATTCCGGGATACAAACGATTTCGAGCTATTTCATTCCCGCGAACTTTTACAACATATTCATCTGCATCGAGTTCGAGATTGTCACGCACTCTTACCGGTGGTAAAATCATACCCAGTTCACTGGCAAGTTGCCGGCGAATATTCGTGATACGTTTGAATACATCACCACCTTGCGATTCATCTACAAGCGAGATAAGTCCAATACCGAGTTCAACTTCCACTGGGTCAATTCTAAGTAATTCCTCAACCGGTTGCTCCGGCGGTTTGCGAGTTGCAAGATCAGCGGCAGAAAGTTCAGCTTGGAGAGTTTCGATTGCAACTTTTTTGGTGGTTTGAATTCTAAAGAACGCTATTCCGCCTGTAATTGCTCCCATTAATAAAAAAGGGAACATCGGGAACCCCGGCATAACCGAGAGTAACAACAGCGAACCCGAAGCAAGAGCAAGTGGTTTCGGTTGTTTGGCAAATTGGCCACCAACTTCGTCTTCTAATTTTTCGCCCGAAGCCGACCGAGTAATAACCATACCCGACGCAACCGAAATTAAGAGAGCAGGAACTTGCGAAACAAGCGCATCTCCAATGGTTAGAATAGTATATACTGAAAGTGCCTGCGAAACATCCATTCCACGCTGAGCCACTCCGATAGCAAAACCGCCCACAATATTAATAGCGGTAATTATCAATGCAGCAATAGCATCTCCCTTTACAAATTTCGCGGCACCGTCCATCGAACCGAAAAACTCTGATTCCCTCGTAAGGCGTGAACGTCGTTCGCGAGCTTCTTTTTCATCAATAAATCCTGCATTTAAGTCAGCGTCAATACTCATTTGCTTTCCGGGAAGTGCATCGAGTGTAAATCTGGCAGTTACTTCCGCTATTCGAGTAGAACCTTTGATAATAACGATAAAATTGATAATTATCAGAATGAGGAAGATAATGATACCGACCACATAATTACCGCCAATTACAAAATCACCGAATGCTTTTATAATATTTCCTGCATGTCCTTCACTCAAAATAAGTCGAGTTGTAGCGATATTTAATCCTAAACGAAACAACGTAGTTATCAGTAGAATCGTTGGGAAAGAACTAATATCAAGCGGACTGCGAATATAGAGCGAAGTCATCAAAATCAGGATTGACACTGTAATGTTTATCGAAAGCATCACATCCAGCAAGAAAGCCGGTAATGGAAGTACCAAGAGTCCAAGTACCATCAAAACGCCGATAGCAAGCGCAATATCTTGATTGCCCGAAATTGTGGAAAGCACTCTCCGCATCGGTGTCGGAATCTGAAATCCTGATGATAGTGAAGTATTTGTAGCCATGATTATTCCTTTAATATATACAATTTATGTTCTTTTTTTACTGCGAAAAACAAATGCTAATACTTGTGCAACTGCCTTGAATAAATCCTCGGGGATTTCCTGTTCAATCTCGACTGATGCATAAAGCGATCGAGCGAGAGGAGGATTCTCAACAATTGGCACATTTGATTCTTTGGCAATTTCACGGATTTTTGCCGCAAGAAAATCTACACCTTTTGCAACTACAATCGGCGCGCCCATGCTCCCTGTTTTATATTGCAATGCAACTGCATAATGCGTTGGATTTGTTATAACTACATCTGCTTTTCGCACATTTTGAAGCATTACTTTTTTGAGTCGTTGCCGTCCGATTTGTTTAATTCTTGCTTTTGTTTGTGCGTCACCTTCGGTTTGTTTGCTTTCTTCTTTTACTTCTTGCTTGGTCATTTTTTGTTCTTCTTTGAATTTATATTTCTGGAAGAACCAATCCCCCGCCGCTATAAAAGAATATGCAAGACCTACTTTCCAAATGAGTTCAAATCCGATTGCCGCTATCGTAGAACCGAGTTGCTGATACGGTAATGCCGCGAGCGTAACTAATGAATCAAGATGCTTTCGGATAACTATATAAATTACAATCCCGATAATGAACATTTTGAGAACACTTTTGAGTAATTCTACCATCGAACGAGCAGAAAAGAAAATGCGCTTAAGTCCTGCTCCAACTTTGAATATTGCTCCGAAATTCAATCCTTCGGTAAATTTCTTTCCTGCGAATTTGAAACCCACCTGTGATACTTCGGCAGAGAATCCGATTGCCATAATTAATCCCAAAAGCGGGAGCAAAAACATAGCAATTACTAAAAACAACTCGTTTGTGTAATGCACTATATTTTGGTCATTTAACTCAACTACCGAAGAATTTACTATCAATAATCGCATAAATTCCATCAGCTTTTTCATCATCGTTCCGCCGAACATATACACCATCGTTCCACCCAAAAGTAGTACTGCCGCCGATGTTACATCGGTACTTTTGGCGAGCTGTCCTCTGTCTCTCGCGTCGGAGAGTTTCTTAGAACTGGCATCTTCGGTTTTTTGTTGTCCGTCGGAATTTTCAGCCATATTGTATTAAATTTATCTAAGAGAAATAACTCTCTTTACCGTTTAGGATTAAGCGACATCACTACCGCAAACGCTTCTTTCTGGAAAGATGTCATTGCATTTTTTGTAATCACAAGAAATAAGGGAATTGTCACAAACAGTACAATCAGCCCCACAACTATTTTGAATTGCATTGATAATGTAAAAATATTCAATTGAGGTGCTACTCTCGATAATAATGCAAGTGATACATTCATTATAAATAAAGAAAGTAAAACAGGTGCGGCAAGTTTGATTGCAATAATTGTTACCGTTGTAATAAGCCGAACAAGTATTGTAATCATGGATTCCGTCACAGCAAATTCAGCCAATGGAACTGCACGAATACTCGCAAATATTGCTTCAATCATAAAATGATGTCCGTTCATTCCCAGAAAAATCATCAGAGCAATCATATTTTTCAATTCACCAATCAAAGTCGGCACATCAGCATTTTGGTCAAAAAGAAGTGCAGTCTGAAATCCAATATCAAAATCCAACAATCCACCGGCAAAACGTACTGCATAAAAAATCATATTCATTGCAAAACCAAGAGCCACACCAACTAACAATTCTTTCACTGCCAAACCCGCCAATATCCAGAGGTGCATATCAATTGACGGCTGTTCATGCCCGAAACCAATAGTCATCATCACCGCAAGCACAATAGAAAGTGCAATCTTTACCGTCGGCTGAACCGACGAATGTGAAAAAATAGGCCCAACGAAAAACAGCGCAGTAACGCGAATAAAAATAAGCGTTCCTATGACAAAGTTTCCTGATAACTGATTGATAATTGCTGAGTCGGGCATACTGTTTTTTAAATAATTCTATTTCAAAGTTGCTATCATGTTAAATAATGAAAGAGTAAATGTTTTAATATTCGACAACATGAATGGAAGCGATAAAACAGTTACAACAAACACTAACACGAGCTTAGGAACAAAAGTCAGCGTTTGTTCATTGATTGATGTTGCGGCTTGAAAAATCGAAATCAACAAACCGACAACAAGCGAAAGCAAGAGAAGCGGTCCGGCTATTATTAACACATAATAAAATGCGTCTCGGACTATTTGAATTACGGTAGCGTCTGTCATAATTAGTAGTTAGATTAAAAAGTTAAATAGTTTAGTTTCGATAAAATCCTCGTTAGCCGCCCGAAGGGTTCATTATCCCCTTCATCAGCGAAGAGATAATTAAATTCCATCCGTCAACAAGGATAAAAAGCAGAACTTTCACCGGCAACGAAATGAGTTGCGGCGGTAAAAGCATCATTCCGAGCGACATCAGAATACTTGAAATAATCATGTCAATCACCAAAAACGGAATGAAAATGATAAACCCAATTTGAAAGGAAATGCGAAGTTCGGATATGCTGTACGCCGGAATAATAGTCAGCGTACTGACATCTGCAATCGAAGCAGGTTTTTCAGCACCCGAAAGTTTTACAAACAAGGCAAGATCTTCCTCGCGAGTATGTTTGAGCATAAATTCACGAAAGGGTTTTACTACATTTGTAATTGCCTCTTCTTGGGTTATCTGGTCTTTGAGATATGGTTGTAATCCTTTGTTATTTGCTTCGTTTAGGGCAGATTGCATTACAAAAAATGTTAGAAATAGTGCAAGTCCCGTTAGAAGCTGTGCCGGCGGTTGTGTTTGTGTGCCAAGTGCTTGTTTCAAAAAATGGAACACAACGATAATTCGAGTGAAACACGTCATCATAATCAGCAGTGACGGTGCAAGTGTGAGAACTGTCATCACTCCAACTATTTGCAATGTAAGGACTAAGTCTTTTGGCGAGGTGGACTGGTCAACTCCTACCGAAAGTTTCGGCAGTGGAAGCGGAGTAGTGTTTTGAGCATACGAAGGTAATGAAATTGCTGTAAGTAATAGTATTACAGTAAGTATTAACCACCGTTTCAAGGCGATAAAGTTGTAGAAATTTGTGTTCATTACCAAGATTAAAAATGTAAAATTTACATGCGCTATGGGTAATGGTACAAGCAATATGCCAAACGAATGGTTAATCGTATCGAGAATGGTTGGGTGAATCGAAATGGAGTTTACTATAGCGATATACGTTCAATCAATTTTCTAAAATAAACAATAGAATAAAGGAATTAGAACATAATTCAATTATGTGGTTTCTCTAAATGAGTATTTATTGCAGAGTTATTGAGGTTTTGGAATTAAAGCAGAATAATGACATTATGCGCTGAATATCAGACAAGTGCGGATTAGTAGCCAGAGTTGGGGATGGAGAAACACGGTGTAGTCTCAGTAAAGTTGAACTCTATTAGAAAACTTCCATGTGTTTCTACAAAAACTAATAAAGCCCGACAGAAAATATCTATCGGGCTTTACAGTTATCGAAAATCAATTGTTTTCTCTACCGCACAATTACAAACGGCACGACTGCATCAGCAATACCGTCTCGGCGAACTCTGACTACATACATTCCACTTGGAAACGTAGAAGTATTCACAGTTACGGTCTTACCACCTTCAGCAGAAAAGCGTGTTGCTTCTCCGCCAACTGCTGAAACAATAATTACTTCCGAACGCTTATCTCCTTTGATGGTCAGATTCACTTCTTCACGAGCAGGGTTCGGATAAATAAACACTGTTTGAGAAGGGGTGGTTCGTCCTAAGTCAATGTGTTTATAATCTTTCCCACTTGTCTTTCCATAACCGGTTTCTTCTTCAATCTCTGTGATTGCCGTTTCTGAATGATACGGAGAATAACCCTGACTACATATTCGTAAGCGATAGTTCTCATCATCACCATTGATAAGCTCTACTGTTTCACGGTTTATTTTTATGTACTCACCTGCTGTCAATGGTACATCATAGGTTGCACCATCACTTTCACGTTCGAGCCACACTCCCATTCTATCGGGTGAAGAACCCGTTGTGATAACGTCGAGTGTTTCGATATTATCCACATTGAACCAGTCCGTAGAAAGTGTATCGGGAGATTTCAGAACGATTGATGGAGAGAGAAGCGGTCTTGATTTTAGAGGATATTCCCGCTGACCAACGACAACCGATGAAACCCCAAAACTTACTGTATCTTCTCCAAAACAATGGAATTGAAGCCCTTTCGGTTCTATTGCCGTCGTGCGGAAAAAGTATTGTCCTGATGAACGAATTATTGGTTTAGCGGGAGGAGAAGGAATGACTCTATTGTATATTCTGTGATTGCGTTGCCAGTCATTTAATTGTAACGTACCACGTTCTGCCAAATGAGCATTCGATACATAGCCACAATCAACAATACTTACAGGAATATACGGGTCATGCGGATATTGATGTGTCTGCGGTAAATGGAGTATTTGTCCCAATGAATCTTTGAGAACTATAAAGTATATTTTAGGTGTGGAATTAGGAACTGAGTCTATCTTTTGGGGACGTGAACGAAAGTTCAAATTCATCACCCTATCACTATAATTAACACATCCAACCCAATTACCTGTCATCAACGTATAATATGCGGCTTCTCCCGCTGAGATAACAGGTTGGTCAAGATATTTGTTTGTTTCAGACCATATTGTGCCTATATAACCTACTCGCAACGTATCAGGAATGAATGTACCGTTCACAACGGTATCACGTTGCCATATCCAACGAGTTGTAATAACACTTGAGGCATAGGCAAAAGATGGTAATAAAGATAATAGTTTTTGATAATATACACCATCAAAGCGAACATCATTTGGAGTATGACCTGGATACCAATAATCGAAATTACAATCCGAAGAATTTCTATCTGCATGGAATAATTCACGATATACGACAGGATAACTATATTTGGTGAGATCACCTATTGGGTTGGTTGTGCTCACACACACTATAGACTGATCCGCATTGAATACAGCTGGGGAACCCGGGTCTGCTCCATATTTCGGAGAAAGACCGTAAGTTATATGACTCCCACCGATAGTATCTATCCGTAACCGTGTATAAAATATTTGCGGAGAATTTATACCACAATTGTTCTTCTCCTGCCAAACCAATGCACAATCTGATTCATGTTCTCCACGAATATAACGGCTATAAGGATTCATCGAAGGGTGTTGAGCAACAACTTGAGTACATTCTGCTACAGTATCTATGACAGTCCAATGAAGACCACCCTTCGATACTAATTCTCGTGGTATCGAATCAGGTTTCTTCCAGCCCGCTACAATGCCCAACGTAGGATTCGACCAGCAGTAGAAATTTGCTGTATCGGACGCATTAACCATTGGAGTTCCCCACTCCGAAAGGTCACGATTGTCCAATGAATCAAGTACGAAACCAAACTGTTCAAGTCCCGGACGAGTAAAGGTAAATACTGTATCATTTTTTACTCGAACTACTGATTCGACAATGTATTGTTGAAGATAACTCTGTACCGTCGAATCCGATTTACAGCCGTAAACAACATACGAACGATATTCTAAACTTGTTGAATCAAATCGGGTTACTATAGACGGAAAAGCACATGTGTCGCAAAAACTCAACAGCGAATCATGCAAGATATATTGTGAAAGCCAATATTCGGTGTTATCCCATTGAAGTGCGGCTGTATTCATATACTTTGTTGCAGGTTTACTCTTGCGAAAAAATACTCCTAATTTTGCTGTGTCGTTCGGTACTGGTTTGTGATAGACCATGTAATGAACGATTGTATCAGATTCTATCCATGCGCCGGTGCTGTCGTTGTCGGGTCGCTTCATTTTTGCATGAGCTACTATTTTCGTTTGATTACTGTGAGCAAGATTACCTGCAACTTCATTCGGTCGGAGGATTTCTACTTTGAATAACTTACCTTCCCCGGGTAAATATTTCAACGAAAGTCGGCTGTCTTGACCGATAATCGTATCAAGTGTTCCGCTAAGCTCACGCACCCGAAGCAAAGCGTATCGTCCATTCGTATCTTTATAGTTGAACGGAACTGTTATTTCTCGTGCCCCTGCTTGAATGTATTTCTTTTCAGGATGCCATTGTACTGTACTGTCAAACTCTGCTGTTGTAATAAAATAGGCAGTATCTTTGCTGTGAACGGAATCATACCCAACTAATAATGGAGAAGTATGACGATTCATTACGCCAAGTATGAAAACAGAATCTAACGGTGCTGTACCCAAACGATGAAGCATCACATCATAAAATGTAGAATCACTATCTTCGTAATACGGTACTGTCTTTTGAGCGATTGAATCATATCGAGTGCGGTATGGTGGGCGAGTTGCAAAACGAGATGTGTCAAGTGCTACAAATTTATTGAACGTTGTAGAATCACCAGTTTTAAATATATAGAAGCCCTTGCCAAACCATGAAACAAGTTTCATCTTCATTAATATTGAATCGTTAGCAAGTATAAAATCATGAGCTTTCATTACTTCACGACGCATTGACTTTCGTCCCCAATACACCCGACCTTGAGGTACACCCATATTATAGGCAACTGTATCAAGATTCAATATCAAATCAAAATGCGTAGGGTCTCCATTCCGTAAAAAATCTGAACCTGCAATATCACTTTCTATCAAAGATGTACCTTCTAAAGAATCAGGTATCTGACTGGGGGCATTCATCATTCCTTGAAATTTTGTTTTCTCTACACCGTAAGTACTTGAACAAGTATCACAGTAAATTGTAGTATCAATCGGGTTATGGGCATTATCATATCTAATCACCGTATCTTGTGTTAACTGTAATGTATCTAAGTACATTCTATCATACATAATCCCTTTGCAACCATGAAGAATGGGTGTCCAAATTTGAGAACGCATCTCTTCTCCAGTAAGGGGTTTTTTATATTTGAATATCATATCTCTATCGGATTCATTCTGTGCCCATGTTTCGGCAAATCCTGATGTTCCCCAAATATTTGTCCACCAGGGTTTATCGGCGTATGCAAAATTATTCAAATAAAAATTTCCCCTTATTGCACCCTCATAACTTCCTAATTCGCCTGCATTAGTAACATTGGTCGAAAGGACACTATCTATTAAATGCTTTTTGTAGTAGGCATTATCTGCCGTGTCACCTTTCCCTGCTTTATAAGATAAATATGTTTCATAAGAACTGCCTATGTAACCGCTTCTGTATTCAGTATTATCGTAACCCCATTTTGTATGGAAAACATATTTGTTACCAAAACTTCCATACCGTACAATCGGTGTCGGGACATAAAAATATTCTGCTCCCGTGCTTCCTCCGAGCCATGTATTTTGCATATTCATAGGGGAAGCACTATTACTCGATACTTGCGCTTCGGAAATAAGTCGTCCGTCATATAAATCACGATAATAACGCATTGCTGCATAATAGAGTTGTGGAACTTCATCCACACCATAAAATGACATGAGGCGGAAGTAAGGGTGCGGTGGAGTGATAGTTGTGTCGACACCATTAATTACTGTATCACTTTTTGTAATAGCGTCTCGAAGAAGGGAAAGTGTATGGCGGGTGTATTCCCAAATTGAGGAATCTGTCGAGCCATACATCATTCGTTCAAATGCAGGAGTGGCAATGCGCAGCCAATCAATACTTACTTTATTACGACCATGATAACGAACTGTAAGACCAATCTTGGTAATAAATGGGGTAGAATCAGTCGGAAGCGCTGTTCCCGGTAACCATGGATTAGGAGCTAACGTATCAAAAAGGTTCTTTACACGAAAAAAAGCAGAAACTGTAATATCCCGGTTGCTTCCTACCGGTAACATATTTCGGGTAATGACGAATTTATTTGTACCGCCTACTTTATATTTCGGAGCTAAAATTTTGCCTCGACCATTAGATAGGGAATAAGCATGTGAAGAACTGTCTATTGAAACACTATCAAAAACAACGAACCCTTTAATATTAGTATCGTTTAAGATATATGGAATATTAATTGTAAGTAGGGTATCTTTACTCATTGCTAAATCAAAAGTGCTTGTTCTCCGTAAGTTTAGAGAAATATACCACCTTCGTCCACTCCAATTATTTGTAACAGTATCATTCCTTCCATCATAAACGCCACCCCATTGATAATAATTATTATCAATAACAGGATTATCAAGAACAATTTTTCCGGTATCGCGTTCACTTGCCGAAAAACTTATTGTTGTATCTAAAGAGAAACGGTCGAAATTTTCTCCAGAATTGTTCAAAGAACCATATGTCATGTTACGAGTGGTAAAGCCCAGCACTGCTCCTGTTGTATCACCAACTCGAACTGTACCATCTGCATTAGCCACAGGATCAAATATCATTCCCCGTTCACTGCCAAGTGCCCATATATCATCAGCATCAGGACGGCGTAGATGCTGCCATACCAAGTACTTCACACCACCACTATCGGGAATTTCTTTAAAACCATACTTACGTGTGTCATTATAACCGTAATGACTTTGGTAAAAATTACAATGAAGGCGTTTATTGGTATTAATGTTGGGGCCTGCCCATTGCCATCCCATAAGAAAGTGCTGTTGGGTTCTTGGAGCCCAAATTGTTGTATCGTCTAAACTTAACGTTGAACCGTGATAGGTTAAAGAAGATAAAGGTTGTGGCTTTAGGACTGTTTGCGCAGATATAGAAGTAAAACATAATAGGAAAAATGATAATACAATAAGAATAGCTTTCATAATAGTACCTCAATTAATAAGAATTGAACATTGAGCTAATGTAAGATGACCTTCTATTCTTAATACATACATACCGCTACTTACTTTGTATTCTCCTAAATTAACATATAATAACTGCTCACCAGTTAACTGAAACGATCCAACTTTTCCAATTAACTTCTTACCTGTTCCATCAAA
The DNA here is from genome assembly GCA_018266765.1 of Bacteroidota bacterium. Lineage (GTDB taxonomy): Bacteria > Bacteroidota > Ignavibacteria > Kapaibacteriales > UBA961 > JADJXV01. Next base: position 29,545 of record JAFDZU010000030.1, read on the forward strand.
TAATGACAAAGTATAACTATCAATTTTAGGTGCATTTACTTTAATTTGGATAATTTGTTCCTTAGGCACAGGCATTGGTGAGATTGATTCAATTGTCAATGCTTTTTCCGTATCCTTGTTTTCTTCAACTAAGGTAACAGTATCTTTTAATGAAATTACACTAAACCTAAATCTCTCTAAAGAAGGAAAATAATGATTACTCAAAGCTAAATCAGCTTTACCGTCACCATTTATATCTGATGTCGAAGTCAAATATGCAATTTGAACAGTTGTAAATTGCGCTATTTCATGAAGAGAATCGGCTATATTGCCTTTATAAAAATGAAGAGTAGGGACTCCAAGTTTATATTGATTGATAAAAAACGATGGTATATCATCTCCGTCTATACTTTTATTCAATTGATTTATGCTTGAAATACCATCAATTCTTTTACTGTATAATTTTTCAAGTTTATCATTGTTGACATTATAAATAGTAACATCAGTAGTTTGGTTGTTGCCTTTTATGATTGTTGCACAAATCAAATAATTTTTTCCATTAGGAAGGGAAATAAGTGCCCTTTTCCACAACAAACCAGTGCTATCATTGGTGTTTACAGTAAACTCATCTAATTTCTCGGACTTTAATCCATTTCCATCCCAATATACTCGTACTAAGCGTAATCCATCTTTATTCACTCTACGATAGGGGTATTGTACTTGATTAGTCCAATAATAACGGTGACATATTACACGTATCTCTCCAGGGCTTTTGATGTAAGAGGCAGTTGGTACATTATTACTATCTAATTCAGGAAATACCAATGATTTTACTTCGAGTTTACTTATGTCCGATTTTCCTAATATTACTGCTTCAGTAGCAAGCAAATCATCATACCCATCAGTGTTTATATCTGATATAATTGACGGGTTAAATCCTTTTCCACTGGGTTCTGATTGTGGTGGTTCTCCCTTTTGTAATCCTATATAAACATTACCTTGCCCATCAATATAATCAACAATTCCATCTCCGTTAAAATCACCAGTTTTTATAGCTGCACTGCCGCCTGACCATGTAAATACGTTTTCAGTATCACCAGGAAAACGCATTTGCCAACTTTTTACACCGTCTGGAGTTGAAACCACAAGTACTCCTTTGCCATGATAGAAGTTATCAAGCCACGTCATACCGTCTTTTCCATACTGCATATCATCAGCACGCCACCACTCTTTGAGCTGTGGAATACTATCTTGAACTACGGGCTTTTGAGCGGAGAGCGGTGCAGTTATAATCAACAGCACAAACACGAGGAGAGGAAGGAGAGCTTTCATAAAAAACCTTATGGAAAATAAGAGAATTAATAAATTAGCTAAAAGTTATTCTTTCTAAGATAAGGAGCTTTCGGTAAGGATATAAAAAAAGGACGCAATTTCTTGCATCCCAAGACGAGGTACTGGCATACCTATATGAGGAACGCAGAGAAACGCGCCCCATATCGGGGCGTGTCCTCGTGAATTCCTCATATTGAAAAGTGCCAGTTTTCGTCTTGGAATACTACAAGTAAAAACACTATACATATTTACTGATACGAACATAAGGATTTTCTCCTCGTCANNATAAATGAATGATAATGGAACTTACATATCAAAATTCCTTAATTAATAATAAGTTTGGTATTTGCAGTCTCTTTCCCAACTTTCAAGGATAACCAATATACTCCCTTTGATAAATTAAAATCAGAAAGAGGCAGATTTATTATACTTTTGCTTTCTAACAACTCTCCGCTTTGCATTGTTACTATTTTGCTACCTATTTGAGAATAAAGTGAAATTTCATATTTACCTAAAACAGCATTCGATAATTGTATTTGTATAGTCTGGTGAGCCGTAGCAGGTTGAGGACTTATGATTTCTATTAAGGTTTGGTTGTTAGGCAATACTTCATGCTCAAGTACATTAAGTGTATTTTCGAGTTTTATAACCTGAAAACACCATCCTTTATT
>JAFDZU010000031.1 GCA_018266765.1 Bacteroidota bacterium
ATAGGAATTGACGAGCCGACAAATCACTTAGACCCTGCCACCTATCCGTCTTCAAGTCCACTTTCACCTCAAAATCCTTCGATGCATTGGGGCTGGACTACAGGTTACCGGTTTGTTGTTTTAGAAGGAAAAGCGGGTAACACAAGTGAAACTGCTACGAATGTTTTTCAAATTCATTCAGTAGGTGACCAACTGTACACAACAATTAAACTAAAAACTAAAAGTCAAATTATTGAAAATGGAGATTTAGGTATTTTGATTGATGCTGAATATAAAAACCTTATCAAAAATATTGATGTCTCGACAGGAATGATTGAACATGGATCGGACGAAGTGCCAACAACAATGATGAAAAACATAGGTGGGTCTGTATTTTCAGCATCGGTTGTAAATTCACTTCAAGAAGAAACACCACAAATACCGGTGAAAATGTATCCTAATCCTGTACATAATAATCTTATAGTTTCAATGAACAATGCTTTTAACGGTGATATAATTATAACGAATACTCTCGGTGAGGATGTTCTAAAAACAACATTGTCAGATGGTAAATCATTTATTGGGCTAACAATGCTACCTATAGGTAGCTATTTTGTACGAATAATGCAAAGTGGAACTATGATAGCCGGGAATAGAATTATCGTGGTTCGATAACACAGAGTTAGTTATGAAATTATTTGGTTTCATTTTCATTCTTATTATCTGTTTGGGATGCTCTGATACTAGTAATCAAATTATTGATGATAAGTGTTTTGATATTCCTATAGGATTTCCCCAACCACCTTATCCTAGTGATAATAACATTACTCCCCAAAGAGTTGCCTTAGGCAAGCGTTTATTTTATGATTCAATTTTATCGGTAGATAAATCATTATCTTGTGCATCATGCCACTGTCAAGAATTTGCTTTTGCGGATAATATACCTACAAGTTTTGGTGTACGTAATCGAGCAGGAACACGTAACGTTCCATCACTGGCAAATGTGGCATATCATCCTTATTTTTTGAGGGAAGGTGGTGTTCCTACTCTCGAATTACAAGTTCAAGTACCAATTGAAGAACATAATGAGTTCGATTTTAATATTCTGCTCATAAGTGAACGAATGAATAAGGACAGCAGTTACATTGCTCAGAGCCAAACTGCTTATAACAGAAATCCGGATTATTATGTTATAACTCGTGCAATTGCTTGTTTTGAACGAACACTTCTTAGTGGTAATTCTCGATATGACCAATATACTTTTCATGGAACATTAACTGCATTAAATGCACAAGAAATTTCAGGGAAAGAACTATTTTATAGTGAACGATTAGGATGTGGAAATTGTCACAGTGGATTTAATTTCACAAATTATGCTTTTGAAAACAACGGGTTATATCAATTTTATAAAGATTCGGGACGATTTAGGCTTACACATAATCCAAAGGACAGTTCACTATTCAAAATTCCTTCTCTACGAAATGTTGCAATTACCGCTCCGTATATGCACGACGGTTCAATTGCTACTTTAGAACAAGTTATTGAACATTATAATAGTGGTGGTAAACCTAACGTACACAAAAGCTCTCTCGTGAAACCGCTTAATCTTACAATACAAGAAAAAGAAGATTTACTTTCATTTCTCAAATCATTAACAGATGAACAATTTATCCAAAACAAAATATTTAAACCTTAATACTATGATTCCTAACCTCAAATTTTTTATAAGTATATTCTTTATTTCAATACTTATACTTAGCTCTTGCAGTGATTCAACTCCACCGCCTACTGTCTTAATAAAGCATGACACAACATCGTATATTCTTGATGTTCAAGGATTACCTGTTCCTCCAATTCCAAACGACAATAAACTGACAGTTCAAACCGTAAAACTCGGTAGAATGCTGTTTTATGACAAACAATTATCAAAAGACGGAAGCCAATCATGTGCATCATGCCATCAACAAAAGGACGGTTTTTCTGATATCCGTAAATTTAGTATTGGAGTTGAAAATTTACCGGGTAAACGCCAAGCAATGGCTCTCTTTAACTTAGCTTGGCACAAAAACGGTTTCTTTTGGGATGGACGCGCTCCTTCATTACGCGACCAATCTTTACGTCCTATCCAAGACCCGCTTGAAATGAACGAAACCCTTGAGAATGTAGTGAAAAAAGTTTCTGCTTCTTCAACGTATAAAGACCAATTTATCCGTGCATTTGGTTCTGATTCGGTATCAACATATCGAATATCTCTTGCTATGGAGCAATTTATGATAACACTTGTTTCAGTAAATTCCAAATTTGATAAATTCCAGCGAGGACTTGCAACTCTGACAGCTGAAGAAGAAAATGGTCGAAAAATCTTCTTTACTGAATTTGACCCGAGTGGTAAAGTCAAGGGGGGTGAGTGTTTTCATTGTCATGGTGGGTTTAATTTTACGAATGATAAGTATATCAATAACGGTCTGGATTCTGAATCAAATTTTACAGATATGGGTAGATTTACAGTTACGAATAATCCTCGTGACAGAGCTACATTCAAAGTCCCGTCTCTCAGAAATATAGCTGTAACTGCTCCTTATATGCACGACGGACGTATTGCAACACTTGAGGAAGTTGTTCAGCATTACAATATGGGAGTTAAAAATTCAGTTTCGGTAGATCCATTACTACAATACAATTTACAACCCGGTGGACTAAAGTTATCTCCCAAAGATCAAGCAGATTTGGTCGCTTTTCTGAAAACATTAACAGATGATACGTATTTAAACAATTCTGCCTATTCTGCACCTTGAAGTAAAAAACGAAATTTTATAACGGTGCAAGGAATGAAGCAAGATTTGCTTCGGTAGGTAGTTGGAATTTTTTACGGATTCTATAACGGTGCATTTCTATATTATGTATCGAAACACTGAGGATATTGGCAATTTCTTTGCTTGACAGATTAATCTTAAGTAAAGCGCAAATCTTTAGTTCAGTTGGAGTAAGCGAATTATATTTTTTGGATAGAGTTCGCATAAATTCAGGATGTAACTGAGTAAACTTTTGTTGGAACTGCGGCCATTGGGATTCACCACGAATATTTGAGCGCATCTCTTCTGCGAATTGATTAATCTGTTTTTTAGTATCAGTAATTTCTGTGCTTTTTCCCACAAAATTCATTTTTTGGTGCATTTTATCAATAAACTCATTTTTCTGTGCCACATGCAATGCAAGCATTGTAAGCTCACGGTTTTTAAGCTGAATATCAAGTTCTAATTTTTCAGCTTTTAAGCGATAAATTTCTCGTTCTTTTTCTGCTTTATCCACCTCAAATCGTATTTGCATTTCTGCCATAAGTTTTTGTTTTTCAATTCCATGATATTCTTCTTTTACTCGTGTAAATTCTTTATGATAATAGAATGCTTTTTCTATGTTTTTTAATACTTCCCAAATTTGAGAAGTTAGTTGTAATGTCTGATATTGTGTACGTTTATCTTCTCTTTTTTGCGAAATATCAAGTGCTTGTTGTGCGAATTCAAGCGAACGATGATACTCTTCTGTATGAAAATATGCAGTTGAAATATATAGTAAAATACTTTGCATCACATTAGATTTGCCTGCAGATTCTGCTAAAACCAAAGCATCGCGCAAGTATGTTAGTGCCTTAATGTATTCTTTATTTTCGAGATAGGTAGAACCGATATTTGAATATGTTTCAACTATTAAGGGTAAATTATTTATTTTTTCAAAGATCGCAAGTGCTTCAAATAGAAAAGCAAGTGCTTCTTTAGTTCGATGAGTTTTACTCATGATAGCAGCTATATTTCCAAGTAATTGGCCTTCGCTCACTACATCATTCATTGAACGTAGTATAGCCAAGCTTTTGAAATAAGACTCTTCAGCGGTATCATAGTTCTCTAAAAACCAATACACGTTTCCGAGATAATTTAACCCTGCACCAATACTGGGTTTATCCTCCAGATGTTCGCTGATTTCCAATCCCATTTGATGAAATTCTAATGCCTTAGGGTAATTCCCAACCATCTCATATACACTGCCGAGAGCATGATAAATTGAGCGAACTTCTGCAAAATTTCCATACCGCACATGAATTCCAAGTGAACTGTTCAGTTTATCTAAAGCTTTAGTGTGTTCTGCTATTAATGAATAATTTACACCAATTGAATATTGAGCACGAGCTTGCAGAATTTCATTTTTAGTAAATTCACCAATCTTCAATGCTTCATAGCTGTATTGTAATGCCGTTGAATATTCTCCGAGACTCCTACAACTTTCCTCAAGCACTAATTGACAATCGGCTACTAAAAACTCATTTCCGGTTTGTTTTGCGTACGATTCGGCGAGTTCTGCTGATGTTTTTGATTTTCGTGGATGATTCAGAAGTATCTCCGAAGAATATTTCAACAAAAATCTAACTTTTTCCTCAGAAGAAAGTATTCTTTCTAATTGATTAGCAATTTCAGGTACAATAATCTGAAGATTAATACTCGGTTTAGCTTTTTTTACAAATTGAGTTAAAACTGACATTGAAAACCTTTAAATGACTGAGTAATACATTTGGTACTTCTACTGTCCACCTGATGTTATTAATGACCTAAACCGATAAAAAACTCGGTCAATTAAGCGTAAATCTTCGGTAATAATTTCTGCATTCGCCTGCATTTCTTGCCGAAAATCTAACTGTTTGTTAAAACTTGTGTGTAATCCTTTTGGCAATGAAATTTCGGTTAAATATTCATTATCTTTCGACACCTGTGCAACTGATTCTACTCGACCGTCCACCGAACCAAACTCATAATATGGATAACTGTCAAACTTTAATTTAACCATCTGCCCCGGCTTTACTTTACCCGAACCCTCTCGAGGTAAATATGCTTTTCCGGAAAACACTGATGATGGAGGTACAATTGCAAGTACTTCTTCTCCGGAAGTTATATATTGATTATTGCTCCAAAATTTAAAGAATGAAACGACTCCATCGATTGGAGCTTTCAATATATATTTTTGTTCCCAAATGTCTAATTTACTTATTAGCTTTTTGTAGGATTCTTGCATCAATACGGTTAGCTGATAGACTTTTTCACTAAACTGTTGCCTGAGTTCAATGATTGATTTTTGAGTTTCGGACAATCGAATTGAATTATTAAGTGCGTTTGTTTCGACTGATTGCAAAGCATATTTTTTCTGCAAATATGCACTTTCCGAAACAGCAACTTCTGCTTCAGACAGATAACCGCTTGCTTTTAATCCTTTATCTGTTTCATACTTACGTTGAGTAAGTTCTACTTCACGTTTTAAGAGCTCTTTTTGCTGTGAGAATTTACTGTCTAAATCTCTATAATAAACAGATTGCTGATGTAATGAAACAGCTTTTGAAGCAGCAAAATTTGTTTGAATGGCAAATTGATATTCCATAAAATTCTGCACGAAATTAGAATAATCTGACTGAAGTTCACCGAGAGCATTATATTTTTCTAAATGAATATCAACAGCAAGTTCAGGTTGTGCCATAACTCCTTGGAATCTATCCAATTGTAATCTAAGAGCAGTTACATCATCAATTGAAGCCGGATTCTCTATGACTACAAGGATTGTCCCCATTTTAACGGTTTGATTGTCTTTCACGAATAGATTTGATATTTTTCCGTTTGATTGGGAAACGATTTTTACAGGTGGAATTGGGGTTGTAACGACAACTCGCGCCACTATAACATCCGGATATTTAATTACAAATGAAGCTGTTAGAAGAATTACAATCGAAGCAAAAATAACGCTTATACCCCAACGCACTACCCACGAAGGCATCTGCGACAGGATTTCCTGCACATCATCACTACGAAGTTCTATGGGACGTTCTACTGGCATCTTTTAACATTAGTTATAGTTAGATTAAATTAATTTCCAAGTTCAAGCTGGTTTTTTACTAAATGATAATAAATTCCTCGTTCACGAACTAATTCTTCATGAGTTCCGCGACTAACAATACTTCCCCGTTCAATTACTATTATTTGGTCAGCATTTTTAACAGTACTTAATCGATGGGCAATCACAACTACTGTCTTACCTTTATAAAACTCATTGAGATTATTCATAATAATCAATTCATTTTTGGCATCGAGAGCACTTGTTGCTTCATCAAAAAAGAGATAATCTGGATTTTTATAGACGGCACGAGCTATTAATATTCGCTGTTTCTGACCTTGACTGAGTCCATGTCCTTCTTGCCCGATTTTTGTGGTATATCCAAGTGGTAGAGTCTCAATAAATTCTCGGATATTTGCCACTTCCGCTGCATGCATCAAACGTTCTCTATCTATTTTATCGATTCCCGGAGCAATATTCCGTGCAATTGTATCCGAAAATATAAATCCGTCTTGCATCACGACTCCGCAATGCTGTCGCCAAAGTTTAGTGCTTATATTCTCTAAAAATGAATTTCCGACTCGAATATCACCCGAAGTTGTCTTGTAAAATTTAAGTAATAATTTAAGTAACGTAGTTTTACCACTACCACTTGAGCCGACAATTGCTGTTACTTTTCCTGCAGGAATTACACAATCAATATCTTTAAGTGTTGGTTCATTGTGCGGACTATCATAATGAAATGAAATAGTTTGTACCCGAATAGTTTTATCGCTTGGGAGTAACATTACTTTATCAGCGAATTCATCTTCTTCATCATCTTTCGTATGGATTTCACTCATTCGCTCCAAACTTAATCGAGCATCTTGGGCATTTGCTACAAACCCTAATAGCTGTTCGATCGGACTACTAAGTGCGCCTATTATATAAGAAACGGACATCATCATACCAAGAGTCATTCGTCCGTGAATTACTTCATTCGCCGCAATGAATGTAAGCAATATATTTTTAAACTCATTAATAAATAATAAACCGGCTTGCTGATATTGCCCTAACGACAAACTTTTCATGTTAATTTGGAATAGAATTGCTTGTAATCGTTCCCATTCCCAACGTTTTTGCTTTTCTACTGTATTAAGCTTTATTTCTTGCATTCCTGTGATCAGTTGAATAAGTGAGCTTTGGTTCTCACTCATTTTGCTAAATCTTTTAAAATCAAGTTCTGCCCTCTTTTTCATAAATAATAACACCCAGCCCGCCGCCATCGCACTTCCGATTATAAATATAATGAGCATCGTAGTGCTATATGCCGCTATAACCACACTAAATACTACCAAATTTACTAATGAAAATACTACATTAAGTGCATTATTTGTTAGGAAATTTTCAACACGCTTGTGGTCACCAATGCGCTGGAGAATATCACCGGTCATTTTGGTATCAAAATACGACATCGGCAATTTCATCAACTTCATCAAAAAATCGGAAATTATCGATATATTAATTCGAGCACCAACATGAAGCAATATCCAACTTCTTATAAATTCTACACTTATTCGACTAACAAATAAAATCAACTGAGCAATCAACATCACAAATATAAAGTCGGTGTTTTGCGTGTTAATTCCAAAATCTACAACAGATTGTGTGATGAGTGGGAATAATAATCCTAAGACACTACCAAGAACAGCACCCAAACACAATTGTATTATATGACTGCGATAACCGTTTAAATACGACTTTAAAAAACCGAAACCGCTCACTTGCATTTTGGTTTCATCACCCAAAGCATAAAATTTTGGAGTTGGTTCGAGTAACAAAACGATTCCTTTATCTTCGCCTGCACTGCCCCATCCGTCCATGAAATCTTTTGGGGTATAAGTCAATAGTCCATACGCAGGGTCAGCAATGTAAATCCTTGAATTTGTTACTTTATGAATTACCACAAAATGATTTTGTTTCCAATGTGCAATACACGGTAAAGGAACTTCTGATAATTTTTTATAATTTACTCGTGCAGCTAAAGTTTTAAAGCCGATAGATTCGGCAGAATCGCTAATTCCAAGTAATGAAACACCTTCGCGGGTGAGGTAACTTCTGTCTCGAATTGTTTGTAGATGATAGGATTTCCCGTAATACTTGGCAATCATGCGAAGGCAGGTAGGCCCGCAGTCCATTGAGTCGTATTGCCGATAAAAAGGGAAACGCAAACGTGCCATTAGATCGTAAGTAATTGGAAATTAAATCTTTACATTACATCATTGCAAAGTAAAAACAAAATATTTAACTATTATTAGATAGTTCATTACTTACTTCGCAAAGATTGTACCAATTGCCGTAGCATCTTGCTTATGTTTACGATTTCATTAAAAAAGGTGTTGGTTTCATTAGAATGGATTTTGTAACGTGTTGGTTGAGATAGGTTTGTAAATTTCTTCAATTAATATCATTTGTTAGGTTGAATGTTGGATATGTTGTGAATAGTTTAGGAATAGAAGTTTTACAGCAAAAAGTAGAAGGTTATCAAAGTGAAATTAATGTATCGAATTTGCCAAGTGGAGTTTATTACGTCCAATTTAATTCGACCAAAAGCATGACTTCCAAGATGGTAACGGTCTATCATTGATTGATAATTTCCTCATTGAATAAATAATTTCCCTGATTGTATAGTATGTAATTTATCTTTAATATGATAAAGATACAAACCTTTGTTAAAATTAAATGTTATTACGGTTTTTAATGCTGATATTTCTGCTGTATAAATCTTTTCACCAAGGATAGTAAATATTTCTATTTCTTTATTTAAAAGAGTAGCTATTCCACTTCCCTGCTCTATAATAAATCCACCTTTTGACGGATTGGGATAAATAATAATTCCACTTTCATTTTTTTGTTCTGTTACTCCAGTTGATATAATTTTAAGCGATAATGTAATCGTGCTATCGCACCCATCAGCATTTTGAATTACTTGAGTATAAACACCTGATTGTGTATAGGTTTGTCCGTTAAGTGAAAACGAATCAACTGCTTCTAGTGTTATACTTGAAGTTGTTGGTTTAGATACAGTTATCAAAATAGAATCTGAATTAGAACAACCATTTTTATCAGTATATAAATATGTAATTTTGAATTCACCAACACCTGAAACAGCAGGATTGAACATTCCATTTTCAATACCCTTTCCTGAATAAACGCCACCGATTGGGTTTCCTCCCGTTAGTGCTGTCGGTGCATCATTCGTACAGAAATTGGTTTGTAAAGTTGGTTTGTAAGTTACACTTGGTCGTGGCAGAACTGTAATTAAAAAAGAATCCGAATTTGAACATCCAAATTTATTTGTATAAATATACATAATCATAATACCTCCTGCACCTGTAACAGTAGGGTTAAATATTCCGTTGGCTACCCCTTTTCCAACATAAATCCCACCAGTCGGATTGCCACCAGTGAGAGTTACTGATGCATCATTAATGCAAATTGTTTTTTGTGAAGAACTAAAACTTATATTTGGCTTTGGAACAACTGTTATCAATCCCGAATCAGAACTTGTAAGCCCTTGATTATCAGTAAAAGTATAAGTAATAATAAAACTTCCAATACCTGCTTGAGAAGCATTAAAAATACCATTACTTACACCTTTTCCGGAATAAATACCACCTTCGGGAGTACCACCAGTCAAAATTATCGGAGCTGCTCCCATACAAACCGTATCTATTGATTTATTACTATATGTTACCTTAATCGAATTTTTACCCTTGATTTTATTGACACTTCTATAAATGCCGGCACCACCGGTACCTGCATAAAGGTATCCATCGGGGCTTAGTTCCAATGTATGAATTACGACATTTCCCGGATTTAATCCCATATTTAACAAACTCCATGAATTACCAGTATCGATACTAAGCCAAACGCCGGATGTTGTCCCCACATAAATACTATCTGAACTTGCTATTAAAATACAATTAGTCAGTCCGTGTGAAGGCATCAAATTTGCACTCCAAGATGTACCTCCGTTTGACGAACGATACAAAGCACCATTTCCATTTCCCGAAAAAATATCATGAGCCACAAACACATCTTGATTCGGAGTGATTTGAATATCAGTCACATCACCTCCTGTAAAGCCAACCCATTGGTAACTTATACCATTATCTACTGACCGAAGTACCCCCTGACTTTCTGTACCTACATATATTCTATCAGTAGCGTCTATAGCAACAGCAATTACTACTGTATTACTTGAAAATCCCAATGATGACCAATTAGGCCCATTCCAGTTAACTCCATCGATAGAAGCATGTATCGGTTTCTGCCATCCCGTACCAACGAATAATTTCCCCTTACTATTACTTGCAAAATCACTTGTCCGCGTACTAGAGAAACCTGTTTCGTTAATCTTCCATGAAGAACCGTTGTCAGTAGAAACAAATACATGAGATGCAGTATTATCCGTATTTCCTGCAAACATTCTTCCATCGGGCTTATAGTGAAATACAGACATCATTACGGTATCAGTTAAGCCGCTGTGATTCCAACTATTTCCACCGTCTGTTGATTTATATATTCCATTATCGGTTCCAACTATCAAATCACCATTTTTACTGAATGCCATCGCTCGACCTTGAGTATTTATTATTCCGTTGGTAAAATAAGACCACGAATTATTTAAATCATTAAATTTCCATATTCCTGCACTCGTTGTAAGCAGAATATTTCCTGAATTATCTTTTGTAAATCCCGATGTCCTTAAAGAATTCAAGTTGGTATTTATTGCTGACCATCTATTTGACGAATATCTCCACACACCTTGTTTTAAAACTCTTACCAATATATCACCATTAGGTGCTGTTAAAATTTTTGAAACCTCAGCACCGGGATATCCTAGTACTTGTGTCCACGAACCTCCATTTACTGATTTATATATTGCACCGGTAGCAAGTTGAAGATTTGTAGTCCCTAAATACATTGTATTAGTTGGTGCATCATAATACAAGTCATTTACTCTAGTATTTGGTAAACCCGAACTTACATCCGACCAAGTTGTTCCATTTTTTACAAATACTTTACCACCATTTCCGGATACACTATCAGTGCTACAATACAATTTTCCTTGATAACCATATTCTAAATCTGTAATGTTTTTATTAGTAATTCCTGTGTTCATAGTTTGCCAGCTCGCACCATTATCTTTAGAATAACTTATTCCGTTAGTTTTCTGTCCTGCATAAATAGTATCCGCATTTGAATTAAACAACATCATATTTGGAGGCAAATTACCTGCAAAGTAACTACTGTTCATAACATTCCAAGTACTACCATTATTATTAGAAAAATAAATTTGATTAGGGTTTGCTGCTGACAGAGGACTCGTAGGACTCATCACGGAAATTACCAGATTTTCATTAACAGAAGAATGAGCTATCCCATAAACAGGAAGACCATTTAATCCGTTATCAATTTCAGTCCAGTTAGTTCCATTATCCGAAGATATATAAATATTTCCACCTAACCCATTCCCCTTTAGCCGATTCCAATGAGTGAGTAAATAGGTTTTACCGGTAGTTAAATTAGTTGTAATATCGCGATATATTCCACCTTGAGGCCCGTTTGTTGGTTGCCAAAAATTTTGAGAATATGTTTCACCATAAATAGATAGTATCAGAAGTGAAAGCACGAGATGTGTGAATAGATTTTTCATAGTATTTGAGTTAGAATATTAATAAAATTAGATGTAATTTATTAAAGTATTTTTATAAGGGGCAACATAGTTATATTTGAATTTATTTATTCTTTTATTCAACTATAAATAATACAATCAGTTAATTATTAATTTACCTTTTGATATTATTTCATAACTGTCTACTATATAATAGTAATATATACCTTGCCTTTTTTGTAAATTTATTTCAATTTTTGAAACTATTAAATCATTTACGAATATTTTTTCACCAAGAATACTGAATATTTCAATCCTCTTTTTTGAATTATTATCTATATTTCTAATTTCTAATATAAAGTACCCATTCGATGGATTCGGATAAATACTCACATTGCTACCATCAATTTGTTCTGTTGTTACACTAGTTGTAGTAATTGTAAGGTTAAGTGTTATCGTGCTATCGCACCCATCAGCATTTTGAATTACTTGAGTATAAACACCTGATTGTGTATAGGTTTGACCGTTAAGTGAATATGAATCAACTGCTTCTAGTGTTATGCTTGAAGTTGTTGGTTTAGATACAGTTATCAAAATAGAATCTGAATTAGAACAACCATTTTTATCAGTATAAAAATACGTAACTTTGAATTCACCAACACCTGAAACCTTAGGATTGAATATTCCATTTTCAACTCCTTTTCCTGAATAAATACCACCAATTGGATTTCCTCCCGTTAGTATTATAGGTGCATCATCAGTACAAAACTTGGTTTGTGAAGGTGATTTATAGGTTACTGTTGGAGTAGGTAAAACAAAAATTACTCCTGAGTCCGAACCTGATTTACCATTATTATCGGTAAAAGTATAGGTTATAGTAATGTCCCCAACACCAGCAACAATTGGGTCAAACATATCACCTATAACTCCTTTACCCGAATAAACTCCTCCGACTGGGCTTCCACCGGTTAGTTTAAATTTACTTGAATTACTACATACTTTATTTTGAGAATCTGTATTATATGTTACTTTGGGGCCGTTTTGAATGCCATTTTTCAAGTATTTTACAATTAAAATGCTCATAGGTGCTAACGTATATTCACCATTAACATTAGGTTTAATCTGATTTTCATTAAAAAATTCAGATATTGGAGTTGGTGCACTTAGTATTATAGCATCCTCTATATTATAATCATTATCAACTGAAGGATGATAAACTATTGTATTTAGTTTGTCTCTATTTACGGCTATAATATTCAATAAATTTCCATTCTCTGATCTGAATGCACTCGAACGAACTGAATAACTATTCCCATCACTTGCAGGTGGAGAGTCAGAGTTAACTACAATTGATTTATTTAAAAAAAATGGATATAGTTTTTTATAAATTGACGCAGCAGGCATAAATGTATAATTGTTAGGTGAATTATATCGAATAGGGTGCCAAACTGCTTGTGAATTACCATACGTCCAAAAATTAGCTCTTTCAATATTTGATTTTTGAGATAACATAAGCAAAAAATCTGTTTCTAAATTCGCGGCGAGCCATTGCATAGCAGAATCTTTCTGAGCCATCGTTGGATTATTTGAAATATTATGAGCATAATCACCTATAAATATTTTTACTTTTTTTAAACTTGCATTTGTTATTAAAGAATTTAAATTGTTGCTTACAGCCGCAACACCTTGGGCTGGTGGATTTAACCCATTCGTTTTCTCCGTAGGAAAATAATGTTGTGATAAAGCATATATCTTACCTTGAGCTACTAAATTACTTTGTAAAAGTGCATATACCCAGCTTTGTTGATTTGTAACACTACCTGTTGTTGGTAACGTAATTTTTATTGAAGGGTCAACAGCTAACATCTCATTAATTATTGGAGTTATTAAAGATATATAAGCATTGCAATCTACAGCAGATGATCCAAATTCTAAATCTGACCATGGCTCATTCCCAATGTTCCATATCTTGACATTATAAGGCGTTGGGTGACCATTTTTTGCTCTAATTGAAGCCCAATCTATACCACCTCCGGGATTTGATCCATCATTGGGTGAGTTACAATATTCCACCCAGTCAGCATTGTTTGAGATTACATTGGCTATTGCAGCTCGCGCTTGGGTTGGTGTAAGACCGGGTGTAGATAAATCATAAATAGGAACCATTATTTGAACTTCAGAAGTCGGTGTACCTCTAGATTCTACCATCGCCATAAATTCATCAAAACCAAATTTAACTGCCTGAGGAGCACCTTGTGAGCCAAGCAAATCTTGTTTTGGTCTAGAATCTTTTGGACCAATAGTTTTTTTCCAATCAAAACCAACGCCGATACCATTTCCCGGATATCGTAGAGTGCTCAAAGGAAAATCATGAAAAAATGAATCAACGGCTGGAATTACTACTCCATTTGTATCGTAATATCCAATCTGACCAACTCCTGATTTTCCAATTAAACTAGATCGAGAATCAAATGTAATTCCAAATAATAATGATGTATTATTCATTATGGTATTATTGATATCCGGAATTGTGGTTGTAGCAACTTGCGAATTACAAATTGAAGTCATTATTATTATGCAGCAAATCGTAGATACCACACTATTTAGTTTAAAACTGGTATAACAGATTGTATATTTTTTCATAGTAGTAAAATTGATTGTTATAAATTAATTGATTAGTAAGTCATTAACACACATCATGAATAAAATTTTTACGTTATTTTGTTCATGGTTTGGAGTTAAAAATATTTGGCTGAAGATTAAACTTTTTTCAAAGTGTGCACTCTTTTAAGTTTGTTCTTCAGCTATACTTATAAAAATAGAAAGAAATACCTTAAGTTTTCGTTACAAGATTATTCACAAAAACTTTATCTCACACCGAGAATTGAGTATTTTTGTAACCGATACTCGTTATTCAATATTTTTGACTTTATTAGGTACGTATGAAAAATTCTGCAACTCACTCTCATGAAACGAAAAACGGACATATTTCCCCTGCTCTTGAAGAACTTAAAAGTGCAATAGCAAAACTTGAAAAGCAACTTCATCCACAGTCGAAAGAAATTTTGGATGAATGGGTAACCAAAAAAAGTAATTATCGCAATGATAAATTCAGCTATTTCGTTCGTGGTAAGGAAATTAAGGTAGCTAATTTTACCGAGTCGCTTTCACATACACAAGTTCCGAAAATCGCTGTTCCGAAATATGAAGATTGGGGCGATATTATCGAATGGACAATGAAGGAGAATTTCCCGGGAGAATTTCCTTATACTGCGGGAGTTTTTCCGTTTAAACGTCAGGGCGAAGACCCGACACGGATGTTTGCCGGTGAAGGCGGCCCCGAGCGCACAAACCGTAGATTCCATTATGTGAGCAAAGGTATGCCTGCCGCCCGACTTTCTACTGCATTCGACAGCGTAACACTCTATGGAGAAGACCCCGATGAACGCCCTGATATTTATGGCAAAGTAGGTAATTCAGGAGTTTCGATTGCCACACTTGATGACGCAAAAAAACTCTATTCCGGATTTGATTTATGTTCCCCTACTACCTCTGTTTCGATGACGATAAACGGGCCTGCGCCGATGCTTTTAGCATTTTTTATGAATGCCGCAATTGACCAACAATGCGAAAAATATATCATGGAAAACGATTTGCAACACGAAGTAAATCAAAAGATTGACGCAATATTTTCCGCTAAAGGTCAGCCACGACCGCAATACAAAAACGATGCTGTCGGTGGTGAAGAATTACCCGATGGAAACAACGGTTTGGGACTTATATTACTCGGAGTTACCGGAGACCAAGTATTACCCGACGATATATATGCTGACTGCAAAAAACGAGCTTTGCAATCGGTTCGCGGAACGGTTCAAGCGGATATTCTAAAAGAAGACCAAGCGCAAAATACGTGCATATTCTCGACAGAGTTTGCACTTCGAATGATGGGAGACATTCAGCAGTATTTTATCGAAAAAAATGTGCGGAATTTCTATTCAGTTTCAATCTCAGGCTATCATATCGCCGAAGCCGGAGCAAATCCTATAACTCAACTTGCCCTAACGCTTTCCAATGGATTTACGTATGTAGAATATTACCTTTCTCGCGGAATGAATATTGATGATTTTGCGCCGAATCTTTCATTCTTTTTCTCGAATGGAATAGACCCAGAATACGCCGTTATCGGACGTGTGGCTCGGCGAATTTGGGCACGAGCAATCAAACATAAATATGGTGGGAATGAACGCTCTCAAATGCTTAAATATCACATCCAAACTTCGGGACGCTCACTTCATGCACAAGAAATTGATTTTAATGATATTCGCACGACTCTTCAAGCACTTTATGCGATTTATGACAACTGTAACTCATTGCATACCAATGCTTACGACGAAGCCATCACAACGCCGACCGAAGAATCTGTGCGCCGAGCAGTGGCGATTCAATTGATTATCAACCGCGAACTTGGACTTGCAAAAAACGAAAATCCCCTGCAAGGTTCGTTTATTATCGAAGAATTGACCGACCTTGTGGAAGAAGCTGTTCTCAATGAATTTAATAAAATTGCAGAGCGTGGCGGAGTGCTTGGCGCGATGGAAACCATGTATCAACGCAATAAAATTCAAGAGGAATCTCTCTATTACGAAACACTCAAACATACGGGCGAATATCCAATTATCGGCGTGAATACTTTTCTTAGTTCGACGGGTTCGCCGACTATATTGCCGAAGGAAGTTATTCGCTCGACCGATGAAGAAAAGCAACAGCAAATTTCCAATCTTCGTGCCTTCCAAAGCCGTAATAAAGGCGCGCTTTCCCACTCATTACAATCACTCAAAACAACTGCTGTGCAAAACGGTAATATCTTTTCTGCGTTGATGGAAGCCGCAAAAGTTTGTTCACTCGGGCAGATGTCGGGGGCGTTGTATTCTGTCGGCGGGCAGTATCGGAGGAATATGTGAGAGAAAAACTAAAAATTCTTAAAGATGATCTTGAGTTTGATGAAAATTCAAGCGAAGAATCTGATATAAAAAAAGATGCGTTTAATCATAGAGCAATAGCTGAAACTATTTTTGATGTGTTTAAAGATAACGATGCACCTTTAACAATTGGGTTGTTTGGCGGCTGGGGTATGGGGAAATCTTCCATTGTTAATTTAATAAAAAAGAAAGTAAGTGGTAAAAACACAATCTATAAATACAGCTATTTCAATGCTTGGCAATATTCAGAAGATTCATTTCGACGAGAGTTTTTACTTTCAATTGCGAGAAGTTTTAATATAAGTAAACGTAAAATTAGAAGGCTTGAGAAACTTAACCAATCAGATACTGTTAATTATAAGTTTAGCTTTTCTAACTTCAGATGGGATTGGTATAGCTTCTTCAAATTTATCCAAACACTTTTTATCTGTTATGTTGCATATTATTTTCTATCCGAAAAAGGATTGATTGAAAAATTAGGTCCATTAACAGCTTCAATTTATACAATAGTAATTGGAGCAATAACTTTATTTACACCAAGAATTGAGCAAATTCTAAAAATTGACAATACTATAGACCATAAGCTAATTTATTCAGAGCAATTTTATGATGAATTTGAAAAAATAATAAAAGAAAAATGTGATAAAACAAAAAAAACACCTAAATATACTCCAGTAATAGTAATAGACGATTTAGATAGATGTAATCCAGATACCATAAGTACTATATTGAATACACTCAAATCATTTCTTTCTCATAAAGACTGTGTTTTTATTGTTCCAATTGATGATAACGCCGTTGTACAAGCACTTAGCTCTTCAAATAAAAATTTTGGATATGAGCAGTTACGCAAGTATTTTTCTATTTCAATTCGAATACCTGTTATACATGACGAAGATATTAAAGATTTCGCCAGAAAATCTGCACGAGAAAACAATATCCCTGAGGAGGTTGCAATTATTGGTGCTCTAGGTAACTGTAATGACCCTCGAAAAATGAAACACTTTATTAATCAATTTATTCTTAAATATTCAGTTGCAAAGAAAAGGAGTAAAGAAGAGTTCTTACCTAATATAGATGTTATTAATATTGAATTTCAGAAGCAATTAGCAAAAATATGCGTGTTAGAGTATCAATACCCCGAAGCTTTTGAATTTTTCAGCACATATCCATTTCTTTATGAATGGTTTACTTTAGCAACATCTAAAGGTAGCGATAATATGTTTGATGGACTTCTTCGTGAACTTCATCCAACGTACAATAATAATTTAAATGATATTTGGCTAAGATTTCCTGGGTTAAAGAGCTTTCTTAAGTCCACACATTATATCGATTTACCTGACTTTAACTTATTAGCAAAACTTAAAGTAACTCACGGTGAAAGGCAAATCCCAAATTTTTCCAGGCAATTGTATAGTTATATATATAATGCCGAACAATTTCAGCAATATGAATTCGAACTAGATCTTGACCAAAACCAAATTACAGAATATAGCAGCCAAATAGTAGATACTATAGAGAAGCAACTTCAAGGTACGTATTCAGTAGCCAGATTAAACGTTTTTAGTTTTGGGGTTAGGATATATACTTTAAATCAGTTAATAAAAATTCAAAATGATCGATTATTTACATTGCTGATTACAATATATTGCGGAGAAGAATTCGCATTTGACTTTAAGGAAATTCCCGTTAAACAAATATTGGCACTTCTTGATGGCATTCAACATATTAAAATTCACAGAGCCATTTTTGTACAAAGATTATTAAATTGTTATATACAACCTAATAGAATAAGTGATATAAAGTTAATTCTCCAACATCAATACTACAGGTTACTATTAGAAACTGACAGTGATTTTTCAATGAAAATTAATGTACATCTCTCAACAGCTTGGCAAGATTTCAGTAAGAATAACACCGAAGAAAAAGCAAAATTATTAAATGAAATTTATTCAATTTCACTAACAAAAGACCAAAAGAATGAATATAGGATTGATTTTCCAAATAACAATACTTTTAGTTCATTGCTTACTTGTTTAGCTCCGAAAGACATTGAAGAAAATAGCCCTGAAGTAGATAATCTCTCAAAAATTGCTACTACAATTCTATTAAATAAAGATAGTTTTATCGACTTTGTCGAAGAAAAAGCAGAAATTGGCAAAGCTCTTACTATAATGTTTATCCATTCACGTTTAGGACTACATGAATTTCCCCCCATAATATTAGAAAACGCATTGGAAATCAGTACGACTGAGCACATTTACCTTAACAGAGAATCAGCTTTAGAAATTGCTCGATTAATTTCTGCAAATTCTGAAAATATAAGTAAACGTTCTTCGGAGTACCACAACAAATTTCTTTGTACTCTTATCAAATGTTATAGCTCAGTAGTCGAAGAAAGTGACCTTCAATTCATATTAAAATCTTACGAAGACTTAATCCCTTCCTTCGGATTCGAGATTACAAAACGACAATTTGATATAATTAACACTCAATATTATTCAAATATTAATGGAATTGATTACTTCAGAAAACTACTTGTAAATACATGGTTTACACACATTGAAAAATTCTATTTTGTTATAACTCAAGAAATTCTCAACGAAAATATAGATATCGCATCTTTTTGTTTACTACACAAAGAAAAATATTTAACTAATAATGAGTTTGGTAATTTCATATGTAACTTACTCTCTTCAGAACTAAGTATTATTAAATGCTGGCGAAACATCATTAAATTAGAATTAGAGCAATGTACACATAAGCAAAGAGAATACTATATAGATATATTAGTTAAGAGAATTAAAGATATTTCATTAGATTCAGAGCCTGATGAAACACTTAGAGATTTGTTTGGTATTGCACTTATTAATCATCCTGTCGAGCGTGCAAGAGATTATAATAATATGATCTAAGATTTATCTCAATTCAAGTATAGTGACATCACTAGGCATCTTGTAAAAGTTTGACGTACATATCCGTATCAATGACATATTCACATGTAAAAACGGCGAGAAAACATTATTTGAAGAATGGATTGCAAAGAGAACACTATTAAATAACTACATGAATATGCCCCAAGACACCCGCTGGAAACAACGCTTCGCAAACTACGAAAAAGCATTAAATCTGCTCAAGGAAGCTGTTGAAACATACAACGCCGACTCCCTCGAAATTATCAAGGAAGGAACTACGCGGCGGTGGATACGGCATCCATTGGGAGCAGCTTGATGAGGATAATTAGTATTCACGGTATTCTTGCAGGGCTGAAAAGCGGTGAATGCGAGGCATCATTTGAAAAGTGGCTTGCAAAAAGAAATAAGACTATCAGAAATAATTCTTATTAAAATTACAGCTTAATTTATGCAATTAAAGTGATAATATTTTTATGAACAACACTCCCAAAACTATCTACGAACGAAAATTAGAACTGTATAGCAAAGTATGGATTGTATCTGCCATTCTATTCTTCATTTCGATTATTTTGATGTGGAAAATAGATATTCCTCACAACTCAGTACCTGAATGGATTCTTGCAATTTTGGTTGCAATCACAGGATGTACATTTGCTCTTATTCCTGTTGTGTATTGGTATTACAAAGCTATTTCTAATACATTTTCCGATATTTTCACTCAAAAACCACTTGCTGAATGGTCGGTTTCCGCTCAAGTTTGGGAATCTATTACCAAACAAGAACTTCTCGAAAAACGCTCTTTATGGAAATGGTATATTCTCGCCTCCCCTCTTTTACTTGTTATCGCAATCATATCCATAATTTATAATGACGGCTCGGTGCCAGATACTGATTCTATTGTGTTTGCCGGAATTGGAATTCTTGTATGTTTTACGTTGATGTATCTTTATACATTCAAAAAGCAAAAATCACAACACCTTGATTCTGCTCATATTACTCTCTACAAAGGATGTGTTTTAACTCCCAAAGCCATTCATGTTTGGCAACCTATCGAAGACAACTCGAAAACATGGTTTGATGCTCTTTCTTCTGTTCTGCTTCAGTTAACTGGTGCATCCCGAGAACTCGTAGATGTAACTTTAGATTCAGAATCTCAAACTATTACCATCAACTACAAGCCCGATGAAACTCATTCGGTTGCTGTGCAATTGCCATATTCCGATGAAATTCAAGAACGTATTTCTGATATTCAATCTCAATTATTACTTGCAAGAGATACCGGAAATTTTTCGACAGAATCAGAGAATACTCCAGTAATATCTAAAAGTTTACAATGGGTTGTTCCTATTTTTGGTGTGCTAGTTGTAATTGGAAGTATAATATTTGGAGGTTATGAAATTTATACTTCGTGGCAATATGATAGCGCATTAGAAAAAGGCAATGAATTGATGACAAAACAAGATTATGCATCTGCAATTGAGGAATTTGATAAAGCAATAGAATATGATGATGACAAATCCGAACCTGTGCTGACAAAAGCACAAGCATATTCAGCGATGAACAAGTATTCAACTGCCTTAGAAACCATCAAACCATTAACAGAAAAGAAGGATGTAACTTCACATACGTTCTATGATGCCGCTGTGTATGCGTTTTATACTGACTCAACTCGACTTGCATATACTTATATCCAACTATCTCTCCAAGGTGAAGAGAATAATGGTGCTTATTGGTTTTTAAAGGGTGACATTTTATTGCAAATGACATCGTATGATTCGGCAATTATAGCGTTCAGAAAATCACTCAAATTAGGCGTAAAACAACCTGCCGATGTTTGGATTTCTCTTGCTAATGCGTTTGATTCTAAGGGATTATCTGACAGTGCTTCAGTTTATTATCAAAAAGCAATTAAAGCTAATCCTAAAAATCCTAATGCTTATTATCACAAAGCTGTTGCATTAAAAAATGCTGGGAGAATTCAAGAAGCAATCGAGTCATTCGAGCAAGCAAAACAATTAGGGTTACAAGAAGCCGACGAGCAACTAAAGAAACTCATTCCAAACAGATAAGCAATTTACCTCATAATCACAACTCTTCGGGTAGTTATTTCTGAGTTTTCAGTTAGTAAGCGCAGAAAATACACACCGTTTGGTAATTCTTTCGTTGAAATAACGAACTGTTTCAAAGGAAGTTCTACTCTTTTTCTTCTAACGGTGTTCCCAAGAATATCAGTGAGAATTATTTCAGAGGTATTAGTAAAGTTTTCCAAATTGACAGTAAAATAATCATCTGCCGGATTGGGATGAATGGTGAGTTGAGATTCCGTTCCATCATTAACACTTGTAGTAATTCTCGAATCAGCAACCGTAATATCATCTATCCACATCGTTTGTTCCACAGGTGAGCCGTCACCAATATACGGAGCAATCAGGAATTGATTAAACATCATTGTGGGATTGGCATTTGTGCGGAACATCACATTTTGTGCATTTATCAAAAGTTCACCATCAAACCAATATTGAGCAGTTCCATCTGCCACACCCTTACCGCCTGCGATGCTATTTAGTTTAAAATATGCTTCTATAAAATGCCATTGGTTTTTGTTGTATGCACCCGAATCGGCGAACGTTCGTACTTTCGATTTCCATGCTTTTCCGTTGAACCAATTTGCACCCGATTTATAACAATCTCCGGCAGGATAACCATCACTCGAACCATTACAACCTCCACAAGAACGGAATTCAGACACAGAAGTTAAATCCTTTTTAATATTAGCAGTATCTATATTTTGAGAGTCTTGGAAAGCAAGCATTGGATAGCCGTTATTTTGTTCAATGTAAAGTGTCATCTTTGTCCACGACGGCCCCACATATTTATCATTGAGATTTGTTGTAAAATGAAATTCATGAGGATGATATGGCTTCCCCGAGCCCACAAAATTTGAGCTATATTTCACCCAATAACTCAAATACACCGAATTACTCGGGGCGAATTGCTTGCGAATCGCACTTCCCTTCGCTTTAGTTCCACCTTTGAGATAGATATATTCAGCTGCCATTCCGTTTGAACCGTGAAATTCACTCGCTGTTGTCGGAATTGTTGAATTATCATACCAGCCGCGCTGAGTGAAATTCACGTCATCAAATGACTCGCGAAAGAAAATCGTTTGAGCTGCAAGTGATTGACTTACTAATAGTAATGACAACAACACTAAAGTTTTCATCGCACAATTTGAATAGTTTTAGTTTTTACATTCCCGTTTATATTCAATACCACACCATACACACCATTTGGTAAAAGTTTAGTTGAAATAATACTTTGGCTCGTCTGATCATTGAATGATTGACTAAGCACTTGATTTCCGAGTATATCTATGAGAGATATACTTCCTTTGCTTTGCAATTCTCCAAAACTTACGGTTAGTTGGTCGGTTGTAGGATTGGGACTAATTATTATTGTTTCAGTTTCAATTGGGATTTCATTTTCTTTGACTGAAACTACTTTGTCAGATTCAAACTCAAATACTGACGGCTCGCCGTTTGTGGAGAAAATCAAAGTTTCGGCTGTGAGCGAATCACCTGCTGTATATAATTTACCGCCATTATTGAGATTAATATCAAACATCGGATAATTACTTCCGCTGAGTATTAATCCAAGTTTATGTCCTTTCAAGAATGTCATTCCAAGGTCGTTAAGTTCTATCGTAGCAGAATCAGATGCATTCGGAGTAAGCAAAATTTCGGAAGTCAATGAACGGCGAAAACGTAACCGCTTAATTCCTTGCGTGAGAATTACCCACCTTCCATCAGGATAGACATCACACAATCGAACACTGATATCAGCATCCGTTCGATTGCACGTAAATTTTACCTTTACTCGAGATTTTCCCGTTATTGATATATCATTTATAATCGTCTCGGTCGAATAGGCAAGCACATCTTTGCGAGTAAGCAACGACTGTACATCTTGTGGTCCGGTTTCTATCGTTTTATCGGTAGTATTAAACAGTGAGCCGCCAATTGTTGGAACAGGATTTTTAGAATCAGCGATAAGTGTATCAGGTGGAACAGCTTGAATATTAATAGGCGGCTCTTCAAAACTTAGTTTCTTACCTTCACGGAAATATAAAGTAGAAGTGTGAGAACCAACATTTTTCCAGTTGTTAACTGTCTTCCAAGTGTTTTCTCCCATTTGATAATAACGAACCGTCGGCCGTCCTTCCCAATTTGTTTTCTCGCCACGCAAGTAAAATCCGAAGAATGCCATACCCATTTCAGTTGGTTGACCCTGTGCGTCCGGGAATTCCAAAACTCCTTGTTTTGAAAATCCAAGTGAAGTGTGTTGCCATGGGCCAAATAATAATTTATGTTTATCGCGAACATTTGGGTCGCTTTTGGTAATAATATCATCAAATGCACGCAAGACATCACTCGGATAATGGTCGAACCAACCACTACATACCAACATAGGAACTGAAAATTGATCTGCATTATCGGTTTGATTCTCGGTTATTTTCCATACATTATCATATGTAGGATGCGAAAGAATTAATTGCTCGGTAGTAAAACCAAGTTTGACCAAACTTTCAATATGTTCTTTGCGGTAAACACCACCATAATAGAAGTCTTCATATTTAGTTTTGAAATCCTTGATAAATGGTGCGGCACAAACTAAATGTGGTGGTTTTTGTGCGGCGGTTTGAAATTGAATTTGCCCCAAAGCCGAACCGCCCCATGTTCCTATTTTTCCGTCACACCACGGTTGAATTGCAATCCATTCCACTATATCATAACCGTCCAGTCCACGATTATAAGGAGTAATATCTACATCTTTATTTGCATAGAAACCACGCCAATCTACAAACACATAATTGTATTTCGAAGTATCGTAGGGAATTCCTGCACCGCTTTGCCCAATTACGGTTGCAAGTGCCAAACGATAGTACAATTTATTATACGGAGTTTGAATCAGAATTACCGGCTTCGGAGTTGTACTGTCGTTTGCATATACATCAGCAAGAAGATACTTTTTTGATACATCTGCAACTCGTGTTGGAATTGGGATATCTTTGTAGAATTGCGCGTGAGTAAGCGAAGGTATGATTAAAAAAAGAAGCAGAAGTAAAATTTTCATAGAATTACCCTTTTGAGATTTTATCAATAAATTGTTATACAAATTTACAGCATACCAGAGTAATGATAGAGCTACTTTGGTTTAATTATTTACATGTAATAATTCAGTAATACTCATGATTTTTTTTTCAGAATAATCGAAGTATTTTTTTCATTCCTGTTCGGAATTCAGTACGGATTGCCCTCTTCGATGCAACAACTACTAACTTGAGCGGAGACATACCGGCAAACGCACCGGCTATAGCATAAAGAGTTCGCAGAGTTACTTTTTCTTCGTTGGTAATTGCATAAATCGGCTGCCAATATTCAGGTTGAAATTTTGCTTTAAATGTATCGAGTCCCTCAAAATTATAAAAGCGATTGCCATGAACACGCAACCAACCAAGCAACAACGAAAGCCACAATGGATGCTTTGCAGGTATATGGGCATGTTGAGATAATGGTGAAAGTCCGAGTGTAAAAAACTCTGCTCCTATGTTTGCCAAATACTCAGCTGCGAATGTAAGTAATAGTTCTATAGTTCCATTAGGTGCTAATGCACCACGAATATTTTGTTCTACTAACCAACCGTTTCTATTGGGAATAGGCGAAACTACCACAAACCCGACCGGTTTTCCTTCAAGCTCAGCCACAAATATTTTACGGTCGCAAAGCCGTTCGAGAGTTTGAGATTCAATTAAAAAATGGAGTGGTGGTAAGCCGCGAGTTTCAAGCCATTCATCCAAACATTGCTTCAGAAGTGGATGTTCCCCTGCTTTTGTATTATCCCAAAGCGTTACTGTTACACCTTTATTTCGTGCGCGTGCAAGTTGTGCTCGGAGGGAGGGTTTTGAGTGAATTATCTCACCCCAAACCGAAGGATTCCACACCGGCTCGGCACCGAGCAATATATAATTAGCAGGTTTTCCGTTTGCAATCACCGATGCTAACCGCTCCCCTGCACAAAAATAGCATGTTCTTTTTTTAACTGTGTGAGTTTGAGCTTCAAATTCTTTAACTACTTTTATTAAATTATCATTGGAGCAAATCGGCGCACCGGCGATTATACGAAAATTACTATATTCTTGATAACCTATCACAGCTTCGACTTGCTCGGAGAACCAAAGCACAATCCCTTGATTCAAGATTTGATATGCGGCTGTATTCCAACCGAATTGCATCACGAGTTTACGGGCACGTTCTACATCAGAAGGCAGATTGCAGGGTTGTGTTGGAAGGTTCAACATTGCTTACTATGATATTGAAGCAGAAGAATTTTATAATTAATCTCAGATATGAGAAATTAACTAATTACTATTATATTATATTTTATTTCAAAATATATAAATCGATTAGAATAAATTTCTACAATGTCAAAAAGAATACAAAGTTGCTTTTAGTTGTTCTCATAGTACTAAATAACTAGTAATAAAGTGATTCATTTCTGTTTTTTCTTTGAAGATTTTGCTTTTGTATTGAATTCGAGCGAGAGATTGATCCAATAGTCAAACTCTTGTGGAGTGGTCATAGCGGTTTCATCTATCATAATGTATCCTTTCATTGGTTTATTGGTAAAATCCATCGTTCTACATCCCGGTTTTTTAATTGCTTGTTCATGAAAATCAGGGTCAATTCTGCACATCATTTCATCTTTGATAATACCGATGCACATTTTATCATTATAGAGAAACGTCAAGCCACCCATCATTTTTTTCTCTTCTATGTTAGGAAGTACGGATAGTCGAGTTCGAATTTTCTCAGCTAGGAGTTCATTGTATGCCATAGTTTTACTTTGCTAATTGTTCATCAAGAAGTACGGCAGCAAAAATAAATGATTTTAGAATATCTACCTCTATACTTTTTATATCGGTAAATTCTTTCCAATATACTTGTTTTCTCGTTCCTTTATCGAGATAACCAAGTTCATCGTTAAGCAAGTATCCGCTTGTAAACCCAAATCGTACTCCGGAATATGTTTTCTTTTTGCCCCACAATACCGATGCTGGCCAAATAAAACATAGATTTTTATGTAATTTATAAAAAGGAACATTATACCGTAGCTTTTCGGTGATGTGTGGAATGTATTCAAAGATGACCCTTCGCAGATAATCAACTATGATAAATTCATCTTTTGGTAAAAATTCCAAGAATTCATCTACGGTTCGGAATGAAACATTCTGCATTGACTTTTTTGAGAGTACATCATGATTAGAGTGAAGGTTTGCAGGAATATTTTTCATAACGTATAATTAGATTGTAGGTTCGATCTAAAGTGAGATTATTGAATCATTATTTTCCCTACAAAAATAATCGAATTATCGTTTTTCAAATGAAATACATATACTCCACATTGAAGATGTGGTTCTATTTCTGTTTTTGGATTTGTTAAATTAGCTGAAAAAACCTTCTCGCCTAAAACATTATACAGTTTAAATTCTGTATTTGATGAAACATCATGTATTCCATTCATTTCAATATTGAATTTACCGCTTGAAGGATTTGGATAAACTGAAAATTCAGTATTATTGGTAAATTCAAAAACTCCAGTAGTAGTAATAGTCAGAAGGAGCGTAATTGTACTATCACAACCTTCTGAATTCTTGAGTGTTTGAGTGTAACTTCCTGATTGTGTATATGTTTTCCCGTTTAATGAAAATGAATCTTGAGCTGATGTTGTTATCGTTGAAATG
>JAFDZU010000032.1 GCA_018266765.1 Bacteroidota bacterium
TATCCCGAACTCACGTTAATTAAAAGTTATCAACGTATTAAAATATAAATTGAAAATTAGAAGCTATTTGCCAAGTAAAGTATAGTTATGTTGCTATTTGTTCAATTAATCATCAAGTACGCTTTTTGACTTGCTAGTCATCAGTAGACTACATCTAATAAATATTATTACTTAGCTATACCTTGTTTCAGCTTTAAAACTACGTTTAAAACATTATTTTTAAATAATACTGAAATATATTTGTTTATATAAATTTTATTTCGTAGTATTGTAGGAATAATGCGTAGTAGTGTGCGAATAAATGGGTTAATGCGTTAAAAACAATTGTTTTGCTCTTATTTATTGAGGTTTGAGTTAAGGTGTTTGTAACGTATGAGGTGGTTTTCGTGTTACTCAAATTGCGCTCTCTGTGTCCGTTGTGATTGAATGGATGAGGTCTTTACAACAGCCACTTAATTTAGAAAATAATTTTTTAGTTTATCTTTTGTTTTATATCATTAATTAATGGAGTCCTAGTTTATGAAGCACTTCTTTACCTTTACCTCAGCACTGAACCGTTTTGGATGGCTTGCAGTTGCTTTGGTGATGTTATCCTTCTCTTCTCTTTCAGCACAGGATACACGGTTTACCGATGTATCTGGTCAAGGAGAAATTAATGAAGGTTCTGAATATTATATCGGTATCCCGCAATGCTGGAAAGATGCTACCGATAATGTCCCAGCCGGACAAGTACCTAACGAAGCTTGGGTTACGTCAAAAGTTCCAACGATGGTAACAGTACAAAATAAGTCGTTGGGTGTAAATATTTCTTATGCTGTTAATCCCGGTAAGTCAACCATCATTCCTCTGCCAGAGAGTTTAATGAATTCCATCGAGGGCAAACCGATGCCTTTTGGTATTCGTTTAATTGCTAATGATCCGGTTTCTGTTATAGTTGCTTCTAATTGGCGTTCATCAGGTGCGATTTATAAAGCACTTCCTGTTGAAATGTTAGGAAAAAAATATGCAGCATTGAGTCTTCACCAAGAAATATTAGATGATCATAGACCTGGACAAATCCTTATTGTAGCTACAAAAGATCAAACAGTTGTTAGATGGACACTTCCTAAGCAATGCAAGACTACTACCGAAAATGGTGAAAACTCTGTGACCTTAGATCAAGGCGAGACGTACTTAATTAAACTTAAAACAGATGATAAATTCCATCAAAATTTGCAAGCGGATTTAACAGGAACTATTGTAACTGCAGATAAGCCGATTGGTGTTATAACCGGTCATACAAAAGGTGCTATGCCTCGTTATGAAGATTATTTCTATGCATTACGTACTAACATGGTTCGTAATATGGAAATTGAAATGATTCTTCCAATGGAAATAGCCGGTACAGAATATATGACCGCTCCTCGCATTGTTGAAGGAAGAACACTCCACAAATGGCCGGATGATAATGGTGACATGATTCGATTCGTTGCTGTAGAAGATAATACGATTATAAGTCAGATGCGTCAAGATGGCAGTGGCTTATATCAAAGAAGTGTTCCTCTCCATCCGGGTGAATTTTATGAAATTACCAATATGGAAGACGCGGCATTCTACAAGTCTAATAAGCCGGTTATTGTGGGACAATATCTCAAAGCATGGATTATGCACGGTTATGAGAAAAAAGGTGACAGTCCGCTTGGGCACGTATATGGTGGGTTAGGTGAAATGATAAACGTTACACCAGTTAACGCTTGGCCAAGTTATGCTACATTTCGTGCTCCTGATTTAAATAACAGTTATGTTAATATTACTTTCCGTTCTGATGATGCAAATAAAATCAAAATAAACGGAAAAAATCTTCAGCAATTCTTTGGTTCAAAAATTCAAAAATATCAAGGTACAGATTATAGCTATGCCGCTAAAACTGTTGCTGCAGGTGATTATACTATCGAAGGCGATGATGGTGCAAAATTCGCAGCATATTCTTATGGAAACTGGGAAACAACAGAATATCCAACACCTCACAACTATGCGTATGGCTATCCTGTAGGAGCTAATTTTGCTATTAAATGTGATGACGAGATAAAACTTACAGGTGACCCGCAATGTGGTAATATTAAAGGAATTGCAACAGTCGGTCCTTTGACAAGTGATTGCGCCGGTTTATTATTTGTTCGTGCAATAGGTGAGTTGAAAAACTATGCATTCTCGACCCCTAAAGAATTTGCCGCCGGTGATAAAAGTACAACATTTACTCTTGATGTAATAGACCCTTCAAAACCTGCTACAGCGGTTGTCAAAGCAATGAGCCGTTCCGGTAAATTCATTACAAGAACGTATGAATACACACCTGAACAAATTATTGCAACCCCACTTTCTATCAATTTTGGTACTCTTGGAGTAGGCGATAACCTTTGTCGTACAATTACTCTTAGTAACCCCGGTAAAGTTGATGCAACAGTTCGTGAACTAAGAATCAAACTAAAACAAAAAGAGTTCGTAATTTCTACGAAGACTGTTTTCCCGATTATTATTCCAGCAGGCGGAACAAAAGATGTAGAAGTTTGTGCGACAGCACTTGAGCAAAAATCAGTAACGGTCATTGATACAGTTATTGCAGTTCTTAGTTGCTATGAAAAACCAATTACTGAACTTAAAGTCCGTACAGAAAAACCTAAAGTATATATTTCTGATATAAACTTTGGTAAAGTTCCTGTTAATTCAGAACGCAAACAAGATGCTTTGATTAGAAATATTGGTACAGTAGATGTAATTCTTACGAAAATTGATTGGCCGGTAGCCGACCAAGCTCTTTTCTTACGTACCGAAGGACTTAAATTCCCACTAACTCTCAAAGCTGGTGAAGAAGCATCCTTTACGGCAGTTTATAATCCGGGTGCAACTACAGGCGTAGTAGATAAAACTCGCGCTACTTTTACTGTCAATACAGATGAAATTAAAATCTATTCTGATTGGACAGGTCAAGGTATTGATGCCGGTCCATACATTACAGGTTATGATTGGAATAAGAGAAGAGTTTTGGATGCATTTGCCGGTGTAACAGAATATCCATTTACAG
Source organism: Bacteroidota bacterium (assembly GCA_018266765.1). Classification (GTDB taxonomy): domain Bacteria; phylum Bacteroidota; class Ignavibacteria; order Kapaibacteriales; family UBA961; genus JADJXV01. The sequence continues at coordinate 3,062 of JAFDZU010000032.1, forward strand.
TAAAGTATGGTAATTCAGGAAGTACTGCTGATTTAGAAAATATTTCAATAAAAGCAGTCGGTCCGGATGCAAAATACTTTACAGTTGATTTGGCAACAGTATCTCCAAGACTTTCCAAAAACGAAGAAAGAACTTTAAATGTAAGTTTCAAACCTGAGTATATTACAGGTACTCGTGATGCAGAGCGTAATTACACACTTACGTTAGAAATGAATGGTACATTTAATGGTGAAGTAAAAACAGCAACAGCAACATTAGACGGTATTGGAATTCAACCTCACGTTGCTCTTACTCCTACAATTAATTTTGGATCTTCCTTCAAAGTAAAAGATGTTTCTCCATTTGAAAATGCAGTTGTAACAAGTAATGGTTCAATGGACTTGACCTTGATGAATAAGGTTAAAGGGTTCTATATTGATGGACCTGATGCAGCTAATTTTGAAATAGATCCTGCATTTTTAGCTTCTAATCCTTACGGAACTCCGGTTCCACAAAGCGGAAACAATACAGTTAACATTCCTGTACGCTTTATTGCACCTGCTACAATGCGTACTACTCCATTTAATGCAGTAGTACATATTGAAACAGATGCTCCTGAAAATCCGACTTGTAATCTTACAGCAGGTATAATTGAAACAGGAACTCCTTCAATTAAAACTACAAATGTATCTTTGAAACAGTTTATTACACTTGACAAAGATGCACAAGTTGAAATCGAAAATACAGGAGATGTTGATGTTGTAATTTCAGCAATTTCTACTCCACAAGGTGTAGGGGCATTTTATTGGAAAAATCTAAGTATTAATAATAACACAATATCTTTACCAAGAACTCTTGGGGCGAAAGAAAAACTTGTATTAGATGTTCGCTATAGCCCACTGTTAGTTACCGGTTCAGATGATATTGCTACGATTGAATATACAACAAGTGCCGGTCCAGCTACATCAACATTAACAGGAACTCCGGATCAAATTATTTCGCTTGTCAAAATTGGCAGACCTAATAGTTCTCCATGGGATAGTGCTTACAGAGTAACAGCAGGTGAAATGACTGAATATGTTGATTTCAACTTGACTAATGATGAAAGTGAGAATTTAGATAGAGCTGACATTACGAAGTTTACAGCAACGGTAACGTATCTACCTTCGCTTGTTCAACCATTGCTTGATAAAACAAATCCAAGCAAAGACATCCAATTAACTCCATTAACAAATGGTTGGACAGCAGTTGCTTCAACTTCATCATTGGGTTCAATTGGTAAACTTACAGTGAAGTTTGAAAATCCGAACGGTAATCCACTTCGTGGCAATGGTTCTCTTTTCCGCTTCAAAATGGCGTCGTTCTTGGCAGGTGAGAAAAATACTATTCTTGGCTGTGACCTTGATATTCAAGATCCAATCAAAAAAGGATATGTTCTTGTCAATAACAGACCAGGTAAATTATGGGTTGACTTAGATTGTGGTAAGGATATTCGTACGGTTCGTTTTGGACAAAATGGATATTCGATGAGTGCAGGTACTCCACTTCCTATGGCAAATCATGGAACAATTAATTATTCTATTGGTTTAGATGCGCATACGACGATTGCAGTCTATAACACAATGGGACAAAAAGTGGCTACACTTGTTGATCAATATCAAAAAGCCGGTGTTTATCAAATAGCTTTTGATACTGATGGACTTCAACTTTCTTCCGGTAATTATACTTGCAAGATTGAATCCGGTCCGTTCATGGATATTCAACAAATTGTTATTGCAAAATAATATTTGGTAACGACGATTTGAATCTCAAATAAAAAACCCTCTTTCGGGTCTAACCGAAAGAGGGTTTTTTTTTGTATTGTATTGTAGGATATATGAATTTTATTAGACAAATAAGGTTTCTACTCCTGTTGTTTTTTATAACTATCCAATGCAATGCCGCCGAAGATAAACCTGTTGAGGGAATCGTGGTTGGTATTAACGGCACAGAAAATATTTATATAGATATTGGATATTGTTTCGGAAAACGCATTAATTGGTTCTCCTCTGATATGCTCAAAGGTTATGGCGGTTTGACTATTGGTACAGAAATTACCCGAACAGACAGAATTATTATAGCACCAAAACTTGCATATTCAATAAATATGTTCGTTTCATTCGGCGTTAATCTTATTTATTATACAGATTTATCTACAGCAACATTAGAATTCAGGCCTGAAATTGGTGTTAGTACTTTAGGAGTTAGAGCAGTTTTTGGTAGGAATTTCTCCGTTGGAAACTATCCGTTTATCGGTGTAAATAAGAATAATTATGCTCTTACAGTTTTAGTTCCATTATAACTCATCAGATGTCCGGTTGGGAAATCCATGAATCAAGTATTGACTTTTCAGAATTACTCTTACCATGAGTAAGAAACATTTTTTCAATGTATTTTCCCAGAATATCAAATTCTAAATTTACGGTATCACCTACTTTGTTTTTTTGAAGTGTGGTGAATTCGAACGTATGTGGAATTATTGCAACCATCAGATGACTCCCTTCGACTCGAGCAACAGTTAAACTAATTCCATCTACACAAATTGAACCAATAGGAATAACATATTGCGAGAATTCATTCGGGAATTCAACCCATAGTTGCCAACTACCCGATGTAGATTCAATATGGAAAATACGACCTACACAATCTACATGACCTTGAACTAAATGACCACCAAGTCTATCGCCCAAACGCATTGCTCGTTCTAAATTTATAAAATTTCCAACTTTAAAACTACCTAATGTAGTCTTACGTAAGGTTTCTTGTACAGCTACAACCTCAAATGTAGTATTGTCACGTTTTACAACAGTCTGACATGCTCCGTTGATTGAAATTGAATCATCTATTTTCAAATCAGACAATACCTGTGTGGCTTGAATAGTAAAGCGTCTATTATTTCCGAAAACGGAAATAGATTTGATTATTCCAATTTCTTCAATCAATCCTGTAAACACATTTACTCCTATTCAGTTGTAAGTTTTAGACCAATCAAACCGCAAATTATCAGGAGAATACATAAAATCCTTCCAATATCACGTGGTTCGTTAAATAAAATAACACCAAGAATTGCTGTGCCTACTGCTCCGATTCCTGTCCATATTGCATAAGCAGTTCCAACAGGAATAGTCTTTAACGCTTGTCCCAAAAAGACAAACGATAAAATCATCAAAGAAATGGTAATAATTGTGGGAATAGGTTTAGTGAATCCTGTGCTATATTTAAGTCCGATAGCCCAGCCAATTTCAAAAATTCCTGCAATCGATAAGTATATCCAAGCCATATATTTTCATTAAAATAAAGCATACTTAACACTTTGATCATTCTTACAAATATACCGTATTTGCTTGGATATTATTAATAAAATTGGAATAATTAGAGTATTACGATTATCTTTGTTTGTTAGCATCACAAGAAATTTCTATTTTTGTGATAATGGTATCAAATTTTCATTCCCGTAATGCAGCACGGGTATGAAAAACCACTCAATTCTAAAATCTTTACTTCATTAGGCGTGCTCAATGAATACTGTTTCTATAGGCGTAAAATTCCTTGTGTCCATCGTTGTTGTATGCGCAGTATTGTGGTTCGGCGGTTCTGTGGTTCGTATGGCAATCGGTTATGATTTATTTTTACCCGGAACTCTGAATCTTAAGTCGTTCCTCACTCCAAGTGAAGTCAATTACAGTATTCGAGTATTTTCTTTAGCAGGATTTTATACTGCTGTGTGTTATGCTATTACTTGGGTATCGTCAGCAGTATTAATGATTATACTTCGGAAAAAACTCAAAGCAAATGGTTGGCTGTTTATGGCATTTATTCTCTTTTTTATTGCGTCACCAATCGAGATATACCAAATATTTTTCGATATTAAACTTATCCAATTTACACAAAATTTAGACTTCCGATCATTACTTGAAAACAAGCAGTTCTATGAAGTATTCATGCAAAAATTTACTCCAAAACTCAGTGGAATGGGCTTCGTATCAATGCTTGCTAATGGCATCGCACTTCTTTATTGCGTATGGCAACCACTCAAGAACAAGGAAGATCAATGAAGATTCATTTGATTTTAGAGGAATTAACACTTCTTGCCGGACAGTTCGGGTATGTTGTGCGAAAAGAAAAGGGCGGTTTTCGAGGAGGAAACTGTGTACTTAATTCACAAAAAATTATCGTAGTAAATGTTCTCGCTCCGTATGAAACACGTGTTTCAATTATTGCACGTGTGTTAGCCGAACTCCCGTTAGAAAGTGTTAATCTCAAGCCCGCAGTTCGGGAGTTTATCGTCCGCGAGCAACAGCATAACCATACAAAGTCATCACATATATTCGAGACTGAAATGTTAAACTGACTCGGTTGTTTATTATTAGTCAATGGTATTCATTTGGTATAAATATTATACTATTTCCTGCACCGAAACAGGTTAGATTTCTCACCCGAAACTTAATAATTGAAAAAATTACCAACTCAATAATTCAATTTTTCACCGTATTTTTGTAAAAAAACAAGCGAATAGGTTTGTTTACGTCTCTATTTCTTCATAGAGTTATTAAAGAATTATTCAACTATTAATCAAAGAAAATAAATGGCTACACCCATACGTGATTTCATGGAAAAACATTACCTGCATTTCAACGCCGCTGCAATGGTAGATGCCGCTAAAGGGTACGAACAGCACTTGCTCGAAGGCGGAAAAATGATGATAACACTCGCCGGAGCAATGAGCACAGCAGAGCTTGGAATATCTCTTGCAGAAATGATACGACAAGGTAAAGTAGATATTATCAGTTGTACCGGTGCGAATTTGGAAGAAGATTTGATGAATCTTGTGGCGCATAATCACTATAAACGAGTCCCGAATTACCGCGACCTTTCACCACAAGAAGAGTGGGATTTATTAGAACAAGGTTTTAATCGTGTAACAGATACTTGTATTCCTGAAGAAGAAGCTTTTCGTCGTTTGCAACAACATATCTTTGCACTTTGGAATGATGCTGATTCAAACGGTGAACGATACTTCCCGCATGAATTTATGTATAAAATGATACTAAGTGGTGTATTAGAGCAATATTATCAAATTGACCCCAAAAACAGTTGGATGATAGCGGCCGCAGAGCGGAATTTGCCGATAATTTGTCCCGGATGGGAAGACAGCACGATGGGGAATATTTTTGCGTCGTATTGCATCAAAAACGAGTTAATTCCGACCACAGTACGAGGCGGAATTGAATATATGGTATGGTTAAGTGATTGGTATCGCAAAAATTCTTCGGGAAAAGGTGTTGGTTTTTTCCAAATTGGCGGAGGAATTGCGGGGGACTTCCCAATATGCGTTGTGCCAATGATGTATCAGGATTTAGAATGGCATGATGTACCGTTTTGGAGCTATTTTTGTCAGATTAGCGATTCGACTACATCTTATGGCTCTTATTCAGGTGCAGTTCCTAACGAAAAAATAACATGGGGTAAATTAGATATTACTACCCCAAAATTTATTGTAGAAAGTGATGCAACAATAGTTGCTCCATTAATATTTGGATGGGTCTTGGGTTGGTAGAAAGATTATAGTAATACTATATCTTCCAAGATTTCTCCATCAAACATTTGTAAACAAAAAGTTGTTCCATTAATATAGAAGTTCACCATGAAAACTCAATTTTCTAATCTCATAAAGAGCACATTTCGATGCTTGCTCGGTAATAGCCGGTTAATCGTTACAGCTATGGCAATAATGACAATGGCTATAACAACTCTTCATGCCCAAGAGCCAACATGGCAATGGGTTAAATCCGGTGGTGGTAGCAGTTCGGATGCCGGAACTGCTACTGTTGTTGATGCGTCGGGTAATATTTATACCTGCGCCAGATTCGGTGGAGTTTCGTTGTTTGGTTCATATTTGCTAACGAGTGCAGGGCAGTCGGATGTTATGGTAGCACGGTATAATTCTAATGGTGCTATTCTTTGGGCTGTTCGTGGCGGTGGTACAGGAAATGACGAACCCAATGCAATAGCCGCCGATGCTTCGGGAAATGTCTATGTAACGGGATTTTTTACCGGAACTGCTACGTTTGGAGGAGTTACACTCACTTCAAGTGGTGGTAAAGATATGTTTATTGTAAAATATAGTGCCGCACTTGGGACTGTTGTATGGGCAAAACGCGGTGGAATGATTGCCGACGAAACGGGTAACGGCGTTGCTGTTGATCCATCGGGAAATGTTTATGTAACAGGTTCTTATACCGATTCAACAAAATTCGGTTCACTCACTAAATTAACAAGTGCAGGTTCATCCGATGCATTTATCGTACAGTATAATTCCTCAGGCACAGAGCAATGGTCGAAAACAATAGGCGCAAGTGGTAATGATTCGGGAAATGATATTACAGCCGATGCTTCGAATATCTACCTGACAGGAGTATTTAGTAATACTATAATCATTGGTACGGATACTCTTATATCAAAAGGCAGTACCGATGTTTTTGTTGCAAAATATAATACATCGGGTGTGGCTCAATGGGGAAGACGTGGTGGAAGCACAAATGCTGATGTATCAACATCTATTACACTTGATGCTTCGAGTAATGCTGTGATTACAGGTAATTATTCTGGCAAAGCGTTTTTTGGAACAGACAGTGTAACTGCTGTCGGTAATTCGGATGTATTTGTAGTAAAATATAATCCAAGCGGTACATATCAATGGTTACGCACCGGTGGTGGCTCGGGCAGTGATTTAGGACAGGATGTAACGACTGATGCATCGGGAAATATCTATGTAACAGGATTTTTCTCGGCTGTAGCAAATTTTGGTTCAAGCGCACTAACATCGGTAGGAAAAGCAGATGTATTTGTTGTGAAGTATAGTTCTTCCGGTGCTGTTCAGTGGGCTCAGCGGGCCGGAGGTGAGGATAATGATTATTCTTACGGCATCGGGGTTGATAACACTAATAGCTGTTATGTAACCGGCGATTTCTTCTACAAAACAACATTCTGGAATACAACTATTGACGCACAAGGCAGTTACGATTATTTTATAGCGAAACTTCCAAATATATCGGCTGTAGATGCAGGAATTACCTCGGTGAATTTCCCGACAGCTCCATTTGCCGCAGGTGCAGGAGCAGTTACTGTTACACTGAAAAATTTTGGTACTTCGCAAATAGACAGTGTGAAAATTGATTGGACATTTAACGGTAATGCCCAAACTCAAATTAATTATAAAACACCATTGGCTGTAGGTCAAAGTGCGACCGTTGCACTTGGAAATCCAACGTTCCCTGCAAAAACGTTCTCGGAAGTAATTGCAACCACATCATTGCCAAATGGTGGTGCAGATTTGAATGAAGCAAATGATTCACGTAGCGGAATTGCCGGACCCGGCTTAGAGCGCGGAGTATATACAATCGGCGGAAATGCACCTGATTTTATTAATTTTACTCAGTCAGCAATTTATCTAAATATCTGTGGAATATTAGATTCAGTAACGTTTAATGTTCGTCCGGGAATTTACCGTGAGCAAATTACATTAAAGCAAATTCCGGGCGTTGCCGCACTTAAAAAAGTGGTTTTCCGCCAAGAACCTAAAACTGGCTTTACAAAACCGCAAGTTACATTTGGTGCAATTTATCCGAATAACAATTATGTGTTATTGCTCGATGGCTCGGATTGGGTAACATTCAAGAATATTAATTTTGTTTCTACCGGAACCGACTATGCGCAAGTTATTCTATTAAAAAATGGCACTGAAAACGTTGTTCTCGACAGTAATACAATTGAAACTTCTCAAACAGCTATCAGTGATGGCGGGATTTTGTCAGAAGAACAAAATCAAGCAAATAACCTGACAGTGAGCAATAACTTACTCAGTTCCGGTGTTTTTGGTGTTTCGGTCGAATCTACGTTAGGTACACCGCTTGGTGGATTAACAGTCCGCAATAATACATTCACAAATTTTACATCAGTAGGTTTACTTGTCGGTGGATGTGAGTCACCTATTATTACTCGTAATATGTTTTCTCGTCCGGCATTTTCTTCATCAACAGTTAGCACAAATGCCATTTCTGTTATCGGATGCTCCAATGCGTCGTTAATAACAGCCAATTTGATTTCGGGAATATCTGCCGGTGTGGGAATTTATGTCGAGAATTGTAGCTCGACGACTCCGGCACAAGCGATGCGTATATCAAATAATGCGATAAATATTGGCTTGGGTAATACCTCTACAACGGGTATTGCACTGACTTCGACTTCAGATGCCAACATCTATCACAACACAGTAAATATTGGTTCTACTGCTCCTAAAGCTACAGCATTCAGCGTTTCTAATGGCGGCTCAATAAACAGTATTAATAATATATTCTATAATTCAGGTGGCGGGCTTGCTGTTGCAGTGGACTATACTCTTCCGAATAATCCAATTACGTCAAGTAATTATAACGTGCTGTATTCTAATGGAGCATCAATCGGTACTTGGACACGCAATGCAACATTAACTACATTACCAACACTCAAATCATGGCGAGATTCGACAGGATTAGATCTTAATTCAATCTCAAAAGTAATTACATTCCAAAATGATTTGGTTCACCTTGTAACGGTTGATTCTGCACTTTACGGGACACCAACCTTACTTTCGATAGTTACTACCGATATTGACAATCAGCCCCGCCGAACTCCATATATCGGAGCTGACGAGATTATCCCTTTAATTACAATCAACAGCCAAACAGGCCGCCAGATTGTATGCTGGGGGTCAACTGCACAATATAAAGTAGATGCGTCCATTACAAATAATGCACGTATGCGCTTCCAGTGGCAATTCAATGGAGTAGATATTCCTGATTCTACCGGAACGACAATGACGATCTATAATAACAGCTTTAATTCCGAAGGATTCTACCGTTGTATTATCACAGGCACTTCGGGAGCAGATACAGTGTATTCCCAGAATATGCAACTTGCAATTGCACCGACTACCAAGATTTTCCGTCAGCCCCAAACAGTGTATTTGCTCAATGGAGGTAATGCGAAATTTGAAGTAGGAGCAGAAGTTGCACCGATTCTTCCCGAAAATAGAGTCTATTACTCATGGTATCGTGATTCAATCAAACTTGAAAATACAACCCGTATTTCGGGAACAGATACACCGATTCTTCAGATTTTCAATGTTCAGCCAAGTGATACCGGACGTAATTATTATGTAATAGTAGAAGGTACGTGCGGACGCGACACTTCCGAGCGATTTGCAGTGTTATTACCCGGTGCGGCTTTCAGTAAATTGCCTCGTGATACTTCTACCTGTATTGGCGGAAAAGTAACACTGACAGCCCAAGTAACAACCGAAATCCCAAATGCTGAACTTAAAATTCAATGGAGACGCGGTACACAATGGATTATAGACAGCGGAAATGTAAGCGGAGCAAATACTCTGACTCTTACAATTAATCCGGTTACGGCGGCCGATACCGGTTCTAACTATAATATGTTGGTAACGGTTGTGGCGAGCAATACGACGTTAATATCCGGCAATATATCCGTGAAACTTAATCAGGAAACACTTATTAGTTCCGCTCCTAAAAAACAAAACGGTTGCGAGGGTAAGCCATTAACTCTTGATGTTACGGCTACGGGAACAAATCTCAGCTATCAATGGCAACTTAACGAAACTAATATCCCCGGTGCAACTTCTTCGACCTACACAATTCCAAAATTAGACAGTAATACTATCGGTAGTTATCGTGTGGTTGTAACCGGTACATGTGGTACGCGTACTTCCGATGCCGCAGAGATTACCAAACGCAACAAACCAGGAATACTTCTCGAACCTGCAGAAAATGTTACTGCTAAAACCGGACAACAATTACAAATTGGTATGGAGCCATCCGGCGATTTACCGCTCCGAATCAAATGGTACCATAATGGCGTGGAAGTTCCCGGGCAAACCGATAAAATATTCTTAAAAGCGAGTGCTTCAAAAGCAGATTCGGGTACATATTATTGTGTGATAACCAATGATTGTGATTCTATTCGTTCGCGGAATGTTCGGGTGGTAATTGACCCAACGGCAGTGAGTGAACTTCTTGAATCGCATGGTTTCCAATTGCACAGCGTACAGCCAAATCCTGTCCTCAGCGAAGGAAGTATTCAATTTAGTGTGCCCCAACAGCAAGCAAATGTTCGACTTACTCTGCAAGATGCTTTAGGACGTGAGATTGCAGTACTTGCAAGCGGAGTGTTCGCCGCAGGTGACTATACAGTAGCTCTCAATCCTCTTTCGCTTGGCTTGCCAACGGGTGTATATTTCTGTAGATTACTTTCGGGTAATACACAGTTAGTTCAGCCGGTTGTTATTATGCGGTAAACAAGCTGAATTGAAATGATAAATCAAAAACCCTGCTTTGGAAACGAAGCAGGGTTTTTGTTTTTAGAATGAATCCTTTGTTTGTGGCTGTCGGAGCAAAAATTTTGTTTCTCATGTCGGTGGCTGGCGGTATATAGTATGGACTTGGCTCTTTCTTGTTGTCCTTTTCAGAGATTATCCGTAGTTTCGCTGTAGAAATCACATTAATTCATGTCAAGGTAATTATTATAACCGCCTTTCAAACAATTCTCCAATTAAAAATATGAAGAAGGTCGGTTGTAACAAGCCGACCGGGATAGGCAAGCATTATCATACTTTATGATACACAACCCTTTTATTCTTCTACCGCGGTGTTTTTCATTTTCATCAGCAATGTATAAGCTCCTTTAAGTACAAACATTTTGTTTCTTATGTCGGTGCTGTCGGCAAAAATAACTTGAGTAAAACCGTTTTCATTATTTTGTGTTGTTACTTCTTGCATATTGTATTTTTTGTTTCCGTTTTCTATAAAAACATACTGCTTGCCTTCAAAGCGCACCAATCCATCATTAGGAATTACAAAAGCATTATTGGTAGATACTTCAACCTCAGCATTCATGTACATTCCGGGTATAAGCGATTTATCATATTTCTCAAAATGGCAATGAACGACCACGGATCTTTCAGACGAAACATCTTTACTGATTAGAATGATTTCACAGTTATATTTTTTCGTTGGTTGGTTGTTGTTGTACGCAATAATTCGTTGTCCTACAACGAGCCGGTCTAAATCTTTTTCAAAAACAGTTAATGCCAAATGAATATCATCAGGGTTTACAAGTTCAAACAGAACATCCGTTGGCGTTACATATTTACCGATATTCATATTTACTTGTGAAACAAATCCATCAATGGGCGAAGTAATGTTAATACTTCTTGAAATGGAGTTTTCATTTAGGTTGTCGGGGTTTATACCAATGAGTCTTAATTTTTCCGACAGTGATTTAATGAGAATTTTTTGGGAGAGATATTCGGTTTGTGCCGCCATAAGAACTTTGTCGCTACTGGCTTTGTTTTGGTTCAGTTCTTTTTGCCTGATGTAATCCGATTCAATGGAAGTAAATTGAGCTTTAGCAGTTAAGTAATCTTGTTGTAACTGAATGTATTGTTGGTCTTCCATAGTTGCAATGATTTCACCTTTGCGGACTCGCATTCCTGATAGAAGTTTTGTTGACTTCAGATAACCACCCAACGGCACACTGACCGACACCATGTTTTGGGGCGGCACTTCAATTTTTCCGTTTACTTTTAAAAGTGATGAAATATTGCGTTGCTCAATTTTTCCTGTTTTAATTTCAGAATTTTTCAGTTGTGCATCAGTAAGTTCAACTGCTTTTTCGTTTGGTATATCGTTTAATGCTTCAGTTTTATTTTGCTTAGTTCCACATGATGCAAGCAAAGCAAACATAATTGATAGTATAAATATATTTTTCATGGTTTATTGTTATTTAGAAGTTAAGAAATTAAGATGAATAATAGCTTGGTTAAGTTCTTTAACCGCATCTATGTAATTATTTTGGAGAGTAACAGCATTGCTGATGAGCATTACCCATTCCAGATAATTGATACTGCCACTTGCAAATTGTTCGTCGGCAGTGTTACGAATTATTGTAGCGTTTGATAGGGCAGTCTCTTCAAAATACTGTACTGTTTGTAATTGTGTTCGATATGTTTTGTAAGCAGATTCATACTCTATTTCGAACGATTGCAACCCAAACGAATAATTATTCTCGCTTATGAGTTCAAGCACCTCGGCTGACTGAATTCTTGCCTGTTGAGAAGAGAAAAATAGTGGGACATCAATACCAAAGTGAACCGAACTGAACCGATTTGACTTCGAGTAAAGAATATTATCCGGGCCTATGCCCTGAATACTTTGGTTGCTATATCCAATACTTAGGTTTGGTAGTAATCTGGCTGCTTCAAGTTGCGTATTAATTGCAGAAATTTGTTTCTGCTGTTGTAACGACTGCATTATCGGGTGCTTATTGATGATTGATTTGTCAGAAATATCGGTAAAACTAAGTTTAGGATTGTCAATTGCCGGGGTAAATTCTGTTGCTGTATTGAGTAATAACCGGAATTGCAGTAGAAAAATTTCCACATCACTTTTCAGTTGGTTTACTTGAGTAGCTATTTGTCCACGTTGGGTTTCGGCTATGGTTTTCTCCAGAATATTGCTTTCACCTTTCGCAAAACGGAGGTTTGATTTTTCTAAAAACGAGGAATAAATACTATCATACTGCGTAAGGAGTTTTTGTTTTTGCTTCGCATACACCAGCAGATAAAACACTTCGCTCACCCGTTTTTTCAGGTCAGCTTCCTTGACTGCAATATTCAATGCACTTTTTTTGTAATTTTCGTTTTGCAGAGATTTTTGATGAACATAAATGGTTGGGAAGCTAAAATTTTGTGATATTCCAAACTTAGTATCATTATAGACAGAATTAATCTGACCGTATTCTCCTGTAAGATTCGTATGCGGAATATCAAGTGTAGTCGGTTTTAATTTTAATTGATACTCTGCCTCTAATTTCTCGTTCTTCACGAGCAAATTATTTTTGAGCGCGGTATCAATGGCGGCATTTAATGTGATAGTAGTTTGTGCTTGTATGTTGTGCAACTCAAGCAGAGAAAACAACAAAATTATTGTTGCCGTAATTGTTGCTTTTCCTGTTTGTTTCGCCGAGAAACCTTTTTCAAAAAGAATATAAAGCGCGGGCAAAACAAATAGAGTTAAAAACGTCGCAATCAAAAGCCCACCGATAACAACGGTTGCCAGTGGACGCTGCACTTCCGCTCCCGTACCGTTGCTTATTGCCATCGGTAAAAAACCAAGTGAAGCAACTAAAGCAGTCATTAATACCGGTCGTAAACGGTGTTTTGTGCCTTGCAAAACAATTTGTTTTGTGTTGGTTTCACCTTCCGTTTTTAAGCGGTTAAATTCTGCAATCAATACAATTCCATTGAGCACCGCTACACCAAATAATGCTATGAAACCGATACCTGCACTGATGCTGAACGGCATTCCTCTTAATGCTAAAAAAAGTATACCGCCGATTGCAGATAACGGTATTGCTGTATAAATGATCAAACCTTGTTTTATCGAATTGAATGCGAAATAGAGCAGAAGAAATATTAAAAGCAAGGACAGCGGAACTGCAAGTGACAATCGTTTTTTTGCAGCTTCTAAATTTTCAAATGCTCCACCATAAGTAATATAGTAGCCCGAAGGAAATAGTATTTGCTTCTCAATCTGCGTTTGCAAATCTTGTACAACGCTCTGCACATCTCTCCCTTTCACATTGAAACCCACAATTATTCTTCGCTTTGCATCATCCCTTTGAATTTGATTTACACTTTCTTCAATGGTAACATCTGCAACCTGATACAGGGGAATTTGCGTTCCCTGCGGAGTTGGTATTAAAAGGTTTTGTACATCTTCAATCTCTTTGCGCTTCTCACCTGCAAGGCGAACCACCAAATCAAAACGCTTTTCATCTTCAAAAATCTGTCCGCTACTTTGCCCTGCAAATGCAGTATTTACAACCTTGTTGATGTCAGAAATATTCAAACCGTATTGAGCAATAAGATTGCGTTTATAACGAATAATCAATTGTGGCAGTCCGTCAATCGGTTCTACATAAATATTTTTCGCTCCTTCAATTTTTGTTATTACATTGCCCAATAACTTTGAGTACGTTGAGAGCGTGTCCAAATTTTCACCAAAGATTTTGCACACTACATCTTGCTTTGCACCAGTCATTAGTTCATTGAAACGCATGGCAACAGGATATTGAAAACTGAATGAAGCTCCGGGTACATCTTGCAACGCCTCGTTCATTTTTTCTGAAAGTTCATTCCAAGTTTTGGCAGAAGTCCATGTATTCTTGTCTTTCAGAATTATCATCAAGTCAGCGCCTTCCATTGGCATTGGGTCGGTGGGAATTTCGCCGCTCCCAATTTTCCCGACAACTTTTTCTACTTCCTGAAATCTCTTTTTTAAAATATGCGCCGCTTTTAAACAGGCATCGGTTGTCGTGATGATGTTGCTTCCTGTCAGCACTCTGGTTTCTACTGCAAAGTCACCCTCAGGCAATTCAGGAATAAACTCCCCACCCATATTTGCAAAAATAATTATAGAAATAAGCATGAGACTAAGAGCAACACTAATAACTACTTTTGGAAAATTCAGAACTTTAGTCAGGTATTTTAAATGACTCTTCGTTAAATAATCCATCATTCTATCACTCAAATTCTTTTTGTGTGATAGGTTCTTGTTTAAAAATAGTGCACCCATCATAGGTATGTATGTCAGCGATAGAATAAATGCGCCTATCAAAGCAAAAGCAACGGTTTGAGCCATCGGCTTAAACATTTTTCCTTCTATGCCTTCAAGTGTGAAAATCGGGAGATACACAATAAGAATTATGATTTGTCCAAACACTGCACTGTTCATCATCCTACTTGCTGAACGGTGTACTGTATTGTCCATTTCATTTTGATTTATCCGTGAAGTATTCTCTAAGTTTTTACCATGAACCAAACTGTGCATAACTGCCTCTACAACAATGACTGCACCGTCCACAATCAATCCGAAGTCCAATGCGCCTAAGCTCATAAGATTTCCGCTTACTCCGAAATAATTCATCATGATAACGGCGAATAGCATTGATAGTGGAATTACCGATGCAACTAAAATCCCTGCCCTGAAATTTCCTAAGAATAAAACTAAAACAAAGATGACGATAAGCGCGCCTTCCATCAGATTGGTCGAAACTGTGCTGATGGCATTATCTACCATTTTTGTTCTGTCGAGGAATGGCTCAATTTTTACACCTTTCGGCAGAGTCTTTTCAATGTGGCTTATGCGTTCTTTTACATTTTTGATTATCTCATTGCTGTTACCACCTTTCAACATCAATACAACGGCACCGGCGGCTTCACCTTCGTCGTTGTACGTCATTGCACCATACCGAATAGCATTGCCAATGCGAACATCAGCTATATCTTTTATCAAGAGCGGTGTGCCGTTGCTTGTACTCTTTACAACAATACTTCTTATATCATCTATACTTCCAATTAAACCTTCACTTCGGATATAAAGGACTGTTGATTTTTTCTCAATATATGCCCCACCTGTGTTTTCGTTATTGTGTTCTAAAGCAGAGAATACATCATTAATTGTACTATTGAAAGACTTTAGCTTATTTGCATCAACAGCAATTTCATATTGCTTCAGCTTCCCGCCAAAGCTACTTACATCGGCTACGCCTTTTACGCCCAGTAATTGCCTGCGAACAATCCAGTCCTGAATTGTTCGTAACTCTGTTGCATCATATTGAGTTTCGTACCCGTGTTCTGCACGAATGACATATTGATAAATTTCGCCTAAACCCGTGGTAACGGGTGCTAATTCAGGAGAGCAGAGCCCGTTTGGGATTTGTTCCCGCGCTAACTTTAATCGTTCCGTTACTTGCTGTCGCGCCCAATACACATCAATATTATCCTCAAAAACAATAGTAATTAATGATAACCCGAACCGAGAAAAACTACGGATTTCCTTGAGTCCGGGGATATTGCTGTTCGCTTGTTCTATCGGGAAAGTAATGAGTCGTTCAATGTCCGGTGCACCCAATGATGGAACCGATGTAATTATCTGCACCTGATTGTTGGTAATGTCAGGAACTGCATCTATGGGTAGTTTTGTAATTTGGTAACTGCCGTAACCAATTAGGGCTAAAGTAAATAGCCCTACGATAAGTTTGTTCTTGATAGAGAACGCAATTATAGTATTAAGCATGATTTATTTTGTTAATGAAATGAATAGAAATATACGGCACATCAGCACCGTAAATAGTTAGTATAGTATCCGATTATGGAGATACATTATGGATTCATTAACTATGCTTTTGGTGGTTGCCAAATATTGCTGACGACTGCGGAAGAATAGATTATATCATCATATATTGATGATGTTTTTTCAGGTGAAGATGTGGGTCTTTGAATGGAATATTGAATGTGATTTACAAAAGCTAAAGTGACGTGGGCAGTTGCACAATCGGTTGTCTTAAAAGGTAAATTATTGTGGTTATTATCTGAATGATTTTGGTGGTTGCTGTAATGATTGATAAGGAAGTCAGCAAAAGATTGGTCGTGGTTAACTTGCTGATGTTCACCGTAGTGTTGAATTAAAATAGGCAACCTCAATAGCTCATGCAATTCAGTACTCGCACACAGAAATACAATGAGAAATGATATTGAGATGAATTTTTTCATAATACAAATCTACGAAATAAATTTAAATGGTTGGACGATAAATCTATAGTAATAGTGTGCTTTTAAAACTGAAAAAATATAAAAATCATGGAAATTCTATGGATGGTTAATTGAATTTATGATTGAGATTAAAAGAACCTAAATACCATACAATGATTATATTCTACTTTCAGCAAAAAAGAATAATTTTCTCAAGTTTCTGTTTTATAATTGATGGATAAGTTTCTGTTATTGATATAGTTGTACATCCGTTAAATTTGGCGAATCGGAGAATTGCCCCTGCAAGCGCGTGAAAATCCGAAGTCCATTCTTTTTCAATATGTAAAGAATTGATAATCAATTGTTTTGTTCGTCTTTCTGCTTTTGCATCAATTCGTCCGATAAAGTGACCGCCCATCATGATCGGCAGACAAAAATAACCGAATTTCCGTTTCGGCTCAGGAACATAACATTCTATCTGGTAATCAAAATCCCACAATTGAAGCAGTCGTTTACGTTGAATTACCGTATTATCAAACGGCGAAAGAATATGAGTAGTTTCCGTAATTGACTGTCCAAGTGTGCTAAGATTTTTTGCAGTAGAATAATAGAGTTGTTTGCTGTTTTCTACCGAAACCGGAAGTAATTCTCCACTTTCACACAAAACAGTAACAAGCTTCTGAATTGCTTTGCGCATATTTCCGCCTCGCAGATAGCTTATTTCTTCTACACTTGCAAAACCATGAGCATTAATTGCAGAAAAAATAAGATGCCGTGAAAATTCATCCGTACTCGGAATGGTTGTTTCAACTTCCGCTGGTAAAACACGTTCAGTTAAGTCAAACACTTTTTGAAAATTAACTCGGCGTGCAATCATTAATTTTCCCTCAAGAAACAACTGTTCTAATGCCCGTTTTGCAGGTTTATGTTCCCACCATCCGCCAGTTTTTTGGGAATGTTCAAAATCTCGTGCTTTCAATGCACCTTCGGCTTGAATGCGGTCAAGAACATACTGATTCATTTTTTTATCGGGCAAATGCTTGGCTTCATTCTGAGCATATAATTGTTTTCGTAATAATGAGTAACGGTAATCCTTCATCGGCAAATAGGCGGCGGCATGACTCCAATACTCAAACGCTGTTTTATCGGCGATTAATTCATCTAAATACGACGGCTGATAGTCCGGTTGCCGGCTCCATAATATATGATGATGCGCTCGTTCGACAACGGAGATGGTGTCAATTTGCACATAACCGAGTCGCTCTAAGGATGCGAGTGTTCCGGTTTTGTCGGATGGTACATCAGACGTGAATAATCCTTGGTGATACAAGGCAAGATGTCGTGCTTCTGATTGTGAAAGTAATGTTTTCATTCGAGATTACTGTATAAAATAAGAAAAACAAGCATCAGCAACGGATTCTACGGATATTAAACTCATATCATCTTGTAATTCTGCTGTATCGGGCGGAGAAATAACTGTAGAATTCGTAGAATACGGCCCCCATCGTCGTGCGCTTATCGCCGGTGAGCGAGGATATAAACCAACGACAGGTGTTCCGAGTGCCGCCGCCACATGAAGAACGCCGGTAGAATTTGCCACTAAAAGCGAAGATATATCAAGCAAAGCAATCATCTCAGGAAGGTTTAATTTTCCACAAAGGTTGAGTGCTGTAGGGCAATGATTATGTACAGTTTCACATAGTGATTGCTCACTGTCGATTCCTGTAATAATGATTGGAGTATCATGTTGTTTGGTAAAAATTGAGGCAAGTTTTCCGAAGTTTTCAGGCGACCAATCACGTGACGAACCACCACTTCCGGGATGTATAATAATAGGTTGTAGATCACTTGAAATTCCGTGAGAGGATAGAATTATTTCAATTGATTGTTTACTTTCCGGCATAATAACCGGACGAACCAAATGAGTTTCGACCGAATCATCTAACGCCGAAACAACTAATCGTGTATTGTATTCTGCTTCGTGAGACTCGGCAGTTTTGCGATGGTCGTATTGCTTGTGATTTATCAAAAAGCTATACCAGCGATAACCGGAACCAACACGCAACGGAATCCGCGCGCTGAATGCCGCAAAATACTCATCGAATTGCGGTCTTGGAAAAAAGATACCATCATAGTTTCCCGAACGGATAAGTGCGGATACTCCGCCTATGATTCTATCGGCAAAAAGTGCGTGGTCAATTGCAGGGGAATTATATAGTAATGCTTCGCAATAAGAACGAGTGATGAGGGAGATTTCAGCGTTTGGGCAAGCGGCTTTGAGTGCCGCACACATTGGCAGTGTGAGCACCATATCGCCCAAGCGGTCAGTACGAACTACAGCAATACGCCGGGCATTTTTTAGAATATTTCGGGATGAGATCATCGCTAATCAACAACTACAAATAAAAAATGCGAAACCGAATTGATTCCGCATTCTTACTAAAAAAATAAATCAATAAAGATTATGGATTAAAGAACCATTCTATTCCTACTTGAGGGAAAACAATACCAATATTGGTATAACTTGGGTCAAAACCAACATTAATAATTGAAAATTGGCCGTAAAGACCTACATTACGGCTTGCAAAATATTCTCCGCCTGCGCCAACAGAAAGACCGGTTGTAGTATTTCCACCACCGCTATTAATTCCGAATGCACCAAAAAAATATGGTTTCATATCTTTCATTCCGGCTAAAATAAGTTTTGCATAAGGTGCAAAATATATTTGATTGCTCGAATAAGATTCTCCTGAAGTATTCTTGCTACTTGCCAAATTGATACCCAATTGAGTACCTATGTGAAAGCCGGGATTAATTGCATAAACCAAATGAGCTGCACCACTTCCACTACCTACAGTTACACCAAGTCCCATTTGTCTGTCCGGCGATTGAGCTAGTGCCGTGCCATACCACATTGTAGCTATCAAAGCCACACAAAAATATTTCATCATAGTTGACATTTTCATACCATTCCCCTAAAAAATGAAAAATAACAGTTACATACAATGCGAAATTACAGAGTAACTTTCAAAGTAACAACTCAAATTTTCGTGATTCATAAAAAACTTTCTTTTTCTTTTATCGTTTCACAAACATCGCACTACTTTGCCCAATCCGAACTGCATATATTCCATTCGGCAGGTCCGTTATATCTATAGAAATATGATTCGATTCAAGTGAAATACTTTTCACAACTTGTCCGAGTACGTTGATAATTTCAACCATAGAATTTGGGTGTGTATCTTGGCTGGCAATCCATAACGAAAGCATTCCTGATGCAGGATTCGGGACAAGCGAAATATTAATTCCTTGTTTTGATTCATCCACTCCAAGTACTGTTGTTCCTTTGGATTCGAGAATATACTGCCCTGTAGCAGCGGTATCGCTTCCAAACGAAATTGCATCCATGAGCGGCTCGGTTGATTGCGCAGTCGAAGCAATTTTCCAAGAATTTCTATGAGAATCGTTTTCACGTTTATACAGCACAAAAACCGAAGGATTCATCGCATCAGGTGCTGTAATTTTCCCCACACGTGAGAACTGAATGCTGTCAATACTAATAGAAGTACTTGGATTTCCTGTTCCGTTCCACCCCTCAATTATCCACCAAGAACGGCTTAATTCTGTGGCAGAAGTTGGCAGAGAATCCGGCATTGTCGTAAACCTTGATGCTGTAAGTTCATTTATTGATGTAGGTTTCAAAAATAAAGTAATTCCTGATGCAGGAAAATCAATTTTCCCTGCTTTGGCTGATGTTCGCACCGAAGTTCCACGTCCGATTGGGGCTGTAGATGCAATATGAATTCCGCCACCATTTGCAACATGCGCTGTTTTGGTGCTTCGGTCGAAGATTGTATTTTCTTGAGTTTCATTGAATTGATAATATGCTATCGGTTCTTCTCCGGATTTTTCACCGCGAATCAGATGCATTTGCTCACGAATTTCATCCTGAGGAAGCGCGCGATTATAGACTTTCAGTTCTTCGATTTCACCACGGAAATTACCGCCTTGCCCCGGAAGACCTCCGCCAATTTCAAACGGAGTATGCGATAAATCAAATCCGGTAAAATCTCCTGCACGTTCCCATCGTTCACCGTTTCGGTAGAGCGTAACTTTTGTGGGTTCGACCGTCATTGCAATGTGTGTCCATTGGTCTATTGGTAAATTAAATGGGGTTGTTAACTGATATGGCACATCTTTCCAATAGAATGTAAGATTTGTATTGGGGCGATACCCTTGAAATGAAAACCCGAATGAAAACCCTACATTACTATTCCAATTTGAGAATATTTGCGAGAAGGATTGTTGAATCGTATCGAGTTTTACCCACGCACTGACGGTGAACGCCGTAGCACCTGCGAGTGCAGGAATAGAATCAATTCGCCCTATGTCGTTTTTCTTTGATAATGAAAGTGCTTGTCCGGGTATCCATTCGGGTTCGCAAACACTTGGCAGAACATTCATAAAGTTTTGAATAAGCTTGCTGTTGCTTGCTCCATTTGCAGAATTGACGGTAAGCGTTGCCGAATAGATACCGGGTTTATCATACACCACACGCGGATTGCGAACAGAATCTGAGCTTACATAACTTGCTCCGGGAAATTTCCAACGATACGTTGCAC
The DNA here is from genome assembly GCA_018266765.1 of Bacteroidota bacterium. Lineage (GTDB taxonomy): Bacteria > Bacteroidota > Ignavibacteria > Kapaibacteriales > UBA961 > JADJXV01. The sequence goes on from JAFDZU010000032.1 coordinate 24,356, forward strand.
CCAATGTATTCAATACAGAATAATCGGTAAATTGAATAGTATCGCGCGAACATTGGCTTGTGGAACGGTCAGCCATTGGTTGAGCAAGTGGACTCGACTGCTCAAATAACGGGGCATCCCACACTCCCATACTTGTTCCGATACGTAATCTCCCGTCGCGGTAGAAACACTTTACTCCGCGAATAGTCAGTGCAACGGGAAGTCCGTCGTTATAAGTCTGCCAGTCGTTCATTGTCGCATTACGGTAAAACATTTTTCCGCCGTCACATGCCAAATAAACTCCACCATTGGTGCCGAGCTGATGAATAATATCGCTTGATGTAGCTTGTGCAATTGTCGGCGTTGTCAGGTTTTGCCATGATTTTCCGCCGTCGGAAGTTTTGAATACTTTATTGGCCGCACTTCCGGCTCGATATGCTACCCACAATTCATTTTCATTAATTCCCGATACTGTAATCTGCGATACGCGGCGGTCTGTTCCGCTTGTATTCGGAGGATTTGAACATTCAGTCCATGTTTTACCTGCATCTTCGGTTCGCCATATTTTTCCGTCGTAGAGAGAATTAGAACGTTGGGAAACATACATTACATCAGGATTACTCCTTGATATTTCAATATGTTCAATTGATGCATCTTTGTCGGAGGAAGTAAATATCGAATCAAACTTCGCACCTCCGTTTTCGCTTTTCCATAATGTTGCTCCATTGCCGAGCCACACAACGCTACTATATCGCGGATCCCATACCATATCGCTATATTCCATCAGATAATAGCTTTCATTCGGATATTTGCTCATTGCAACTGAGGTTGCAATTCCGTCTGCTGTCGAAGAAATTCGATACCCGCCAATATCCGAAAAATAACAAGTGCGTCCGTCGGCAGGGTTGATATATCCCGTGGCAGATTCTGCTCCGCCCATGCGAAGGAATGTTCCTTGATAATTCTCATGACGAGCCGTATTTCCATTATGATACCGTCCGCCAACGACTACATCTTCATTCCATCCTTGGTCGAATCCCCAGAAATCCGAACCGTATATCCCGTTAATACGTGATTCTGCATTCTTTGTATCAGAAAAAAAATCTGTTGAATATGTCATTCCGCCGTCGGTTGCAATCCATGTTTCATTGCCTATTGCTTTCATTTCCTGTATGTCGGGATGAATCGGAAATGCGCCGGAATAGCCGCCAATATCTTTGTAAGTAACTCCGCCGTCGGTGGATTTGTAAGCAGTTGTTGTAGCTACGATTACTTCATTAGCGTTTGTCTGAGAAACAACGATACTCATGTCGTAATACCCCTGACCATTATTCATTTTTAATTGGTCAGTACCGCCCGAAGCTGTTAGTTTCCAAGATTCTCCTCCATCATCCGAGCGCAGTACACGCGGTAATTTATCGGAAAGAACCACTGCGTATATTTTTTTTGCATCGGCAGTTGTAATTCCGAGTCGTCCTTCGCCTCCGGTTAAGCCCGTCACCCAGCCGTTTGTTTTTGCGGTAAAGGTTGCGCCTTCGTCGGTGGATTTCCATACTTCATAGAATTTTGTGGCTTTATTTTCCTTCAGAACAAGGATTTCATTGGGAGTATTATTCAGAATTTCCATATCAGTAATAACATCGGTGAGCACTTGTTGCCAAGTGGCACCGGCATCAATACTGCGAAAAAGACCTTGGGTTGTTCCTGCAAGATAAAGATTTGGATTTGCATAACTTATTTCAATATCATGCACCCACATCGAGTTCTTTTGGAAAATAGTAGCCCATGTTATTCCGCCGTCGGTAGTTTTGCGAATAGCATTATTTGTTCCGAGAATGAATGTTGCCGGGTCGGTCGGGTGAATACTGATTGATTCGGTACTCAGCAGATAATTTGCACCAATTTGTTCCCAAGTTTTTCCTTTATTAATCGTACGAAAAATTCCGCCCGGCTCTGTCCCAACCACCAAAACATTAGGGTTAGAGCGTGAAATATCAAAGCCATATACATTTGATTGCCACGGACAAACAGATTGAACATCAGCATGATTTTTCAGCCAACGGGTTTCCATGTCCATTGGTTTCCAAAGGGTTGCCGAAATACTTGGTTTTTTGGAATGTGGAATTCGCTCGCGACTTTCGCGCCACGTGTTCATTTCATTGGCAGTAGTCGGAGGACGGACAAAACCGTCCGGCTCGATAAACGGAAGAGAAGCAGAACGCCACCGTTTGTAAAACCGTGTGTAAGCATTTTTCTCGAATGTATGTGTTTTATAATATTCAAAATAAGTGCGTTCAAGTTCGATAATATTAACGGGCTTTTGGTAAAGTAGGCGCGCCCACGAAGGCATCGAATCCGTTTGTGGAGGAATTAAAGTAGGGTCTAATGTGTATTGCGCACGAACCGAACAAAACACCATAATAAAGGCAAGAACAAACACGGTACAAGAACGAATCATAATAGTATTGATAATATGGAACAAACTGACATGATACTTACAAACTTACTATTTTTTTTGAAGTGGGGTCTTATTCGACTAATATCTATTTTATCAAGAATTCAACCTAATTCTCTCTTCTAAAGAAGATTTTTCCGACTTATTCGCTTTTTTAGAGGAGTTGTCGATAACAGTTTCCACTTTGATGAGGGGTTGGGTGTGGTTCTTCTTATTGAGCAGAATGTAGAAGATAGATATGCTGAAAAATAGCTCTAAAAATCAAAGAACAGCACCAATATCTCTATGTGGTTTATAAACAGTGCTACTTCACTTTGCCGTTACATCTATAATTTCTTTGAGTTTATAGATGCTGGAACTATTGAGTTCAAAGATAAATTCTTTTTTGACTTTATTGGAATACTTCCAGATTTCTTGAGTTTGTCCTCCGGGTTGAATGTTTTTTTCGATAGAAGTAGGCGAGCCGTGTAGAATATAAATTTTCCCGCGATCGGATTTTGAACCGTCAGATTCACCAATTGCTTGAAAATTAAAATAGGCGTAATCTACTCGGCGATAATATTCAGCCATAGTGCTATTAAAGACAGCGTCATTCGACGGAAATGTCTTCTGCCAGTATTTCACCACATTTCGACGTTTTACAACATCTGAACCACTATTTATTGCATCGAAATCATCATCACTCACAATATAATAGAGAGATTCGACAAGATATCGAGTACTGCGAAAAGCAAGGGGCATGTTTTCCCACACAACTTCAAACTGTTGCGCGGCTGTATCCTTTGTACCGACTTTTGCAACGCTTAATTTGTATTTTCCGGGTGCAATTGTGGAGGCAGGAAGCGTAATCGTAAGTAATCCAAATGAAGAAAGTAATGAGCTACTTGCTACTGTAGTAAGTGTATAGATTGGTTTGTTTGGCGGTTCTTGTCCGCTATTTTGTTTTGGAGAAAGATAAGTATTGAGGATAGGTATTGCGCGTCCGCCAACTTCGGGAATATTGCCCCATTCAGAGATTATATCTGTGTTTGTATTAGCGACAGGAGCACAATTATACCAATACACATCACCGTCTTTAACATTTGAAAGTATAAGGATAGCATATATGTTATTTGTAGAAAAAAGTGCATTTCCACCTGCTAACAATGGAACTACAACGTGAGAAGTTGTATCAAAATATTCCACAAAGATTGGTTTGGAAATACCGACAGAATCGAGTGAGGGAGCTCTTATCGAAGGAATCTGAACTTTTCGGAGCTGAGAATTTTCTTTTTCAGAAAGAATAGCAGTCAGTGAATATTTACCGACAGGCAAGAGAATATTCATTGCGCCATATTCAAAGTCCGTTTTAGAATTCGTTTGCTCAAATGTTTTGGTATAGATACTGTCTTTCCACTGATTGCGATAGCGAATGATGCCAATATCATCACGGATTTCAACAATCACTGTTGGCGTAGCACTATACATTCCACGTTGCAAAGTCGCCGAAGTAGGTAATTGACGAAAATCCAAAAGGTCGTACATCATCCGAAATCCGATGTTAATAAGAGTAGAATCCTTCGATGGAGAAGGTAATGCGTGAGCTTCGCAGAAAAAAGTTTCGTTGTAGTCAAAGTATGTGCTTTTATCCATTCGCTGTTGCGATTGCGGTTGCGAGAGAGTTGTGTATGATAATAATCCCATCAATCCAAAAGCACAAGTATAGATAATCAGACGTGGCATATTCATGATTTTCAATATGAGTTCGTAATGTATAAGAATGGTTTGCAATGCAATAGTAACTATTTTTTGGAGTTAGTTACTTCTCTCTGTGAAGAATGCTGTCCAATCAAGAACATTTCAGCTTCAAGCACATCCTCGACACTTCCCATAAAAATAGGTACTCTTTCATGTATATCGGTTGGCTCGATGTCAAGAATTCGGTTATAGCCGTCAGTTGCTCTTCCACCCGCTTGTTCGATGATCATAGAGAGCGGATTTACTTCATACATCAGTCGAAGTTTACCTTTTGGAGCGGTTGTATCAGCCGGATAAATAAAAATACCGCCGTAATATAATGTACGGTGAACATCGGCAACAGCAGTTCCGATATAGCGTGATGAATATGGGCGACTTCTATCAGGCGTTTCTTGCTTGAGATAATCTATATATTCCCGAAGACGCGGAGTCCAACGGTACATATTTCCCTCGTTAATACTATAATATTTGCCACGTTTTGGGATTTTAATTTTTTCGTTGGTGAGCAAAAATTCGCCAATAGTTTGGTCGAATGTAAAAACATCTACTCCATGACCACTCGTATAAACAAGAGTAGTACTGCTTCCATAACTTGCATACCCTGCTGCAACTTGTTTGTATCCCGGCTGTAAAACATCAGCATGAGTTCCGTCGGTGGTGGCTGTGGGGTCGAGTCGCTGATAAATCGAAAAAATAGTACCAATAGTAACATTTACGTCAATATTAGATGAGCCGTCCAACGGGTCGAACACAAGCACATATTTTCCTTTGTGATAATGTTCGGGAATAGTAATAAGTCCTTGTGATTCTTCGGAAGCCATAACGCAGAGATGTCCACCGTGATCCATTGCTCGAAAAATAATTTCATTAGCATAATCATCAAGTTTTTTGACTTGCTCTCCATGAACATTATGAGCATCTGTCAAACCAAGTACATCACTAAGTCCTGCACGTCGCACATCGCGGGCAATCAGGCGAATAGCAAGTGTTAAATCACGCAACAGTCTTGAAAATTCACCTGTTGCATCGGGGTGAAGATCTTGTTCTTCAGAAAAATGCCGTTCTATTGTTACAAGTTTTGTTGTGCTAAAGATTGCCATAATGAGTATGGGAATTGTGAATATTATTTTAGAGCGATTGTCCTTATTCAGAAAATCGCGAAATTAATTGCTCACAAAATAGCACAGAAAGTTGGTTTTAGAAAATGAAAATTAAAGTCGGTATCACTATGAGAACAAAAGATTGTCAAAACAGAAATAAAAAAAGCGCGATTGCAAGTGCAGTCGCGCTTTTAAAAGTATCTTTCGAAGAAGATTATTTAGGCATTGCTTCTTTTGCTTTTTTAGCATGTTTAGCATGTTTAGCTTCGTGTTTAGCTTCTTTAGCTTCGTGTTTAGCTTCTTTCATTTCTGCTTTAGCCGCTTTAGCTTCGTGTTTAGCTTCTTTAGCTTCGTGTTTAGCTTCTTTCATTTCTGCTTTAGCTTCTGCTTTAGCCGCTTTAGCTTCTACTTTAGGTTTTTCACCGGCAAATGCACTTACTGATACTGATACCGCAAAAATTACGGCAAATAATGCTACTAATTTACGCATTGGATTGTCTCCACAAATAAAAAATTGAAAATAGTTTCTTAACTTCGAGTGCGAAAATACGGCGCGAAAATGAATCGTCAAATAAGCAATGTATTAAACTTTATTCATCTCATTCGAAAAGGGCAAAAAGGGCATTAAATACGATTAAAACCGTCGATTTTCTGTAATTTGCATCCTTATTAATGGTGTTATTATTCAAAATGAAACATTTTTTATTTCATAATGGCAATTCTTCCCAAGAAAAAAATAATTATTATTGGCCCGGCTCACCCCTATCGCGGGGGCAATGCAATGTTTATTCAATATCTGTGCAATGCTCTTTCGGATACATTCGAAGTGAAACTTATCAATTATTCTCTGCTTTATCCTTCATTTCTATTCCCGGGGACTACACAGTATGACCAAAGCGAACAAGTAATCCAAGGTTTCCCAAATGAGCGATTAGTAAATTCCATAAATCCAATTTCATGGATAAAAACTGCTCGCCGAATTCGCACAGAAAATGCCGACTTAGTAGTATTTGATTGGTGGAATCCCTTTTTTGGTCTGTGTCATTGGTTCACATCATTACTACTACGAAAAAAGTACAAAGGAAAAATCCTCTTTATTACCGAAAATTTCATTTCCCATGAAGCACGATTTATAGATACATTCCTGACAAAATTAGGACTTCAATTTGCCGATAAATTCCTCGCACTTTCGGGACAAGTGGAGCAGGATTTACAGTCACTTGCCAATGGACGTGCAATCTTTCGGTCAGAACTCCCGATGTTTGACTATTCTCTCAATGCTCAATTTGACAGCAAAACCGAACGAGCCAAGCTTGGATTCAGTGAGGATGATAATGTCCTCATGTTTTTTGGATATGTGCGTAAATATAAAGGACTTGACATACTTCTGCATGCGTTCCCGATGATTCTCAAACAAATTCCAAATGCAAAGCTCTTGGTTGTGGGTGAATTTTATGACAAACCGGAATTATACACTGATATTGTACAGCGGAACGGCACTTCGGTGAATGTTAAATTAGTCAATCAATTTATTCCTAATGAAGAAGTCGGAAAATATTTTGCAGCGGCAGATGTCATGGTACAGCCCTATCGAAGTGCTACTCAAAGCGGAATACTCAATGTTGCTTACAGCTTTGGTGTCCCTGCTGTTGTAACTCGTGTAGGGGGGTTAGAAGAATATGTTACCGATGGTCTAACAGGAATTGTGGTGGAGCCGGAATCACCCGAACAAATTGCCGACGGAGTGATTAGATTTTACAAACTGCGCCATACGGTTAATTTTTCCGAAAATATCCGAGAACGTGTAGCAAAAAGTTCGTTTTACGGAATAACCGATGTATTCGAGAATATATTTACTTCCATTTCAGTAACCTAAAATTTATTTATTATTTAAAGTGTAAATTATGGCGGACAATTCCCCAATTAAAATTCTTGCATTTTCGGGCAGTTTGCGCCGAGATTCTTATAATAAACAATTAGTTTCAATAGCAAGTGAAGGTGCGCGAAAAGCAGGAGCCGAGGTTACTGTTATTAATTTCCGTGATTATCCTATGCCTTTTTATGACGGTGACTTAAAGGCATCAGAAGGGTTTCCGCAAGGAGCCGGCGAATTCAAACAGCTCATGCTCGAACATGATGGTTTTTTGATTGCGTCACCGGAATACAATATGTCAATGACAGCTGTTTTAAAAAATGCTATTGATTGGGCTTCTCGAAGTAGAGAAGGCGAGTCGCCACTGTCTGCTTTTCGCGGTAAAGTAGCCGCACTTATGACCACTTCTCCCGGGTATTTCGGTGGAATCCGAGGGCTTAGCCATCTGCGACTTGTTCTCGAAGCATGTGGAACAATGGTGTTGCCTGAGCAAATTGCTGTTCCGAAAGCATCAGTGGCATTCTCTCCCGAAGGGCGACTGAGCGACGGAAAACAACATGACTTGGTTGAAAGATTAGGTGCAAATCTGGCAATTATGCTACAGAAATTAAGGAACTGATAACCAAGCACTCCACCAACTTTCCGGCGAAAAGTCCGTATATTTGTGCTGTGATATTTATTCAAAATAGACCATTTTTCTCAATTTATTCAGAGGATTAGAGATGAATACTCATCAATGTGACGTGGTAATTGTCGGGAGCGGGCCGGGCGGCTATGTGGCGGCTATTCGCGCTTCTCAACTTGGCTTAAAAACGATATGTGTAGAGCGTGATCGCTTGGGCGGCGTGTGCCTTAATTGGGGTTGTATTCCCAGCAAAGCGTTGCTCAAAAATGCAGAATATATGAACTTCCTTAATCATGCAGACGATTATGGTTTTAGTCTTTCGGGTATCGGATTCGATTTCCCAAAAGTGATTCAGCGTAGCCGCAGTGTAGCAGATAAAATGTCGAACGGAATTACATTTTTATTCAAAAAAAATAAAGTGCAAAGCGTTAAAGGTAATGGAGTTGTGCAATCGCGCAATCGTGTGGAAGTGCGCGACGACAATGGAGCCGTAACCGATGTAATCGAATGTAAAAACGTGGTAATTGCAACCGGCGCACGCTCAAGAGCGATTCCGGGAATTGACGTGGACAGAAAAAAAGTGCTTACCAGCACCGAAGCAATGCTCCAGCAAGAAATGCCAAAATCTATGATTATCATAGGTTCGGGAGCAATCGGAGTAGAATTTGCCTATTTCTATAATGCTTACGGTGCAAAAGTTACTATTATCGAAATGATGAAAGGTATCGTTCCGGTCGAAGATGAAGATATTTCCAAAGAATTAGAGCGAAATTTCAAAAAATCGGGAATGACTATTCTCACCGAAACAAAAGTGCTCTCTGCCAAAGCAAAAGGCGATTCTGCCGAAGTTATTATCCAGAAAAAAGACGGCACACAAGAAACGCTGACAGCAGACATAGTTTTATCGGCAATCGGAGTACAAGGGAATATCGAGAATATTGGCTTGGAAACAGTAGGTGTAACGCTCGAACGCGGCTGGATAAAAGTAGATAAATTTATGCGGACAAACGTAGAAGGTATCTATGCTATCGGAGACGTAGCCGGGCCGCCATGGCTTGCTCACAAAGCATCGGCAGAAGGAATTGTCGCTGCCGAATTTTTGGCCGGACATCATACCGATGGTGTGGATTATACCAATATTCCTGGCTGTACCTATTGCCAACCGCAAGTTGCAAGTTTGGGACTTACCGAAGCAAAGGCAAAAGCCGCCGGATATGAAGTTAAAGTAGGTAAATTTCCATTTACTGCAAGCGGGAAAGCTCACGGAATCGGTAAAACTGCCGGTTTTGTTAAACTTATTTTTGATGCTAAATATGGAGAATTCTTAGGCGCGCACATGATTGGTGCTGATGTAACCGAACTTATCGCCGAAATGGGACTCGCAAAATCTCTCGAAGCAACCGGCCCGACGATTTTCAAAACGATTCACGCACACCCAACGCTATCGGAAGCTGTAATGGAAGCGGCGGCAGTGGCATTCGGCGAGGCAGTGAATTTGTAACTATAAATAAATTAAAAATTAACTACAATTATGCTAACATTAAACTTAATATTAAAAGAAGTGAAAGATGTTCCGGTCAATAGACTGGAAGAACTTTATGAATTTGTACATTCGTTAGCACAGACTCATAATCAAAATGATAGTTTAAGAAAAAAAATCTTAGATTTTGGAGGTGCGTTTAGTGATATGAGTAGTAAGGATTACGCTGATTTTATTTATAATACAAAGCAGACAAGAACTGAACTATTTAATCGAAACATTAACTTATGAAACCATCAATTCTTGATACTGATGTACTTTCTGAGTTTTTGAGAGGCAATAGTAAGGTCGCCCATAGAATAGAAGAATATCTCAAAGAGTTTAGTTTTATAAACTTAAGTATCATTACATACTATGAGATACTAAATGGACTTCTTTATAAAGACGCAAAAAAACAATTGAATAAGTTTGAGGAATTTATTTCGTTAAATAAGATTATCCCTCTAACTCTAAGGTCAGTTAAAATATCTGCTTCTATTCAAGCAAATATGAGAAAGCATGGAACTGAAATCGGGCATACTGATACACTAATAGCAGGAATTGCTATTGCCAATGATATGCAGTTAATTACAAACAATGCCGAGCATTTCAATAGAATAGAAGGACTTACAATTGATAATTGGACAAAATAATGGTAGCTAATTATTATAGAAATTAAATTGTAAGTTATGACTCATTTAATTAACCGCTTGGTAGAGAATAACACACTTTGCTAAGCGGTTTTTTTTCGTTCGAAGATTCGCAGTCAGGTAATGGTTGATATTTCAGTTCGTTCATTTGCTGTTTTCTATTATAGATATTTGCAAAATAAGGAAACTATGTGGAATATTGGTTGTAGTAACCGACAAGACGGAAAATAAGATAGAATCATGGTGTACTATTGTGCTATTTGTCATGCAGAAATTCTGAGATAGTTACGATTGCAGTACCGCCAAATTTTGTCAGGTCTAATAAGTCTTTGTCACCTGTTAGTAAAAAATCGGCGTTCCCGTCGAGGGATAACGAAAGTAAAAAGTTATCTTTTGTATCTCTGCAAACTTCTATTTGGGTATGAACCTTTACAAAATCGGCATAGTAGTCTATAGTTTCGAGGAGTTGTTCAATGTCGGCAGGAGAAAAGAAACGTCTGAATTTGGGTCGCCTTGCAACTTCTAAAAATTCTTCAACTAATTCTTGGCTGAAAACCAAAATGGCGTGCTTTGAAAAAATGATTTCATCAAGTTTCCTAAAATCTTTGGTGATTAAAAAGCTAATCCAAAGGTTGGTGTCAAGGATAATTCTGCTACATTTCTTTTGCATAACGCTTGCTTCTTACCAATTCTACTTCGGCGGTTATTTCGTCAAATGTAGGTGCGGATTTTGCTTTTGAACGTAGCTTTTTCAGAACGCTTGCAAAACCGTTTTTGGAAGTGTCTTCGATGGCAATGAGGTTCAAGTCTGCTAAGTCTTTTAAAAGTCTTACAGCTTTGGGATTCAATATTTCAATTCGCATTGTGTTCATGTGTCTAATTTAATAAAAAAAAGTGACATGATTGGTCTTTGTATTCAACAAGATACCGTTATAAAGTAAAACCCATTTATTATACACGAATAGCTCATTGCACAATGGAGGCAAAAACATTGTCTTATCTTCACAAGACAACGTAAAATGTATCTCTTGCTAATGTCAGCTTCCAGTTTGGTCGGATGTTGCAACCAACCTCAAATACTTGCCAAAATGGTTGATATTTCAGTTTGTTCAGTTGTTGCTGTCTATTACAACTGTTTGTAAAATAAGGAATCTATGTTGAATATCGGTTGTAATAACCGACAAGACGAAAACGATAAATCTGACAAACTATCGTGCAGACTTTTCATTTGTATGTGGTTACGTCCAGTTGAAACAACTGGACGGATGGAAGTCGACATTTATGACCAGACGGATAAAATTATTCTTGCTTTTGTAAAAATATCCTCGTAAGTTGCGCCCACTAATATATTCACATCAAAAATGCACATAAGTCAGTTTCTCAATTTACAGAAAAATAGTCGGATTACACTATCTTATCATTATTTTTTATGGAGATTTTATGACAGCAATTCAATTTTCGGCTGAATCAAACCCAGCAGCAATACCCTATGCGGCTTGCCAGCCAAGAGCCAAGAGCCAAGAGCCAAGAGCCAAGAGCCCATTTTTCAATAAAACTCATTGAACTTGCGAGTTATATAGTGTTCGTAATTTTCAATATAGTTTTGATTTCTTCAGTAAATAGCCTACCTCTCTATAGCCAACCCTTTGAAGTATCTTATAATAGTAAGCCATTCTATCCCGTTGTAAAAATAAAAGCAGAGACAGGAACATCAATATGTTATTCAGCCGTAACTAACAAATCCATTCTGGCAGGATATGCGGAAATTGAATATTGTGGCACAGGTAATGCGCCATATACTGCAGGATATTTACAACGAGTTGGAACTTTAGGAATTCCAGAAGTTATTTCTTATTATGACGGTACAGTTGCTTATCCCACTAGTGTAAAAATTCTTTCTGTGTGTTACATACCTAAAGAAGATTTTCCGGGATTGCTTACTGATGATATTATTATTGCTGTAGGTCAAATTGAAAGGAATAAAGGAAATAATCAGATTGACTATGATGCGTTGGCGTTCTCGGTAAATGCAACAACATTCGCAAAGATAAGTGTAATCTATGTAGGAAAGGATATACCAGATGATGATGATTGCTTTTACTCCGTTAAATACAGGCGTGAACAAGCAATAAATTCAAACAATGATGCCGACAAATATAGAATAATAGCAGTAGGTGAAGCGAGACCGGATATTGGAGGTAGATCAAAACTACTTATGCAGAGGTTCACCATTGCTGCCGGTGGGGTGTTAGTAGGGGGAGTTCCTAAATTATATAGTGATAATGTCACCAACAACGCTTATGTTGCAAAAGATGTAGATTTGATGTACGATGAAAACAGCGATATACATTGGCAATATATAATATGTGGTTATCAAAGTACTAATCCCGCTACTCACAACAAAAATGGTCTCATTATGAGAGTTGATGACCAGCTAAATGTAGTTCAGGTTCCTTCATTACCTATGACACCATTTAACTATAGACCAATGGTGCGTGTCACTCAGCAAGAAAATGAAGACAGAGTATATAATTCTGTGAAGTTTGTCGGCGGTATTTTCAGCTATGTTCCGAATGTGTCTCAATTGTGTAAGGGCTTTATAGTAGGTGGAACGAAGGAAAGAATTGATTACCCCAACCCATACTCTGCGAACCGAATTTATCAGCGAAGGATTCTTGCACGTTATGATTATTACTTACGTGCCTCTGAGACCAAAGAGTATTCTCATTATTCACTTTCTCAAAATAAATTTGTAGAAGTTGAGTATTCTACAGGTGAGAGTGTAATTACAATTTTATCTGATCCTAACGCAGTTCCATTAGAACTCAATTGCAATGATAACCCGCCAATTGCAGATAAAATTTTTGAAGACTATAATTATCTTTTGGGAAATAGACAGTATATTTTAGCAGGTAGTAGATTTGATAAATTAAGTGGCCAGACGCATCCATCCATTACAAGAGTTGATTATACCTTAACTCCCTACACCAACCCAACATCAGTAGTAGATTACAGTAACGTAACACCTATTCAAGAAGGAAATTTTTCAATAATTTCTTCGTTCGGAGGATCCAAATTTGGCAGAGCAAGAATTTACGGGAGTGTTTACCGAAATAACTATAATTATGTACCATGTGGTACGTATTTTTGTACCTCTATTCAAGATACAAAAAGAGGATATTTGGTTGAGGTGAATAATGTAACTATGCCTACGAATTTATATGGTGAAACACCCTGTTCATTGAATAAAGATGTTACTAAGAATGATTTATGTCGTTCAAAATTCTATGAAGCTCATGGCTGTTATATCACTCCCGACGGAGAAACTGTAGAGCATAATCAGGGAAGTGTATCAATGATTTGCTATCATGGGACACAATGCGTAGAAATCAGATGTAGTGACGACAATACAGTACCACCTATCATAAACCCTATAAAAGTAGAAAACATTGAGGAATTGAGATATAGTACTTTTGGTTCAAAGGATGATGTTACTCACTTCAATGCCTATTATAGCTTTACCAATCGAGAACTTGTTATAGAGAATTACTCACAGATGAATGAAATAGTATCATTGGAATTAGTTAATGTTATCGGAATGAATCAGAGTTTGGGAGAAATTTCCATTAAAAACGGAAGTAAAAACATAGTACCGATTAATTCAAGCATATCCAATGGTACATACATTGTAAAAATCAAAAAAGGAGACGTCGAAATATTTCATAAACTAATTCACATTTTATAATTCACAAAGAGCATTAACAGCATGAAATATATAATCTTAATCTTACTTATCTGGATGGTTTCATTCGCACATTCAAATGCTCAATGGCAACGCCTGCTTTCTGAGAGAACCTTTTCTATTACTGCCAACCCACTCAATCCAAAAACTATCTATGTTGGTGGAAAAGGGCGTGTCCTCTATCGTTCATATAATGCCGGAAAGACTTGGGATACCGTAGTAATCAATTTTCGTGACGATAGAGCTATTATTACCAATATTTATATTAATTCTATCGATACTACTATAATGATGATTGGGGGTATCAATCTAACTACCATTATACGCAGTGCAGATGGTGGAAAAACTTGGGAAAATAGTCCTGAGTTTGGTTTTCCTTTGACATTATCCGGTGAATCCATGATTGAAGATGTCAATAACCCAAGCGTAATATACTTTGCACAACTGAGAGGTGGAATTATCTACAAGAGTATCGATACAGGAAAAACATGGAAAATTTTAACTAAAAGTTTACCGGTAAATGATGTTTGTAGTCTGGTTATGCTTCCGAATAGCAATACGATTATTGGTGGTGCTGATAATGGGTTTTTAGTTAAATCAATTGATGGGGGTTCTACTTGGGATCTCTATCGGGTTGTACCATTTAACAGTGGCGGTCCTGAGATACCGAAGATTGTGTTTAGTACACGTAATAAACTTCTTGGATATGCTGTTGTGACCTATTTTTATCAAGATAAAGTGGACAATGGCGGATTGTATCGCACTACCAATGGAGGTGAAACCTGGGAAAATATCTATCTACGGGATACGAGCTTATGGACTATTGCTATACGCAGGGTAGGAAATGAAGATGAACTATTTGTTGGTGGATATACGGATGATTCTACACCCATAAGAACAGTTCCGGGGAATAGTGTTGTAAGGCATTCTCAGAACAGTGGCTCGACATGGGATGTGATGGATAATGCTGTCGATTGGGTGGACACAATCAGAAGAAATGTGTGGATGATGAAATTTGTCAATACTTCACCTGTATATGATCGATTATATATGGCTACAGAATCAGGTTTCTTTGTGTTTGAGATGCCCGTTTCTGTTGATGAACATGAAGTGCAACCTTCTTCCGACGGTATCCAAATTTCCCCTAATCCTGTTTCTACTTCATTGACGGTTTCAGGTTTGGATGGTGTTTCCGAGGTGAAAGTAGTCAATAGTTTGGGAATGGAAGTGCTCAGTCAGCAAGTCATAAGCCATACGTCGGAGTTTGATGTTTCGGGTTTAGCAAGCGGTATGTATGTTGTGCAGTTCCGCACGCCTACGGGCACGACTTCCAAGCTGATAATAGTCAATCATTGATAGACCGTTAAAATAGCAAAGCACTGACTGATCTGAATATCGGTCAGAGCTTTTTTTTGTTCGGTTAGTCGCCACAAATGAGCGTCAACACAATATAGACGTTTCACAGGTAAGTATTTCGCAGTCCAGTCGGCTTGTAACAACCGACCTCAAATACTTGCCAAAATGGTTGATATTTCAGATCGTTCAGTTGTTGCTGTCAAATAGATTTATATATACTGCTCAGCAACGAATGACACGCTTTGCGAACAATTTTTTTGATTTAAAGATTATAACTATTTCTTAATACTATGATATACATCAATGGCTCTTTGTGCGTTGTGCTTCCATGAATATGTATTCACTGCGTCCAAACGTGCCGCTTTACCAAGCTTTCGGCTCTGTTCCAAATCACCTGCAAGCCGGCAAATAACCCCTGCCAATGCCCGTTCGTCGCGCTGTTCGACTAATACGCCGTTGATTCCATCATGAATAATATCTCGGATTTGTCCGACCGAGGACGCAACGATTGCTTTGCCCATTCCCATATATTCAAACAACTTAGTCGGCGAACCAAAAAACGTTGTTCCGTCGGTATTTTCGGTGTGAGGACTCAGCAGGATTTCGCACAGCGATAAATAACTCGGCACACTATCATGCTTTACAGTTCCGAGTAATGTTACCGAATCTGAAACGCCATCATCAGCAAGGATTTTCTCGACATTCCCACGCAATTTACCGTCGCCAATCAGCATAAAATGAAGTGCAGGATTCTCTCGAACGGCATGACTGACCGCCCGCGCCAAAACTTCCACGCCATGCCATTCACCGAAAGTCCCGACAAAACCACAGAGGATTTTCCCGTTCCACCGAGCTTGAAGTTCGGCTGTAAGTGAGCGATAGAACGCAGGAGAATCAATCGAATCTGTAAATCGAGCAATGTCCACTCCATTAGGATTCACATGAATTTTCGCTTCATCTAAACCAAATAACCGTACAAGATCTTGTTTCAATACTTCGGAAACTACCATAATTGCATCAGCATTATGAAATTGCGTTTCTTCACTTCGTCGGAGAATTTTATCAAAAAAAAGATGCGCCCAGTTGCGTTTCCACCACCATTCGCTGTTGTTCGCTTCGAGAATCAGGGGAAGTTCTGTTTGGTGAGCAATTTTTGTGGTTGAATGGATAAATTCACTGTGGCGTTGGTAAATAAAATCGGGTTTTTCAGAACAAATAATATCCGGAAGTGTGCGCTCAAGAATGCGATTGTACGCAATCGAAGGAATTTCAGGGAAATTTGTAAACAGTGAAGAATACGGAATATGATAAAATTTATATTTATCTGCCGGAAATGTCTGTGCAGAAGCCGTGAGCGCAACGGTATGACCAAGCTCTTGCAACCCATCCAAAAAACCGCCGATATGAGAAAATGAACCGCCCGTATTAAGCGGCCCGAAAAAATCAGTACGAAGAAAAAGAATATTCATTTCAATGAGTTATGAGTATAATTATCAGTAAAAATTGTTCTACTGCCAGTGGTAAAACTAAATGCGGTTTTATTTTTATTATAATTTTATAATTTCTTTGATTAGTTTTTTACGAGCATAAAACGCTCTACTTGTAGAACCATGTCCTGCACCTTTTGTTCTTGCTTGTATCCAATTTCCGTCTTTACCTGTCAATGCTTGAAATCCTTGTGATATCAATTTGTTGCGGATAAATTCATAATCCTCTTGAATCTCGTGAATGAGAGTATCGCTCTCTAAAAAGTCGAAAGATTGAACCTTGAGAAGTTCAGACTTTTCGTTATGTTTGCCGTTCCAAGTAACGGCACAATAAACAAGTGACTTTAGCTTTTCCCAGCAATGACTTTTGAAAAAAGGAGTTGCAATTAATACTTCAAGGATTGATCATCGTAATTGCAAATGTTTCCTTCGGTGCCCAAACGCCTTTTACTTGATAAAAAGCTGTTGATTTTAATTCAAAACCAAGCCCGTTCGGAGCTTGTTTGTTGTCGTTGGATAAACCTGCTAAAAGCTCAAGAGTTAAACCTTTCCAACCTTTATTTTGTTTGCCGTCTTTGTATGTTGTTATACCGTATTGCTTTGCTAATAATGATAAGTCTTGCCCGGTAAATTTTTCAAGATTGCGAATTGCAATAACTCTTGTTATCATTATAGTTCATTAATTTTACGATAAAACAATTCTCTACCTTCTCCTGACCAATAAGTAATATCTTGTTCTATGAAGAGCCATTTTATTAGTTTCAATAATAGTTCGTAGTCGTGACCTATAATAGGTAGCTCATTAGTGAATTGAATTGTGTTTCTATATGGCTTTGAGTTGAAAATTTCATTTACACAAAGAAGAAGTTTATCCCATTGCTGTTGAGAGAAAATATTTTTCTTCAGTTTTAGGTCATTAAGTACAAAATCATGATTTGGTGGTCTATCATTTCCATTTTTCCATTGATAAATATTCTCAACATAGATCACAAAATCACAACCTTTGTTAAGTCTACCGGGTCTTTCAAGATAAATGTGCTTACCAGAATTCAAAACTTCAACAAAATATCGATACTTCTTTTGCGGACTTTCTGAAATCCACTGCTTAAGAAGAAATTCTCTAATGTCAGTTTTGTTGTTAAACTGTTCTAAATTTTTTAATGTAATAGTTATTGAATCATCTTGTCGTATTGCCATTATTCAAAAAGTCCTTTATTAGTTTTAAGTGCTTCATAGCGTCTTATTGTCAGGTCAATGTAATCTTTGTTTAAGTCGCATCCAATATATTTTCTATCACCAATAACTGCTGAAGCAATTCCTGTTGTTCCACCTCCATTAAAAGGATCAAAAATTATGTCTCCGGGTTTAGTGGATGCTTTAATAATTCGTTTTAATAGTGCAAGTGGCTTTTGTGTCGGATGTTTACCAAACATTTTTTCACTTGGTTGAGGTGTCGGTATACTCCAAACACTCCGCATCTGTAAGTCGGGTTTTTTGATGTTATCCTCAGGAAACTTACCATTTTTCATTGCTTCGTAGTCAAAATAGTGCTTTGCTTTTTTATCTTTTCTAGCCCACAAAACTGTTTCATGTGATGCAGTAAAAAAGCGACACGAAAGATTTGGCGATGCATTTGGCTTAAACCAAGAAATGTCGTTGAGTAAATGGAAACCTAGTTTTTGAAGTAAAAAACCACATTGATAAATACTGTGATAAGTTCCACTAATCCAAATTGTTCCTTCAGGTTTTAAAACACGTTTGCATTCTTTAATCCAAAGTTCGTGAAAGTTTAAGTCATCTTCAAAACCATTCGATTTATCCCACTTACCTTTATTGACGCTTACCATTCGCCCGTTTTGGCAAGTAAATCCGTCGTTAGATAGCATATATGGCGGATCAGCAAAAATCATATCTAAGTAGTTATCAGGAAAACGACTCATTACCTCTAAGCTATCATCATTATACAATGCGAAGTCGTCCGTTTTATATACGGGTTTAATGCTTCTTTGAATCCCATTTTTTGAAATATAACTAACTAAGTCCCCTAAGACCGGATTATTTATTGATACGATATGTTCCATTCTGTTGTCCTTTATGTTACTGTCTAATGTCGGTAATATTAATGTGTTTATAATAATTTATATCTGGAATGTCGTAAAGCATACTAAATAAATTTATTGAAGGATTCTTCTTTATCAATGTTACCATTGTACCTTCAAAAATACGATGAACTTTTCATACTTTATCACTTACAATTATTTCTTTAGGAAAAATATAATTTTCCATACATCGAAACAACCAATAATCCACAAAAAGCATCATTGCTCAAAGTGATATATCAACTTGAAAAATAGCTTTCTGCTCTTTATTGCCTGAGATTTCAGTTGAGCCGCTGCCGAGAGATGTTACCGTATTTTTTGCCGTAACACTATATTGTACCCACAATGAAATTTGAGGTAATGGAGCGTAATTAATTAAAATAAAAGATCTTGCACCATTGCCATAGAGAGCAGGATTACCTAATACTCCGGGAACGGACGGCTCGAAAGTCCACCGCGCAGAATTATAGCTGTCGGTAGAATAATACGCCAAACGACCTCCAATTTTCAACTGTTCGTCGGGTTGCCACCACAGCTCGGCAAATCCCACAACACCAATCTCACTCGGGTAAATATTATCAAAATCAACGGCAACAGCTTCTATGCGAGCGCGAGTTCGCACTTGTTTGGTGAGTGAATGGAGTATCTCGGCTCGAAGTGAAGTTACGGTGCGAATATATGCAGAGTGACTTCCGTCGGCGGCTGTGAAAGCATCGGTTTTATTCTCGGTGCGAAAGCGAAGAATAGACGTACTCAGCGGAGAGATTTTCCAACGAATTTCAGTGAGCACATCCACGCCGCGAGTGGGAACATACAGCCCAAATCTTGGAGTAAGCGAACGGTAAATATCGCAATAGCCCGTTATTTCAAAAGTAGGAATTCCACGCCAAAACCAACCGGCATATAATCCGATTTCGTTATTTGGCGAAGAAAATTCCCCAAAATTATACCCGAATGGCGAACGAAAATTTGCATCATACCATCGCGCTGAAATTGCTGTTTTGAAGTTTTTTTCGATAAATTCTGCACCTGCTTTTGCACTAAAATTCCCGAAAGCATCACGGCTGATTTCACCAAGTAACAGCATATCTTGTCGAACAAATGAACCATGAACCGCCGAGAGAACTCCGGATTGCCCCAAAAAAGTACTTGACGAACTACTTTCAATCGGTTTTGAATATTGAAGTGAAAAAGCAGATGCACCAATTGATACTCCTGTTGAGATATTCCATTGGAGAATCCCACCCATAACTTGTTCACCAAGTGAATTTTGTTTGGCGATTTCGGTGGTTGTGCGGAAAAGTCCGGTAGCATCAATCGAAGTGGCAACTCCACGTACTGTATCTATAGTTGCCGACCGTCGAATGGAAGAATACCAGAGCGTAGCAGCGACCGATGAGTTATCACTGAGTGGCATCGTAGCCGCCACCGCTGCGCCTCGGAAAAATCTAAATTCAGTAGAAGAACGATATGGGGAAATTCCGCTTCCTTGCTGAATAACGGGTGCAATCACTTCACCGCCTTTTTTTGCCCCGAACGGTTGCCAAAGAATGCTTCCCAATCCGCTTTCGATAGTATAATCGCCAGCTACCACTTGTAGGAATTTATCGTTGTATTCTCCAAATCCGCTATAAAAATCAGTGAATGAACGTTCACCTGCCGCTTTTGTGGTGGTAATTCCGGCTCGTGCATTCCCCATTCCACCTGTAAAACGCTGATAAAGAGCTATCGGCGAACCCACGAACGAACTATCAGCAAGCCCTTTTATTTGTTGAACCATTTGTACATTTCGAGTACGTGAAGTTACCCAAGCCGACTTCCCCGAAGTAATACTGCGAAGAGTGGTACACCGTTCCAAAAGAGATTGTTGATTTTCGGATAATCCCACCGAATCTGCAAGCATAGAATAGGTTATATCAGGATGTTTTTTTACAAGCCGAAGAATGCGCCGAGCATCTGTAGATGAAATGCCGGGCAAGAACAATAAATCTTGGGCTTTTACTTTGCGAAGGTTGAGAGGATTGTCGGTGTAATATTCAATTGCGTCTATTATAGGTGCGTTATCAGTTTCTTGACTTACGGCTTCGAGAGCGTTCTCTACTGCGCCTCTGTCTTGTGCCAAACAAGGCAATATTGCTGTGCAAGTAAATGCCAAAAGGATATGGAGAAAAAGTATAAAGCGAGTCATTGCTGAAACACTCCGATTGTGTGGTATTTTTATTCAAGTAAAAATTACGTAAGTTATCCGAAATAACAAAAGAGAATTTTACCATCTGAGATATAATCTACGGTGGATAATAGTTTTAGGAATAATTTAAAGGTCATTGAGCGGAGTCGAAATGACCTTTAAATTAATGAATCAATGACCAAATAAATCTCACTAATTAATCGTACCAAGCACATTGAGCGTAGTCGAAATGCCAGCTTTCAATGCGCTATACTTGTTCCCAAAGAGGCAGCTGTCCTTCCATTGTCATTGGTTTGTCTATTCGTTCGGTGGTGGGATTACGCTCCATTATTTCGGCGGCTAGAGAAGCATCAAGACCGTCCATTGCACGGTTTCGGAGTAGATTGAGCCATGTTGCTTGTTTGAGAAAATCAAACATTTGAGCGTGAGTCATTGCTCGCAGTGTTTCGGTTTCATAGACTATTTCTTGAGCATGCCACATTCGCAGATTTGCGATTATCAGCGCATCAATAAATTCTCCGAAGGTTTGCGGTTCGAGGTCAGTTGTGATTATATTCAAGGTTACTCCTTACGGTATTGTCCGTAAATTTTATTTTGTGGATTTGTAAGAGCAACCGTTTCGGGATTTGTAACAGCCGAGAGAAACCACGCATCAATTTCACGGATAAGCCGCTCTCGCTGTCCGAGTAACGACTCGTTTTTCTGTTTTAAAGTTGGATTTTCTACAATGCCAGGTGCAAATAATTGTTCTTGGCAATGCCAGAGTTTTAGGTCAGTAATTGCTAATTTATCCACGAGAGAACCAAGAGTTTCAGCCATAAAATTCCTTGTTGAAGTTACAGTATTTAAATTATTTAACAAGTTTGATTTCTACCCGACGATTAAGCGCGCGTCCTTCTTCTGTATCGTTGGTTGCAACAGGTTTTGACTCACCATAACCAATCGCAATCAATCGTGTTTGGGCAATACCTTTTTTTGCTAAAAACGTTACTACTGATTCCGCTCGTTTACCGGCAAGTATCTTATTAGCTTCGTCTTTACCAATTGCATCAGTATGCGCGCCTACTTCTACACGTACCGATTTATTTTCTTCCATAAATGCATAGAGTTTTTCGAGTTCCGGTTCGCTTTCAGGACGTAAATCCCATTTGCCGGAGTCAAAGAAAATATTCTTGAGTTTGAAAGTAAGTCCTTGTTCAATTGCAATGGTAATTGCCGTAACCGACAAGTCACGCTGAATTTTTTCACCGCGTTTGGTAGATCTCATATCTACTTCGGCATTAGAAGCCACATAGTCCGGCACTGAAGGAGTCAGACGATATTCACGTCCTTCTTTGATTTCGATAGAATACTCACCTTTTTCATTCGTTTTGAGAGTGGTAATTGCTTCGAGAGTAACTGCATCTTCGATTTTAATTTTACCTGCTTGTGGTGCGCCGTTTTGGTCGGTAATTTTTCCGAATAATATTGTTGGCTGAGCGTGTAGAAGGAAATTATGAGTAATTGTATCGCCTTTACGGGCGGTTGTAAGATCAATTTTATCGTTGAGCGGAACATATCCATTGTGCAGAACTGTTGCCTCATAGATTTTTCCTTCGGTAATATTAGTCTCGTATTCACCTGTAAAATTATTAGCTATGAGTTTGATTTCATTGCCGGTTATATTCGGACGGAATGTAAGATTAGCCGCGAGTTTCGAGCCGTCATCATCAGTTACTTTTCCTTTTAAAACAGTAATTTTTTCGATAATTTTTTCTTTTGGCGGATTCTCTCGATATACCATTTGATAGGTGGTAGTAATATCTCCGCTGATGTCATCCAAAATTGTTGTGAATGGTTTTTTAATATCATAATCACGTCCGAAAGTAAGCCGAGTCATAATTCCTCCGTTGTGATTAGCAGGATTGATTACCGAATATAACTTTGCACCTGCATTCCACATTTCACGTGTGAGAGACGGCTCATAAAATTCACCATTATCTTGAATAGAACAATCATCGGTAATGAGCACGAATATACGTTGGGCATTCGGGCGGAATGGCAGTAATGTAGCTTCATGAATGGCAGTTGAGGTGATTTCATCGCGACCGGTGGCGGCGGCTTGAAGGAAAAATTCCTCAAAATCTTTAACGGATGCAGTGGGTTCGAGTGTTGCGTAAATTTTCTCTCCATAGAGAATACACCCCACGCGATAATCCACTCCGCGAGTCGCCAAACTTTGCACAAAATTATTTACATTTCGACGAACGGATTGAATTTCACCGCTCATACTGCCGGAGCAATCTACCAGCAAGACAATATCCACAGGAAGTACAGTTTTCGATGTAGTTTGCGTGAGTGAAACAATACTTTGATTAGTATCATTAATCACAAAGTTTGCTTTCGTTAAGCCCGATACGGTGCGTCCTAATTCATCTCGAACAAAGAAGGTTGCCGATGTTTGTTTTTGAATTGATTCTGCATCAATGAGCAATACTTTTTGGGTAATGGATTTTGTAGCAATAGTTGTTTGTTCACGTCCCGAAAGTGTAGATTTAGGGGCATATTTAGAATAATATTTTTTTTGAATAGAATCGAAAGCAGCGATTGGATTTGACGAAAATGCTGAAATTTCACTTGCTAATTCCCCATATTCAGAATGAGAAGATAAGTTCATAATATTAAGAATATCCCGAGGTGAATCGCTATTGCCTGCCGCCCATTTGATAGCCCACGGTGTACAACCGGCATCTTTCACTGCACCTGTATATTTACGGTAGCCGGGACTTCCTGCTCTATCACCAAACGATAATTCATCGGATGTATGAGTACGGATAAACATAACACTACCATTGTAGTCAGAAGCAAAACTATTAATCGAACCAATTGTTGTTCCACTGCTTAATGATAATTCCATACCAAGTCGTGATGTATTTAATTCCGGCAGAAAATTATAACTCAGTACAACGTAATTATCAAATAAACCTATACTTGTTCCAACTGACGAGGATGTAGAATAACCATTAAAAATCTTTTCAGCTGAAAGCGACAGCGATGAATGTAAGGTAAGCCATTGAAATGGTGAATAGGCGGCACTTAGATCATAACTTAGTTCAGGAGTTGGTGCACTGTGGATTGTATTAACTCCGGCAGAAACGACTAATGCCTGCTTGATACTATAAATTGCAGAAATATTATAGCGGAGATTGCCATTGGAGAAAGCACTACCGAAATCTCCCGTCGGGCGGATTGAACCACCAAACCATAACCGTTCGTCAAGGAGAGAAAAGCCCAAACCCACAAAGAATTGTTGTTTGGAGATGCTATCTTTTTGAGGTATAAATCCCAATCCCATTCCACTCATTTTAATAAATGCACCATAGAGTCCGTTAGTTTTGAACGAAGCATTGAGCGGCAAACCAAGTACTAAATCTGTGTTATCGCTCATGCCGAGCATAGCAGGATTCCACCCGACGGCACTTGCATCATTGGTAAATCCGATACGACGGTTTGTAAATTCGTTCGATTGAAAAAGAGTTTGGGCACTCAGTTGAAAATATGAAGCTATAAAAATTACGATGAGTATATATTTCCGCATTGTTAAATCTCCTTATCTCCAATTAAATTTGCAATGGAGCGAATTTTTGAAGTTGATCGATAAAATATAATTCATATAAAAAAAAGCCGTCAGGTTGCAAGCGAACACTGACGGCACACAGAATTAGGAAGAGTTGTAATCTTCGAATGTCGCTTTATTCTTCGTCGGAATAATCTTCTACATTTTCAAAAGCTCCGAGAGCGTCTTCGACAGTCGGAAAATAATCAAACAGCCATTCTAATTGTGAAATTCGTAAGAGATTACGCACTTGGTCACCCACTCCGACTAATATGACGGGAGCTTCATGCTCTTTCATCTGACGATGAGCAAGTAAAAGAGCACTGAGTCCGGCACTATCACAGAATGTTATTTGGGATAGGTCAATTATCAAGCCAATCACGTTTGGCTGACCAATTATGAGCAATTCCGCCTTAACATCTGGCGAGTTCAATGAGTCGAGCCGTTCTTCTTTGAGAGTGAATATCACAATGTCGTCGTCTTGTTCTACGGTAAAGCGCATGTTGTTTGTACCAATAAAGTGAATAAAATCTGAACAAAAATCCGAATTTTTTTTGAAAATCAAGCCGAAAACTTTTTCTTTAGGTAGAAAATTATCTTCTTCTGGCTATCTTCGCAGTTATGGAACCACAAAAAATCACATCAATCTGTATAATTCGCCTNNGAATTGATATGATAATTGCAAAACGATTTGCCGAAATCATTCGCTATAATCCTTATTTATCAAATGTTATAGAGCTTGATACAAAAACCAATGCATTTGGAATTGTCCGCAAAAGCCGAGAGATTCGTACTAATCTCACAAATGAACAGTATGATGTTGTATTAGATGAGCAAGTGAATCTTCGCTCTTTTCTTCTTCGGTTCGGTTTGGGAAAGAAAACCTATAAACTCGATAAATTCCGCAAGCAAAAACTTGAACTTGTACGGCTAAAAAAAGGACACGGCAAACAAATCATCCCAATCACAGAACGGTATCGCCAAACAGCTACGCCGCTTGGTATCAGAGACCACGGAGAGGGATTAGAGTTCTGGCTTCCTGAAGAAACTGATTTAGGATATTATCTGCCTGCAAAGCGAACAACGATAATTACTCCTCCAAAACGACTTGCGATAGCACCAGGGGCACGGCATTTTACAAAACGCTGGCTTCCCGAACGTTTCGCTGATACTGCACGACTAATCCATGAACGATTCAATACTGAAATCGTATTGCTTGGTGGAAAGGATGATAATGAAATTTGTGAAAAGGTTCGCCGTGCAATTCCATTTCCTATTACTGATGCCTCTGGTGCAACTTCGCTCTATGATACTGCTCGTGTACTCGATAGTTGTGATGGATTAATTTGTAATGATAGTGGGATAATGCATCTATCGGCGGCGAGGCGTGTGCCTGTTGTAGCGATATTTGGTTCGACCGTTCAGGAATTTGGGTTTGCGCCGTATAGAGTTCCAAATCGTATTGTCGAAACGGAGCTTGATTGCCGACCTTGTACTCATATCGGGAGAGCTGAATGTCCTAAGGGGCATTTTAATTGTATGAACGTGATTACCGCTGAAGAAGTAGCGATGCAGGTTCTTTCCATCAAAGCTTAATTTCACTGTAATCTTACGTTGTATATTAATTTAGTGCAGAAAAAAAACGCCCTACTTCATCCAAAGTAGGGCGTTTTTTTATGATAATCGAGAGAACGTTTATCGCACAATTTCAACTTTCTGAACAGTGCGATCAGAGCCACATTTAGCGGTCAACCAATAAATTCCACTCGAAAGATTTTTCACATCCACAGAAACGACTCTACTTATACCTGCTTCGAGTGCTCCGTTGTAAATACTCATTACCTTACTTCCAAGATTATCAAATAATGATATGTCCACAGAACAACCGGTTACGGAAGTAATAGCGGTAGTAAGCTCATCTGAAGCCGGCTGTTCGGAAAGAAGTGTGAAATTCACAGTACTTGAAGTGCCCGACTGTTCATATACTCCAACCGGATCTACTGTCAAGATCGCTTCTTTGCTTGTATCTATTCCACATTCACCACGTACAATCACTTTGTATTTTCCGGCTTGACCGGCATTTGCAGAGGTGATGGTATATTCATTGCTTGTTGCATTTAAAATTTTACTGCCATCAACGAACCATTCATACGTCAAATTATTGCCTTGAGCAGTTATTTTGAATGTATGCGAGCCACCCGTAGGAATTGTTTTGTCTTGAGGTTGTGCTGTCACTTTAGTAGCCGGTTTGACAACAAGAGTTATTGGCTGACTTGTTGCCGGAGTACATCCTGCACTAACATCCACTTTATACGAGCCGGCATTGCTACTTTGTACCGATGGAATTACTAATGTATCAGCATTTGCGCCGTTGATTGGAGTGTTATTGAAGTACCATTTATAGGTTAGATTTTCTCCTAACCCTTTCACACGAAGTCGTACCCGTGTACCTGGACATACAGAATCCCCCACAGGGTTTTCCAATATTTGAACAGGAGTTCCAATTGTAAACTCAGAAGAAGTTTCTGTACGAACACCGGATGAGTGCATTAGTCGTAATTTATAGGCAATACCGGGCTGCTGATTGGCCGGAATATTCCATACATAGCTTAATGCTAAAACTGGTTTTGGGGTTATGTTTGTATACCAAGAAGCTCCACCATTACTTGAAAGTTGAATTTCTACGCTATCTCCGTCAGCAAGTCCTTCAGCTTTAGTCCATCTGATAGTTACACTTTGTCCCGGACAGAAAGTACCGTCATTGGGGGTTGTAAGATTAAGTGCTCCAAAAGCAATTTTAGAAATAAAACCATCTTGTCCACCGGCAATTGTTGGTTGATATTCATCACTAAATACATCTAAATCATCAGAGTTTGTATAACCGACCATATAGGCATCGCCACGAGGAGTTGCTGCAACCGCATTTGCTCCTTCATCACCTTTACCACCAAAATACGTTGCATATGCTACCTTTTCTAATCCGGCAGGAAGACGTGCCATAAATGCATCTTTTGCACCCTTTAAATTCGCTTGTATAGGCAGAATAGGAGGAGAAAGTTGTGACATTTGAAAGTCTTGAGATGTGGTTTGTCCAACCACAAAAACATCAGAAGTTTTATCCGAAACAGATATACCTACTGCACTTTCGTTTCCGGCTCCTCCAAACATTGTTGAAGAAATTAATACTCTACCATTGTAACTTAGTTTTGAAACAAAAACATCTAACCCTCCTTTGTTCACTACAGAAGTATTCGACGAAGGAAATCCTTTATTGCCTGTACCGCCTTCTGTTTCTCCTGCCACAAGTACACTGCCATCTTTTTGAACGCTTAAAGAACGTACACGGTCATTTTTACTGGCACCTAAATAGGTGATATATTGATTGTTGTAATCTGAAAATGCACCTGCATCATTTATTTTTGCTACCCAACCGTCCGTAAAGTTTCCGGAGTTAAATGTGTAATTATGAGGTACTCTGTCAGGATCTGGGAAACCCGGTTCCATAAATTTAGGAGCTTTTGGATATGTTTCGGTTAGACCATTAGCAGTTGATCCGGCAACATAGACGAAAGCACCCGAAAGGTCGCTTCCGACAGCATAGGCATAATCATCTCCGGTTCCTCCCATATAGGTAGAAAATGCTACAGAATTACCACTTGATCGTAATTTCATAACAAATGCATCGTTCAATCCGGAATTAACTTTTTTATATGCATTGGTAGAGACCGGAAAATTAACTGTTGAGTAAAAAGTTTCACCTGCCACACATGCCTCACCTCCCGGGCCAACAGCTATAGCGCGTGCTCGATCATCTTTACCACCACCGGCATACGTACAATAGTCTAAAGTTTTTCCATCAGCACTAATTTTAGCAACAAAAGCATCATACCCGCCTGCTAACGTCGTTTTCCAACCAAAAGCCGGCATATCAACCGAACTTGTTTCTCCGCAAACAAAGATTGCATTACTGTTAACATCTATTGCTACTGCATTTGCCTTGTCATCTGAACCTCCACCTATGTAAGTAGAATAGAGAAGTGTCGTTGTTGTTTTGTCAAATTTAGCAATAAAAACATCCATACCACCATGTGATGTTGTATCATAAGCACCTTTTGTAGAAGGATAATTTGGTGAATTCGTTCCACCTGTGACTACTACATTACCAAAATTATCCAATGATACACCGGTTGCTTCATCACTACCGCTACCGCCGAAATACGTAGAATAGACAAGTGGGTCTATCACAAGCGGCTTTTGAGAATCATAGTTCCCAACAGCAAATTTCACTATGTCGCCTTGTTTGTCAAACTTACACGGAATTTGTACTTGATGCTCTCCAATTTGCTGATATGCATAAATATTACCATTATACATGTCACCTAATTTCGTTGAGAGTTCTATTCCTTTGTCATCACTTACATTTACACTGTTTGCTCCGCTAAATCGAATAGCAATCAAAGCAGGGTTTGCTCCCGGTTTCACTACAAAATCATAACGTGGTTTCCCGTCTTGGAATGTATAGATTGCATCAATACCCGGATATACTTCTTCACTACGCAGTTTGGAAAATACCGGGACATTCGTTTGCCAAAGAGTAGGATTCTTTCCAATAAAATAATTACGATAGCCGATTTGCTGTTCACTACCCGAAATTTTAGAAGCAGACGAACCAACAAGTTCCATATCAATGACTTGTCCACTGCGGCGAATAGCGTTTTCGCTTCTGAAATTATTGGCGGCTTTTTTACTGAATTTTCTAAGGCGTGATTTTTCTTGTTTGACTTCATCGGCAGTTGCTGTCCGTGAGGTAAAAACATCATATTTTAAACCTTTGGTTGTCATCCAAACATTCATCCCACGAAGTTGAGCCATAAAGCGAACTTCTGCGGGCCATTGTCCTCGGTTTTCGATATACGATACCGGAATTTGTTGCTTGTGCACATTTGGCAGGATATTTACCTGCGAAAATGATATTTGTGCAGTCATCATCAATGCAACTACTGTGCAAAAAGATAGGATCTTACGAAACATATTTGTATCCTCTTCTAAAATCTAAAAAATAATAAAATTCAAAATAATTAAACCTTAACAAAACGTTAAAGTACTTACACTCTAATATACGATTTTTTTGGCTTTTATAATCTACTACTATTACTAACCTATTTATAATCCATTGTTTTAATGTAACCATTAACCTTACTTTTAAGTCTTTGTTACAGTTAGCTGAAATTATTACTTATTCAACGTTATTCAGCCCCAATTTAGTAGATACAAATAAGCAATAGTAATTCTTATATTTCAACTTAAATTTTTCAAATTATACTCATAACTCACCTTACGCAGAATTTC
>JAFDZU010000033.1 GCA_018266765.1 Bacteroidota bacterium
TTCCAGCTTGATTAACGCTTCTAACATAGATGGTACTCTCACCTTCAGGTACATTCCAATCTAATTCATTTTTGGTAAGTGATGTCCAATTACCATTATCTATTTTAAATTCATAATGGCTAAACCATGGCATATTATTTTGAAGATTGAGGGTAAAATTTGGTTTTGCGGCAAACAAATACATATTTGCCAAATATTCATCATTATTATTTATTTTGAAATCACTTAATATTTGCTGGAGGTTTGGAGAAGACTCCTTGTAATTAAATATTACAAGTGTATGATTGAGAGCATAATATAAATCTCGGGGATTTTGAGTGTAAACCATAGAACGAGCAGTAAGACCTTGACTAGTAAGAAACTGATCTTTTGAATCTAACGATAATGTAATTAAACTTATATTATTATCTCTAAAATATGGTGTCAATAATTGTCCAAAATAGGGATCTAAAAATTTCCGGTATTCTGAAATTACTTGTTGTTTTTTTAGTCCATTTTTTGTCATAAATAATTCAGAAACAATAAATTCTATTTGATTGAATTTACCTTGCTTACGTAGTAAATACATATCATAATAATTTAAATATTCGCCTTTATATTTTGCATAAATACAAAATTGGGGGTCAATATATATCCACTTTTGTAAAGTGTTTGACCAAACTTCAGAAGCCGCATGCCCCATTCCGAGTGTTCCATAAGCAATGTCTTTTGAATTCATCCCAATTAGCCGCGAAACATAACCAAGCGAAAGCAGTACATCTGATACAACTCTACCATACTCCAGACATCTAAATTCCGTTCCATTGTTTGCCAACTTTAGAATATCTAAAGAACTAGCATCCGGTGGTGGCTCATTAAAACCATTATGTTTCCACTGAATACCGACCCATTCCATAACTTTGAAGAATACTTCTGGGTCACTCAAATTGTTTGTAGATAGAGAAGCAGAGACATGTTTTTTTAAAGATACAAGAATGCTGTCTTGGAGGGTATTGGGAATAGTTAAAGTGTGAAAACGGTCATCTAAACGTTCATTATTTGACTCTATAATAGTAATTTTTTTAAGTTTGTCTAATGGTGAAGAATTAGCTGTTATCGTTGGTATAATAAATAAATAAATAAACAGTAAAAATAACTTTGACATAAAAAATAAAGTGAGTAGTTAATATGAATTAAATATTAATAAATATTTTTATATATTACAATTTATAAATTTTAATTAAATATAATTAATTTATAGTAATAATCCTTTAAAATAATAAGCAAAAATACGGATATTATTCTCCGTAAAAAATAGGACAAATTTTGAATTTATTGTCCGTATAATTCCTACATGACATTTAAATTAGATTATTTCGCACAGCATATTGCACTATTTCCGAATTATTTTTTAAATTCATTTTTTCCAAAATTCTTGTACGATATGTACTTATTGTTTTCACACTTAAAATTAGTTCTTTGCCAATTTCACCTACTGTTTTTCCTGAAGCAATCATACTCATGGTTTGAAATTCTCTGTCAGAAAGAAGTTCATGCGGCATCATTCCACCTTTTTGAAAAGTATCAGCAAGTACTTGTTTAGTTACCGAAGAACTAATGTATTTTCTGCCTGATATGACTGTTCGGATTGCTTCACTAAATTGCTCTATTGATGATGGAGAAGACTTATATCCGGAGGCCCCTAATTTCATAACACGTGAAGCAAATTTATCATCATACCCTGTATTAATTACAAGGATAGGAATTTCTGCAAACTCTTCTCGGAGAGTTTGTATAATATCCAAGATTCCATTTCTTGCCCATACCATATCAATCATAATGAGGTCTATTTTGCCGGATTCCACATCATGAGCCGATTGTTTCTCCAAAATTTCGATAGATTCTTGTATGTTATCGGTAGTAATGACATCTACATCAATATCAGATATAAGTAGTAAATTAAGTGCCTTACGAACAACAGGTCGTCCATCTATCAACAAAATAGTCGGTATCCCCGATGGATTAATTGAACTCTTTATCACAATGGAAGTATTCCTCTCAGTTTTTACCCGCTATCAATAAAATAGTCTTAATTCAACGGGCATAATAATATAAAATTGATAGTTTAGTTACAGCTACACCGGAAGTGCACCCCTTTATTTTTAATCTCAAAAAATTAATGTTTCGAACATAAAAAATTATTTCAGAGTAGAAATCAACTTGATTCGAGAATTTGGAAGTGAATTTTAATGTAGTTGTGAAAGTGATAGCCACATTTATTATACCGTTTTTCAAATTCGATAAATAATTCTGACTTTATAATTTTTGGTATAACTTATTACAATTATCTTTCCTTATTCAAGACTGCACCTTCTCTCATATCAGTTTCAAATTGTAAGGCGCAGAGACGAGCATATTTGCTTTCAGGGTAAGCAATGAGTTCTTCGTGTGTGCCCGATTCAATTATTTCACCTTTGGAAAATACAAAAATGGTATCGCATCGTCGAACTGTAGAAAGCCGGTGTGCAATAATAATTGTTGTACGACTTTCCATAAGTCTTTCCATAGCTTCTTGTATTAAATGTTCTGATTCTGAATCGAGCGAACTCGTAGCTTCGTCCAAAATTAGTATAGGAGGGTTCCTGAGAATTGCTCGTGCAATTGCAATACGCTGACGTTGTCCCCCGGAAAGTTTTACACCACGTTCACCGACCAGAGTATGGAGCTTTTCAGGAAATTTTCCTATAAATTCCGACGCATTGGCAAGTTCTGCCGCTTTCCACACTTCATCTTCTGTTGCTTGTAAATTTCCATAACGGATATTCTCTAAAATACTGCCACCAAATAGAACTATATCCTGCGGTACAACTCCGATATTTATCCGAACATCTGCGAGATTAAGTTTTGATGATGATATTCCGTCATAGAGAATATCTCCTGAATCCGGTTCGTAAAAACGTTGAATTAGTCCTGCCATCGTACTTTTACCGGCACCGCTTTCGCCCACGAACGCAACTCTCTTTCCTGCCCCAATTTCCAATGATACATTGTTGAGTGCAGGTATTTCCGGTCTGGAAGGATAACTAAATCTAATATTTTTCACAATAACCGAACGTAATTTTTGAGGAGAATCAAGTCCGCTTATTTGCTCAATTTTTTCACCTAAAATTTCTTGTATTCTCACAGCTGCACCCAATGCTTTTTGCATTTGTGAAAACAACTCGGCAAAACTTCCCATCGCACCGCCTACAAACATTGCATACATCAGAAATGTAGCAAAATCACCGATGGTAATTTCTCCGCTTTGCACAAGTGTTCCGCCGTACCAAATTACCCCTGCAATTCCACCAAAAAATGCAAAGAGAATAAATGAAATAAATGCTGATCGCATTTTAGCTGTCTTGATTGCAAGCGCAATTGTATTTTGAAGGGCGCTGTTATAACGCTTAGCTTCATATGATTCATTCGAGTACGACTTAACACTGGCAATCCCCTGTAACGTTTCTTCGACAATAGTAGCAGACTGTGCGAGTGCATCTTGTGTTTTAGTGCTGAACGTGCGAATTTTTCGTCCAAATAAAACTGCAATTGTTATTAGTATTGGCATTGCAAGTAATATTGGAGCGGCAAGATTCATACTTTTGCTCACTATAAAAGCCACACCTCCAATAAGAAATATAGATTGCCTGAGTAGTTCAAGAATTGCGAATGAAAATGTTTCTTGAATTTGAGTTAAATCTGATGAAAGTCGTGATGATAATTCTCCGACGCGTCGCTCTCCAAAAAACTTCATCGGCAAACGAATAAGATGCTCGAAAACGCGTGTACGAAGTGTGGCAATTACATTTTCGGTTATTGTAGCCAGTTGCATTGAAAACACATAACGGATCCCAAATTGAATGACAATTACTCCAAGCAAAGCACCGGCAATCATTCCGGGAGAAAATGCAGATTTTTCGGGATGGAGAACCGAATCTAGTATCATTCCCACAAGTCGCGGGAACAGCAGTCCGGCAGAAGCCGTAATCATCATTACTACTAATGCAATAATTGCTTTGTACTTGTATGGCTTGTAGAATGAAAGTAGGAATGAGAGCTGTTTTGTGGATTCTTCGCGTGACAACTTAACTTTTGGTGTGTCGTTTCTGGATTTATTACGTCGGCTTTCTTGACTCATTGCATTAATTGTTTTGTTGTGTTCAAATAGATTTGATCTGCTTAGACGAATTGAGAGAGTTGTGTATTTGACACTTGGAATTTTAACAATATTCTAAAGTATAATTTGAGGATGCATATAATAATTTTGCATGACTAATCCTGTTTTGTATGGACATTTGGAATAAAATCAATAATTTGGCAGAAATTCCTGATCAATTTCAATTTACATCATTCATAAGAAAGAATGTTATGAAACTTTCTCCAGCATTTCTCGGCAAATTTTCAATATTAATTTTCTGTGCTATTATAATTATTATTCTTGCTTCATGTAGCGATAATTCTACTACTCCAACCCCTACACCAATCCCGACTGAAGAAGTTACGGCACCAATTGGACGCTCTATTCATCTTGAATTAAATACACCGACCGATGCCGACAGTTCTGATGATTATCTTATAGTTCGTCCTCAATATGCACTTTCCTATAATAAAAATCGCAATGTTAACAATTGGGTTTCTTGGGAATTAAATAAAGATTGGTATGGCGATGCGAAGCGTTTTACAGGTAATTTCATTACAGATACTTCCCTTCCTGCGTCGTTTTATCGAGTTAAGCATGCTGATTATACCAATTCCGGCTACGACCGTTCTCACCTTGTTGGAAGTGAAGAGCGCACACGTAATGATGAAGATAATAAATCTACGTTTTTGATGACAAATATTATTCCGCAACGTCCTGACCTCAATCAAGGTGTGTGGTACGATATGGAAAAATGGTGTTTGCAAATGTGCAAAGATTCACTCAAAGAATTATTTGTTTGTGCAGGTGGCATTTACAAAAGCGGCAGTAAAATCAACCAATTAGTTTCTATTCCCGATAGTTGTTTCAAAATAGTTGTCGTACTCGAACCGGGACAAAAATTAGCCGATGTGAATCTTAATACTCGTATAGAAGCAGTCATTATGCCAAATATAGACGGTATTCGCTCTGATAAATGGAGAAAATACAAACGAACCATAAATGATATTGAACTTGCAACAGGTTATAATTTCTTGAATTATGTCCGTAATGATATTCAAACTGTAATTGAAAGCAAATAGTGAAGCAATATGTAGAAGCAGTAAAACTCAATGATTTGTTTACATCGCGGAATGACTCGGATGACAAGCGAATTGGCGATATTATTATACCTCTCACTGATTTTCAGGAGGAATTATCAGGTGCTATTGTCCTGGTAGGAGTTCCTCAAGATGAGGGAGTTCGACGCAACGGTGGACGTACAGGAGCATCGAAAGCTCCCGTTGCTATCCGCAAAACATTCTATAAACTTACACCATTTTACAATACTACTAATCAACGATTATCAATTGAAAATTTGCGTATTTTTGACACAGGAAATATACGTACCGACGGAGTGGAATTAGAGGAAATTCACAAACGCCAACGGGAAGTTGTTAGAAAATTATTACAATTAGGCGCACTACCAATTGTAATCGGAGGCGGGCACGATATTGCCTATCCCGATGGTGCGGCACTCGGAGATGGTGGTCAGCCGTTGGGAATACTTAACTTTGACGCACATACTGACGTTCGTCCGTTAATTGACGGAAAATATGCACATTCAGGAAGCGGGTTTCGGCAACTTTTGGAGGACGATACACTTACTATTGGCAGATTTTGTGAATTTGGGATACAATCCTTTGCTGTTTCAGCCAAACATATAGAGTATATTACCAACTTGGGTAAATCAATTATTTTCTATGATGAAATTCGGGAAACCGGAAATTTTGAACACTCTTTTCTTTCATCTCTTAATTATTGTTCAAATAGTGGAAGTAATGCTGTCTATGTATCGTTTGATATAGATGCCGTTACCTCAGCTTTTGCTCCGGGAGTAAGTGCTCCGGCAGGAATTGGCTTCACAGCAGATGAACTATGCAAAGCCGCAGAACTTGCAGGTAAAGACTCCTCAGTGAAAATCATTGATATTGCTGAAGTGAACCCGATTTTCGATATTGACGGTCGTACGGCAAAACTTGCTGCTCTTGCCATAGCATATTTTATAAGCGGAGTAGCACAACGCTAAAAGTATGTGTGCTAAACCATTATTTGAGAGAAAACCGATATTTTTGCATGCAAGCAGAGTATTAAACAAAAAATATTATCTATGAAATATTTTCTCCTTTTAGTTTATGCAGTATGTATGCCACTAGCGGCTTGGGGACAAATTTTTCCGGCATTCGGTGGAGAACGTACTGGAATTTCGATTGCTGCGGCACTTAAAATTGGCGTTGGAGCACGAGCTTCGGGAATGGGAGAAACATTTGTAGCTATTGCTGATGATGCTTCGGCACTGTATTGGAATCCTGCCGGGATCACTCAATTTAAAAGCAATCAAGCACTTTTTGGATATACTCGATGGTTAGGCGGACTTACTCATCAATCAATGAATGCAGTCTATCATTTAGATGAAAACAATGCACTTGGAGCAAGTATTGGATTGCTTGGAGTCGGTTCAATTCCCGTTACGACAGAATTTCAACCACGTGGGACAGGCGAAACATTTAGAATGCAAAATATTAATATAGGACTCACCTATTCTCGGCAATTCACTGAACAATTTAGTGCCGGAGTAACGCTTCATTATATCCATGAAGACCTTGGTAAAGCATCACTGAATGGTGTGTTATTCGATGCAGGAACATATTACCGCACAGGACTTGGCTCCTCCCGATTTGCGGTAGCAGTATCAAATTTTGGAGGAAAAATCAAACCTACAGGAACAGTTTCGACAATGGGTTCATTACCTGATTTTAATGGTGGTTCACAGTCGTCGTTTCAATCCTTTGATCCACCTATAAATTTTAGGATTGGCTTTGCAATAGAGCCGATTCTGGAGGAAAATTATCGTCTTACGGTTGCT
This sequence comes from Bacteroidota bacterium, assembly GCA_018266765.1. Classification (GTDB taxonomy): domain Bacteria; phylum Bacteroidota; class Ignavibacteria; order Kapaibacteriales; family UBA961; genus JADJXV01. The sequence continues at coordinate 7,062 of JAFDZU010000033.1, forward strand.
CTGCAATTAAATCATCCTAATGACAACTCAGAGAATTACTGTTTAGGTAGTGAGTATTTCACAAAATTTCTGGGGAATTTTCCGGCAGAAGTTTCTGCTCGAGCGGGATGGAAAATCAACGCTGATGAAGAAACATTTTCACTCGGTGTCGGTGCTTTTTTGCCAATCAACGAACCGTTTGGCGTTTCAGTTGATTACGGCTATTCTCAATTTAAAACTCTGGGTGGTGTACAGCGACTAAGTTTCGGTTTACGCTTTTAATATGATTGCATTCAATTAATTTATCAAGCCAACACTGAGCGTCAGAAACAATCCGCCAAAGTCAGTAATAGGCAAATCTCGAATACTTTCTAAACCATTACCACCAAAAGGAATAAAATAATATCGGACATTTATTCCCATTAAACTTTTAGAACTGCTCCCTAAATTTGCTCCTACCCCAACAAACCCACCAAATCGCGTATAGCCGTTTGCATGCCCGAATGCAGAGAAAAACTCCCTATCATACGGCGTTGCAAGAATAAAAGTAGTTCCTATTCCTGCGTTGATATGAGGACGGAGAGATTCTGCTATTTTATCGGCAAACACACGATATTGTACTCCAATAGTGAGCGGAAAAATATACAACCGATTTATTTTATTTGGCACATAAACCTGACCTGTATAAGGATTGTACTGTTCAAATTCATCACTGTTCCGAGCACCGGAAATGCCGAGATTTATAAATCCTGATGTAGTTTCAGAAAAAAATCGCTGATAAAATCCTCCTGCTCCGAATCCATTCGACGAAAATAATAGATCTAAACCCCATGCTTTACTATGAACTTTCGATTGTTGAAATTCGGATAAAAGCGGTCTCGGAGATGTAAAGATAATTGTGGTGTCTTCATCAAACGGTCTGCCGGGGAGCGGTGCACCCGTAACCTGAGCTTTTACAATTCCGTTGTAATTAATAAAAAAAAACAATAAAATGCCAATAGCTGATTTTAGATTCAGATTGAGACAAATTCTAATCAATGTTCTTATTCTATAAAAAAATTTTGGATTTGTCATCGGACTATCTCTCCACTTGGTAAAATGAGAGGAAAAATTATTGAAAAATCAGTTAATTAATAATTATCAAGCAGTTGATTTTCATTCAAATATCCTAAAAAGAATCTTCTAATCAAAGCAGAAAGAATAATTTGACGAAAATATCTTCTATTCTAACGGCTTCGATTGTATTATAAACGTACTATGTTTGCTGTGCAACTTGGCTAAGAACGCGAAGTTTCATAAATTTGCATAGAATTTATGTAGAACTTTTTCAAAGTAGCCGGAAGTATTAAATTCTGCGTCTGTACTTTCTTTATAATTAAACCGATGCGACTCGACCATCTTATAGAATTAATACATACGGCTCTGCCACCCGAAACCGCTATGAAAGGCGATAAGTTAGGGCTACAAGTTCAGAGTAGCAGAAGCGAAATATCATCAATAATGACCACCCTTGAAGTTACCGATGAAGTGATAACTGAAGCACAAAACAATGGATGTGATTGTATTGTTACATTCCATCCACTTATTTTTTCGCCTCTTTTCTCACTTCAGGATAATGATCGTGTTGGACGTTTATGCAGTAAACTTATTCGGAGTGGAATTGCGCTGATAGCAGTTCATACGAATTTTGATGCTTTTCCGAAAGGGACAAGTGCATTGCTTGCTTCTGAACTTGGCTTGAAAATTGACCATATTTTGCTACCGGATGAACATATCCAAAACTGCGGAATCGGTGTGGTTGCAAGTAGTAGCAGTGCATTAGACTACGAAAGTTTACTTTCAAATATTCGGAGAGTATGCGGTTCTCCGGTGCGATATTCTAAAGGCAAAAATTTTGAAATCAAACAAATTGCAATCGTTGGAGGTAGCGGTTCGTCGTTTATAGATGAAGCAATAAATTCAGGTGCAGATTGTTTTATTACAGCTGATGTGAAGTACCATACATTCCATCGTGCTAAGGGTGAAATAATGCTAATAGATCCCGGACATTACGAAATGGAACGTTTTGTACCACAAGGTCTTGCTTCATTATTAGAGGAAATTAGCACAGGGTATATTCATGGGAAACCTCCTCGAATCTTATGTGCAGAGTCAAATACAAATCCTATTCATTATTTTAATTAATTTTGAATAATAAATTATTAAAAAAAATATAAAATCAAATTTTCAATCATCAATTATAGGTAAAGTATGCAGCCACTTATGGCCCAATTGGCAGAGTTAGCAGCAATAGATACACATCTCGACGAACTTCACGAAGACCTTGGCGATTTGCCAAAAGAAGTTAAAGACTGTGAACGTACTGTAAAAACAAGAACAGCACTAGCTGAAGAAACCCAACAACTTCTAAATGAGCTTCTTGCGTTTCGAGCTAACGCTCATATCATGCTTCAAGAAATTAAAGATAAAGAAGCACAATATACAGAGCAACAGTTTCAGGTGCGTAATAATCGTGAATTCGATGCAATTACCAAAGAAATTGAAAATCTCCGTGAAGAACGCAATAGAATCAATGAAGAACAGCGTACTTCAAGTGTAAAAGAAGAAAATATTCTTCAAATTCTCTCCCAACAGAAGCAAGATCTTGCCGATGCACAAGAGATACTAAACGATAAAGAAAAAGAGCTTGAAGATTTATCAAGTGGACATAACAACGAGTTGAAATCACTCATGTCACAGCGTGTAGAGCTTGCTAAAACAATTGATATAGGTCCACTTGCAGATTATGAACGAATACGCACTTTCCATACAGAAGCAGCAGTTCCCCTTCGTAAGAATTGCTGTTCAGGGTGTTTTAGTGCTGTACCAGCTCAAAAAATCGTTGAAATTCGAAACAATCTGAGCAAAATGTTCCTCTGTGAACACTGCGGAAGAATACTGTTTCCTGAAGACATGAAGCAAGTTTAATAACTTGATATAATTAATACAATAAGAACATGCGGGGAAAGCGGGCAGTTGCATTTATTTTATTATAAATGAGGAAAGTCCGAACACCACAGAACAGCACGCTTCGTAACGCGAAGGCAGTAACGCAAAGTAATAATTGAACAATTATTAACTGCAAGCTGACGGATAGCGCAACAGAAAGTAAACCGCCAATCCGCTTTGCGAGTAATTTCCTACAGGTGAATTGCTTGCAAAGGTCATGGAGGTAAGGGTGAAACGGTAAGGTAAGAGCTTACCGCGCAAAATATCGGGCAACCGAAGCGGCAGGGCAAGCCCCGTGCGGTGCAAGACTAAATAGGAAGTGAGTTGTACTATTATAGAAATATAGTAGCACATTTGAGCTGTTCGTTCAATGATATAACGAAAGTTATTCGCTCATTTCGGGTAAGTCGCTTGAGGGTTACGGTGACGTAATTCCCAGATAAATAACTACCTCTTTGTTGTAAATCTTCTAATCGAAGTACTGCTTCAAAAAGACAGAATTCGGCTTATAGCTTTCTTCGCATATTTTATTATTAATTCTTTACATTTGAACTAATTTGTCATTGTCCATTTAATCGGAGATTTTATGAAACTTCCCGATGACCCGTTTATTCTCGAACTTCTGCCGGAGTTTTTAGACACGTGGATTGAAGATCTTAACGGACAGTATTTAATACTTGTTCAGACGAAAAACGAGCAAGAATTATATCGCATGGGACACACAATTAAGGGTTCCTGCGCACAATTTGGTTTAGAAGATGTATCGAAAATGGGAATTGAATTGATGGGATTTGCGCGTGCGCATGAATGGGGTAAAGCCCTGGCCATACGAGAAATAATTCTGAAATCAATTATCGAGATGAAGCAATACATTCAGTCTTTATAAATGTAGAAGGAGAAATTACTAATGAAAAAATATATATTGCTTGCTATTATAGCATTTGTAGTTTGTAGTGGTTTTGCTATGGCACAGCAGAGAATTGCTGTTCTTCCTTTTAGAAACATGGACGGAAATCTCGCACTTAACACTTGGTGTTCACGCCTTTCTGATTCGGTTGCCGCAGGTTTGCGACTTCGAGATACAGCAAATAAGTATTATTTTGTTGTGTCGCAAGATACAGTAGCCGAGACACTTGCAACACTCAACCTCGACCCGACAAACCCACAATATGAATCTGACCTATGGAAAGCAGTTGCTATGCTCAAAATCACTCGTGTTATTACAGGAAATTTCAATGTTCAATCCGGTAAAATGTTAATCAACTGCTATAATTACGATGTAGAAACTAAAATACCCAATCCTACGGGACAAGCACGCAATTTATACAAATCTATAGATAAATGTCTTGAAACTGTACCGACTATTATCAATAAAATGCTTCTTGGGCTTGTTCCGAAAGAATAATTTATAATTTAGTAAGTGATTCTTAATCAACTCTTTAATTTAAAAATTAGGATACTAATAATATAGAAATTCATGCTCACCATTTCAGTATTAACTATCGGTGATGAAATATGTATAGGTCAAATCATCAACACAAATGCCGCATGGATTGCAAACGAATGCACAAAAATCGGCTGTAATGTAACGATACATTCTACAATCGGTGATGATATTTCAATTATACTCCGCGAAGTAGAGCGACTTATTACCACAAGCGATGTGGTGCTCATCACAGGCGGATTAGGCCCAACACATGACGATCTCACCAAAGATGCTTTGTGTGAATATTTCAATGACACTTTAGTACACCATCAACCCACGTTTGACTATCTCAGTTCAATATACGCCAGACGCGGTCAAACTGTTTCCGAACGCAACGCAACACAAGCATTACTTCCCTCCAAAGCTACTATCCTAAATAATTTACGTGGGACTGCACCCGGAATGTGGTTTGAACAGAACGGAAAAATAGTAGTTTCAATGCCGGGTGTTCCGCGCGAGATGAAGGGAATAATGGAAAATCATGTTTTGCCTGCTCTCTCTGAATTGACAGCTAAAACCAAAGGTGTTCAGGTATTCAAAACGTTATTGACCACCGGTATTACTGAAGCAAATCTTGCAGATTTAATTGGTGAACCAAACACTTTTATGAACGACGCAACCTTGGCATTTTTGCCATCTTACCAAGGTGTTCGGCTAAGAATTGGCGTGTTAAGAGCAGAGAAACAAGATGCTCTTGCTGAATTAACAAGGATTGAAAGCCATATCCGTAGTCGAGCAAATAACTTTATTTTTGGTGAAAATGAACAAACCCTTACATCAGTTGTAGCAGGTTTATTACTCGAAAAAAAATGCACAGTATCAGTAGCTGAATCGTGTACCGGAGGAATGCTTGGCGCGGCTCTAACAGAATTAGCAGGAAGTTCGGCTTATTTCGAAGGTGGAGTGCAGGTATATAGTTATTCAGCTAAAGAAAAAATATTGGGTGTGCGGCACAGTACCTTGCTTGAATTCGGTGCAGTCAGTCAAGAAACGGTCGAGGAGATGGCAAATAAGGTTCGTGAAAAATTTGGAACAGACTATGGCATTTCAATCAGCGGAATCGCCGGCCCGGAAGGCGGATTACCTGATAAACCCGTTGGAACTGTTTGGATAGGACTTGCAGACAGATATAGCGTTCACTCACAAAAATTTGTTTTTAGCAACGACCGAACTATCAATCGTGAACGATCGGTCAGCACTGCTCTTGAAATGCTGTACCGTGCACTCTTACTGTAAATTTCACATCACGAAAGATTGGTTTTGCCTAAGCCGAATAGAGTTCGTATTTTTACGGAAATTTTACTGCATATTTTGAGTATTCTATTCTAAAGGAGAAACTTTCAATGAAGCAATCTACAATTCATTGGACACTTGCGTCGCTCTGTGCTTTTTGTTGGATAATTGGTGCTTGTACCCTTTCTGCTCAAGCTCAAACTGATAATTGGCTTTGGGTAAAAACCACAGATTCTGTCAATGGAAGAATATCACCGACTTCAATTACTTCCGACCTCGAAGGCAACACATATATAGCTGGTTCATTTCAAGGACACGGAAAGTTTGGAGACATAACGTTAATTTCCTCGGGAAGTGATGACGCTTTTCTTATGAAATATAATCGTAAAGGTGAAGTTGTTTGGGCGCAAAAATTTGGTAGCACCAACAATGAAACTATCACCGGAATCGCTATGGACGGTTCCGGAAATCTCTTTGCTGTAGGTAATTATCTAAGTGATACTTTAAAAATAGGTTGGATGGAAATATACCGTTCTTCGCTTACTTCAATTTTTGTAGCTCGCTTTTCTCCTAATGGTGACCTCTCTTGGGTAGATGCCCCAAAAGCAGTAGGACGCTCTTCGTCTTCCTTGATTAATACAGTTTCATCTATTAGCGTTACTGCTTTAGGAGATATTTATATCACCGGCTCATACCAAAGTTTGAATTTGACATTCGGTGACAAAATAATTTCAAAGCCAATAACTCCTGATACTTTAAATAATATAAATTTATATGTTGCTAAATATAATTCAGGAGGCGATGCCATTTGGGCAAAAGAGTTTGGCAACGAAGGTGAGGATATTGGTAAATCAGTTACAACTGACCTCGATGGTAACTGCTATCTCGGTGGAACTTTTAATGGTTCAAAAATTACATTTGGAACATCAGTATTCACAAATACAGTTACTACACCCTCTACAACTGATTTCTTTGTACTTAAATTTTCCCCTACCGGAATAATTTTGTGGGCTAAACACGGAACAGGATTAAAATTTGATGATATTAGAGCGGTAAAAACAGATATTTCAGGGAATTGCTATATTACAGGAACATTCCGAAGTTCAAAATTAACAGTTGATAATCTTACGCTTGATGTGTATGGTTTGGGTGCAGGTTATGTGATTAAATTTTCTACAGACGGCTCAGTTTTGTGGGGCAAAAGTTTTGGAGGACAGAGTGAAGAAATTGGTACAGGAATCAGTTTTGACCAAACACAAAATGCGTATGTAACCGGCTCATTCAGAAGTGATTTAATCGTCTTTAATCCTCTGGTAGAAATAACTAATAATGGAGATATTTTTACTGCTGATATATTTATAGCAAAGTTTTCTCCTACCGGTGATGTACTTTCGGCAGTTAGCGGCGGTAGTATGGGTACTGATGCCGTTGCAGGAATCACCGTTGATGCCGACGGACAATTCCTTATAGCAGGTTCTGCTCCAAGTGACACACTTAATTTCGGTGACAAGAAAGCAACTGCAACTTCTATTAAAGATAATACTTCCGGTGGCTCTACTAATTTATTCGTTGCTAAATATGGCAATGGAGCAGTTGATGTGAAAGAAGAAAGTTTTACTTCATCAAGTAAAGTAATAGTTTTTCCGCAACCTGTAATTCGTACTTTAAATTTTAGGTTTACACTCGAACAGTCCTCACCTGTTACAGTAGAAGTCATTGATATTCTTGGTAATTGTATTGCATCCATTGAAGATATGGCAAATTCCGGCGACAATCGTCTTTCTTGTCAGTTTAATGCGCCGTCGGGTATATATTTCTACAACGTAAAATCAACTCAGACCAATCTACACGGTATGTTTCAAGTTGTGAGGTAATTTTCCACGATTGGCCTGTAAAAAATTCGTACAATAAATCATTAGAATAGAACTCTAAGATTTTTTTTCATTAATAAACGAGATAAAACTAATGTGTGGAATTGCCGGAATAGTAGAAACTGCATCAGCCGAACCAAGTATCTCTGAAAGTATATTACGCAAGATGAGTACTGTAATCCACCATCGCGGGCCCGACGATGACGGACTATGGATGTCCCCGAATCACAGATGCGGTTTTGTATTCAGACGGTTGGCAATTATAGACACATCACCGGCAGGGCATCAACCAATGAGCACGTCCGACGGAAGATTTACCATTGTTTTTAATGGTGAGATATACAATCATGCTATTCTTCGGCGTGACCTCGAAGAGCGTGGCTATCAATATAATTCCAAGACCGATACCGAAACAATTCTTTATGGATATAGGGAATACGGACAGAATTTTCTCTCTAAAATGGTCGGAATGTGGGACTTGGCTATATGGGATAATGACAAACAAGAACTCTTTTGTTCACGCGACAGAATTGGAATAAAGCCATTATATTACAGCTACCAACAAGGAAGATTTATTTTTGGCAGTGAAATAAAGTCAATATTAGAGCATCCATCTATTTCGCGTGAGATGAATATTAGAGAAATGACAAATTATCTGTCGTTTTCGATGACAAGCGAGCATTCTACCCTATTTGAAGGTATTCATAAACTTCCTGCAGGACATTTTTTACGATTAAAGGCAGACGGAACGATTTCCACAGAACGGTATTGGTCGCCACTACCACCAAATACGCCCTATTCTACTCTCTCCGAAAAAGAAACAATAGATGAAATTATGCGGCTGTTACGCCAAGCAGTCAAAGATAGAATGATGAGTGATGTACCGTTTGGTGTGTTCTTGAGTGGCGGTGTGGATTCAAGTACGAACGTCGCGTTGATGGCAGAACTCATGGACAGACCAATTGATACATTTTCAGTTGGTTTCAAAGAGTTAGAGAAATACAACGAAATGGAATATGCCCGTAAAGTTGCAGGGATTTTCAAGACGAATCATCGTGAAGTTTTGATTGACCATAATGATGCTTTGCCTGTTATGGAAGAACTTGTGTGGCATGAAGACGAGCCGAACGGAGACCCTGTTTGTATTCCATTGTATTTTTTGAGTAAACTAACGCAAGAATCCGGTACAACGGTTATTCAAGTAGGTGAAGGAAGCGACGAGCAGTTCGTTGGCTATCCTTGGATGGTACGTGAACTCAAATTTCATAATAGTTATTGGAAAAATTTCAGACAATTACCGAAGTTTATTCAGCGTAGTATTTATTCAGCTACCAAACCTATCTTTCAAGCGCGCGGGCAATATCTTGCGTTAGACTATATCCGTCGTGCAGTAGAGGACAACCCTCTTTATTGGGGTGGCGCAGTAGATATAACTCCTTCGTATTTAGAACGATTGCTCACGCCTCAGTTCCGAGAATATTCCCGTTCCCCCGTTCAGATGGCAAAAAGACTTAATAACGATGCACTTTCACGTCAAAGCCACGAAGATTTCATTCAGCAAATGGCATTTGTCGAGCTTTCGCACCGATTGCCGGAACTATTACTCATGCGTGTGGATAAAATGACAATGGCTCATTCATTAGAAGCACGAGTGCCATTTTTAGACCACCGTTTGGTAGAATTTTCGATGACAATACCTGCAAATATTAAGCTCCCAATAGGTGCAACAACAAAGCATCTGCTCAAAAAAGGAGTAGAACAAATTCTTCCAAAAGATATAATTTATCGTAAGAAACAAGGATTTGACGCTCCAATCAAAGAATGGCTTCGCAACCAATGGTATGATTATACTAAATCAATAATTTTCAATTCTCATCTTGTTAAAAGCGGAATGTTGGATGCAAATTTTATTCAATTTATGTTAGATTTTCATCGAGCGGGAAGAGGTAAATTTGCAAGACCGATTTTTGCTATCCTAAACCTTTGTTTATGGCACAAACGTTTTTTTGAGAACAATTAATTTAGGACTCTATATATTAAAGTCCTTTGGTTCTCAATGCTATATAATAGATAAAGAATTTTCAACAAGTGAAACTATTTACGTTAAATTTACCACAGTATAGTTTATGAAATCGAACGAGCACTGTAAAACATATTCAGATGCCGAATTGTTCACAATGCTAAGCGGCACACAATCAGAGGTTAACAGCAGTTTCCAAGAGCTATACCGCCGTTATGCTGTTCGGATTTATGGATATTGTAGGCGAATGGTCGGTGACGGTGCGGCAGAAGATGTTTGTCAAGATGTTTTTCTTTCGTTTCTTGACCACGGTAAAAAATGTACTCCAGTAAATAATGTTCCTGCATACCTTTTTCGGATTGCACAGAATAAATCGAGAAGACATCGAACCGGTGAAAACGAACGAACAATGGAAGAATTTAAAGAGGAATTATTTAGTGCAGTAAATGTTTCTCCTGAAGAACGTGAAACGAATCAACTTGTAGCGTCAGCAATGGAATTACTGCCGGACGACCACAGAGAAACATTGGCATTACAGATTTATGGCGGAATGACTTACGAAGAAATTGCAACGGTAAGAAGAGTACCAATCACAACTGTTCGAAATCATGTTCTCCGCGCAAAAAAGAAAATACGTGAACTTCTGCTCCCATATTTTCAAGATGAATATAAAAAAAAATAACACTTTTAATTATAAGTAATTGAATTAGTAGGTATTAGTAAATATATTAAACTATTTATGGATAACATATCGTACTCCCCCTCGGAAATGATTGACTTAGTATTAGATGGCGAAATAGACAACAGTCAGTCAAGTTCGCTTTTTACAAATCTTGCTACGGATAATACTTTGCAAGCAGAGTTTCATCAGGCACTTGCCATTAGACGTGCAATGAGTAATGAAATTCAAACCAGTGTTCCATCAGCTCAATTTACTAATGCGCTTTTCAATCGTGCCGGTATTGGAGTTACTTCCGAAGTTGCTACTTCAGTCATTGTCCAAAACACTACACAATGGGCACAATTGGCAACAACTGCCCTTATTTCATTTGTTATTGGAGCTGTTGCCATTGTTAGCATTGGTTCGTTTTCTACAAACAAACCGACTCAGAACATAACAGTACAACCAAATCCTATAGAACTTCCTAAACTATATTCTATTTCTATCGAACCTGAAATAGAAATAAAGACCCAAAAAGCAATTAAATCATCAAATACTAAAAAAGAAGTAACTGATAATTATTCAAAGAAGATTCTTACTCCTTTGCATAATTCTTCAAACAGTAAAACATCTAATGAGTAAAGGAAGATTGTACCCACTATTTTATATAAAAAGTTATACAAAATAGCATTGCTTCTTACCGATTTTTAATTACTTGATTTACTAACCCATAAATAATTTCCTTATGGATTTTTACTGAAATTATTCTTGATTGAATATTTAAAGTTACAATGTGTACCCTTCAAATCATCTCACTGATAACTATAGATTTACCCTTCTATTTTTGTAGCTTGTACTTATTTTTATTGCACCACAAAATATCCTTTGGATAATTGATTTTAATTTGATAGCTTACAGTTAAATTTTTCAGCAATCTTTTTCATTAATTATTTTTGGAGTACTTTTATGTTTTTCCGTACCCTTACTTTCGTAACCGCATTATGTCTTTTAGTTAGCTGTAATGTGCGTGGCCCCGTTGATGGTGAAAACAATCCTATTAATAATGATTCGCAGTACGCCTTAGAGTTTAATGGCACAACGGATCATATAGTAATTGAGAACATTCCAAAATCCATAGGTGTTAACAGCACAACAACAGCTTGGATTTATAAAACTCAAGAGGCAACTAATCAACAATGGATTGTTGGTATGGGTGCAAGACAAAACCTTATAGTTCAAGAAGATGGACGTGTCGCTATAACCAACTATTTAGCAAAAGGACGTTCAAATAACAATCTTGACCCAGGATATTGGTGTTCTGTAGCAGATCCTGAAAAAGTTCAGCTTAACACATGGGTGCATTATGCCGGAGTACTCGAAACAGATGGAACTCATACAACCCTCAAGTTATATCGTAACGGAAATCTTGTTAATGAACATACATTTGATTATGCAGTAAACGGTAATCCAGGATGTGATGGCTTCATCGGTGGTGTTCACACTGGTTATAAAGGACCTGAATGTGATTTCAGAACTCCACAACGGTATGTTGGACAACTTGATGAACTTAGTATGTGGAATCGTGCATTATCCCAAACTGAAATTACTGAGGTTATGCAGAGAAAACTCAATAAAGACGACGAAGGATTAATAGGATATTGGCCATTCGAGGAAGGAAAAGGCCCCATGTCAATTGATAAAAGCAAGTACCATAATAACGCATATATAATTTATGGTGCTACCTGGGTTAAACTACCTAAACTTTAATTCCTATTATTTTTTATACTTTATAACAAGCATGAACACCAAGAAATTTTTCTCATTAAATTTAGACAGATATAGAACTATTTTATTTGCATTCGGTACATTTACTATTTGTTTGTTCTTTATTTTAGAAAATGGATGCTCTTCTGATACGGTAACAAAAGTTGTAACTGATAGTATTTATATCCGTGATACTACGTTCATCAAAGACACAGTTATTATAAAACAAATTCCAGCAATTAATTCTAAATATGCAATGTTATTTAACGGTAACGATGCTTATATTTCTATTTCTAATATTCCGAGTACAACTGGTACAAATTCTACAAGAATGGTGTGGGTCTATGTTCGTTCTATTCCAAGTAAGCAACAATGGATTTTCGGACAAGGTTCTCGTGAAAGTATAGTTATTCAAGATAATGGTAAGGTAGCTTTTACAAACTTATTTTCAACAGGTTGGGTGTCTATTGCAGATAGTATCGTTGTTCCAACTAATCGCTGGGTACATTTCGCAGCAGTTGAAACAGTTGATTCACTCTCCACAACGATTGCCTTATTTAGAGATGGCAACTTAATAAATATTAGAACTCTCCCTGAAAAACCTAAAGTGAATTCTGGGTGTGATTTATTTATTGGTGGTGTTAAACTTGGAGGAGCAGGAGAATGTTATTTCAGCACATTACAAAATTTTTCGGGGGTAATAGATGAGGCAAGTATTTGGTCTATAGCTCTTACAAAAGAACAGATAAATGCAAAGATGAAAGTACATTTAACACCTAATGAAAATGGGTTAGTCGGTTATTACTCATTTGAGAATAGTACTGGTGCTATAATTAATGATGATAGTGGTAATAATAATAATGGGCAATTAGGTGGCAACGGTGCAATAATTATTCCATTAGGTTCACCTTTTATTTCAAATGGTAGTGTAATAGGTCATTAAATAATATATCTTTTTAAGCAAAAAACCTCATCTATTGCAAAGAGATTGCACTTAGATGAGGTTTTTTATGAATTCATGTTTTATCTTATTTAGAAACATTTATAATCTTCCATTCATGTTTCATCCAACTAATGTCTTGTTTATTATGGATGACGAAACTATTTCCGGTAAGAGATAGAAGCGGTATATCGCTCTTAGAGTCCGAATACGAATATGAATGCTCCCAATCAACATCTTCCCAAAAAAGAATTTTCTTTAGTTTTGTAATTTTCTTTGCACCCAAACATTCTTCATCAATCCCTAAAAAATTATCATTTTCAAATAGTAATGCAGTAGAAACTACTTTTTCTATATTATAAGTCTGTGCGTAGTATTGAAGATAAATATCAAATCCACCTGAAAGTATAATAATAGTATGTCCTAATTTTTGATGCCAATGAAGTCTTTCTACTACATTTTTATGTTCTCTTTTAAGTAATATTTCATTATTGAAATCGAAAGCTATAGTCTCCATTAACTTCTTATCTTTTCCTTTCAATGGGGAAAAAAGAAAGTTCTTATGTTCTAAACTTAAGTCATCATCTTTTGGAGAATTACTAAATAGTTTTCTTGCTTTTATCTGAGTTTTAATTAACCAGTTTTTTTCTTTTTTATAAAGATAATCCAAAAATAAATTAATTGATTGTCCATCAAAAAGTGTATCACAAAAGTCAAATAATGCAACTATGTTCTTGCCCATTATTCAAAACAAATTTTAATAGAATTGATGATTAAGGCATTCTCATCCTTATTTCGAGAAGCAATCCTTACAAATTGTCCTTCAAGTCCTATTTTATCAGCGCAGTTTCGAGTATATATACCATGACCAATAAGTAACTTAGAGACAAAATCGGTAGAAGTAGAACCATCTTTTAATTCAATTAATCCAAAATTAGCTAAACCAGGATATAACTGTATTTGTGGAATGGTACTTAGTTCTTTAAAAAACAGTTGAGTTTCTTGAATATATTTTATCCGTACTTTTTCATATTCTTTTAAGAAAGTATCATGAACATATAAACGAAAGAAATACTCTGCAAGCCCGCTAGAGTTCCAAAGAAAGCCATTTTTTAATAAATATGCAACCCTTTTGCTGTCCATGACTGCATATCCTGCCCTAACACCTGCAATTCCAAAATCTTTTGACATACTTTTGATTACTATTAGGTTAGGATAATCCTTAACTAATTCGGTTGCACTTTTCATTTCATACGTTTCATCTTCATAAGCAAAATGAATAAAACTTTCATCAATAATAACGGTTTCTACTTCTGTAAGATTTGCGAGTAAATATTTAATATCAGAATATTTAACATAACCACCATCAGGGTTATTAGGATTTATAATAACAATAGTATCCGGCTTTTCTTTTTTCACTATTTGAATATATTTTTCTATATTAAGCCTATAATTTTCGCCCTTTTCTAATGGATTAAATAGTATCTCTATCCCATCTTTTACAAACTCATAGTACGATGAAAATGTTGGAATATTAACAATGATTTTATTTTTGGTGAAATTATGAATAACTGCTTGAATTATCTCTATTGCACCATTCCCAATAAAAATACTTTTAGGATTTACATTAAGGCATTCTGATAATATCTCTGCAATGACATTATTCTGAGATGGATAGAATTCTAGAACATCACGCATTTTTCTGGAATCAACTAAATCTCGTTTCAGGTAAGTGAAAAATAATTCAGTAGCGTATGGATTCGAGAGGAAACAAGCATCAACATGTATTTTGAGTTCAGGGATTTTTTCTGCAACAGTAAAAATACTTGGAGAATGTGTACCTGCCTCATCTTTCAGTTTTTTAATTTTAGCTGCAATTTCCTGCTCTTTTTGATTTAATGATATCATAAAATTTATTTAATAAAAGATTCTATGGCTTTAATTTTACCAGTTTTTTGACTACGAATTATTTCAGGAACTATTTGAAAAGTCATGGGTAAATCACCGACTCTATACGAAAGGGCAACTCTAATCTCGTCAAGTTCACTTTGTATTATTGGCGAGTGTTCAACTAATTCGATTCTAAGAGATTTATCTGTGTTTTGTGTTATTTTAAACTGCTTAATTTTCTCAAATACCTGCATAGCTGTATAAATATTCGCTGTCGGAATTTTAGTACTGTCATCTTTTAATAAAATATCATCTGAACGTCCATCAATTCCTTTAAATGGAATACTTAGCCCTCTTTTACATTCACAAGCTCCAATGTTGTGCTCAAGCTTGATAGCTATGTCACTTGTTGCATATCTAATAAGTGGCATTACATCATTATTTAGTGAGGTTGCAAGGATTTGACTGTTCTCGTCCAATTCAACTATCCCATATTCATCGTTATTATGATAATTACCAAAACTACATTGTTGAACTGTAACGGATCGCTCGTTTTGACCATACCAGTCAAGCACCTTAAAGCCCCAATGTTCTTCAATAGCTTCACGATATTTTGGAAGAAAGGATTCAGAAGAAGTAACGACAGTTTTAATTGTATCTAAATGAACTTGCTTTTCTTTTAAAAGTAAACTAAAGATATAAATTGAACTTGCATAACCTCTTATAATTTTAGCACCAGATTCTTGTATAGTTTTTTGATAAAACTCTAAGTTGTTCTCGTTAATATCAAATGCAGATAAGTACCAAATATTTTTTCTTCTTCTTAAAAGTGGTTCGCCCTGTTTTGGAGCATAGCTTCTGAGAGATATAATTGGGTCATTTGGCTTATATTGATAATTCAATCCCATACTCCACGCCCGAGCAGACATAATATTTTCAAATGAATCACTATAAAAAGGTAATATAAAATGGAAGGGTTTACCCGACGAACCTGAAGTATGAGACCACTGAGAATATTTTTTATTTATTTTATCACTGATAAACATATCTAAGTTGTTGCGGATTAATTCCTTATCAACAACAGGAAATTTATTAAGTTCATTCTGTGAGAATTTATTAAAGTCTATTTTACTTTTTAAATGATGATAATAAGGCACATGGTGTACTGCTTGATAAAGTATATGTTTTAATTTATCGGTTTGAATGCTTTGTAGTTTTTTCTTGTCAAAAAATTGACTTTGCATATAATAGTTATAATTCCTTTTAAAATGTAATTCATTAAGGAGTACTCTATAATAATGGTGTAACGGTTTCATATTATTGAAAACTTTAAGATTAGATTAAAACAAAGACAACATTAAACACATAAAGTCCCATCACTTTTTCCGATAATAACCAGGATACAACCGTTGGGCGCAATCCGGGCAAATCGTATGGCTAAATTTTGCCTCGGAATGCTTCTGAATATATAACTCCATGTTACTCCATTCACCATCCACATCTCTAATATTTTTACACGAAGAACAAATGGGAAGAAGTCCTTTTAGGAGTTTAATTTCGCCTAAGGCATCATGAAGTTTACTTAGTGTTCTTCTTAGTTCAATTAGTACACTTGCCTGACGCGCCAACGTTCGGAGAGCAATCTGCTGTTGCTCCGTTAGTACTCTTGGTACTCTGTCTATCACACACAACGAACCTAAAGAAAAGCCATCGGAAGTATTAAGTGGAGCTCCTGCATAAAATCGAATACCGGGATCTCCAATGACTAATGGATTATCTATAAACCTCTCATCCAACAAAGTATCAGGAACAACCATAACCTCATCAGGTCGTAGTATAGCATGAGCACAGAACGAACTGTCACGCGAAGTTTCCTGTACATCTAATCCAACTCGCGCCTTGAACCATTGACGATTTTCATCTACTAAGCTTACCAGAGCAATAGGAGTTTGACATATAGATGATGTAAGCCACACTAAATCATCATAGCTCTTTTCTACTTCTGTATCTAAAAGACTACTGCGATGCAAAACCGCTAATCTATCAATTTCATTAATGGGTAATACTGCTGATTGCATTTGATTGCATTGAAGTAATTGAGAAATTCTATGTATGTTAACTTAAACTAATCTTTAAAATAATAAGGAATTGCACTTTTATTTGTGAGAATAATTTAAACAATTTTCTCAAAAATACAATTCAACAACTCTTTAACAAAGAAACAAACTGATTTTTTTTCATTTATCATGAGCTCAAAAAGCTTAGACGTATAAAAATAATTGATTATCGTAGATTTTTTTCCCTTAGAAATACTATCAATCAAATAGAGTGTTCATTTCCGGTGAAGAATACTCGACCGAAGGCAAAACATATCCTTCTACGAGTAATTCCGGCATATCCAACTCCACGTTTTTCAATAATTTAGAAACAGGTTTAACAACCATCTCTTGAGACGGATATGGCTTGAGTATGGATAGATGTTGCCTCAAAAATAGTTCATCCGAAAGCCAATCATTTTCGTTGGAGGTTAGGATTACAGGCATACGGTCATGTATCGGTGCCATTAATTCATTTGGCTCGGTAGTAATAATTGTAAAAGAATGAACGACTTCACCCACAGGACTTTTCCACGTTTCCCATAATCCTGCAAGTGAGAATATTTCCTCTGATTTCAGTGAAATTCGCATTGGTTGCTTTCCACGACCTGTAGGCATCCACTCATAAAAACCGTCAGCCGGTACAAGGCATCTTCGAGATTTAAGTGCATTGCGAAAACTTGGTTTTTCGGCTAATGTTTCTGCACGAGCATTTATCATTTTACTGCCGATTGCCATGCTTTCAGCCCACGGAGGAATAAGTCCTCAGCGCATCATCTCTAATTTGCGCTTGCCTCGTTCTACGATAATCACCGGTAATTTTTGGGTCGGTGCCGCGTTATAACGAGGTGTCAGCACGCCTTCCGGTACTTCTACTCCATATCGGTCTGCTATCGTTTCGAGGTTTTTAAATTGTGTAAAACGTCCGCACATATTTTTTCTTTCAGGAATTACAACGAAATCTTTAGTGAATTTTGAACTTATTTTAACTAAATAGTACCATTATTATTACGTAACATAGCATAATTTGTGTGACTATCCAACTTTCTATTTGATGTTTGCTCGATTTATCGTAGTTTGGAAGTATGAAGCGTTCCAAAAAACATACGAAAGATAGTGCCTCGTCGCAATTCACTTTCCAAACGGAAGGTGACATCGTCATTATTACACCACAAAATCCTGTAGTACTTGGCTCTGCATTAGAGTTCACAAATGCATTTTCTGCACTCGAACTGCCGAAAAATTGCACATCAATAATTCTTGATTTATCTGCAGTCGAACAATATGACTCGTATCTTGTTATTCTGATTTCTCGGCTTCGTAAACATGCAACGCAGTTTTCTGCCTCGCTCGAAATTCGTGGATTAAATCCACAAATGAAGCAGTTTGTTACTTTGCTCGAAAATCCGCTCTTGCGAACTAAAAACCGTGCAGAGCTCCCTTCGTTTTTGAAAAGTTATATAGCAAATGTGGGTAATGTAACGGTTGATTTAATTAATGATTTTCGGTTTTTTTTAGAATTTCTCGGTGAAGTCTTTTCTAATATTTTCAGATTGATATGGAATCCACGTTCTATTCGTTGGAATGACTTTCCGTTTTATTTTCTTCGAGCCGGGGTGAATGCACTACCGATTGTAGTCGTGGTCGGGTTTCTTATGGGACTGATAATCGGTTATCAAGGTGCAGTTCAACTCCATCAATTCGGAGCAGATATATTTCTCGCCGACCTTGTGGGAATCTCCGTTACGCGCGAGCTTGCACCGCTAATGACTGCAATTATCGTAGCCGGAAGGTCAGGTTCAGCATTTGCCGCCGAGATTGGCACGATGAAAGTATCAGAGGAGTTAGATGCTCTAAGCTCAATGGGAATTAATATTTACAGCTTTTTGATTACTCCGCGAATTTTAGCTGTTTGTCTTGCAATTCCTTTTTTGGTAGTTTTTTCTGATATTGCCGGAATTATCGGCGGACTGATTACAGGAATGACTACATTAGATTTAACAATGACCGGCTATTTTACCCAGATGCAACAGGCACTTACGTACAGTCATATTTTTAGCGGTTTATTCAAAAGTTTTTTCCTTGGGTTTATTATTGCCGCTGTCGGATGTTTGCGTGGACTTCAGGTGCATGGCGGTGCGGAAAGCGTTGGACGGTTTACAACAGCCGCAGTTGTGACGGGTATTTTATTGACCATTATTGTTGATGCAATTTTCACGCTGTTGTATCAAACGTTGGGAATTTAGATGTAGGGAATTTCAGACAACAGCTATTTTAATTTTAGCTTGGGTATCAATATTAACTACTCTAAAGAAAAAATTAGTAATTACAGAAATTTCAAGTATTACATAATATATATGTACCTTATAAAGAAAGTATATAATTTCATGGAAACAATAGTCATACAAACGCAATCGAAAAGCACATCAAAACTTTTGGTTGAATTAGCGAAAAAGTTGGGAGAAAAAGCCCACGTTTTAGACAAAGATATAGCCGAAAATTTAGTCTTAGGTGAATTTATGCAGCAAGAAAAAACAGGACAAATGGTATCAAACAAGCGATTACGGAGAAACACCTATAAATCACAGTGAACTACTTTTATGGAGAAAATATGAATGCACTTATAATAGAGCCGGAAAGTCAAGCAGATTATCAGCTTTTTATTGGCTTGGCACAACGATTACATGTTAGATTCAGAGAGGAAAAAATTATGAAAGATGCGCCTATAAAAGACCAAAATGAAGAAGAGTTTTTTTCTTTGTTTGGAGCATTAGAAGGAATAGATTCGCAACTTCTAATAGATAGTATTACTTCAGCTCGTACAAACAAAGAAACCGATATTTCGTGGACAACATGAACTACTTACTTGATACCAATATTTATATCTATTATTTGAATGGTCAATTCGCTTTGAATCAGAAAATTGCAGAAGTTGGCTTCAAAAATTGCTTTATTTCCGAAATAACAATTCTCGAACTTTACTATGGAATTGCCAATAGTGCTTCGGATAAAAGAGAACATAATTTGAAAAGATTACTTCAATTTGAAGCAACTTTCCAAGAAAGAATATCTATAATTCGCCCAGTTTTTGAGCAATTTGCAGAACAAAAAGTTCGATTACGAAAAGTAGGAACTCCTATAAGCGATTTTGATGTATTGATTGCATCAACGACTCTGACCAACAATTTTATTTTGGTTACCAGAAACGTAAAGGAGATGAAGAGAATTGAAAATTTACAGATTGAAAATTGGGTGGATGTTTAACTAATAACAACTATTATATTTCAATATCTTTCAGCATAATTAATCAGCGAAATCAGCAGTCTATCATTCAGTAAACGTATGAATTCAATACCCTCTCTTCCTATCATCGAAGCACGAAATCTGACTGTTCGTTTTGGCGAGCGCACTATTTTTGAGAATGTCAGTTTCACGATACATCGTGGGGATATTCTTGTGATTTTGGGAGGAAGCGGATGCGGTAAATCAACATTATTAAGGACATTAACAGGATTAAACCAACCTACTGAAGGTCAGGTTTTGATAGACGGTGAAGATTTTACTGCTGCTGTAGGAGCAGAAAGAACTCGCCTTCTCCGAAAGTTTGGCATATTATTTCAGTCCGGAGGGTTATTCGCTTCGATGTCGCTTGCCGAGAATATTGCTCTGCCTCTGCAAACCTATACAAATCTGAGTGAGAATGATATTGAAACAATGATAACGCTCAAACTCGGTTCGGTTGGTCTTGATGGTTTTCAGGAATTTCTGCCTTCGGAAATCAGCGGAGGTATGAAAAAACGGGCAGGACTTGCACGAGCAATGGCACTCGACCCCGAAATTTTGTTTTTTGACGAACCGTCGGCGGGCTTAGACCCGATTAGTTCGGTTTCGCTTGATAATTTAATACTCAATCTTAATTCTGCACTTGGCACGACGATGATAGTCGTAACGCATGAACTCGACAGTATCAACAAAATTGCCAAGCGAGCACTCATGCTTGACCGAGATGCACAAGGTATTATCGCCTTTGGTACGCTCGACGAAGTTAAAAACAACATATCAAATCCGCGTATCAATCATTTTTTTAATAGAATTGCAGAAGAGTGAGCGATTGTCATTTTTTATAATGCTTATAAAAGATTCCGTAGTTTTTAATGATATAAGAGAAAAGTAGTTAATTCAGAAATAGTTTTACATCTTATATTCACAACAATAAATCAACATTTAATTTAGTTCAGCGAGGTATCTATGTCTAATCTTCCATCTCGTCGTCGGTCAAGTCCATTTTTAATTGGTCTGTTTGTACTTTCGGGAATTGCAATAGTCGTTGCCGGAGTATTCTGGCTCGGTGCATCCAAATTTTTTCAAGAATACCGTTACTTTGTTACTTATTTTGAAAGTTCAGTTTCAGGTGTTGAGAAAGGGCAACCCGTAAAATACCAAGGAGTTCCAATCGGCAATGTCAATTCAGTAAAATTAGCTCCCGATGGTAAACTGATTGAAATTACAATGCAAATTGACCGCAAAATGACCGTCAATGATGATATATGTGTTCGTATTGAAATGGCTGGTTTGGCAGGCGGAAAATTCCTTCAATTGTTTTATCCTGATAATCCTAATGAATTTTCTACTGTTCCCAGACTGACATTTACTCCAAAGTTTCCGGTGATTCGCTCAACACCTTCGACTCTTGATGCCATGAAACTCTCGATTGATGAAGTGATGACCAATTTACTTGCGATTGACACAAAAAATATTTCGAGTGAATCTATTCGATTTATGCACAATGCGGCTGAACTTTTGGGCGATCCACGCCTTAAGCAGATGATTCGCGATATTGATGAAACAAGCCGTTCAATTGGCAATCTTACTAATAAAGCCAATGAATCCAACATCATAGAGAATTTTTCGATTGTAAGTGAAAATCTTATTCAAACAACAGATAAATTTCAGACTGCCGCCGAAAATTTAAATTCACAAATTCAACAGCTTCAGTTACAAACAAAAGCTGACAACGCTTATAAACGCTACGATAGCGTAATGCAAACTGCCGAAAATGCTATTAATACTATAAGTCTGAATTCACAAAGAGTTCTATTTACGTTACAACAAACTATCGAAGACCTCGGCACAACAAATCGGCAACTCCGAAAATTCGTTCGGTCGGTGAATGACAATGCCTCGCAAGTATTATTAAGCGAGCCGCCGCCAAGAGAAAAATAGCGATGAATGGTTCATTTCTTACTTATCTGCTCGGCTATTTTGCTGTATAATTCTATCTAATTACAACTATGAAAACTATTTGCGTTCTTATTACTCTTACATTGGTGGGGTGTATTTCTATCAAAACGGAATATCAACCAATTAACTATTATCGTCTGACTCAAAAACCAATTGCACTTAAAAATATCGAAACACTTCCCGGTACATTGCTTATTCGTCCTGTTAGTATTGATGGTGAATTTGACAGTGATAAATTATTAATTTCAACTAGTGAAAGCCAACTACATCCGTATAATTATAACCGTTGGGCTACTGAAGTTTCCGAACTTGCCACAAATTTTATCGTGAACCGCTATGCAAATTACAATGCTTTTTCGGGCGGTGTAGTTGGTTCTCATTCACTCAGTGGAGCAGATTATATTCTGGAAATTCGCATAACTGAAATGACGGCTCATAACAGTGAAGTTCAAAGCCGAGATTCTAATTATGTACAACTCACTATGACGGCTTCGCTCATTCAGCTTAATCTCCAAAAAGGAGCTAAATCTCTTCTAATGCAGAAAACATATTCAAATATAACAAGCCGCGGCGATAACCTTGTTGCGAGTATTCCAATGGCGTACAGCACCGCATTTTCTACGCTTTGCGACGAAATGCTCGTGGATATTACTCGGCATGTGAAACAGTAAACTACGGATAGATTCATTGTCAATAGTAAAAAAAAATCTCGGCTCGAAGATGAAAAACTTCTTGCCGAGATTTTTTATAATTGATAATTTACATTCTACTTCTTCCCCACCGTCGAAAAATCTCCGAAATGCTATGTTAAAAGAAGTGACGCTATAAATTTAACACCTCATACTTATTCATAGATAGCTATCGTATCCCAGCACTTTGAAAATTACCGTAAATGAGCAACTTATCTCTCATACTTGCTATACCTTGAATGGAAACCGGAGTACATCCCGCATCTGTACGATATACTCCGCCATCTAGGGATTGAATTTTACGTTCTTGAACGTCATATCGTGCGATATTCCCAACTGGAGTGTCGTTGATATAATTAAATTCACCAACAATAAATACAGATTGATTTGCTAATAAACATCCTTTTATCAAATAATTTTGATATTCATTATTTCCGAATCCTGCCTTAAAAGTTATAAATTCATCTTTATTTATATCATAGAGTAACGACCCCGAATATGATTTTCCTTTATATTTTATAGTTGCATTATTAAAGTATATGTAATACTCATTCGCAATCCAATTCCTTGGTAAACCATTTGTACTGGCTACGACTTCTGTTGATGTACCGGATAATTCGTCATAACGAAAAATTCCTGATGCGTGATTACTTTCACCGGAAATATAGTTAACATAATTATAATATATATAACGACCAACACCTATGTAATTCATATCTAAGTTATAATCTGCCCATGGAAAAAAAATTGATATTGGTGCTTTTTCGTATTGTTTATTACTGAGAGAGTAGCGCCATAATTCATCAGAACGATTGGCATTTAGTTGTTGAATATAAACATAATCACCTGCAATAAACATATTTGTTTGTTTCATTAAATCCAATCGAATTACAGTATCCAACTGTGTAAGCTGATTCCCATCAAATTTCATGATACCGCTTCCCCGAACTATACCCTTTTCAGTTGTAAAAAGTGAGTCTGTACTATAAAAATAGAGTATGCCGTCTTTCATAGTAAAGTACCTCATAAAACTAGCAGAAATCATGAGTTTCCATTGCCGTGTATCCAATGAATAAGCCCATAAATTTCTTGGAGATGAATAGTCACCATAGTAATCGTGATAAAAGTAAAACAAGTGATGTACTGAATCGGCAAATACAGTTCTTGTTTGCATAAAATCGTAATTAACTGTAATTCCCGGCAATGGAATATCTTCCCATTGTGACCCATTATAATATGCAAAATAATTTACAGCAACTCTTCCTTGATAGCCATACTTTTCACAATCAACATCATTAGATGTTGCGGCGAATGGACAACTTTGTAATAACAGAGAAAACAATAGTAACCCAAGCAATATTAAGTATTTTCTTGATTTACTTTGCCATTTTACAAATGGGAATTGATTTATATTGTTTTCCATATTTCACCCTTTCCTTTATTTTTGTTTCGGCAATCTTGTTCTAACGATATATAACATTTACTACAACTCTATAGATTAAAAACGACATAACCAAGAAATATATTTATTTTCAATGAAATACGTAGGTTTCTTTCTGGCTTGGACGATAACGGGTGACCGCAAACACGCGTGTGGAATATGAAGAAGGGATACTATCATTCCAGTCAGGGTATTGGATACCAACTGCCCACCAACATGTACCGATGATACGTCCTGCATGTTGCTCTCCCAGCAAGTGTTTATTCAGCAAGTAATTGACGTCAGGTGTAGCACCACAGATGCGGCGAGAAATATTAAGTCATATATATAACATCTACCCCCTTACCGACCTCTACCCTCTACCTCACCACATCAACTCTTGTACAGTACGTTCCTTTCGTGGTAGTCAGTCGCAATACATACACACCACTGCCGAATAGACTTAAGTCTTGGGTTTGGGTGTATATACCTTCCTGCTGCGCCCCGCTGTTGATAATTGTCTGTACTACTTGCCCAGTCAGAGAGAGTATTTCGAGGCGGCAAGCGAGCTTCTCCGGCAGCCAGTACCGGATATGCAGGATATTCTGCGCGGGATTGGGATGTACGCTCAGGAAGGTTGTATTTGGTAACTCTCGGTCATCCGACTCTTTGCTTGGTATATCGGTCAGTGACACACCTTCTCCGAAGAGCTGGACTGTTGCCGGGCTGCCGATACCGTTATACTCAAACATCACGCGCCCGCTCGTTCTCCCAAGCTCCGAAGGCTTATATTTTAGATCTACTTTTGCGGTACTGTTCGGCTGGATTACAAAGCTGCCTCCGCCATTCACCGTAGCAAAATCATGATCATTCGGACCTGCGAAACGTGTTGCTGTAATGGTCAGCGGAGTAGTGCTGACATTCTTAATCTCAATACTATCATGGAGTTCTTTGGTGGTCGTAAGTGGTACTTTACCAAAATCCAACATCTGGCCAGCGACCGTAATCGGCGCTGCGAGACCTTCACCACGGATAGTCTGACGGAGTGTCGTTGCCTGGGCATAGAGTAATAGTAATGCTGATTTAACACCGGCTGACTCAGGACGGAATCGGAACTCGACGGTCTGAGCGCCGCTCACAGGAATTTCAAATGGCGGCATTCCGGTTACAATTGAAAATTGTGATGCATCTGATCCCGTAACTTGTAGGGAATCAATACGCAAGGGATAGCTTCCGGTGTTCTGAATATACGCTTGGACAAGGGTATCTTTTACATTTCCCACCAAACATTGTTTGAGGTCAATATCATGGGCAGCTCCTCCGGGTGCTACGACACTAAAGACAGGAGAAATTGCTTCCTGTACTATGCTGAGCGACTTTAAATTCCAGATTTTAATGGTATTATCATCACTGCCGGTGACTATTTTGGAGCCGTGCGGACTCCATTCTACCGTATTGACGGCACCGGAATGTCCGACTAATGTATAGAGCAATTTACCTTGTGAGACATCCCATATTCGCGCTGTTTTATCAGAACTCGCGGTGGCAATCATCGAGCCGTCGGGACTCCAAGATACATCATTAATCACATTTTTATGCCCCTTCAGCGTAAATAGTGGGAAGCCAATCGTGGACTTCCATATCACAAGGGTTGAATCTGCTCCGATTGTTGCTACTTTTGAGCCATCAGGACTCCAAATTACTGCATTCACTGCTTTGGTATGACCTTCAAGGACAGCAGTTAAATCTCCCTTTGTAGCATCCCAAATCATCGCATTATTATCGGCACTTGCTGTTGCTACTTTTGAGCCATCCGGACTCCAAGTAATGGAGATAACATCTTTAGTGTGGACTTGTAAGGAATACAGTAATGTTCCATTCCTAGCATCCCAGATTTTTGCCGTTTTATCAGCGCTTGCCGTTGCTACTTTTAGTCCGTCCGGACTCCATACTGCCGAATGAACTTCGCCCGTATGTCCATTCAATTCAAATTGTAATTTTCCTTTTGCAGCATCATAAATCCGAGCTGTTTTATCGTCGCTGGCCGTCGTTACTTTTAAGCCATCCGGGCTCCATTCAACAGTACGGATATTATCTTTGTGAGTCGGTAAGGTAAAAAGCAGATTGCCGGTTTCCGTATTCCAGATTTTCGCCGTATTGTCCAATGATGTTGCAATTTTAGAACCATCAGGGCTGAATGTAGCATCGCACCAACGACTGTACGACAAGAACTTATTCTTATCATTAAGGACAGATAGTACTCGCCCGTACTTTGCATCCCAAACTATCGGGAAATTGTATTGAGATGCTGCCACTATTTTAGCTCCATCAGGGCTCCACGCCGCATGATCAACGGCTCCTCCATGTCCTCGTAAATCATAGATAAGATTGCCGGTCATGGCATCCCATATTTTTGCGGTATTATCCATGCTCATCACCACTCTGTATCCGTCCGGATTCCAGGAAATGCTGTTGAATGGTCCGATAAAATGAAACAGCATAGCACCGGTAGTGGCATCCCAAAGAAAAGCGTTGTTTTCATTCGACACGGTCGCAATTTGTGAGCCGTCCGGACTCCATGCCATTGCTCTAACATCGTTATTCGTAATATCTAAATCATAGAGAATGCAAAAACTTACGAGTTGTTTTCCGGTTGAAGCATCCCATATTCTGGTTGTACAATCCGCTCCTGCTGTCGCAACCCGCGAGCCGTCCGGACTCCATTGAGCTGTACTAATGATACCGGTGTGTCCTGTTAAAGTATAAAGGAGTGTTCCGTTGCCTGCATTCCAGATTTTTGAAGTTCTGTCGTAGGAAGCACTTACTACTTTCGTAGCATCGGGGCTCCATTCTATATCAGTTATAGAATTCTCATGATACAGTGAAAACAGATATTTTCCTGACGCAGCTTCCCAAATTTCAGCATCTCTTGAGCCAATTGCCAGGGCAATTTTTAATCCATCCGGACTCCAGGAAACAAAGGTGATATAATTACCGAGAGTTATCGGGCGAGGGGCAACATTTTTATTGAGATCAAAAAGCATCGCGCCGGTATTGGCATCCCAAATTTTAGCTTTCAGGGCTAAATTGCCGGATTCTCCGCTTAACGTAACTATTTTAGAGCCGTCCGGACTCCAAACTGCTTTCAATGCCACCCCCCACTGATCATCAAGCGTGAGAAGAAGTTTGCCGGCGGTGGCATCCCAAATTTTTACTGTATTATCATCGGATGCAGTCGCTACTTTGAATCCGTCCGGACTCCACGTGATTGAGTTGATCACTTTCGTATGACCAATGAAGGAAATAAACGGGCGTCCTGTCGTACCATCCCAAAGTATTACTTTCCCTGCATTATCGGCGGTCGCAACTTTTGTACCGTCAGGGCTCCAAAATGCAAGGTCAACCAAACTTCTACCATGTCCATCTCCAAGAGTAAGTCCCAGTGTATCGATGGCATTGGTATTTGCAGTCAATTGCGCCTGCCGTATCCGTATTTTACACATGGTACTTGCCGGCTTCGGTATATTTTTCCACAGATAGTTGAGGTTCGTAGCCGTTGTGGTAAGTGTTTTCCAGTCTGCACCATTATCAATAGAATATTCGATTACTACACTGTCAGTTGCCGGTATTCCCTCCCACGTAATAAGAGTATCGCTTCCTGCAATATAGCTTTCGCCTCCAAGTGGTGAAGTAATTTTGATGGTCGATACGATAGGTTTCTTGCCGACAAAGCCACTACTTGCGAAGAGATCCAATGGACAAAGATTATTAACAAGCGTAAATTTTCCAAAGACATAACTACTATCCTTCGGAGTAAATGTTACGGTAAGTGGAGTACTTTCTCCCTTACGAAGTTTGAATGAAGTCGGTGAAATAGTAAACGCAGGGTTGGAGCTGATAACTGAGGTTACGTCGAAGTCTGCATTCTGAGCAGTGAGAGTAATAGTTGTACTCGCAGGCACTCCTTGCTGTCCATTTTTAAATGTTGCACACGCCGGTGTAGGAACTAATTTTGCAATCGATTTTTTGGGGGAAGGATACTGAACCACTGATTTTTGACTCTCCCAAGTTAATTCAGCGGAGGTATAACCTGCTGCGCATCGTGCAGCACTTGTCCACTCAATAATACACGGACCTCCACCCGTCGCAATGCTCATTATTTTCAGTATAACATTCTCGGCTTCTTGGGCAGATTTTATGTTGTCGAAATACTGTCCTCCTGTTTGGAGTGACATATCTTTCATACACTGAGGTGACCGTAAGCCGATTGTCACACAATAAATAGCGCAATCTTGTTTTTTTGCTTCTTCAATTATCTGCAAGGTGTGCGGTACATTTTGGGGTAATCCATCACTGATGAGCAAGACTACTTTTTTGTACTTTCCTGTCGCACTAATTTGTAGTCCTCCTGCCATAGGATTGATCATCGCAGCATCATAATCTGTCCCATTCTTTGGTAGTAATGAATTCAAAGCATTGCTAAGTTTCGTTCGGTCGGTCGAAAAATCCTGATTGAGATAATTAATTACATCAAAGCTTGTGATTGCGCATTCACTCTCTGCTTGTGGTTGTGCGGTGATCCATGTGCGAGCTGCTGCTTTAGCGATGTCAATCGTTGGAGTGCCGAATTGAGCTACCGACATTGAACCGGATACATCTATAACTATTACTGAAGATAGTACGTTCGCGGACATTGGTGCAGGACAGATTACGTTTGTAATCGTCTGCTGAGTACCATTTTCAATTACTTTCAATTCGCTACTATTGAGAGAAATGGACTTCCCAGCTTTATCAAATGCGTAAAATTTTGCTTTTATCGTCGGGTATGCAGTTGTATCAATTGCAAAGAGAGAAATGGATTGTCCATTTGCCGACTGAGTTAGAATACTGATGAATACCAAGAATAACAGTACTACATGTTTCATGCGCAACATCTCATATAAAAAGAGGTTTGGGGATAATGTTCCACAAAAATACGATATATGTTGTGAATTAAGAGTTAAAAATTGAGTTGCCCAAAAAAGGTTATAGTTGTTACATAAGAACGATAATAATATTTAGAGGAACAACCTATGGATTAGCAAGAACAATTTATACATATCTATCTCATCGTTTGTCAAGAATACAAGAGTCATCTTTGGAAACATTGCTGAGTTTTACAGATAATTCTTCACCTACATTTACAGATTAAAAAATCATAACAATTTATCAATATGGTATCATGGAACATCTTCAAACAGTAAAAGATATTCATCTGCACTCAAACGCCACGGATAGAACACAATAGTTTTACAGCTGCTTCAGAGCATGATGTACGTGAGTTCCGTTCACAGTCGCCAGAGTATAAAAACTCTTTTATGTACGGAGATAAACCATATGTATGTCATAATTTTGAAGATGTTACTTCTACACATACACTTCAAATTTATACACCAATTCAACGTAAAAGAAACGACCCGTCACTCAATGAAATGCAAAACTTAAGGAATAGTTCTGTTAGTTGAATAAGACAACCGATAGAATCATTTTTTAGTTGGTTACAAGAAAAAACCGGCATCCAGAATGCATCTAAAGTTCCTTCTATTAAGGAATTACTCGTCCATCTCTTCGGCAGAATCATTGCTACACTCTTTATTCTGATTTTTAATTCTTAATTCGCATTATTTTTGTTCCGTCTTCTAAAAATTACAGTGTAATTTGTTTATTTTTCAAGAATCACGAATAATTGCCGATATTTTATAATACTTTTTTGTAAGTTGGTGTATTACTCAGAATATAAACTCTATAATATCCTACCATGAAACGTTTAGTATTCCTTTCAGCACTCGCATTATTTTTTGTGGGTATTTCTGTTTCATTTGGACAAATTCCACGCTTAATGACGTATCAAGGTGTTATTACTAATCCCGACAGAACTCCAATTCCTGATGGCACGTATTCACTTGGTTTTTCGATATTTACTCAAGAAACCGGCGGCACGGCAATTTGGTCAGAAAACCAAAATATCCCCGTCGAACGCTCATTATTTAATGTAATTTTAGGTGTAAATTCTCCGCTAAACATCCCGTTTGACAAGCAATATTGGCTCAGCATTAAGTTCATCAGCACAGGTGTAGAACTGACACCTCGCATACGGCTTACTGCTTCGCCTTATTCATTTCAATCACTTAGCATACCCGATGGCAGTATTACAATTTCAAAGATCAAACCCGACGGCTCGGTCAATGGACAAGTTCTAACTTCTACAGGAACAACGGTTGAGTGGCGCACTCCCGCAAGCGGCGGAGGTGGAGGAAATAAGGGCGATATAACGGGAGTTTTAGCAGGTGCAGGTTTGGGCGGAGGAGGTTTAGACGGTGATGTAACGCTTTTTGTTCGTCCAAAAGGAATCACTTCCGACCTTATTGATGATGGAGCAATTACTTCCATAAAAATTCAAGATGGTGCAATTACTCCCTCAAAGTTTGCTTCTGGAACTGCTTTTACACCAACAGGCCCGGCAGGCGGAGACCTCACAGGCACATACCCGAATCCGCGCATTGCCCGCAATGCAATCAAAGACACAAATATTCTCGATAATTCAATTACTTCCCTAAAAATCAATGATGGTGCAATTACTTCACCCAAAATTGCAACGGATGCAATAACTTCCCAAAAAATTCAAGATTTAACTATCCAAAATGCTGATATTGCTAATTCTACCATCTCACTTTCTAAAATTAACCCGCTTCCGGCTACAGCAGGACAGGTTGTATTATATAATGGAACGAGTATTGTATGGGGGAATCCTACTGCTTCTCGGCTTCTGCTTCCATATTCCGACAGTTCGGCTTCGGCAATTCCAACAATTTCACTTAAAAATACGGGAACAGGAAACGCCGCAAGTTTTGAAAACACAGCCGCTAACAACGGAACAAGTGTTGTTTCAGCAACGCACTACGGTAACGGCAAAGCAGGATATTTTACTATTTCTAATCCATCAAATAGCAATTCTGCGCTCTATACTTCCTCCAATGGAAGCGGCCCATCATTAGAAACTTTCGCAAGCGGTTCTGGAAATGCAATTCAAGCATATATTTCCGGTACAGGTAAGGCAGGATTATTCCAAGTTAATAATGCCACCGGTAATAATAATGCAGTAGAAATCATTTCAAACAGCGCAGGCGATGCACTTTCAGTGAATCAAACAGGAACGGGCTATGCTCTCAATGTAGCAAAATCCGGCAATGGAACTGCGGCATTGATTAATTTTACAACTACAAGCGGTGCAACCAATACTCATGCACTCGAAGTTCGCAATACAGGAGCGGGCTGGACTGCATATTTACTCGGAAATGGAGGAGCAAGCAAAGGTTTATTCGTTTCCTCGCCGGTTGTCGGACTGCAAGTTACCGGAACGAAAAATGCCGTTGTAAATACTAACGATGGAGCACGAGCATTATACTGTGAAGAAGCAAGTGAGGTGTGGTTTACCGATTATGGTTTCGGGAAAATTGAAGGAAATTCTATTATTATGACTCTCGATAAAAAATTTCTTGAAACAGTAAATACAAGCCAGCCCTATCATGTATTCCTTCAATCATACACCGACACAGAACTCTATGTATCAAATCGCACGGCTACTTCTTTTGAAGTTCGCACGCGCGGAGGAGAACTCACATCTGCCGAGTTCTCTTTTAGGGTTGTAGCAAAACGCCTCGGCTACGAATCTATGCGCCTCGAACGCGCACCGTGGGTTGATGATGATATAAACCTCAAACCAAAACTACTCAAAACCGTAGAATAAAACCAATATTTTCCAATTGAATAACTGAAATATTCAGGTAAACATTAATTACTACTTACCTCTTTATTTCTACTCTCTTGATTCGGGCTACAATTCTTCAGACGGCTATATATCTACATCAATTAACCGTGGAATCCTTGTTTTCGTACCTTTTTTGTCTTTGGTATGATGGTTGTACGAATCTTTCGTTGAATAATAATGTAAAGTTTTTTTAATTAGTGCCGATACAATGCACTATAGTTTTTTCTAATTCCACAGGATGTGGCATTTAACTTAATTTATTTCATGGAGGTTTTATGATTTGCTCTACGCGTTGCAACAGCAGACGAACTACGATTCGCGCCTTTGCTTTTGCGGCTTTTGTCTTTTTGACAATATGTGCGGGTGCTCTTGAGTCGTACGCACAGAACTATATTGCTACTCTTCGTCAGAGGCGGCATTACGACCAGATACATGTTGAAGTATGGCTGAAATCTGTTTCAGCGTCGAACACAACTCGGCTTGGCTCGGCTTCCCTTGCCATCCATTATAACTCAACGTATCTCACTCCAAATGTTCCGGCAGCATTTCCGGACCCTACAACAGCTACAACCGATTCTATTATTTANNGGAGTGGCATTAAATACAGGTGTGGGAACAAACGGTTATTCTGATCCTACTACACAAGCGTATGGTAATGCTTCCGATGCTATTTATTCTCTCGAAGTGAATCTTGCAACTCTTGGACTCAGCGGAATAGTTCCGTCAAGCACAGGACGCGGTACATTCTTGGGAAGATTAGTGTTCGATATTAATAATATAGCTATTCCTGCTGACAGTTTAACACGTATCGCTTGGAATCCACGCACAGATGCTGGGGACATTCGTATTTTCGACCGTGATAGCAATGACATCGAATCTCAAGTTTCATTTGTCAATCCGGCTAGCTTTACCGTTATAGGTATTACGGTACTCAATCCAAACGGCCCATCCGAAGTAGTGGATAGAGATCGTGGTGCCAGTACAGGAGCTCCATATCTTGGAACTTCATTAAATACTCCACTTGCCGCAGCTAATAATGGCTACGCAATTTTCTTTGAGCGTAGTATTGACCGCACAGTATATACTCCTGCCGTTGTTGATCCTAATCTTGGCTATGCTTTTGATTATTCATTGAATGGTGGAACTTCTTGGACAGAACTTGGTCGAGTTGGAGAAACAATTACAACTTCTAACTTAGTTGGTATATCACAAGTAAGTGGTGAAATAAACAATCCCAATAATGCGGCGGCTTATACTATTACCGATATGAACGGTAATCAACTTAATTCACAAGCACGTTTGCGCAATGCAGTTCGTGTGTTTTGGCAGCCTGACCCGACTTTCCCAAGCCGTTCGGAACAAGCACGATTGAGAATTCGTCAATTACTTGCCGGTCTTACAGCAGATATAACAACACGTGCCGATGATGCCGCAGGAATAAGCGATGCAAGTGATACAAATTTTGTCATTGGTCGTCTGTTTTTTGCTCAGTTAGATGGCACAAATCAATATTTCAGAAGTGGAAATAATTACAGTAATTCTACACAGTTAACTGTAGAATCTTGGATTAATCTTAATGAATATAAACCAACAGGTTCAGAAACAGGTATTGTTGCTTCGAGTGCAGGCCCTGTTTTTGGTGCAGAAGAAGGACAATGGATGCTCTATTTGAAAGATGGACGCTATCCTGCGTTTCGCGCTCGTGAAATTAACGGACGCGGCCCGAATGGTTATATCGCAAAAATAGTTGCGTATGATTCTTTGCTTGTAGCAAGTGATGCCTATCCTCTTGGTGCTGCTCACAGTGGTAATTGGGCGCATGTTGCGGCAACTGTTGCAGATAATGTCGTTTCACTCTATGTGAATGGTGAACTTATTCAACGTGTTACAAACACTCAAGCTCCAGATATTCGTATGGGTATGAATGGCGTTGCTACTAATTTCCCTATTTGGGTTGGTGTTAATCCTAACATTAGTATTGAAAGTGGAGACTATCTACATGCCGGTCTCAAAGGTACAAGAGTATGGCGTGTAGCTCTTACTCAAGCGCAAATTCGCCAGAGAGTAGCAGGAATTCCTGATCCTTTAACAAATGCAATTCCTGGTAATGTACTTTCTGCGCTTGACTTGTATTATCGCCTCGAAGGTAGCCGTACAGACGGTGCTTCCGACGCAACATACCAACAAGGTAATGACCCGGCACAATACTATTTGAGTGGTGTGGTAAATAATGCTCAAACTCGTTTCCGTCCTGACTTACCGCATATTCGCCTTACATCACCAACCGGTTGTGAAGGTATTACAAACCGTAATGGTGTTACAACCGAAGTTCGTTGGCTTGGTTATGGTTTCGGTACTGTATCAACCGATGGTTCTAATGATGGTACAGCTGATATTGATATTCAATTTAGTACAGATGGAGGTACAACATGGACGTATGCACGTGATGCCGCAGGTTTATTGGTAACAGATAATCTTGGTGGCCCTGCCGGTGGTGCAGTTGATTTAGAGCAAAATGTGGCTACATGGAATCCTTATAATAATAATGGTGCTACTCCCGATGACGGAGTTGGTGCTGATATTAGAACTATTAATTATTCTCAACAAATTATCGTTCGTTTACGAGGAAGAAGTGTTGTTGACCAAAACTTTACAAGCATTTCTGCTCCGGTTTGGGTTGCTCCTTATTTTTCTTTACAAAAAACAGCAAACAGCCGTATTGAAATTCCTGCCGGAAGCGACATGAATATTACAGGCAATACAGCTCTTTTTGAAGCATGGATTCGCCCATATCGTTTCCCGACGTCGGCAGAACAGTATTTCCCTATAATTACAAAGATTGATACAGCAAGCAGTTCTAAACCTCATTATTCATTCAGATTGCTTTCTACAGGTCAATTGCAGTTTGCAATTACAGACACTTCAGGAAGAACTTCTACAGCAACAAGCGATACTACTAAATTATTAGTACGTCCAAACTCTGTCGAACTTGATTCTGCATGGACACATGTAGCAGTGAACTTCAACCGTAATGGTGGTGTTGGTACAGCAACCGTTCAATTTTTTATTGACGGTAATCAACAGAATTCTCAAGCAATTGATTCAAATATCACCCTGAATACAACAAATACATACCCGACATTCCTCGGCTATCAACCCGGTACAACTGCAAAAAGTTTTATTGGTGAATTCAAAGAAATTCGTTTCTGGAATGGAACACCCGGTGGAACTTTAGTCATACCTGCTGCTATTCCTGACCTTGCGACCTTTATCCAAGGTGCGGCAGGTGTTCGTGCAAGCAATATGACCGCAACCTATCAGACTAATCTTGTTGCATCGTTTGACTTCAATGGTGGCACTTTTGTTAATGGCCCTGTTGGAACAGGTTACTGGCGTTCTTTGCCATCAACGAATCCTATTATTCGTGCTAATTTCTATCAAACCGGCTTATGCTATGTTCCGGTAATTCCGTATGCAAAAATTGTTGAGCCGATATTCCGCCAAAAAGTACAAGCAACATCTGCAAATACTACTGTACGTTGGATTGGTTTTGACTATGATGCAGGAACAAATGCACCGACAAGTCTATTCAATGGTTTCTTCGAAGGTTTGACGGCAGGTCCTATTGCACCTTCGCTTGAATTCTCGCTCTATGGTGGTGGTAATATTTTAGTATCGCCATATCAATACGTGGGAAGTCCATATTGGGATATTGCTCAAACAAGTTCATTTGAACTCAGTGCTGTTACTACCTCAAGCTATGTATTCCCTATAGCAGGTCTTGTTGCAGGTAATGCTCCACGCTTTGCAGGACAGTTTATTCCAAATACAGCAGATCCTGACGGTGATAATGACGGAATTTACAATGACCCTGCTCCCCAAGGACAAACAAAATTAACTTCTGCTTTGAGCAATGCTCGATTGAGACTAAGTTATACTTATACTCTTCCAAGTACTGTTCAGATTTCACGTCAAGGCGAAAGCCCACTATTTACAGTAGTACCAAATAGTAATTTTACTGTTCGAGCACTACTCGAAGGTCGTCATCTTGGTGCGGCAACTACAATTCCTGTTAATCTTCCAAGCACCTACTTAGGTGGTGGTGTTAAAATTAAGCTCTATAAAGATAATGCAGGTACAGTAGGTACAATTGCCGACAGTGCAGAATCAGATATAGGACCCGGGTATAGTCAGCTTAATCCAACAGCCGCATTTCCTGCAGGACCTGTTTTCCAAGAAAACATCGGACCTCCGGGTGCCGCTTCAGACTTTGCAAATATTCCGTTCATCTTTACAAATTTGAATAATGGTTCGTACTGGGTTGTGGTTGACCAAATCAATCACCTTCCTATCATGTCACGTTTCCCTGCTACATTTGCTTTCACAGGTGATAACTTTGATACTTGGCCGGTTGAATCAGGTTGGGACTTCCTTTCATGGGATGGAACAAATAACAATGTAATGACTTCGGCATCATATAACCCAACAGTTGGTAATTATTTCGGATATACAGCATTAGGTGCATATCCCGCCGCTCAAACATTTACTTATACACGGAGTCTTTACTCTGCGTATGGAAGTGCAATGTTCACAAATACCAACGCCGGATATTCAACAACCGGATTGATATTTAATGACGGACAACTTGGTACAGCGGTAAATCCATTAGCAGCAATGGTTGGTGGAGATGTTGTAAAAGACGGACAAATCAATGCGGCTGATCGTGTAAGAGTTCGTGCTGATAACGGTACAAACCTTGTACGCTCTGACGTAAGTGGTGACAATACAGTAAATGCAACCGACCGTACAATCGTAGATAGAAATTTCGGACGAGTATCGTCAATTTTCCAAGTTGCATTCCCTATAGCAAATTCAACTCCCGTCCAAATGGCGGCTGGTGGAGGACAAAAATTAGGTGTATTCGACGTAATTTCAGACGAAGACCCTGAACTTTCAAAGATATTCAACGAAGCAGCAAAAGCAGGAATGGCTACATCAAATACGTCTTCACATAAATCAAAAGAAGCTGATGTACTTGGTTCGACGATTAGCTATGTTGTTTCGGCTACTCCTCTTAAAACAGGAAGTTATGTAGATGTACCTGTGTACATCCGCAATACAGGTAGTACATGGAATATGGCAAATACCACTATTGGTCTTGGTTATAATTCTAATGTTGTTGATTATGTATCCTACGAAGGTGTGGACAAAGTTCCATTTAGCAATCGTACTGACTTAGGGTATGACGGCGTTGCAAAATCAGCTCCTTCTCTTGGTGCAGAAAGTGCAATTGCTGATATGCGTACTATCGAAATTAGTTATGATGCATCTCCGCTTTCAAGCAAAACAGGTTTAACTGTACCAAATACAAATACATATCTTGGAACACTCCGTTTTAAAATTAAAAATCCTAATCGTCCTGTTGTGTTCACATGGCATTGGAATCGTGCAGTATATTCTACTTCACGCGAAAATATCACAGACAACGGCGATTGGAGACCAATTCCTCCTGTATTAAGCTATACAGCAAGTGTTACCGTTCCAAACGGCGGCGAAAAATGGCGTTCAGGTCGCAAATATGCAGTTCAATGGAATGCTACAGGAACAGCAGATGTAACTCTTGAATATTCAATTGACAACGGTTCAACATGGGTGAAATTCGGAACAGCGATTTCTGGTGATAAAACCGCACAATGGTCATTGCCGAATACAACAGCAGATAAATGTCTTATTCGTGTTGTAGATAAAGAATCAGGATATGAAATTGACAGAAGTGATAATACATTTGCAATTGCTCCTGCCCTTGCATCAATTACTCGTCCGGCACAGCCCGATCCAATTTATGTAGGTGGTCGCACAGATAATATCAAATGGACAGCTCAAAACGTAGGTAATGTTAAGTTTGAATTCACTGCTGACGGTGGAAAAACTTGGTCAACGCTTACAACAGTTACCAATGCTTCTACCGGAACACTCGGTTGGAAAGTTCCAACGGTTAATTCCAAACAAGCAATGGTACGTATGGTCGAAGCCGACAATGGCGAAGAAATAAGCCGTTCGGATGAATTCAAAGTTCTTGCAGGTACACTCAAATTTGTGAATCCTAAAGCGGCAGAAGTATTGAAAGTCGGCGTTCAAAGCAGAATCCGTTGGGCAGTTGAAAACAGTGTAACGGCATTCGATATGGAATTCAGCAGAGACGGTGGTACTACTTGGATACCTGTAAAACAAAATAACGAAGCAGTAAAAGGATTCTGGGATTGGTCAGTTCCAGCGTTACCAACTACTCAAGGAATGCTCCGTGCTTTCCTTCCGGGTGATAACGAAATGGAATATACTCGTTCTCCTCTCTTCTCAGTTTCGGGTGCGTCGGGTGTCGAACCTGTTGCCTACAACGGCTTCATATTTGAACTTCCTTCGCCAAACCCAGCATCTCGTGAAACAGCATTAAAGTTCACTCTTCCAAGCGAAGAAGCTGTAACGATTACGCTTCACAATGCAACCGGTCAAGAAATTGGCTTCGTTACAACGAATACGCTCTTCGGAGCAGGCGACCATACTCTTAATTTCAATGTTGAGAGTTTGGCATCGGGATCATATTTCTTCACTCTCAAAACAGCAAGCGCAACTCTTGTGCAACAGCTCAATGTAGTGAAATAATACTTTAATCCTTTTAAAATTAAAGACCTCATGGATTTGTTTCCATGAGGTCTTTTTTTATATTCATGCACATCTGAATATCCTCTACTATTACATATCCAAATTTATTATA
>JAFDZU010000034.1 GCA_018266765.1 Bacteroidota bacterium
ACAACATTCCCAATAAAACTAACGGTAGATTTCGCCGAATTTCAGCATTGTGAAACGGTTACATCACTCGGCAACTTGCTCCAACTCGGTGAATACTGTGGTAAACGAATCCGCATGGTCAGCAGTACCGGCAAGAATTACTTCCTGACCACCAAAGAAAACGGAGTAAATTTCGGCGTGGGTTTGTCGGGCAATGTCCGCATAGAACTCTATGATAATATTGGCAGTTTGAAAGAAGTATTAGTCAGCGGCAGTTTAGAAGCCGGCGAATACGGATTAGATTTCGATGTGCCGACAGGCGTATATTTTTGTCGGATGAGTGCGGGTATGTTCGAGCGGGTCGGGATGGTGGTGATAGTGCGGTAACTTTATATTAAATTTGGACTTTATTTACAGTAGAAACTGCAAATATCTCCTACCCGAAAATGGAAATGGTGTGAGCGATGACCATGATATGTTGATTCAAGCAGGAATTCCCTCGATTGATATTATAGACGTAAATCTTGTCGGGCAAAACGTAACGAATCCACGAAGAAAATACTGGCACACCACACACGATACTATCGAAAATATCTCTGCCGAAACTCTTGGATGCTTAGGTCAATGTCTGTTGGAGTATGTGCTAACGTATTAAAAGAGATATAACAATAGTTATTTTCGTAACCACTCATTTTTTTCTTGCAATCTATTTTCAAGTTATCTAATTTCGCGTAATAGTTTTCTACATCCTTTTACCATGAAGGTTGGTATGCGTAATTTGTAGTCCATCATTCACACGCTCTGCTACGCTCTGCGGTTTTTCTGTGCAGTTTTACTTTTGCACCGGACGCTCGCCCCCCACCTATAATCATTTTACTATCTCGGTACTGTTTAATTTATCCCTTCTTATTTTTTTATTTTTGAAAGTTATTTCTATGAAAAAGAATATTATATTTTTATGTGCCTTTATTGTTGTTGGTTTATCAACACAACCTGTTTTTTCTCAATATTATTGGCCTAATTGTGGTAGTATTAATTGTACAACTTCTACACAATGGCAATATATTACTGACTTTACTATTACAGATTTTATGGTAACAGAAACAATAGGAGGTGTTCCTCCATATACATATTCAATACCTTGTACTACCACAGTACATGTTGATTTTCGGTGGCGAATATGCGATGGTAAATATGAATTTGAGTTGTGGAAATTTTGGTG
This sequence comes from Bacteroidota bacterium, assembly GCA_018266765.1. Taxonomy (GTDB): domain Bacteria; phylum Bacteroidota; class Ignavibacteria; order Kapaibacteriales; family UBA961; genus JADJXV01. The sequence continues at coordinate 1,202 of JAFDZU010000034.1, forward strand.
GGAATTTCTCAATGTCCGCTAGATTATAATGATCCTAACTTTTCGGCAAAAATGCAATCGTTACATTCACGACTTTACCCTGCGTTAATTTCAGATTTTTACAGAGAAAGGTTAAATAAATTTGGCTTTAATGATATTATATGTCCTCCGTATTGTTGCCCTAATAGTTTTGCTTCTGTTTTGATGACTGCGGCAAGTTGTTTCCTATTGTCTATTGAATGGGATGAAGGTACCCCAACAAATGGCGGGGTACAACATCACACAATTCCTATTAGTGCATCGAATGGAATAGAATTCTATGTAGGTCAAGTTCCGACTGGAGTTACCCCTTATATTTCTGTATCAAACTGTGATGTAACAACCTGTTGCACAAGAACTTATAAGATATGTGAAGATGTTAATGTTCCCGGTAATCCCGAAGACAGGATTATAGAAGACGAAGTACAGCCGCCGCCGCCAAGTCCAAATACTTGTGTTGTATCTAATAACTTTACTTGTTTTCCACGTTGTAATCAATAATACTTTAAATCTTATGTATTTGTCATTCTGAGTGAATGACTAGAATAATTAAATCGAATAATTTAGACAGCACAACACAGTTGATTTTATTCCTCATTTAGAATGACAATACATAAAGTAATTTTGCTTTTATTCTTTTTGTATCATAATTATTAACTACAAGCTATGAAAAAACTTATTCTACTCAGACTTATACTTATTTGCAGTTTTATTGTTTTAGTTCTGCCAGCCAAAGCACAACTAAATTTCGAGGAATTGAATGTTCCCAATTTAGGACTCAATATCAATGCAATTGCCATGACCACAGAAAACATCGGTGTTACTGTTGGTGATTATGGTACTATTCTCTCCACTTCTGATGGCTTTACTACATGGACTCTTGTACCTACAGGAACGAAGAAAGAGTTTCTTGCGGTCGCTTTTTTTGATGCTTCTACTGGCGTTGCCGTGGGAGCAGACGGAATTATTTACCGAACAACTACCGCAGGAGTTTCATGGCAATTACAACCATCGGGTGTACAAGATACGTTACGGAGTATTGCGATACTTGGGAATCGGGCAATTGTAGTTGGAAGCAAGGGAGCTATCCTCGAATCTACAGATAAAGGTATATCATGGAATAGCAAAGTCAGTGGTTACTCCGGTAATCTAAATGCAATTAAATTTCATGGTATAAATAAAGGGGTTATAGTTGGTGAAAACGGACTAATTCTCCAAACTAAAAATGGCGGACAAAGTTGGAACAAGGTATTTAGCGATTCAACTGTTTTCTCATATATTGCTTCTGTAGATTGGGCAAATGACACCACCGTTATAGCTGTCGGAAGTTATAACTTTACCGCTCGAAGCACCGATGCAGGAGAAACATGGCAAAAATATTATACAACACTTCCACCAATTGCTGGTGGTCATTTTAAACGTATTTATTTTCTTAGCTCATCAGTAGGATTTATCGGTGGTACTTTGCGTACGGCTTCGTATCCGTCAACGTCAGTATTATGGACTATTGATGGCGGTAAAACATGGAAAACACAAGATACTATTACTTCTTATACAGTAGCACAGCGAACAACTCTACCGGTTTTCTTTGATTTTCTTGCCGTGAGTCCAACTAAAATATTTGCTGTTGGTTCGGATTTTTTAGAAGATAAAACCCCAATAATAGCCATCTCTGATGATGGCGGTATTCATTGGAAATTTAACCTTTACCAACGAAACAACGGGAGAATATACAATTATATTAACGAAAGAAGATACGTACTTTCTACCGGGTACGATGATATAAAATTTATTGATAATAATATCGGACTAGTGGCGGGATTTGGCGGAGAGATATTAAAAACAATTGACGGTGGAGATACATGGAAAACTCTACAAACAGGAACTGAACGAAGAATCAGAAAGCTCACAATATACGATAATAGCATTTATGGTGCTTTGGGAGATTCGGGAATGGTACTTTTGAGTAATGACGCAGGACAAACATGGAATGAAATGTATCCCTTAGGAGATAGTTCCAACAAATTTATAATTGGATTTCGTACTTTAACATTCAGTGACAGTAAAACAATGTGGTTTAGTACTTACAATCAAAATCTTCCGGCATCAGAGACAGGATTAGTACTACGAACAAATGACTTTGGGAAAACATGGACAACAATAAAAATCGCAGGAGCCGACAATGACCTCTATTATTCTATGGTTTTCAAATCACCGTTGCAGGGATGGATGTACGGATATAGGAATATGGCATTAAAAACACGGTTTCCCGTACTTCTCCATACAAGCGACGGAGGAACGACATGGGAAGAACAATCGTTACCGCCTTTGAAAGCAGGGGAATATTTATCCAGTCTCAATACAATTTTGGTGTTTTCGGATACTCTGCATGGTTCAATAGCCATAGAAGCTCCATCATCGGATTCCAATAATGTTCAAACGTATTTTCATACAATTGACGGAGGTAAAACGTGGTTTCGGCAAGAACCATATAACCATGCTTCACCCGCATATTCAATGAACAAAGGTTCCTTAACAGATTTAGATTTTTCAGATGAACAGCATGGTGTAATTTTAGCAACATTTAGTTTTATTGGACTAACCTTTATTCATTATACAGATAACGCAGGAGATACTTGGAAAGTTGCTAATTACTCCGGCGATACAAGAGGATTTCATAGGGAATTCTACAAACTTTCTTATCCAACACCAAAACGCTGTTGGATACTTGGTCAACCATTTAGGATTTTCCGATTGACATTGCCCGAAGTATCAGGAGTAAACGAACAGTCAGCAGAATCTGACGGCATCCGCCTCTTCCCGAATCCTACTTCGACAAGTTTCACTCTATCGGGAGTAGAGGGTATTGCATCGGTTCGGATAGTGAATTCATTAGGTGAAGAAGTGAAGCGATCTGCTCATGTTGGTTCGGAGTATTCGATAGATGTATCAGATTTGGTGAGTGGACTCTACTTTGTGAGCATTCGCACAGCCAAAAGCGCGGTTGTCAAGCCGATGCTAGTACGTCGTTAAATTTTTAAACCACATAGGCACATAGTTCACAGAGAAGTTACGGTATTTTTTACAAGTGCCATAACTTTATTCATAAACTAATTTTGTAAAAACCAGCTGTGTATCAAAAAGTATGATG